>NZ_FNEJ01000028.1 GCF_900100085.1 Salipiger marinus
CCTGCTGCGCCGGGGTTAAGGCCCTGCCTTTCTTGCCACCTCCCTTGATGCCGCCAGTCTCGGCCTCTTCTGCTGAGCCTTTAGGGTCTTCCTGCGCCTCGGCCGCCACGCCCTCGGGCAGGTCGACATCCTCGGCTGCGGCGAAGCGCGCGCGCACGTCATCTCTGCGGTCGGTCATGCGTCCTGTCCCGTCCTGTCGTCTTTTTGGTCCCGTCCCGTCAGGACATCGTTCAGATCCACCCCCTCCCCGGGATGGACGATCTGGCCGCGCAGGCCGGGCCGCAGCGCCATGGCGCGGCGCAGCCCGCATTCGAGCTTGTGCCGCGTGGCGCGCGGGTCGGAATCGCCATCCTGAATGAAGATCAGCCGCCGCACCCAAGCGGGCGGCACAAAGGCCTCGGTGTCAGTCAGGTCCGGCAGACCGGCATAGCGCAGGCCTTCGCCGCGCCGCGCCCGGCCCGCCATGTTGCCCAGATCGATCCCGGCCCAATAGGCGGCGCCCGGCACCGCGCCCGCCACCATGGCCGAAAGCGTGGTCTCGATCCCCTCGCCCATCACTAGCGTGTCGGCACCCTCGGGCGTGCAAAGCCGGATCGCGGCGCCCTTCTTGGATCCGCGCACCATCTTGGCGGGCAGTGTCTCGCCCTGCCATGTGATCCGGGCTTTGCCGTGGGGCGGTTCGGGGTCGACCCAGGTCTGGTGTACCGCCGTCAGCGCGCCCCCGGCATCGAGCACGCCCGCGATCATGCAGGGGCCACGATGCACGGTCACCAGCTCGTGCCCGATCTTTTTGACGTAAGGGTGATCGACAAGGAATCGCAGCGCCTCGGGCAGTTCTGGCAGCATGTCGGGCGTGAAGCCGCGCGCCATCAGATAGGCCCGCACCACACCCTGCGATCCGGGCCGCGACCGGGCCCAGATCTCGCGGGCATCGCGCAGGCTCTGCTCGCGATAGCGGTTCTGCGCCGCGCGCTGGCGCTGTTCCTCCGCCTCGGCCAAGGCCCGACGCCGGGCCAGCTCCGCCGGATCGATCGAGGCGGGCGCCTCGCCGCAAGCCCAGGTCAGGGCATCGGCAAAGCCCAGATTCAGCACCTGCCGCACCAGCTCGACCGTGTCGCCGCCGGTGATGCCGCATTTGCGGCACAGGAACGCCCTGCTGTGCAGGTTGATGCCGAACCGGTCCCGGCCACCGCAAAGCGGACAGGGCCCGACCAGCTCGCCACCTGCCGCCCGCAGGCCGGTGATGCCCAGCCGGTCGACCAGCTCGCGCACCGGGATAGCTTTGGCCTCAGTCAGCCGAGGGTCCATGACGCCTCCTGCCGCAGATCGAGGTTGAGCTGATCGGCCCGCGCGGTCAGCGCCGCCATCTCGCCCGGGAACGCCCCCCGCTGACGCGCATGGCGCAGCTGCCAGAGCCAGCCCTTCAGCTCCGCCCGAGGCAGATCCGCAATGATGGTCAGCTTGTCCTGTGGATCCAGCACCGGCTCAGCCATGGCCCGCGCCCCCGATCGGCGGCAGACAGGCCGCCACATGGCGCCAGCCCGCAGGCAGCGGCCCGGGAGCCTCCCCCTCCAGCCCCGCCAGAACATCGCCCGGCCAATTGTCGGAAATCACGCAGATCCAGCCCTCGAGCCATTCCTGCAGGAATCGCCCGGCGGCGGGCACGTCGTGCCGGCACAGCGCCAGAAACTCCCGTACCGCGTCGCGGGCGCGCACATCCTCCCCGGCCCAGTCCAGCAGCGCCTCGACCAGCCCGAGCATCTCCCGCTCCGTGAGACACGAGGCCTGCGCCTTCACCGCCACCGCCTGCGCGCGCAGCCCGAAGGCAAGGATGGGATCGACGGGACGGGTCATGTCAGCGGACTGCGCCGGGCGTCCGGCATCCCCACGAGGATCGGCCCCGCGTGCTGTCGTCATTGCGATGTCGGTCATGTCTACCTCACAAAAAGGCCCCGCGCCGCGGGGGCGACGCGGGGATCCAGTCTGACAGGAAGGAAACCCGCGCCGATTGCCCCCGGCACGGTTGGGGATTCAGAAAGGCGCGCGGGGCATCGGGGAGGATGGGGGACTCCCCGCGCGACAAGCTGCAGGGCACGAGCGCACCCCGCAGCATGCTCGGGTGACAGGCCCGAACATTCGATGGGACGGCGACGGTCACGCCGCCCTCCGTGCGTCCAGTTCTGCTGCCAGCGCGGCAGTCAGCGCCTCGGGCATTTCCACCATGGCGATCAGCATCTTATCGGCGGAGGGACGGTTGAGGCCGTTCCACCAGTTGCAGGCAGTCGAAAACCGCACCTCGAAATGCACCGCCACCGCTTCGGGACCGGCGAATGCCGTGTGCAGGAACCGGGCCCAGATCTCGGGTGCCGCAATCCGCAGCCAGTAGCGGTCCAGAACTTTGGTGCAGGACGCTGGCGCCGCCTGCGCGGCAGGCTGGCCCGAGTTATTAACGACAAGGCGTAAAGACATGCTCACCGCCCTTTCTCCCCAAGAATTTGCTCGAGATCCCCGCGCAGCCCTTCCAGATCCAGGGCAAGCGCCTCGGAACTGCGCCGCATCAGCGATGCGCTGGCCCGCAGCCGCACCAGCCGGTCAAGCAGATCACCCCGCCCCAGCAGCATGGCATCCCCAAGCACCGGCTCCGGCGCATCAATGGTGCGGCGCCCGAGGGCGCGGCCAATCAAACGCCGGATCATGCGGCATCCTCCTGCGCAGGGCCCTCAACTTCCGGGGGCGGGTTGGCGACCATGAAGTCGCGCAGCCGATCGACGCGAGCCATGGTCGGGCTGGAGATGCCGGACTTCCACGAGCCCCATTCCTTCCAGCCCGCGCCGATGGCATCGCGCAACACCGCCTGCGGCGTCCGGTTCACAGAGGCCGCGTAGGCCTCAACATCTGCGATCAACTGCTCCATGGCAGTCTTGATGGGAAAATTTTACTACCATTGCAAGGGAATTCTTTCCCGTCGCCAGCATGATCGCTTCATGGGAAAATATGCCCATGTCAGCGGACCCGTTTGTATCAGGCCTTAAGGCGATATTTGACCGCGACAGTGGGTTAAAACCGGCTACCGTTTCGACCAAGGCCGGGCTCAGCAACTCCACCATTCGCAAGATGTTCGAGAACCCCTCAGCCTCGCCAAAGATTTCGAACGCGATCAAGATCGCCTCTGCACTGGGTCTCACCGTTGAGCAGGTCATCGCCTCTGCCCATGTCGAAATGCCTGCCATCGTGGCCCCGACAATTGCGATAGCAGGTAAGGTCGGTGCTGGCGCACAGGTGCCCGTGTTCGACGTCTACGAAAAAGGCGACGGCCCGCAGGTAGAATGCCCCCCCGGCCTGACTCCGCATGGCGTGGTTGCTGTAGAAGTCACCGGTGATAGCATGGAACCGACCTACAGCGCCGGTGATCTGCTGTTCTACACCCGCGCGACTCATGAAGGCGTGCCTGCCGACGAGGTCGGCCATCGCTGCGTCTGCGAAGACGAGGCGGGCATGGGTTGGGTCAAGCAGGTTAAGCTGGGCAGTGCGCCGGGGCTGTTCAACCTGATCTCGCTCAATCCCGGCGCTGACAACATGCACGATGTGAAGCTGAAGTGGGCCGCGCGGGTGCGGCTGCACTGGCCAGCCGAACTGGCGAAAAGAATCTGAACAAGAAGAAGCGATCGTTAGGCTTGCTTGCGTCCATGAGGATTAAAGCTCAGCGAAAGCTTGGGTGCGGCCAAGACTTGGAGGCGCCACAAAGGCCCAGCCCAGCGAGTACCTCACACCCAGAACCAAACGCGCCCGGCCCCGCGCCGGGCTTTTTTGTCAAGCGACTCATAGGAACAAAAACCCGGGGAATACTTTCCCATTTTGCTTGACATGGGAATTCTTTCCCACTTACGACTTGTCTCCATTAAACCGATGGAGTTTACGATGCCACAAGGAACCTTCCCCTCCGATCCGGTCGCCTTTCTGACCGACCCCGAAGCCGCCGCCGCGAACCGCGTGTGGCGGCAGGACTGCTGGCTGATGCTGAAGGCCCGTCAGGGCCATCCGATTGAACGCGAAGCCGGAAACCGGCTGAACGATCTGGAAGAGCGCATCACGGGCCGGTCGACGCTGGTGCATGTCAGCACTGACTGCGATCCGGACCCGCTGCCGCCCGCCCCGGCCATGACCGAGGTGGAGGCGGCCCGGCGGCGTGCGGAACCCTCCATTTTCCGCGCCATCGCCGCGCGCGCCATGGGCTCCCGCGGGGGATCGGCGGCATGATCAGCGCAGAAGATAACGACCTGCACGCGGAAATCGCGCTCCTGCTGGAGGCGGTGCCCGCAGCGGACCAGCCGCGTGTCCTGCGCGAGGTGATCGAGGCCACAGGCGGGCTGTGGCAGGTGCCTGAGAACCCGCCCGCCACGCCACATTATCAGGAACTCGTGGTGGGCGGCATCCGGACCACCGGCGGCACCATGTCGGACTGCGTGACGCAATACCTCGCGCAGGTGACAGGCAGGGCGGCATGACGGCAGCCACCAGTCACGGATACGCCGTCCCGTCCCTCGCCGAGGCCCGGGCCACGCTGGCCGATGCTTTGCATGCCGGCGTGGAGGAACTGATCGCCGCCTGCGCCGTGATCGAGGATCAGAGCGATGATCCCGCCGAGGCGCGGGAGGCCTGCGAGCTGCGGGAGCGGCTGCAGGCAAAGGCGCCGCGTCCGCGGCGCTATCCCGGCAGGCGGAGGTGGTGATGGGCGACCCCTTCGCGATCGGACAGCACCTGTGGCCGGGCCCGGACCCGAAGCGCCAGCGCGTCCCCGACCATGACGCCCGAAGCGTACTGACAGCCGATCCGCAGCGGTCGATGTCCCGCGCTGGCGCGGTCACCCTACCGCGCCGCAACCACGAAAGACACGGACGGATGCCCCGGCAGCAATGTTGCCGGGCATCCTTGGGCAAGGAGGACTGATCATGGCAGCACCGGCTCCCCTCGCCGTCCGCGACACCACGGCGGCGCGCATGCTTGACATGCCAGCGGCAGAGTTTCGACGTCTGGTTGACGCCGGAGCGCTGCCGAAACCCCGTCGCATCGGGGGCCATGAGCGGTGGCGTACCGCCGATATCGAGGCGATCCTGTCAGGCGACTCTGCCATTCCGCACGAAGATTTCGAACTGTGAGACCACCCAAGCCCCGCATCGCAAAACCCCGCCTGCACTGGCGATGGGTGCGCGGCAAATGGGAGCCTTATCACCGGGTGACATGGACGGAAGGCGGCAAACGCCGGTCGCGCGAGGTCAAGCTCGACTGGAAGGGCGATAGCGAGGAGCTTGACCGGCTCTACTGGCTGGCCCAGTCCGGGCGCCATAGCGCGCAGCAAAGCCCCGCGCGCTATACATGGCGCGAATGCATCGAGGCATGGCGCCGGGACGCTGTCGCAGGACAGGGCAAGCTGCAGGACAGCACCAAGGCCGGGTATCGCCGGACCATGGATGCGATCATGGAAAAGAACTCGGACAAGGATATGCGCAAGACCACCCGGCAGGGCGTGCGCGCCGCAATCAGCACATTAAGCGACACGCCGAGGAAGGCGAGCCGCTACGCGCAGACCGTGTCCCTGCTGTGGAACTATGCCGCCACGGAGCTGGACTGGCCCTTGGGCGAAAACCCGGCCAGACGGCTGGCGCGCTACAAGCCCGCTCGCGAATTTGAGCCGTGGCCGGAATGGATGGTGGCGAAGCTCGACAGCGCGCCAGAGTCGGTGAAGATCGCCGCGCGGCTGATCCTTGGCACAGGCCAGCGTCCGAATGCCGCAATCACCATGCGGCGCGACCAGATCGACGGCGAATGGATGCGGGTCCGCGATGAAAAGGGCGATCAGTGGCTGGAGGTCTATTGCCCGCAGAGCCTGCGCAGCTTTGCAGCCGCCCTGCCGGTTCGCGGGGCACATTTCCTCGCGAAGAACCTGCGCGAGCCTCTGGGTTATCACGCGGTCGAACGGGCGTTCCGCATTTGGCGCGCCGATCTTGGTGACGCGGCGCGCCCCTTCACGCTGCACGGGCTGCGCAAGCTGGCGATTGTGGAGCTGGCCGAGGCCGGGGCGTCCGATGCGGAGATCCAAGCAGTGACCGGACAG
The DNA here is from genome assembly GCF_900100085.1 of Salipiger marinus. GTDB lineage: Bacteria > Pseudomonadota > Alphaproteobacteria > Rhodobacterales > Rhodobacteraceae > Salipiger > Salipiger marinus. The sequence continues at coordinate 6,113 of NZ_FNEJ01000028.1, forward strand.
AGCGCGGATATGGTGGCCTATTACCGCAAGCGTGCGAGCAAGCGGGCCCTGTCGAAGGCGGCTCAGGAGCGCCGCAAATGACGCAGAACGGAGCGGAAACAGAACGGGACTGTGTGAACGCGGAGTGTGAATGGGCGCAGGTCGCGCCGTCAGCGTTCGCTGGTCCGGGAAAAATTCCCCACTGATTCGAGCGTGGTACCCAAGGCCGGACTCGAACCGGCACGCCTTGCGGCGGGGGATTTTGAATCCCCTGCGTCTACCATTCCGCCACTTGGGCCTGACCCTGATCTAGCCGCAGCCTCCGGGCTCGTAAAGTGCCAAATGGGCGGCGCTGCCTGCAGCACAGGCAGCTGCGGCGGCGGGCGCACGCAGGGGCGGTGACTTGCGCCATTTTCGCACTTGCGGGTTGCGCCGCTGCCGCCGCCATGCTTCGTGCGCGCTGACCCAGACGGAGATCTTCCCGCATGCTGCGCCGCCTTTATGACTGGACCATGTCTCTGGCCGAACACCGCCACGCGCTTTGGGCGCTGGCCGCGGTGTCCTTCATCGAGGCCTCGGTCTTTCCCATCCCGCCCGACGTGCTGATGATCCCGATGATTCTGGCCGCACCGCATCGCGCGTGGCTGATCGCGCTGGTGGCGACGCTGGCCTCGGTGCTGGGGGGTGTTCTGGGTTATGGCATCGGCGCCTTCTTCTTCGAAAGCCTTGGCCAGCCCATTCTCGAATCGCTGGGCAAGGCGGATTCGATGGAGGCCTTCAACAGCCGCTTCAACGGCGTGGGCTTCTGGGCCGTGCTGATCGCGGGGATCACGCCCTTCCCGTTCAAGGTCATCACCATCATGTCGGGCTGGACGGCGATGCCGCTGGCCACCTTCATCGTCACCTCGGTGATCGCGCGGGCCTTCCGGTTCTTCGTGGTGGCGGCCCTGCTGCGGACCTTCGGCGCGCCGGTGCGCGAGTTCATCGAGCGCCGTCTCGGACTTGTGTTCACGCTTTTTGTCCTGCTGCTTGCAGGCGGGTTCTTTCTGGTGAAATACCTCTGAGCATGAGGCTGTCGCACAGAACCCTTGTCATTCTTGCCGCAGGCGGGTCCGCCGCCCTGCTGCTTGCCGCCTTCGGCTTCCAGCATCTGGGGGGCATGGCGCCCTGCAAGCTCTGCCTGTGGCAGCGCTGGCCCCATGCGGCGGCGGTGCTGATCGGTGCGGCCTGCCTTGCCTTCGGGCAGCGCGCGCTGGCATGGGCCGGGGCGCTGGCCGCGGCGGCCACGGCGGGGGTCGGGATCTATCACGCCGGGGTGGAACAGGGCTGGTGGCCCGGTCCCACCACCTGCACCTCGGGTCCGGTCGGGGGGCTGTCCACCGACGAGCTGCTGAACCAGATCATGGCGGCGCCGCTGGTGCGCTGTGACGACATCCCGTGGCAGCTGATGGGCATTTCCATGGCGGGCTGGAATGCCATTGCGTCGCTGCTGCTGCTGGGTCTGTGGATCGCGGCGGCCCGCCGGGCCTGAGCCGCAGCCATGCCCTGCGCAGGCGGGACCCCGCCTTGCACCGCGCGCTGCGGCCACATGCCCCGTGACAGCGCGCGCAAACTCCGCCATCACACTGTCATGACCAACCGCCTCGCCCTCTGGATCGGAGCCGCGCTGCTGGCCGCCATCATGGCGGACATCCTGCTTTACGACGCGGAGCATCTGCTGTTTCTTGGCCGCAGGTTCTTCGTGCTTCTGGACTGGATCGCGTTCTGGAGGTGAGCGCTAACATGTTGCGGTTGACTTGCCCCTGCGATCCTGTTGACTTCACCACGCCTGCCAACTCTCGGACAACGAGGAGATTTCCATGACCGTCAAGGTAGCCATCAACGGCTTCGGGCGCATCGGGCGCAACGTGCTCCGTGCCATCATCGAATCGGGCCGCACCGATATCGAGGTCGTTGCCATCAACGATCTGGGCCCGGTCGAGACCAACGCCCATCTGCTGCAGTTCGACAGCGTCCACGGCCGCTTTCCGGTCGAGGTCAAGGTCGCGGGCGATACCATCGACGTGGGCCGCGGGCCGATCAAGGTCAGCGCCGAACGCAACCCCGCCGACCTGCCCTGGGGCGACGTGGATGTGGTGCTGGAATGCACCGGCATCTTTACCGCCCGCGAAAAGGCGGCGCAGCATCTGGCCAATGGCGCGAGCCGCGTGCTGGTCTCTGCCCCCGCGACCGGGGCGGACAAGACCATCGTTTACGGCGTGAACCATGACACGCTGACCAAGGATGATCTGGTGGTGTCCAACGCCTCCTGCACCACCAACTGCCTGTCGCCGGTGGCCAAGGTGCTGAACGATGCCATCGGCATCGAAAAGGGCTTCATGACCACCATCCACAGCTATACCGGCGACCAGCCGACGCTGGATACCATGCACAAGGATCTGTATCGCGGCCGCGCCGCCGCGCTGTCGATGATCCCGACCAGCACCGGGGCCGCCAAGGCCGTGGGTCTGGTGCTGCCGGAACTGAACGGCAAGCTGGACGGCGTCGCGATCCGGGTGCCCACGCCGAACGTGTCGGTGGTGGATCTGGTGTTCGAAGCCAAGCGCAGCACCACGGTCGAGGAGGTGAACGAGGCCATCCGCGCCGCCGCCAACGGGCCGCTTAAGGGCATTCTGGGGTTCACCGACAAGCCCAACGTGTCGATCGACTTCAACCACGATCCGCATTCGTCGATCTTCCACATGGATCAGACCAAGGTCATGGACGGCACCATGGTGCGTATCCTGACATGGTATGACAACGAATGGGGCTTCTCCAACCGCATGGCCGACACCGCCGTGGCGATGGGCAAGCTGATCTGATCCCGAACGGACGGGAGACGTGACCGGAACGGGGCCGCAAGGCCCCGTTTTCCGTTTCAGTCCGACACCATCTGCCGGGCGGCGGCATAGCCCTGCTGCACCTCTGCCCCGGCGGGGCTGCGGCGGCTGGTGAAGACCGGCAGCACCTGCGTCTGCACCGGCACCGGCGCGGGCATCGCCCGCTCCACCAGCATCATATCCGGCCCGGTCCGGCCTGCGGGTCTGGGCGCGCCCAGCGTCAGCCGCCGCGCGGCGGGGGGGGGGTCGGTGATCTCCATGATCCGGCTCCTGTTGCTACTGACCGGAGCCTAGCGCGCTGTGGTTGACAAACCCTTTCCAGAACCCGGCCATCCGCCGCCGCCATGCAGAGAGTGCATCCCGGGACGACCGTTCCGACAATTGTGCTGCACCGCAGCGAGGCTTAGGTTAGCGCCAACACCACAGATCAGATCACAAAGGAACCCTCAAATGACCCATGCCTTCCAAAGCCTCGCCCGTCACTTCGCCTATCTGCGCACCCGCAGCACGCTGCGCGCCCTGCCCCTGCGCACCCGCATGGACTGCAATCTGGATGGTCGCGAAGACGCGCTGGCCCATCGCGCGGTTTACGGCGCCTGACCCTCAGGCGGTGCCGAAGCGGACCTTCAGCGCGTCGTTGACCGTGGGGGTGACAAACTTGCTGACATCGCCGCCAAGCCGCGCGATCTCCTTGACCAGCTTTGACGCGATGGCCTGATGCCGGGCTTCGGCCATCAGGAACACGGTCTCGATGCTGGTATCCAGCGCGCGGTTCATGCCGACCATCTGGAATTCATACTCGAAATCCGCCACGGCCCGCAGGCCGCGGATGATGATCTGCGCCCCCACGTCGCGGGCGCAGTCGATCAGCAGGTTCTCGAACGGATGCGCCACGATCTCTGTCCCGGTGCGGGCGGACAGATCGGCGCATTCGCCCTCGATCATCGCCACCCGCTCGTCCAGCGAAAACAGCGGACCCTTGTCGCGGTTGATCGCGACGCCGATCACCAGCCGGTCGACCAGAGCGGCGGCGCGGCTGATGATGTCCATATGGCCCAGCGTGATGGGATCGAAAGTGCCGGGATAAAGGCCGATGCGCATGGGGTCTTCCTGTCCTGCGTGGGGGCTGAACCTCGGCGCACGCAACAATATTGCGCCGGTGATTGCAACCCCGAAACGCGCACGGCACTAGAAGCCCATGATCATGCCCTGCAGCGCGTCCTTCTCCATGGCCAGTTCGGCGATCTGCGCCTTGACCACATCGCCGATGGAGATGATGCCGACCAGCACGTCATCCTCGACCACGGGCATGTGGCGGAAGCGGCCTTCGGTCATGCGGGCCAGCACCACGTTCACATCCTCGTCGCGGGTGCAGACCTTCAGCTTGCGGGTCATCAGATCCTCCACCGGCGCCTCCAGCACCGAGGCGCCGCGCGCGGCGAGCACGCGCACGATGTCCCGCTCCGACAGGATGCCCAGAGGATGCTGCCCGTCCTGAGAGATCACCACGCCCCCGATCCGGCGTTCGGCCAGAAGCTTTGCCGCGTCGGCCACGCTGGTCTGCGGCGGCACCGTGATCACGCCATCGCCGCCCTTGTCCCTGAGAATCTGTTGCACCTGCATCTGGGCCTCCTCCTGCCTTGCGCCTGTCGGGAAAGCGTCCGACCGCAGGGGGCTTCTGTCAAGCCAGACCTTCGAGAGAGGAGAGTTCCCGCCGCACACCCTCGGCCAGTGCTGCGGCAAACCGGTTGAGCCGGTCCAGCCGCCGGTCGTCCACATGGCGCACCAGATAGAAGCTGCGGGTCAGCGCCACCTCCTCGGGCAGCACCCGCACCAGCCCCGGGGCTGCGGGCAGCGCAAAGTCATGCACGATGCCCAGCCCCGCCCCCAGCCGCAGCCAGTGAAACTGCACCGCCACGGAATTGGAGGCGAGCCGCACCCGGTCCAGCCCCAGATCCGCCAGATAATCCAGCTCCTTGTCGAAGATCATGTCGGGGATGTAGCCCACGATGCGATGCCCCTGCAGATCGGCGCGGCTGCGGATCGGCGGATGCCGCGCCAGATAGTCGCGCGAGGCCGCGAGATGCAGGCGGTAATCGCTGAGCTTCTGCACCAGCAGCCGCCCCGCACTGGGGGCGGAGACGGCAATCGCCATATCCGCCTCGCGCCGGGTCAGGTTGACCACCCGCGGCAGCGCCACGATCTGCAGATCGAGATCGGGATTGTCGGCGGAAATCGCGGCACAGACCTGCGGCAGCAGAAAATTTGCGCAGCCATCCGGGGCACCGATGCGGATCTGGCCCGAGAGCGTGCCTTCGGCCCCGCGCAGCGCCTGCACCCCCTGCCCCAGCGCCTGCTCCGCCGCCTCGGCATGGGCCAGAAGCCGCGCGCCCGCCTCGCTCAGCGCGTAGCCCTGCGGCGACTTGCCGAAAAGCGGATGCCCCAGCCCCTGTTCCAGCCGCGCGACACGGCGCCCCACCGTGGCGGGATCCATCCGCAGCAGCCGGGCCGCCGCCGACAGGCTTTCGCCGCGCGCCACGGCAAGGAAAATCCGCAGGTCATCCCAGTTTTCCGTCATGGTCGCACCTGAATTTCTGCAAAACGCTTTTGCCGGATTACCCCTGTTTCCCGCATTTTTGCAAGGTTAGGCTGGCCGCGACCGATCAGGAGGATCAGACATGGAAGAACTTTGCCATTTCATCAACGGCCAGCGCGTCAAGGGCACCTCGGGGCGCTTTTCCGACGTGATGAATCCCGCCACCGGCGAGGTGCAGGGCCGCGTGCCGCTGGCCAGCGTCGAGGAGCTGAACGCCGCCGTGGCGCAGGCCGCCGAGGCCCAGAAGGCCTGGGCCACCACCAATCCGCAGCGTCGGGCCCGCGTGATGATGGCCTTTGGCGCGCTGATCAACACCCATATGGACGAGCTTGCCGAACTGGTCAGCCGCGAGCATGGCAAGACCCTGCCCGACGGGCGCGGCGACGTGCAGCGCGGGCTGGAGGTGATCGAGGTCTGCATGGGCGCGCCGCACATGCTCAAGGGGGAATATACCGACAATGGCGGGCCGGGCATCGACCTTTATTCCATGCGTCAGCCGCTTGGCGTGGTGGCGGGCATCACGCCCTTCAACTTCCCGGCGATGATTCCGCTGTGGAAGATGGGTCCGGCGCTGGTCAGCGGCAACGCGATGATCCTGAAGCCGTCGGAACGCTGCCCCTCCACCTCGCTGCGGCTGGCGGAACTGCTGAAAGAGGCCGGGCTGCCCGATGGCGTGCTGCAGGTCATCAACGGCGACAAGGAAGTGGTGGACGCCATTCTGGACAATGACACGGTGCAGGCCGTGGGCTTTGTCGGGTCGACCCCGATCGCGCAGTATATCTATGGCCGCGCCGCCACCAACGGCAAGCGCGCGCAGTGCTTCGGCGGTGCCAAGAACCACATGATCATCATGCCCGATGCCGATCTGGACAAGGCGGCGGATGCGCTGGTGGGCGCGGGCTTCGGCGCGGCCGGTGAACGCTGCATGGCGATTTCCGTGGCCGTGCCGGTGGGTCAGGCCACCGCCGACGCGCTGGTCGAACGGCTGGTGCCACGGGTCGAGGCGCTGAAGGTCGGGCCCTATACCGGGGGCGCCGATGTGGATTACGGCCCCGTCATCACCGCGCAGGCCAAGGCGCGCATCGACGGGCTGGTGGCCTCGGGCGTCGATCAGGGCGCGAAGCTGCTGGTGGATGGCCGCAACTTCTCGCTGCAGGGCTATGAGAACGGCTTCTTTGTCGGCCCCTCCTATTTCGACCACGTCACCCCCGACATGGAAATCTACAAGGAAGAGATCTTTGGCCCGGTGCTGTCGCAGGTCCGCGCCGACACCTATGAGGACGCGCTGAACCTTGTCATCGACAACCCCTATGGCAACGGCACCGCGATCTTTACCGCCGATGGCGATACCGCGCGCGATTTTGCGCACCGGGTCAATGTGGGCATGGTGGGCATCAACTTCCCGATCCCGGTGCCGCTGAGCTACCACACCTTCGGCGGCTGGAAAAAATCGGCCTTCGGCGATCTCAACCAGTATGGCCCCGATGCCTTCCGCTTCTACACCAAGACCAAGACGGTGACGGCGCGCTGGTTCTCCGGGATCAAGGACGGCGGAGAGTTCAACTTCAAGCCGATGGACTGACCGGCCTCGGCGACCCCCCTGTTCAGGGGGGTTGCCTCCCGCCCGTTTAGGCGGGACGATGTGCCCGTGACCCGAACCGGGCGCAGCAACGGGGACAGATGTCAGTCACATTCCGAATTCTTCCTGTCCATGGGCTTGTCTATGTCAGGTATGACGGCATCGCGGTGCTGGAGGAAACCTTCCGCGCCTTTGACGCCTATGCCCGCCACCCGCAGCAGCGCCCCGGCCAGAAACAGCTGGTCGATCTGGCAGGCATCACCGGCGTGGAACAGGATTACGTGCGCCTGATGGCGCTGCAGTCGCGCAAGGCGGATCTGTTCAGCGCCCATGAAGGCCAGACGATGATCGTCTATTACGCCCCCACCCCGCTGTCCTACGATCTCAGCAAGATGGTGCTGCGGTCTTGGGACGGGCTCGACAGCATCGTGGCGCTGGTCCAGCAGACCGAAGCGGGCGCGCTGGCCCTGCTGGGGCTGCGCGAGCGCAGCTTTGCCGCGCTGCTGCAGACGGCGGTGTGACGTCGCGCTGGCAGAAGCCGCCGCCCGCCCTATCTGTGATCAAAGCCACATGTCGCCTGCCGCCCGAGATGCCTGCGAGGGGCCTGCCATGCCAAGCCAGCTGACCATCTTTCCAGAGCGCAATCTGGCCTATCTGCACTATGCGGGCCGGACGACGGCCACGCAGTGCCTTGGCACCAGCAGGACGCTTCGCGACCATCCGCTGCGGCGCGAGGATCAGGGCTGGCTCGTCGATTTCTCGGCGCTTGAAGGCTTCGGCAGCGATTTTGACGAGATGCGCGCGGCGGTGCAGCAGGTGGCGCTGCAGCATGACGGCCAGCCCCCCGATACCCCGCTCGCCATCTACGCCCCCTCGGATCTGGGGTTCGGCGTCGGGCGCATGTACCAGCAGATCTGCGCGGGCCTGCTGCCGATGCGCATCGGCGTCTTCCGCGAGGCGGACCGGGCGCTGGCGCATCTGGGCCAGCCCGAGGTGGAGCTTGCCGCCTTTCTCGCCAAAGCGCGCTAGATTGCGTCGCTTCACCGTTGAAACCGGCGCGGCACGGGTCTATATGTGATCTGTCTCGGCAACGGGACTATGGGCATAAACGCGCATGGAATAAGCGGATCGGACCCGGGGGCGGTACCCGGCGGCTCCACCAGACATCCCTTCGTTGGGGGACCATGGGGCCGAAACAGGATCGACGAACGTGTAAAGATGTGGCTTTGTCCCGGTGAGATACCACCGTTATCGGTTCATCAAGCATAATTGCCAACGACAATCGTGCTCCGGTCGCTCTGGCTGCGTAAGCAGTCCGAAAGATCGATTCTTAAGCCCTTGTGCCTAGCAGCGTAAGGCGGGGTTCGCAGGCACCTGGCAACAGAAGCCTGCACTTTCCCCCCCTCCCATTCTCTGCATTGACCGGACCCGTGGCGGCTGACAGCATCGGCGCATGCTGCGTCTGGCCCTGTGTCTTTGTGTCCTCTCCTCTGCCGCGCGGGCCTGCGAGACCGCGCTGCTTCTGGCCATGGACGTGTCGAATTCCGTGGATGCCGCCGAATACCGGATCCAGACCGACGGTCTGGCGCTGGCGCTGCGCGATCCCTCCATCGCAGAGATCGTGCTGCGCGACCGCGTGGCGCTGGCGGTGCTGCAATGGTCGGGCCCCGACCGGCAGGAACTGTCGCTGGGCTGGCTGCAGCCGGGGGATGCCGCAGGACTTGCCGCGCTGGCCGCGCGGGTCGAGACGATGCCGCGCGCCTTCCTGCTGTCGGACACCGCGCCGGGGGCCGCGCTGATGGCGGCGCTGGATGCCTTTGCCACGGCCCCCGACTGCAAGCGGCGCATCATCGACATGTCCGGCGACGGCACGCCCAATGCGGGCAGCAATCCCGCCGCCGCGCGGGTGCGGGCCGAACGCATGGGGGTCACGGTCAACGGGCTCGCGATCGAGGCACAGGGCGCGGGCCTGCCGGTCACCAATTTCTACCGCCGCAGCCTTGCCACCCGCGACGGATTCGTGATGACGGCCCGCAGCCACCGGGGCTATGCCGAGACGCTGCGCGCCAAGATGCTGCGCGAACTGTCCCGGGTTCTGGGCTGAGCGTCATGATCCCGTTACCCTTGCCGGGCAGACAGGCGCGATGACTGCCCCCACCCTTGCCGACCTCACCCGCACCTTTGGCCGCATCGGCCTGCTGAGCTTTGGCGGCCCCGCCGCGCAGATCGGCCTGCTGCACCGCGTTCTGGTCGACGAACGCGGCTGGCTGGACGAACGCCAGTATCTGCGCGCGCTGTCCTTCTGCATGCTGCTGCCGGGGCCAGAGGCGATGCAGCTTGCCACATGGGCGGGCTGGCGGCTGCGCGGCGTGCCCGGCGGGCTGATCGCGGGCGGGCTGTTCGTGCTGCCCGGCGCGCTGGTCATCGCGGCGCTGGCGCTGGCCTATGCCGCATGGGGCGACCTGCCGCAGACCGAGGCGGTGCTGCTGGGGGTCAAGGCCACGGTGATCGTCATCGTGGTGCAGGCGCTGCTGCGGCTCGGGCGGCGGGTGCTGCGGGGGCCGCTGGCGCTGGCCTTGGCGCTGGCCGCCTTTGTGGCGCTTTATGCGCTGCAGCTGCCCTTTCCGCTGGTGGTGGCGGGGGCGGCGCTGGTGGGAATCCTGCGCCCGAGGGCGGATCCCGCCCCCGCCGCGCCCCCGCCCCCACTTGCGGGCGCGGGCAACTGGCGCGCGCTGCTGGTCTGGGCCGCGCTCTGGCTGCTGCCGCTGCCGGTTCTGGCGCTGGCCGGTCAGGGCCTGCTGGTCGATCTGGGCCTGTTCTTCGCCAAGCTCGCGGTGCTGTCCTTTGGCGGCGCCTATGCGGTGCTGGCATGGATGGCGCAGGAGGCGGTGGCGCTGCGCGGCTGGCTGACGCCCGCGCAGATGGCCGATGCGCTGGGGCTGGCGGAAACCACGCCGGGGCCGCTGATCCTTGTCACGCAGTTTGTGGGCATGCTGGCGGGCCATGGCGCGGGGGGCTGGCCCATGGCGCTGGCGGCGGGCGCGCTGGTGCTGTGGATGACCTTCCTGCCCTGTTTCCTGTGGATTTTCGCCTTTGCCCCGCATCTGGAACGGCTGCTGGCCCGTCCGCGCCTGCAGGCAGCGCTGGAGGCGGTGACCGCCGCCGTGCTGGGGGTCATCGCCAACCTGTCGCTGTGGTTCGCCATCAACGTGCTGTTTGCACAAAGCGTCGTGCTGGAGGCGTGGCCGCTGCGCCTGACCCTGCCTGATCCCGCCACGCTGCGGCTGGATGCGGTGCTGCTGACAGCGCTTGCCGCGCTGCTGCTGGGGCCTGCAAAGCGGTCGATCCTGCTGACGCTGCTGGTCTGCGCGATGGCGGGCGGCGCGCTGCGGCTGGCGGGCTGGGGGTGATGCCCCATGCCGCGCCGTCGGCGGAAAATTCCCCGCACCTCTTTTCCTCGGCGCCAAATCGAATATGGTGGCCGAAAGGCACGAGGATCAGGGCCATGTCCGGCGGCATCGACTACGGCAATCTCATGCATCGCGCCATGCGCGGGCTTATTCATGACGTTCTGGCGGGGGTGCAGGCCTCCGGTCTGCCGGGCGAGCATCATTTCTTCATCACCTTCGACACCCAGCATCCGGATGTGGAACTGGCCGACTGGCTGTCCGACCGCTATCCGGGCGAAATGACCGTGGTCATGCAGCACTGGTATGACGATCTGGAGGTGAATGACGACGGTTTCGCGGTCACGCTGAACTTTGGCGACGCGCCGGAGCGGCTGTATATCCCCTATGACGCGATCAAGACCTTTGTCGATCCGTCGGTGGAATTCGGTCTGCGCTTCGAGACCCATGACGAGGATGACGACGAGGATCCGACCCCGCCGGATGACAAGCCCAAGCGCCCCCGCGCGGTGGAGCCGCGCCAGCAGGACGCAGAGGTGGTCCGGCTTGATTCCTTCCGCAAATGAGCATTCGCCCGTGACCCGCTGCCACCGATGGCGGGCCGCGTCGCATCGGCCTCACGGCTGAGCGCGGCGCGGGAGGGCGGGGGCACATGCGGAACACCAGCGATCTGAGCCTGTTTCTGGGGCAGATGCTGCGCCGACCGCAGTCGGTCTCGGCGCTGATGCCCTCGTCCGAACGGCTGGCCCGCGCCATGGCGGCGGAAGTGCCCGAGGGCACGGGGCCGGTGGTGGAACTGGGGCCGGGCACCGGCAAGATCACCCGGGCGCTGCTGGAGGCGGGCATCGCGCCGTCGGATCTGCATCTGCTCGAAATCAATGATGATTTTGTCTCTTTCCTGCGGCTGCGGCACCCGGATGTGCATCTGCATCATCGCGGCGCGCAGGACATGGACCGCATCGGGCTACCCACGGCGCGGGCCGTGGTGTCGGGCCTGCCGCTGCTGTCGCTGCCGCGCGACCTGCAGCGCGCCATTCTGGAGGCGGCGTTCCGGCTGCTGCCGCCGGGGGCGCCGCTTATCCAGTTCACCTATGGTCCGTCCAATCCGGTGCCCGGCCCGCTGATGCGCGATCTGGGGCTGGTGGCGGAACGCGGGCGCCGGGTCTGGCACAACATGCCGCCCGCCCAGATCTACCGCCTGCGGAGGCCTGCGGCCTGAGATTGGGGCGCTAACGGCAGCGCGGGCAGCTTCTGCGCCGTTGCCCCTGCCCCAAGCTGCCGCTAAACCGCACACAATCGTATGCTTTCAGGAGGCAGAGATGGCCACGACCCGCACCGAAACCGACAGCTTCGGCCCGCTGGAGGTTCCCGCCGACAAGTACTGGGGCGCCCAGACCCAGCGGTCGATCATGAATTTCCCGATCGGCTGGGAAAAGCAGCCCGTGCCGATCATCCGCGCGCTTGGCGTGGTCAAGAAGGCCTGCGCGCAGGCCAACAAGGATCTGGGCACGATGGAGGCGCAGATCGCCGATGCGATCATCGCCGCCGCCTCCGAGGTGATCGAGGGCCAGTTCGACGACAACTTCCCGCTGGTGGTCTGGCAGACCGGGTCGGGCACGCAGTCCAACATGAACGCGAACGAGGTCATCTCGAACCGCGCCATCGAGATGCTGGGCGGCGAAATGGGCTCCAAGAAGCCCGTGCACCCGAACGACCATTGCAACATGGGCCAGTCCTCCAACGACACCTTCCCGACCGCGATGCATGTCGCCATCGCGATGCAGGCGCGTGACGTGCTGCTGCCGGGCCTGCGCAAGCTGCATGACGCGCTGGCCGCCAAGTCCGAGGAATTCCGCGACATCATCAAGATCGGCCGCACCCATACGCAGGATGCGACGCCGCTGACGCTGGGTCAGGAATTCGGCGGCTACACCCATCAGGTGAAAAAGGGCATCGAGCGGGTCGAGGCCTGTCTGGGCGACATCTACGAGCTGGCGCAGGGCGGCACCGCCGTGGGCACCGGGCTCAACACCCAGAAAGGCTGGGCGGAGATGGTCGCGAAGAACATGGCCGACATCACCGGCCTGCCCTTCGTCACCGCGCCCAACAAGTTCGAAGCCCTTGCCGCCCATGACGCCATGGTGATGTTCTCGGGCGCGCTGAAGACCGTGGCGGCCTCGCTGTTCAAGATCGCCAACGACATGCGTCTGCTGGGTTCCGGCCCGCGCTCGGGTCTGGGCGAACTGATCCTGCCGGAAAACGAACCGGGCTCGTCGATCATGCCGGGCAAGGTCAACCCGACGCAGGCCGAAGCGCTGACCATGGTCTGCGCGCATGTGATGGGCAATGACGCCGCCGTGGGCTTTGCCGGATCGCAGGGCCATTTCGAGCTTAACGTCTACAACCCGATGATGAGCTACAACGTGCTGCAGTCCATGCAGCTTCTGGGCGACAGCGCCTCTGCCTTCACCGACAACATGGTGGTGGGCACGCAGGCCAACGTGGCGCGGATCGAAAAGCTGATGAAGGAATCGCTGATGCTGGTCACGGCGCTGGCCCCCACCATCGGCTATGACAACGCCACCAAGGTCGCCAAGACCGCGCACAAGAACGGCACCACGCTGAAGGAAGAGGCGATCGCGCTTGGCTTTGTCGATGCCGAGACCTTCGACCGCATCGTGCGCCCCGAAGACATGATCGGCCCCAAGGGCTGAACCGGTCTTCTGCCTGTCCTCCGGGGCCCTGCGCGGGCCCCGGTTTTCCGCCGATGTGGCAGCGCCTTATCATTTTGCACACATTGCCGCCGCGCACCGCCGCGCTAAAGTCCCTGCCATGAGCAAGGTCATCAATCTCAACCGGGCCCGCAAGGACCGGCAGCGCGCCGAAAAACGCGCCGCCGCGGATCAGAATGCCGCCCGACACGGTCTGAGCAAGGCCGAAAAAATGCTGGAAGCCGCGCGCGCCAAGAAAGCGGACGCGGCGCTGGACGGCCACAAGCTCGACGAATGAGCGGGCGTCCGGTCAAACGCTCGCTGACGCTGCGCGGGCATCGCACATCTGTATCGCTGGAAGAGATTTTCTGGCGGGAATTCCGTGTCATCGCCGAAGCCGAGGGCAAGACCCTGAACGCGCTGGCCACGGAGATCGACGAATCGCGCGGGCTCGAATCGGGGCTCGCCTCCGCCATCCGTGTCTATGTGCTGCAGCAGGTCAAGGCGCGGCAGGGCTGAGCCGCCGCGCCCTTGGGGACGGGATCAGGCTTTCGCCAGACGCGCCTCGCGCGCCGCGCGCAGACGGGCGAAATCATCCCCCGCATGGTAGCTCGACCGGGTAAGCGGCGTGGCCGACACCATCAGGAAGCCCTTGCCATAGGCGGTTTTTTCGTAGGACGCGAATTCATCCGGCGTCACGAACCGGTCGACGCGGTGATGTTTCGGCGTCGGCTGCAGATACTGCCCGATGGTCAGGAAATCGACATCCGCCGCGCGCATGTCATCCATGACCTGCCCCACCTGTTTGCGGTCCTCGCCCAGCCCGACCATGATGCCGGACTTGGTGAAGATGCGCGGATCAAGCTCCTTGACCCGCTGCAGCAGGCGCAGCGAATGGAAATACCGCGCGCCGGGCCGCACCTCGGGGTAAAGACCGGGCACGGTTTCCAGATTGTGGTTGAACACGTCAGGCCGCGCCGCAACCACGGTTTCCAGCACCGAGGGCGCGCATTTCAGGAAATCCGGCGTCAGGATCTCGATCGTGGTGCCGGGCGAACGGTGGCGCACGGCGCGGATGGTCTGGGCAAAATGCTCCGCCCCGCCATCGTCCAGATCGTCGCGGTCCACCGAGGTGATGACCACATGGTTCAGCCCCAGCTTGGCCACCGAATCCCCGACCCGGCCCGGCTCGAACACGTCCAGTGTCTCGGGGCGACCGGTGGCGATGTTGCAGAAGGTGCAGCCGCGCGTGCAGATGTCGCCCATGATCATCATGGTCGCGTGACCTTGGCTCCAGCATTCGCCCACATTGGGACAGCCCGCCTCTTCGCAGACGGTGACCAGCTTGTGTTCGCGCATGATGCGGCGGGTTTCGTTATAGCCCTCGCCGCCGGGCGCCTTCACGCGGATCCAGTCCGGTTTCTTGGGCTGGGCGTTGTCAGGACGGTGCGCCTTTTCCGGGTGGCGCTGTGCCGGGATCTTGAGGTCGCGCATGGCAAATTCCCCGCGTGCTGGGTCAGGTCGCCTTCAAGATAGGGCAGCGTCCGGCCCCATGCCAGAGCCGGTCCGCCCGATCGGGGGCGACGGTTCCCCGATCCCTACGCCCCTTGTGGGGAAAGCGCAATTGCCAAGCCCGCCGCGCGGTCAGGAGGAGAGCTTCATGGTGACCATGCCCGCCACGATCAGCGCCGCCGCGATCCCGCGCTGCAGCGTCAGCGCCTCGCCCAGAAACAGGATGCCGACGATAAAGGCCCCCACCGCGCCGATCCCGGTCCAGACCATATAGGCGGTGCCCAAGGGCAGGCTGCGCATCGACAGGCTCAGCAGCCAGAACGACCCGGCCATGCCCGCCACCATCACCAGCGTTGGGACAATCCGGGTGAAGCCATGCGACTGCTTCATCGCAAAAGCCCAGACGATTTCAAGAAGACCGGCGACCACCAGAAGGATCCACGCCATGACACGCTCCATTGCTTCGGGCCGTCCCGCGTGGTTCCCGATCTGGGGAACGTCGTCCTTCGCCGCCAGATATGGCGGCTCTGGCGCGGGGGTCAATAGGCAGGAACGCTTGCCCGCGACCGCGCCGTCAGATCCTCGCCCACCCCGCGCAGCCGCTGCGCCAGATCGGTGAACCAGCCCTGCGCGGGCGTGCTGGCGCGGCGCACCAGCCCGATGCTGCGCGACGGCTCCGGAGTGGCGAAGCGGCGCAGGCACATGCCCTCGGCGGCGCGCGCTTCGGTCGGAATGGCGATCTCCGGCATCAGGGTCAGGCCGAACCCCGCCGCCACCAGCCGCGACAGCGTGGCCAGCGACGATGCCCCCATATTGATGCGCGCATTGCCCCGGCTGCGGCCACAGACCGCCAGCGCCTGATCGGTCAGGCAGTGCCCGTCCTCCAGCAGCAGCAGCTGGCTTTCGCCCAGTCCTTCGGGATGCGGCACGTCGTTGTAAAGCTCCAGCCGTGCGGCGCTGCCCGCCAGCAGGAAGCGGTCCTCGAACAGCGGTTCTGCGGCGATGCCCTCGCGTTCGGCGGGCAGCGCGATCACGGCGGCATCCAGCCTGCCATCCAGCAGCTGATCCAGCAACCGGTCGGTCACCGCCTCCGTCACCGACACGTCAAGCGAGATGTCCGCCGCGCGCATCGCCGCCAGCGCTTCGGGCAGGAAATAGGGCGCGATGGTCGGAATCACCCCCAGCGCCAGCCGTCCGGTCAGCCCGCCGCGCCGCCGTGCCGCCTGTTCCAGCGCCGCCACCTCGCCAAGGATGCGGTCGGCCACCTCCAGCACCTCGCGCCCGAAGGGGGTCAGCACCACATCGCGCGCATGGCGTTCCACCAGCGGGCCGTTCAGGGTGGTTTCCAGTTCGCGGATCTGCACCGACAGCGCGGGCTGCGACACATGGCAGGCCTCCGCCGCGCGGCGGAAATTGCGCTGTTCGGACAGGGCCTTGAAATAGCCGAGCTGGCGGAGGGTCAGGTTCATAGGAAAATGTTATCAATCTTTAAATAAACTGCAATTGGAAATTATCTAAGGGCTTCTACATCCTGTCGGTGAAGGGGAAGCTGCCCCACCACTCCATCGAGGAAGCCATGACCAAGCGACTGACCACCTCCGCCGGCGCGCCGGTGCCCAGCAACAACACCTCCGCCACGGCGGGCCCGCGCGGCCCGGTGCTGCTGGAGGATTATCAGCTGATCGAAAAGCTGGCCCATCAGAACCGCGAACGCATCCCCGAACGGGTGGTGCATGCCAAGGGCTGGGGCGCGCAGGGCACCTTTACCGTCACGCATGACATCAGCCGCTACACCTGCGCCAGCCTGTTCTCCAAGGTGGGCACCACCTGCGAGATCCTGTCGCGCTGGTCCACCGTGGCGGGCGAACTGGGTGCTGCCGATGCCGAACGCGACGTGCGCGGCTTTTCGGTGAAATTCTACACCGAAGACGGCAACTGGGATGTGGTGGGCAACAACACCCCCATCTTCTTCATCCGCGACGCCTATAAATTCCCGGATTTCATCCGCACGCAGAAGCGCCACCCCAAGACCAACCTGCGTTCGCCGGAAGCGATGTTCGATTTCTGGGCCGCCCAGCCCGAATCGGTGCATCAGGTCACCATCCTGATGTCGGATCGCGGCATTCCGGTGAACCCGATGCACATGCATGGCTATGGCTCGCACACCTATTCCATGTGGAATGCGGCGGGGGAACGGCACTGGGTGAAATTCCATTTCCGCTGCCAGCAGCCGATCCGCAACTACACCAACGAACAGGCCGAGGAACTGATCGGCAAGACCCGCGAAAGCTATCAGGAAGATCTGTATAACGCGATCGACGAGGGCCGCTTCCCGAAATGGGAGCTGAACATTCAGGTCATGCCCGAGGCGCAGGCGGAAACGCTGGACTTCAACCCGTTCGATCTGACCAAGGTCTGGCCGCATGACCAGTTCCCGCTGATCCCGGTGGGCATGCTGGAATTCAACCGCAACCCCGACAATTACTGGCAGTTCGTGGAAAACGCTGCCTATTCGCCGTCCAACAAGATCCCCGGCATCGGTTTTTCACCGGACAAGATGCTGCAGGGCCGGATCTTTGCCTATGCCGATGCGCATCGTTACCGGCTTGGCACCCATTACGAGGCCCTGCCCGCCAATGCGCCGAAAGCGCCGGTGCATCACTATCACAAGGACGGATCGATGCGGTTCTTCCCGCAGGTCACCGGCCATCCGGATGCCTATTACGAGCCCAACCAGTATGAGGAATCCGCCAAGGCCGATCCTTCCGTGATGGAGCCGCCGCTGCGCATTTCCGGCGATGCCGACCGCTATGTGCAGGAAGACAAGGATGCCGATTACGTCCAGCCCCGCGCGCTTTATGCCGAGGTGCTCGACGAGGGCGGGCGCAAGCGGCTGCATCTGAACATGGCCCGCGCCATGTCGCCCTGTTCGGACAGCGTGAAAGAGCGCTGGTATGCCGTGCTGCGCCGCGTGCACCCCGAATATGAGGCGGGCGTGCGCAAGGCTGCCGAGGATCTGAAATCCGGCACTATCGACGATTATCCCGGCATTCCCGTCACCGGCGATACGCCGGTGCGCGTCGCGGAATGATCTAGGGCCCAACGTCAGGGGGCGGTGCCACGGCACCGCCCCCTTTTCCATCGCCCCCGCAAGCGCTCAGCCGATCAGCCCGCCGCCGGGTCCGGTGGTCAGGTCGTAATGCCGTTTCAGCCGCTGCAGCGCGATGCGCAGCACGATCTTGCCAGACCGGGCGGCCCATCCCATGCGCTTTTCCGTGGTCTCCAGCCCCTCCAGATAGCAGCAGCATTGCAGCGCCACGTCGCCCAGCCCGGGCCCCAACTCGCGCAGCGCCGCCGAGAACCGCAGCCGCGCCGCTTCGGGCCCGCGCGGATGCGCTTCGCCCGCGCCCGGCACCACGCCTTCGGTCAGATACTGGTCCCAGTTCTGCGCCGCGCGCTGCCCCATCTGCGCCAGTTCGAAATCCTCGCGCAGCCTTTCGCCCGCCCGCACCAGATCCTCGGCCAGAAACGGCGCGCCGTCCTTCTCGCGCCGTCGTGCCAGCACGGCGAGCGGGCTTTCGGCGATGACATAGCGGCGGCGGCCCCGGGGATCGGCCTCTTCGGCGTCAAGCGCCGCCTCTGCCGCGCGCCCGGTGTCAAAGCCCGCCTGCGCCTCGGCAAAGCCGCGCAGCTTGTTTTCCTGTTCCGCCAGCAGATGGCTCAGCGCAGCACGCCCGCCGGGGGTGATGCGATAGCGGGAAATCCGCGCCGGGGCCTCGCAGGCGATCCAGCCCTTCAGCGCCAGGGCCTGCGCCACCGGCGCATCCACCACCGCCGTGCGGGCCGACCCGCCCTGCCCGGTGTCGCGCACCACCACGGCCTTGTCCATCTCGGCGGCCACCGCCAGCACGGCGCCGTTTTCGCAAAGCCGCCGCAGCACGCGCCGCGCCTCCCGCGCCAGCGTCACCGCGTCGGGGGTCATGTCGTTCAGCGCTTCGGCCATCGTTCCGCACTCCTTGCCGGGCCGCGCCTGCATCGCCCCCGCCTCGATCCCGCCAAGCTTGCGCAGCGCCCCGTCCACCAGCGGGTCATCGCGCAGCGTTTCCATGCGCCGCACCTGCCGCAGCACGGTGGAGGCATGGCGCCCCGCCTCGCGCGCCAGTTTGCGGATGCCCTCGCCGCCTTCGGTATGCGCCAGATAAAGCCGGGCCTCTTCCGGCACCCATGCTGGCAAATGCGCCGCCCAGCGGGCCGCTCCGGCTGCGGCGGCAGATGATCCTGATCCCGGTGGCTTGGTCATGTTGTTCACAAGTTTATCCCCAGCAGCACGCAACCTATTGGTGTGTGTGTTACCCGACGGTTAAAATCATCCTGGTTTCGTCAAATTATCCCCAAAATATAAACAATCTTGAAACGACCGGACGTGCGCTCCGGCCTCACGGCAACAGCGCTCCGGCCTGTGTAGCCTTGCCCCCGTCACCAGACCGAAGGGACAAGACCATGCAAGACATCCTGAGCCTGCTTGCCAGCCTGCGCCGCCCGCGCCTGCTGATCCGTGCCGCGCGCATCGGCGCCGACGATTACCGCCGCGAGGCGCATCTGTCGCGGATTCTGGGCTATGCCGCCCTGCCGCGCAGCGGTGCCGCGCTGATGCGGCTTGTCGATCTGGAGGCGGATCTGGACCTGCGCCGTCGCGCCGAAGACACGGCCTATTCCATCGCCCGCCATGTCGAGGTGCTGGCGGCGATCATGGGAGAGGCGCGGCTGCTGCGTGCCGGTCTGGGCGCGGAGGCGGTCTGAGGCTCAGATCTCGGGGCCGATCTCGGCCTTGCGCCGCGCCACGAAGGCCCGCAGCGCCGTCTCGACATCCTCGGGCAGCGGCGGCACGTTATGGCTGTCCAGCCAGTGCCGGACCTGCGCAGAGGCCCGTTCCATCGCATCCCCCGTCTCCGCCGCGCCGCCCGGATCCTCTGCGGCGGCGCCGCGCCCGACAAAATGCCCACCCGGTCCGATATCGCGGATCAGGTCCAGCGCCGCCGCGCCCTCCTCGGCCACGGAGTGCGACGGAACCTGAAGATCGGTTTCCAACTGGTTGGCGTCCATGACGAATTTCTCAAAGTCCGCCACCAACCCGCCATCGAGCCAGCCGCAGGCATGCAGGATGAAATCCACGCCCGCCGCCTGCGTCTCTGCCAGACCGCGCGCGGCCTCGTATCCCGCCTGCGCATCCGGCAGGGCCGCGCCGGTCAGGGCGCCGCCGCAGCGGAACGGAATCCCCATGCGCCGCGCCAGCTGCCCGGCCCCGCGCGTGATCTGCACCGCCTCTGCCGTGTCGAACCGCGCCGCGCCTCCCGCCGCATCCACCGAGGCCACGAAGGGTCCAAAGATCACCGGTGCGCCCGGTCGGATCAGCTGCGCATAGGCGACGCCCGCCCGCACCTCTGCCAGCATCTGCGCCAGCGTGCCGCCCACCGTTTCGGGCGCCGTGGCGCCGGGCAGCAGGAACGGCGCCACGATGCAGGCCTGATTGGCCGCGGCATAAAGCTCCAGCGCCTTGGTCATGGTCTCGTCGAAACAAAGCGGCGATCCCACGGAAATCAGCGCGGCGAGCACGGTCAGCCCGTCCTCCAGCGCCGGGCCGAACAGGATCCGCGCCATGTCCAGACTGTCGCGCACATGGGCGGGCTCGGTCACCGCCCCCATGAAGGGCTTGTCGGACAGGGTCATATGGGCCAGCAGCATGTCCAGATGACGGCTGTTCACCGGCACGTCGGTCGGCTCGCAGATGGTGCCGCCGGAATGGTTCAGCGCCGGAGCCATCTGCGCCAGCTTCACAAAATCCCGGAAATCCAACAGCGTGGCGAAACGCCGTCCGCGCGCTGCATCCTGCACGAAGATCGGCCCGTAAACGGGCGCCATCACAGGAGTTTTCCCGCCAATCTCGACGCTGCGATCCGGCGTCCGCGCCGTCTGGACAAAGCGGGCGGGCGCCTTGGCGCACAGGCTGGCGACCAGTTCGGGCGCAAGCCGCACCCGTTCGCCTTCGATCTGCGCCCCGGCAGCCGACCAGCGGGCCAGCGCGTCGGGAGAGTTGATGAAGTTCACGCCGACCTCCGCCAGCAGGCGATCCGCCACCGCCTCGATCTGGCGCAGCGTGCCATCATCCAGCAGGCCATGGGGGGTGTCATCGCGGGTCATCAACGCATCGGCCATCCGGTTTCCTTATCTGACGCGGCACAAACCCGGCGCCGCCGTCACAGTCTAGCCCGGCAAAGGGCGCATGTCGCCGACCCGCAGCGGCGCTTCGCGCACAAAAACGACATGTTGCAGGTGAATTGCGCCGCATTTTCGGGAATGCCTCGGGTTCGGCTTAAGCGGATATTCACGCCTGTTGCGTCAGGATCACCGGAATGACCCCAATCTGGTGCGGCAGTGATGGTTTCCGTTCTTGTGCATGTTGTCGTGCTGCTTGCCCTGTTCCTGACGGTGCCGGTTTATGCCGAGTCTGCGGCACATGGCGCGGCGCCGCACCCCGCCAGCGGTGCGGCTCCCTCTGCCGGTCAGATAAGCCTCTGTCAGGGATTTGGCCCGCAAAGCCCGCGCGACATCTCCAACCCCCACGGGCTCAATCCCGCCCGCTACGCCATGGCCCCGCCGCCCGAGGATCTGAACCTGTGCAACATCCATCTTCACTCGAATGCCGAACATATGGGGCCGGGTTTTGCCATCTATGCCGGCTCCGGGGAGCATGGCGGCTTTCGCTGCGCGGGCAGCACCTCGCTCAGCCCCGCCGAACTGACTCGCCCCGAACCGGGGCATGTGCGCTTCGACGGGGTAGAACCGGGCGACACGATCGAGGTGCACTGGGTCTATTCCTCCTGTCAGGTCGCTCCGGGGCCGGGGCTGGCCTCCTGCCTGTCGCCAACCTGCCAGAACCCTGACCTGCGCGTTGAGGCGCAGGTGTTTCTGGTGGTGAACGATCCCAACGCCTTGGATTTCCGCGATTTCATCTATTACGGCACCCTGCGCGACGGGCGCTATCAGGCGCGCTCCCTGCCCACGGGCACCGGTCAGCCGGTGCTGTTCCGCGGCTCCACCACCGGGCCTGCCTATTCGCAGGCCACCTGCTCGCCGCTGCAGGTCACATGGTCGGTGCGCCCGCGCTGCGCCCGGCTCAACATCGCCTCTCTGGACGCCTGGGCCGAGATGGGCAACGTGTTCGAGGAAACCCACAGCCACGGCGTCCGCCCCCTTGTCACCGCACCGGAATTGCTCAGCCCCATCGGGGAATAACCGCCGCCCGCACGCGCCCGCGCGAAGGCAGGCGCAAGGGCTCTTGCGCGGACCCGGCAACCTGCCTAAAGCAGCGCTATGACCCAGCATGATCGCCTCCTTATCGTCGACTTCGGCAGCCAGGTGACGCAGCTCATCGCGCGTCGCCTCCGCGAACTGAATGTCTACTGCGAAATCCATCCCTATCAGAACGTCACCGACGCCTTTCTGCAGGACTTCGCCCCTCGCGCCATCGTCTTTTCCGGTGGCCCCGACAGCGTGACCCGCGATGGCTCGCCGCGCCCGCCCAAAAGCGTCTATGACATGGGCGTCCCGATCCTTGGCATCTGCTATGGCCAGCAGGTCATGATGCAGGATCTTGGTGGCCGCGTCGAAGCCGGGCACGGCACTGCAGAATTTGGCCGCGCCTGGGTCACCCCGGCGGAAAACCGGCTGGACCTGCTGTCGGGCTGGTTCCTTGACGGCACCGGGCGCGAACAGGTCTGGATGAGCCATGGCGACCATGTCTCTGCAATCGCTCCGGGATTCGAGGTCTACGGCACCTCTCCCGGTGCGCCTTTTGCGATCACCGCCGATGTCAGCCGCCGCTTCTATGCGGTGCAGTTCCACCCGGAGGTGCATCACACCCCCAACGGGCGCACGCTTTATGAAAACTTCGTCCGCGAGGCGGGATTTCAGGGCGACTGGACCATGGATGCCTATCGCGAGGAAGCGGTGCAGCGCATCCGGGACCAGATCGGCGACAAGAAGGTGATCTGTGCGCTCTCCGGCGGGGTCGACAGTTCGGTCGCCGCCGCGCTGATCCACGAAGCCGTGGGCGACCAGCTGACCTGCGTCTTTGTCGATCATGGCCTGCTGCGGCTCAACGAGGCGGAAGAGGTCGTGGGCATGTTCCGCGACCACATGAACCTGCATGTGATCCACGCGCAGGAGCAGGAGCTGTTCCTCGGCGAGCTGGAAGGCGTGTCGGACCCGGAAACCAAGCGCAAGATCATCGGGCGCCTCTTCATCGAGGTCTTCCAGAAATACGCCGACGGCATCGAGGGTGCCGAGTTTCTGGCGCAGGGCACGCTTTATCCCGACGTGATCGAATCGGTCAGCTTCTCCGGCGGTCCTTCCGTCACCATCAAGAGCCACCACAATGTCGGCGGCCTGCCCGAAAAGATGGGCCTGAAGCTGGTGGAACCGCTTCGCGAGCTGTTCAAGGACGAGGTGCGCGCGCTTGGCCGGGAACTGGGACTGCCCGACAGCTTCATTGGCCGCCATCCCTTCCCTGGCCCCGGTCTGGCCATCCGCTGCCCCGGCGAGATCACCCGCGAAAAGCTGGAGATCCTGCGCAAGGCCGATGCGGTGTTCATCGACCAGATCCGCCGCCACGGGCTTTATGACGACATCTGGCAGGCCTTCGTGGCGATTCTGCCGGTTCGCACCGTGGGCGTGATGGGCGACGGGCGGACCTATGACTTTGCCTGCGCCCTGCGCGCCGTCACCAGCGTGGACGGCATGACTGCCGATTATTACCCGTTCAGCCATGATTTCCTTGGCGAAACGGCCACCCGGATCATCAACGAGGTGAAGGGCATCAACCGGTGCACCTATGACATCACCTCGAAACCGCCGGGCACGATCGAGTGGGAATGACCTCACGTTTTCCATACCTGTGAACCGCCAAGCCCTGTGTTAGGCTTGGCGGAGTGTTCTGTACGTTTTTAAAGGAGCGGCGTGTCATGCTCATCGCCTTTGTCCTGACTCTGGGGACAACTTTGGCCTCAGGCTTTGCCGGCTATCGTGGCACCAGCCACAAGACATGGCAGTCTGACCTGCAGGTGGCCGGGCCCGAGACCTGTCAGGACCGCACCTGCCCCGAGGCGGTCGCCCGGTATCTGGACGCGCTGGAGCGTCGCGGCGCCACTGTCTCCGAAGATCTGCGCCACGCCGAAGCCCGGCTCGCCCGTCTCAAGCAGCGGCGCGAACTCGCGGTGCTGGCGACGCTGGCGCTGGGGCTCTGCCCGCTGGCGCTTGGCCATCCGCTGCTGGTGGCGCTGGCTGTGGGTGGTGCCGGGATCGCGGCCTTTGCGCTGGGGCGCGTCGCGGCGCTGGTCACCCTTCTCAGCCATCACATCGGCGGGCTGCGCGCGCTGCGCGACGCGCATGAGCGCGAAGCGGAGACATGGCAGCGTGCCGCGCCCTCACGGTCCGGAGATTTTGCACCGATCTGACCGGCACGGAAGTCTGCGCCGGGGCTTGCCGTCCGGCGCGTCTGCGGTCACTCTGGCGCCGGGAGAGACGCAGCATGGCATCACAACCTGACGGACGGCGCGACAGCGCCGGATGGCCGGGGTCTGCCTGCGGTGATCTTTCCCGCTTCGCCCTTTCGCGGGTCCGCCCCGCCGCAACGGAAATGCCCGCCGATGACTGCCGAGACCACCGTGACCGCCCCTCCCGCGTCGCAGACCCTGCGCGCCGCGCTCTGGATGACGGGGGCGATCGTGTCCTTCTCGTCGATGGCAGTGGCGGGCCGCACGGTCAGCCTTGACCTCGACACGTTCGAAATCATGCTCTACCGCTCGCTGATCGGGCTGGTGCTGATCACCGCCGTGGTGCTGCTGACCGGACGTTGGGCCGAGGTCACCACCCGGCATTTCGGCCTGCAGATCATCCGCAACATCAGCCATTTCACCGGGCAGAACCTGTGGTTCTTCGCCATCGCCTCCATTCCTTTGGCACAGGTGTTCGCGCTGGAATTCACCGCACCGATCTGGGCGCTGCTGCTGTCGCCACTGGTGCTGGGAGAGCGGCTGACCCGCGCGCGGGTGCTGGCGGCGCTGGCGGGCTTTGTCGGCATCCTTATCGTGGCGCGCCCCTCGCCGGACACGCTGTCGCCGGGGCTGATCGCGGCGGCGCTGGCGGCCTTGGGCTTTGCTGGGTCGGCGGTGTTCACCCGCAGGCTGACCCGCAGCGTCAGCACGCTCAACATCCTGTTCTGGCTGACCGCGATGCAGGCGGTGTTCGGGCTGATCTGCGCCGGGATCGATGGCGACATCGCGCTGCCGCCCCTGACCGCTTGGCCCGCCGTGGGGGTGATTGCGGTGGCCGGTCTGGTGGCGCATTTCTGCCTGACCACCGCGCTCAGCCTCGCGCCCGCCGCCGTGGTCATGCCCATCGATTTTGCCCGGCTTCCGGTCATCGCGCTGGTGGGGATGCTGCTTTATGCCGAACCGCTCGATCCATTCGTGCTGCTGGGGGCTGCGGTGATCTTTGCGGCAAATTACGGCAATATCCTGCGCGAGACCCGCAGGGCCCGCAAAGCCTGACCCGGCGCCCCCGCGCGCCATTTGACGCCGCCTGCGCCCCGTTCTACCAGACGGGCGGATCAACGGGAGCCTGACCATGCTGTATGACACCGCGGCCGAGTGGCGTGCCGCCCCCAGAAAACGGGTGCTGCTCTTCGCCATGTCGGGGCTGGGCAAGACCCATGTCTCCTCGATGCTGCGGCATTCGGGGCGGTGGTTTCATTACTCCATCGATTACCGCATCGGCACGCGCTACATGGGCGAATATATCGTCGACAATGCCAAGCGCGAGGCGATGAAGGTGCCTTTCCTGCGCGATCTGCTGCTGTCGGATTCCATCTATATCGGCTCCAACCTGACCTTCCAGAATCTCAGCCCGGTGTCGACCTATCTGGGCAAGCCCGGCAATCCGGATCGCGGCGGGCTGCCCATGGACACCTATCGCGCCCGTCAGGACCAGTTCCGCCGCGCCGAGGAACAGGCGCTGCTGGATACCGGCTATTTCATCGACCGCGCGCAGGATCTGTATGGCTATCCGCATTTTGTCTGCGACACCGGCGGGTCGATCTGCGAATGGGTCGATCCCGAGGATCCGGAGGATCCGATCCTGACCGAGCTTTCGCGCGTGGCGCTGCTGGTCTGGGTCCGTGGCAGCGAGGCGCATACCGAAGAGCTGATCCGCCGCTTCGACCGCGCGCCGAAACCGATGGCCTATCAGCCGCAATTCCTGAGCGCCGCGTGGCAGAGCTATCTGGAGCAGCAGCAGATCACCGAAGCCGAGGTCGATCCTGACGCCTTCATCCGCTGGACCTATGCCCGCGCGCTGGCCCACCGTCAGCCACGCTACGAGGCGATGGCGCGCAACTGGGGCATCACGGTCGATGCCTCGGAGATGGCAGGGCTGACCGACGAGGCGGCGTTTACCGAAGTGATCGCGGCGGCGCTGCCCGGATAGCGGCCGCTGGCCCGGCGCCCTTGTGCTCCATCTTTTTATTAACCTTTGATTAACCATTTGCTGACATTGACGGAGAAAATGTCGCCGCAGCGGGAGCCGACTTGGTGCAGGACAGCGAAGATGTTCTTGGGTTTCTGCGCAGCGTCGTCAGCTTCGCCCAGTCTCATGACCAGCAGGCGCTGGCGCTTGTGGTCAAGACCGCGCTTCCCGCGATGCAGAGCGCGGGACCGCTCTGCAAAAGCCTGAGCATCACCTGTGGTCCTGACAGTCTGAAGGTCGCGCATTGCGCGCGCCGCTCGGCGTCCTACTGTCGGCATTTCTGCCCGCTCCACGCCGCCTAACGACTCTGGACGCGCCGTTTTCGGTGCACCTGTGCACGGCCTCGGCGGCTGCTGCCGGGGCACCTGACCGGATTCCGGACAGCGTGATTTTCATGATTGAAACCGCAGCTCTTCCTCCTCAATCTTCGACGCTGTCGGGCCGCGAGGACCCGACGGAGATCCACAGAAAAAGAGGTCATAGAGGTGAGTTGTTCGATCAGTTTCCTGTCTTTTCCCTGCGAGCCCGTGCCGCACCCTGCGGCTGTCGACATCGACCCGGACCGGACCGCGGTGCTGCTGATCGGACTTCCTGTGCACCCGGACGCGGCCCCGCAATCCGACGCGCTGCGCAATCTGGCCCGGATCTGCATCGCTGCCCGCGATACCGGCCTGCCGGTCGTGCATCTGACCGAAAGCCGGAACAGCGCATCCCGGCACGACGCGGCACAGCAGCAACGCCCCCCGCATGCGGTGCAGCGCGGCGACACGGTCTGCGGAAGTGTCGACGCCCTGCACCGACTGCTGGCCGAGCGGGGCCTGCGCCGCATCATCGCGGCGGGCCGCTGCCACGACGGCGCGGCGCTGTCGCTGCTGAACGGGCTGGTGGCCGCAGGCGTCGAGCTGCTGCTGCTTCCCGACGCCTGCCTTGCGGAGGCCAGCCCCGCCCCGCAGGCCACAGCGCTTGACTGTGCGGCGCTGCCCACGCCTGACCTGCTGGCGCGCATGGCGGATCTGCCGCATCACGCCTGCGCCGAGGAGATCTGAGCCTCAGTCCTCCTGAATCGGCAGCGCGGTGAACACGCCGCCCTGCCATTTCGACACCGGCGCATCGGCGGCAGGCATGGGCAGGGCCGCGATCTTTTTGGCGAATTCCGCCGAATTGCGCTTGGGCCGCCAGCCCAGATAGCGGGCGCCGGAATTGTCCCACCAGCTTGTGTCATTGTCCGAGGCGCCCCAGATCACCGGGCAGCCCAGCCGGGGCGCCCGGAACACGCAGGCGATGAGCGACACAAAATCCTCTGGCGCGAACCAAGTGGCCAGCGCCCGGCGGTCGATGGGCTCCGGCGTGACCGAGCCGATGCGCACCAGGGCCGTTTCCTGCCCGAACTTGTGGAAATACATCAGCGCCACCGCCTCGCCAAAGCTTTTGGACACGCCATACCAGCCATCGGGCTTGTGCGCGGCATCGGTGCCCAGCCGTGCGTCCTGCGGATGAAACCCGACCACATGGTTGGAGGAGGCAAAGAGGATGCGTGGCTGGCCATGGCGCCGCGCCGCCTCGTAAAGGTTGTGCAGCCCGATGATGTTGGACTGCAGGATCGACCCGAACGGCTTTTCCACCGAAATGCCGCCCAGATGCACCACCCCGTCGCATCCCGCGACCAGCCGGTCCACCGCTTCGGCATCCGCCAGATCGCAGGTCACCACCTCGGCGCCTTCGGGGGCATCTTCGATCGGCACCAGATCCGACAGGCGCAGCGTCTCCGCCACCCCGCCCATTTCGGTGCGGATCATCCGGCCCAGCGTGCCAGCCGCGCCCGTGATTAGCAGTTTCTTCAGCATAAGACCCTCCGTCATTGCCGCGAAGCCTAAAGTCATACGATAACGTGTCAAGATTCATATTGCAGCTTCGCCCTCTCCCGCTACACTGCCCGCTGCGCAACAGGAAAGGAACCCGGCCATGCGGCACAGGCAGGTCGACCCACAAAGCCCGCGCCCCAATCTGGTGCAGCAGCTCGCGGACAGCCTGCGGGCGGAAATTGCGGCGGGCGCCATTCCGGTGGGCGGGCGGTTGCCGTCGGAATCGCGGCTGAGTGCGGCGCATGGCGTGTCGCGCACCGTGGTGCGCGAGGCGGTGGCGGCCCTGCGCG
This sequence comes from Salipiger marinus, assembly GCF_900100085.1. Classification (GTDB taxonomy): domain Bacteria; phylum Pseudomonadota; class Alphaproteobacteria; order Rhodobacterales; family Rhodobacteraceae; genus Salipiger; species Salipiger marinus. Next base: position 34,508 of record NZ_FNEJ01000028.1, read on the forward strand.
CCGACGGGCTGGTGGCCGCGCGGCAAGGTGCGGGGGTCTTTGTGCAGCAGCTTCATCCGCATGGCGGCTCTCCCTTTCAGGACATTGATCCTGAACGCATTTCCTCGATCCTTGATGTGCTGGAACTGCGCGCCGCCGTCGAGATCGAGGCAGCGGGCCTTGCCGCACAGCGCCGTGCCGCAGCACAGGAAGAGGCGCTTTTTGCCGCCCTTGCCGCGCTGGAGGCCGCCCATGCCGCAGAGGGGTCCGCCACCGCCGAAGATTTCGCCTTTCACCGCGCCGTGGCCGAGGCGACCCAGAACCCGCGCTTTGCGCAGTTTCTGGACATGCTGGGGCCAGAGGCCATTCCCCGTGCCCGCCTCTCCGACCAGCGCCCGGCGCAGGCGGAGTATCTGGCGCAGATCCAGCGCGAGCACCGCGCCGTCGCCCATGCCATTTCCGCCCGCGATGCCGCAGCCGCCCGGGCCGCGATGCGCGATCATCTGGAACAGGGACAGGCCCGCTATCGCCGGATGTTGCGGCGCTGAGCCGACTCATCATACAAGTTGTTGACAAGCCCCCAGCGCACCGTGATAACGCTGCGGCATCCAGCGAGGAGGAAGAGCATGGATCCCCAAGAACTCAAGACGGCCCTTGGCGCGGGGCTGCTGTCCTTTCCGGTGACGCCCTTCGGCGCTGATGGCGCCTTTGCCCCCGCCCCCTATCGTGCGCATCTGGAATGGCTGTCGGGCTTTGGCGCCTCGGTGCTGTTTGCCGCCGGGGGCACGGGCGAATTTTTCTCGCTGACCCCTGCCGAGATGCCCGCGATCATCCGCACCGCCAAGGAAGGGGCTGCGGGCACGCCCATCGTCGCGGGCTGCGGTCTGGGCACCCATATGGCGGTGGAGATGGCGCAGGCGGCAGAGGCCGCAGGCGCCGACGGTCTGCTGCTGCTGCCGCATTACCTGATCGACGCGCCGCAGGAGGGGCTTTACGCCCATGTCAAAGCGGTCTGCGATGCCGTGCAGATCGGCGTCATGGTCTATAACCGCGACAATTGCATCCTTGCTCCCGACACGCTGGCCCGGCTCTGCGAGGCCTGCCCCAATCTGGTCGGGTTCAAGGATGGCTCGGGCGAGATCGGTCAGGTGCGCCAGATCACCGCGACCATGGGCGACCGGCTGACCTATCTGGGCGGGATGCCCACGGCAGAGCTTTTTGCCGAGGCCTATCTGGGCGCGGGCTTCACCACCTACAGCTCTGCCGTGTTCAATTTCGTGCCGGGGCTCGCCATGGAATTCTACCGCGCCCTGCGCGCGGGCGAACGCGACATCTGCGAGGATATCCTGCGCGATTTCTTCTATCCGTTCATGGCGATCCGCAACCGCCGCAAGGGCTATGCCGTGGCCGCGATCAAGGCCGGGGTGCGGCTGGCGGGCTTTGACGCGGGTCCGGTGCGTGCTCCGCTCTGCGATCTGACCGGCGAGGAAGAAGAGATGCTGCGCGCTCTCATCGCCACGGCGGGCAAGGCATGAAGATCGCCGAAATCCGCACCCATCTGCTGGATGTCGCGCTGGAGACGCCGTTTGAAAGCGCCTCCATGCGGTTCAGCCGCCGCCAGCATGTGCTGGTGGAGGTGATCTGCGACGATGGCACCATCGGCTGGGGTGAATGTCTGGGCCCCGCTGCGCCCAATGCGGCGGTGGTGGCCGCCTACGCGCCGCATCTGATCGGGCGCGATCCGCTTGCGACCGAGGTGATCTGGCAGGACATGTACAACCTGCTGCGCGATCAGGGGCAGCGCGGCCTGACCATGACGGCGCTGTCGGGCATCGACATCGCGCTCTGGGACATCAAGGGCAAGCGCTTTGGCGTGCCGGTGTCGGTGCTGCTGGGGGGCCGCGTGCGCGAGACCGTGCGCGCCTATGCCACGGGGGGCTTCCGCCGCGACGGTGTCGACCGTGTGACGGACAATGCCGAGGATTGCGCCCGCCATGTCGCCCAAGGCTTCCATGCGGTGAAGATCAAGATCGGCTTTGACGTGGCCGAGGATCTGGCGGTGATCCGTGCGGTGCGCGAGGCCATCGGCCCCGACGCCCGGCTGATGATCGACGCCAATCACGGCTATTCCGTGGGCGAAGCGCTCGCCTTGGGGCGGCAGGCGGCGGATTACGGCATCGACTGGTTCGAAGAGCCGGTGATCCCCGAACATCTGTCGGGCTATGCCGAGGTGCGCGCGGGCCAGCCCATCCCGGTGGCGGGCGGCGAGACTTGGCATGGCCGCTTCGGTTTTGCCGAGCCGCTGGCGCGGCGGGTGATCGACATCGCGCAGCCTGATCTCTGCGGCAGCGGCGGCTTTACCGAAACCCGGCGCATCGCCGACATGTGCGCGCTGCACGGCATCCGGCTGGTGCCGCATGTCTGGGGCACGGGCGTGCAGATCGCCGCAGCGCTGCAGTTCGTGGCGGCCCTGCTGCCCGATCCGCCACGCCGGGCGCCGCTGGCGCCGATCCTCGAATATGACCGCACCCACAACCCGTTCCGTCAGGCGGTGCTGACCCGCCCGCTGGAGCCGGAGGCGGGCGTTTTCACCATCCCCGATGCGCCGGGGCTGGGGATCGAGATCAACCGCGACGCGCTGCGCGAGTTTGCGCCGCGCGCCTGACGAGCTAGCCGCCCCCGATCGTCTGGCCTGCACGGATCAGCCCGCTGCCCAGCGTGTCCAGCACAAAGGCCCCGGCCGAGCGCACAAGCCCCAGCGGATCGCCGCTGTCGCTGCCGCGCTCGGCCACCATCCGCGCCAGTTCGGTATAGCGGTTGTGATGCAGCGCGTTGACGGCGGGCAGGCCCGAGATGTCGATCAGCTGCACATCGGCGCTCTGTGCGGCCCGCGCCACCACGGGATCGTCGACATTCAGCGCCCCCAGCCGGGTCCGCCCGGTAGAAATGCGCGAGGACATGGCCAGCGCCCGGTCGTCCCGCGCCACCATCACCGTCAGCGGACGCGGCAGCGGCTGCAGCGGTGCCAGCTGCTGGCGGAACACCAGCGGATCTATGTCGGGCGCGATCAGCAGCACGTCCAGATCATCGGTCACGTCACGCCGCCCGGCCAGTGCCAGCGTGCGCAGCGCCTCCATGGTCAGCCAGCCGCCCATGGAATGCCCCGCCAGCAGCGTGCGGCCTTCGGCGCGGCTCACATCCGCCAGCACGCGCGCCAGCGCATCGCGCGAGGCCAGCGCCTCCTGCCGGTCGCCGACATAATCCAGCACCTTCCCCTGCGAGGGCCAGCTGAACAGCACCGGCGCGCCCCCCCGCCCGGTTTCCGCCGTCAGCCGGGCCAGCTCCAGCAGCGCTTCGGGAAAGCTGTAATTATAGCCATGCACAAAGACCGTCACCGGCTCCGCAGCCTGCGCGTTGCGCTGTGCAACTTCGGCGGCAAAGCCGGACCGGTCCAGCGCACCATGCCCGACCACAAGGAAATCCTGCGAAGGATCGGGGGTATCGGTCATCCAGAAAACGCCGCGCGCCCGGGGCTGCTCCGGCACAGAGATGTCATACCAGCGATAGGACATCCCGATGGCCGGCCCCGCGCCGAAGCCGATGGCAGGCGGCGCCATCGGGGCGCGGGTGGTGGCCACATAGACCCGCACCACCCGCAGGTCCGGCCCGGGCGCGGGCTGCGGGGTCAGCGCCTCCGGCCCCGGGCGCGGGGTGCAGGCGGCAAGCAGCATGAACAGCGCCAGCAGCAGGGCCCTCATCGTGCCACCCCGCTGTCTTGCGGGCAGCGATGGACGCCTGCGCCGCCGCCGCGCGCCGTCCCTCCGCATGCCGACAGGTCATGGTCGCCAAGCTTGGCAACGTGACGGCCCAGCCACAGGCCCGGCGCTTTGCCTGCGCAAGCTGCTGTGACGCGGCGCGCGCTTTCCGGGTCGGCCCGTCGCGTTGTCATGGATCGAAAGGCCATCCAGCTTTGCCATGGCGCGAAACAGCCCGCCTGCCCGGCGCTGCCGGGTTTCGATGCGCCTCCGTTCCTGAACGGCGCCCCCGCAAGCGCGTGACCCGTGCTGCCTGCGACAAGGCGCAAGGTCGTTGCTGGTCGCCCGCCGCAACTGCCGCCAAAGCATTGGAAAGTCGTGCAGGCCCCAAACCTGCCGGGCATCTTCAGCGCCCCTTTGTGACCTTTACGACGTCGGTCCGTTCCGTGGGAACAGGCTGCCGCAGCGGGGCGCACGGGGCTGGGAGCCCAAGCCCAGCCTCCACGTCCCGCTGCAAGGGTCAGACCGCCTTGCCGCATCGGCGCCTGCCCTGACCCCGCGACGGGGCCAGCCACACGCCGCGCCTCGACAGTCCCCGCGCCAAGCTTCCGGTCCATGCAGGCCGACTGCTTCTGACGGACAGCACATGTTTGATGCGGCATTCGCGGCTCCGAGCGCTGGGGAGCGACAGCCCCGCTCAAGCGGCGATGCCCGACCTTCCGGGCAATTGGCGCGGCACCCGGGTGGCGATCCGGGCACAGGCGGATGTGGTCCGGCCCCTGTGACGCCATGTTCCGGCAGCCTGCCCGCCGCGCCCATGGCTCTGCCTGAGCGGCAAGGGGCGGTAATATGTGATTGCAGGCAGTTTCGCTGGCCCGCCCTCTACGCCGCAGACACGGGCCTGCAGTGGAAGCTGGAGCCACAATCGGGGGCATCTGGCCTGTGCCTGCGAGCAGAAAAGATGTCCGGCGGCCGGTTGCCGCCTCAACCGCTTTGGCCACGGATCCGGCCCCCTGCCCATTCAAGGCGTGACCGATGCACAGACAGGCGCGGTTCTGCAACAGCCTGCGCAGTTTTGCAGAGGCTCGTCTTTTGCGACGCGGTGCCGCCCTGTCGAGATGGCGCAAGAGCATCGGCCTGCCGACATTTGCTCCGACAGGGGAGACTGCAGATCCGTAGTCCGCCCGAGCCGAGACGGCGGACTTTTGGCGGCCACAACAGGTGACCAAGGCGGCGCCCGGTCTTGGCCTGTGCTGACCGGCGCGGCGTCGAGGCTTTGCCGCAGCCGCCCGCCCAGACACAGGCCCGAAGGGACCGTGAGAGCTGCTGTTCGCCGTCTCGTCAGGCAGCGCCTGTTCGGGCGCAGCATTGCGGGGTCCGATGAAAGCGCTCCAGCGCTGTCCGATCCTGCTGCCCCGCTGTTTCGCCAGCGCGCCCCTTTCGCAACGGTGACCGCATTCTTCGGACGTCCGAGGTTTGTGCCCGGGCTCCATCCCTGATACGCGGCACTCCGGGCTGACCGCGACGTTCATCGCTGCGCAGGGGCCCCTCCGGGACCAGACGCCAGCGACAGGCGGAGGGCAGAGCGAAAGCCGCCCCACGTTTCTCCACCCTACCCGCGACGTCGGTCCATACCGTTGCCGTGCGAAACAGGGCGCAATGCGCAGCTTCCGCCCCTCCCGTCGTAGCAGGGCAGACGCCAGGTTCCCTGGGAACGAAGGCCTGTTTGCAAGGCCGGAGCCTTCGTCCAAGACCATGCCGAATGTCAGCATCCTACGCATGGCGAATTTGCCTCACAGCCGTGCCACCGGTTCCGTCCGGGCTGTTTTCGCCGCAGTCCCCGCGCCTGTCAACGCGCGGCGGCGGAACAGCGGCCATCCGTCACGGTAGGCCCTTGCCTCAGGCGGCGCGGTGCAGTCCGGAGGCCTGCGCGGACTGTCCCTGTTCCTCCCCGATCTCGAAACTTTCGGTCAGTTCGGACAGCTTGCCAGCATCGCTGCGCAGCATGTGCACCGCGGCGGTGCTTTCCTCGACCATGGCCGCGTTCTGCTGGGTGACACGGTCCAGATTGCTGACACCAAGGTTGATCTCGTTCAGCCCCAGCGCCTGTTCCTGCGACACATTGGCGATCCCGCTGACCAGACCCGAGATCTGTCCCACCTTTTCAACCACCTGCGACAGAGCCTGACCGGCGCGTTCCACAAGCTCCACGCCGTCTTTCACCTGCTCGGCAGAGCCGCTGATCAGCGCCTTGATCTGCTGGGCCGCATCGGAACTGCGCTGTGCCAGCGCCCGCACCTCGGAGGCCACCACGGCGAAGCCCTTGCCGGAGGCCCCGGCCCGTGCGGCCTCGACCCCGGCATTCAGCGCCAAGAGGTTGGTCTGGAAGGCGATGTCGTCGATGACGCCGATGATTTCGCTGATCTGTTCCGAGCTTTTCTCGATTCCGGCCATGGCTTCCACGGCGGAGCGCATGACCGAGCCGTTCTGGTCAGCCAGCTGCGAGGCGGTGCGCACGGTGCTTTCCACCTCCTGCGCGGATCCCGCCGCCTGCCGGACGCTGGACAGCATCTGTTCCAGCGCGGCAGCGGTTTCCTCCAGCGTGGCGGCCTGCGTTTCGGTGCGATGCGACAGATCGTCGGAAGCGCGCGCCATTTCCTCGGCGCTGGAATGGATGTTCATCGCGCCAGCGCGCACATTGCTGAGCGCGTCGCGCAGACTGCTGACCGCGCGGTTGTAATTGGCGCGAAGCCCTTCATATTCATCAGGAAAGCGCTGGTCGATGCCCCGGCTCAGCACACCTGCGGCCAGCCGGTCCAGCCCGTCGCTGAGATGCTGCACCACGAGGTTCTGCGCCTCATGCGCGGCGCTTCGGCTTTCTGCGGCGGCGCGGCCATCGGCCAGCGCCACCGTCAGATCCGCCAGATGCCGGGCAAGGCCGCCAAATTCGTCGCGCCGCGTCCGCATCGGAACCTCGGTGTCGTAATCACCCGCCGCGATGCGGCTCATGGCCTGATCCACCTGCCGCAGCGGCTGGGTGACGAAGCGGCGCATGGCCAGCATCGTCAGCACCATCATCACGGCGAAGGTCACCGCAGCCGTCGCCAGCATCTGCATCTTGCGGCTGAAAATCGCGGCAATCACGGCATCATCCGACCAGCTCATGACCAGCGCGCCCCCCGCCACCGCGGGATCGGCGGTCGGCACCGGAATCGCGATCAGATGCCCGTCCTCCGCTTCCACCCGGCTGTTGGAGGCCAGCGCGGCCGCCGCCAGTTCCAGCAGCACGCCGCGGTCCAGATCCACGTCTCCGCCCTCGGCCACGGGCGCCCCGTCAGCGCCGATCACCAGCCCTGCAACGGAGTTTTCCCCGCCGCTCAGCAGCGCGTCGGACAGCAGAAGCTGCGCCCGGGGGGCATCCATGAAGCGCAGCGGCTGCACCAGAGAGATCGCGGCGGCCTCGGTCGCCTTCTGCGCGGTTTCGGCCACGCCATCCTTCGCCACCCGATCGGCGATGCGCCAGGACTGCCACGCCATGACGGCGGCGACTGCCAGTGTGGAGGCCGCCAGAAGCAGCGCGACACGGAAAAACACGGATGCCAAGTGGCTGCGCAGGCGTGGCGCCTTGATCTGACTGGCCATGGATACCCCCAAAAGCGGTTTACTGCATCATTTCGGCGTTGATTCCGACGGTCATCGCACCAATCGGGGCGCCGGTGACCGGGTCGGACAGGGTGAAGGACATCTGGGTCTGATAGACCCCACGGGAATCGTCGAATTCGATCTGAGAGAAGTGCCGCGCCCCGGTCCCTTTGGCGAAAGTTTCGGTGAACTTCGCCTCGTCGCCCTGCCAGATGTCAGAGGTGATCCCGGCAGAGGCGACGTTGAGCCCGTGGACATCCATCATGAACACCTCGGTGATGAGACCCTTCGACTCCTCCATCCGGGCGCGCAGGAAGTCCGACGCCGGGGTCTGGAGCACCGAATCCACCAGCGGCGCGGGCGTGCGGCCCAGTTCGGCGGACCAGCGCTGGTCGAGTTCGGTGTAAGCCGCAGCCTCCAGCCCGGCATGGCGGATGTTCTGCGCCTCGAGCGCCGACATCAGCAGCGGATCCTGCGCCCAGGTCATCACCTGTCGGTCAAGGTAGACGCCAAGCGCATCGCCCACATCCAGCGCGTGAACCGGGGTCGACAGAAGAAGGGCGGCGGTCAGGTATTTCAGCATGATGTCTCTCCAAGGCTGCGGGGCTCTGCGGCCCGTTGCCCCCCTTTTACGGAGAGAATCCTGCGACTGTCTTAAGCCCTGCGCATTTTAAGCAGTATCTCGGCAAAGCGGTGGCGCGCGGCGATCTCGGTGGCAAAGCGGGCCTGCAGCGCGGCAAGATCCGGCTGTGTCGGCAGCGGCCCCAGCGGCAGGTAATGACGGCCCGCGACCAGCGGCGGCGCCAGCGGTTCGGACATCACCGGCTTGCCGGCCAGACAGGCGGCCAGAAGCCGCGGCGCCTCGGTATAGACGCCCTCGGTGTAGTGCAGGTTGACGACCGCCGCCGCCCCTGCAAGCTCTGCCGCCAGCGCCGCGCCGAAGACCCCGTTGGGCAGCATCCGGATGCCGTGCCGGGCCACCAGATCCGCGCGCCGGTCATTGGCCGCGCCAAAGAACACCGCCTCCTTGCCGGGCACGAAATCGGGAATCCGCTGGGGAAAGACATAGGGGCCGAAATCGAGCCGGTGACGCAGCAGCCGCCCTGCCAGCCCATAGACCGGCGCATTCGAGACCGAGAGATCCAGCACCCGGTGACAGGCCAGCAGATGCTTGCGCAGCCGACCGGGCCGGACCTTTTTCCACATCGGGCGGCCTTCGGCATCGCGGATCTGCTCGGTCTGGATGCCCAGCTGGCGGCGTCCGAGCGCGGGCAGACGGGGTCTGAGCCGGTGCAGCCCCACCAGAATGTCCACCGGCAGCGCCATTACCGCGGGATCGGTGATGCCGCGCGCCAGATCCCGCGCCAGTTCCGCCAGAACCGGATGCGGCGCCACAAAGACCAGTGCCCCATGCGCGATGCGTTCTTCGGTATGTTGTGCCATCTGTCCTGCTCCACGGTCGGGGATCCGGGGCTGGGTGAAAGAAAGCCCCCGCCTTGTCCAGTGCCATCGCCGCCGCGACGGCCCTCTGCCCTTGCGCCCGGCGGCGCGGCGGGCCACCACTGTCGCCAGAGGATGACGGAGGCCCTGATGCCCTATCTTGCGCTTGTGATGGCCGTGCTGGCGGAAACTATCGGCACCGCCGCGCTGCAGGCCAGCCAGCAGTTCACCCGGCCGCTGCCGTCGGTGATCGTGGTCGTGGCCTATGCCGCCGCCTTCTACCTGCTGTCGGTGGTGCTGAAGGTGATGCCGGTGGGGCTGGCCTATGCCATGTGGTCGGGGCTGGGCATCGTCTTCATCTCGATCATCGGCTTTGTGGTGTTTGGCCAGCGGCTGGATCTGCCTGCGGTGGCGGGAATTGGGCTGATCCTTGCCGGAATCCTCGTGATCCAGCTCTTTTCCAGCAGCGCGCCGCATTAGGGGCTGGCCTTTTACGCCCGTCAGGGCTAACCCCCGCGCAAAATCCCCCGGATAAGGCTTTCCCATGGACCTGCGCAATATTGCGATCATCGCCCACGTCGACCACGGCAAGACGACGCTTGTGGACGAGCTGCTGAAACAGTCCGGCGCCTTCCGTGAAAACCAGGCCGTGGCTGAACGGGCCATGGACAGCAATGATCTGGAACGCGAGCGCGGCATCACCATCTTCGCCAAACCCACCTCGGTGGAATGGCGCGGCACCCGGATCAATATCGTCGACACACCCGGCCACGCCGATTTCGGCGGCGAGGTGGAACGCATCCTGTCCATGGTGGACGGCGTGGTGCTGCTGGTGGATGCCGCCGAAGGCCCGATGCCGCAGACCAAGTTCGTGACCTCCAAGGCGCTGGCGCTTGGCCTGCGGCCCATCGTGGTGCTGAACAAGGTCGACAAGCCCGATGCCGAACCGGACCGCGCGCTGGACGAATGTTTCGACCTTTTCGCCAATCTGGGCGCCGATGAGGACCAGCTGGATTTCCCGCACATGTATGCCTCGGGCCGCAACGGCTGGGCCGATGCCGAGCTGGACGGGCCGCGCAAGGATCTGAACGCGCTGTTTGCGCTGATCGTCAATCACGTCCCTGCCCCGCGCCAGATCAAGCGTCAGGACGACGATTTCCGCATGCTGGCCACCACGCTTGGCGCTGACCCCTTCGTGGGCCGCCTGCTGACCGGCCGGATCGAGACGGGCCGCGTCAAGGTCGGCCAGACCGTGCAGGCGCTGTCGCGCATCGGCCAGAAGATCGAACAGTTCCGCGTGACCCGCGTGCAGGCCTTCCGCGGCCTTGGCCAGCAGGACATCGAGGAAGGCAGCGCGGGCGACATCGTCTCGCTGGCGGGGATGACCAAGGCCACCGTGGCCGACACCATCTGCGCGCTGGCCGTGGACGAGGCGCTGGACGCCCAGCCCATCGACCCGCCCACCATCACCGTGACCTTCGGCATCAATGACAGCCCGCTGGCGGGCCGCGACGGCAAGAAGGTGCAGTCCCGCGTCATCCGCGAGCGGCTGATGAAGGAGGCGGAATCCAACGTCGCCATCAAGATCAAGGACACGCCCGGCGGCGAGGCTTTCGAGGTTTCGGGCCGTGGCGAACTGCAGATGGGCGTGCTGATCGAGAACATGCGCCGCGAGGGCTTCGAGCTGTCGATCTCGCGCCCGCAGGTGATCATGAAGGAAGAAGACGGCAAGCGCATGGAGCCGGTGGAAGAAGTCACCATCGACGTGGATGACGATTACACCGGCGCCGTGATCGAAAAGATCACCGGACCGCGCAAGGGCGATCTGGTCGAGATGAAGCCTGCAGGCGCTGGCAAGACCCGGATCGTGGCGCATGTGCCGTCGCGCGGGCTGATCGGCTATCACGGCGAATTCCTGACCGACACCCGCGGCACCGGCGTGCTGAACCGGGTGTTCCACGGCTGGACCCAGCACAAGGGCCCGATCGAGGGACGCCGCGCAGGGGTGCTGATCTCCATGGAGAATGGCGAAGCGGTGGCCTATGCGCTGTGGAACCTCGAGGACCGGGGCCGGATGTTCCTTGGCGCGCAGGCGCCGGTCTATACCGGCATGATCATCGGCGAGCACAGCCGCGAAAACGATCTGGAAGTGAACCCGCTCAAGGGCAAGAAGCTGACCAACGTGCGGGCCTCCGGCACCGACGAGGCGGTGCGCCTGACCACCCCCATCACGCTGTCGCTGGAAGAGGCCATCGCCTATATCAACGACGACGAACTGGTCGAGGTCACGCCGAACGCGATCCGTCTGCGCAAGCGGTATCTTGACCCGCATGAGCGCAAGCGCATGTCCAGAAGCGCCTGAGCCGCGCTATGCTCCCGGGCGAATCAAGTCCGGGAGCCCCTCATGACCACCCACCCCGAACGCCTGAGCTTTGCAGACTGGGCCCGCCTGCCCGGGCTGTGGTCCGGTCGCGTGGAAGGCCAGCGCTTCGGCACGGAAGTCACCGTGCTGTTCGTGGCGCTGGACCAGCCCGGCAGCGGGCCGAAGCTGCATGTCCATCCCTATGACGAGCTGTTCATCATCCGCCGGGGCCGCGCCCGCTACACCATCGGCGACGAGGTGATCGAGGCAGGCGAAGGGGACATCCTGTTTGGTCCCGCCGAAGTCCCGCACCGTTTCGAGGTGCTGGAGGCGCCGTTCGAGAGCACCGACATTCATCTGTCGGAACGCTGGATCCAGATCGATCTGGAGTGAGGTCGCAGGGGCCACGGGCGCTGGTTCATTGGCGGCAGACGGCAGAACCGGGGGCTCTGCCCCCGTCCGCTGGCGCGGACTCCCCCGGGATATTTGGGGCCAATGGAAACCGGGGTCGGGTCGGCACGGGTGCGCGGCGCTGATGTTCGGGGGCGGCTTCGCCCCCGGTCAGAACGGGCCGCGGAAGATGAAGAAGGCGCCGAGCGCGATGAAGCCGAAACCCACGGCGTGATTGAGCGTCAGCGGTTCCTTCAGCCAAAGCGCCGAGAAGCCCGCAAAAATCACCAGCGTGATGATTTCCTGCAGCGTTTTGAGTTCGGCGGCGCTGTAGACATGGTGGCCGAGCCGGTTGGCGGGCACCGCCAGCCAGTATTCCACCAGCGCGATGCCCCAGCTGATGAAAACCACGGCCCAGAGCGGGGCCGTGGGGTATTTCAGATGCCCGTACCACGCGAAGGTCATGAACAGGTTCGAGCCGATCAGCAGCAGGATCGGCAGCAGATGTGCCGCGGTCATGGAGGGGTCAGTCGCTGATCTCGACGATGAGCAGTTCGCGTTCCGACGCACCACGCGCATGTTCGAGTGCCTGCTGATACTCGGGCGAGTGGTAACAGGTCTCTGCCGCCTCGACGCTGGGGAAGCGCGCCACCACGTTACGCGGACGTTCGCGGCCTTCGAGCTGCACGAAGCGGCCGCCGCGGGCAAGGAACACGCCGCCATGCGCGGCGATGGCGGGACCCGCCAGCTTGGCGTAGCGGCCATAGGCCTCGTCATCGCTGACGGTCACATGAGCAATCCAGAGTGCGGGCATCAGATCCCCTCCACAATCACGAGGTCGCGGTTTGACGAGCGCTGCGCGATCGGCAGGATGCGCTGGTATTCCGGCGAGTTGAACCATTGCTCCGCCGCCGGGCGCGACGGAAATTCGATGACGACATGGCGGGAGGGCGCGTGGCCCTCCAGCACGGTCTGCGGGCCACCCTTCACCAGAAAGCGCCCGCCCCAGCGTTCAGCCAGCGCCATGGTCTGACCGGCATAGATCGAATATTCTTCCGGGTCGGTCACTTCGATGCGGGCAATGATGTAGACGGTCATGGCTCAGGCTCCGATCAGGGCTTCGGCGGCGGCAATCGCGGCCTCGGCGTTCTCAGTATCCTTGGCACCGCCCTGCGCCAGATCCGGACGACCGCCGCCGCCCTTGCCGCCAAGCGCCTCGACCGCGGCTTTCACCAGATCGACGGCGGAGATGCGGTCGGTCAGATCGGCGGTGACGCCTGCGGCCACGGCGGCCTTGCCGCCGGTATCGGCGATCAGCAGCACCACGCCGGATCCGAGCCGCGCCTTCATCTCGTCGATGAGCGGCGGCAGATCCTTGCCCTGCACCCCCGAGATGACCTGCGGCAGGAAGGCGATGCCCGCGACGTCGCGCGTCTCGGCCCCGCCCTGCGCACCGCCCGACATGGCCAGATCACGGCGCAGCTGCGCGATCTCGTTTTCCAGACGGCGCCGGTCGTCAAGCAGCGTGCTGACGCGGGCCACGGTGTCGGGGCCGGTCACCTTCACCAGCGCCTCGATCTCGGCCAGCGCCGCGTCGCGGCTGCGCAGCAGGGCCATGGCGGCCTCGCCGGTCAGCGCCTCGATCCGGCGGACCCCGGAGGCGGAGGCGGATTCGGAGGTCAGGGCAAATGTCCCGATCTCGCCGGTCTGGGTGACATGGGTGCCGCCGCAGAGTTCCAGCGAATAGGTGGCGCCATCGCTGCCCTTGCCCGAGCCGGTGAGACGGCCCATGGACACCACACGCACCTCGTCGCCGTATTTTTCGCCAAAGAGCGCCTGCGCGCCGATGGCGCGGGCATCGTCGGGGGTCATGATGCGGGTGGTGACTGCGCTGTTCTGGCGGATGAAGGCGTTCACCTCGCTCTCGACCTGCGTGATCTCCGCAGCCGTCAGCGCCTTCGAATGCGAGAAATCGAAGCGCAGCCGGTCCGGCGCGTTGAGCGAGCCGCGCTGTGCCACATGCGGGCCCAAGGCGCGGCGCAGCGCCTCGTGCAGCAGGTGGGTGGCGGAGTGGTTGGCGCGGATGCGGGCGCGGCGGGCGTGATCCACCTCCAGCGCCACGGCTTCGGAGCGGCGGAAGGTGCCGGAACGCACCGTGACCTGATGCGCGGTGATGCGGCCCCCGGCCATCTTCTGCGTGTCGGTGACCTCGGCCTGATCGTCCTCGTCGTCAAGGCGGCGCAGCCAGCCGGTATCGCCGACCTGACCGCCCGACTCGCCATAGAACGGCGTCTGGTTCAGCACGATCCAGCCGGTTTCGCCCGCCGTCAGCGTGTCGACCACGGCGCCGTCCCTGACCAGTGCCAGCATCTGGCCTTCGGCGGTTTCGGTGTCATAGCCCAGAAAATCGGTGCCGCCATGGGTTTCGGCCAGATCGAACCAGATCGCCAGATCGGCGGATTCGCCGGTGCCGGACCATGCCGCGCGGGCCTTGGCCTTCTGTTCGGCCATGGCGCTGTTGAAGCCGTCGGTATCGACCTCGCGGCCGCGCTCGCGCAGCGCGTCCTGGGTCAGATCGAGCGGGAAGCCGTAGGTGTCGTAAAGCTTGAACGCCGCCTCGCCGGGCAGCCGGGCCGCTTCGGGCAGGGTCGACAGTTCGTCATCCAGCAGCTTCAGCCCGCGGTCCAGCGTCTGTTTGAAGCGGGTTTCCTCCAGCCGCAGCGTTTCCTCGATCAGCGGCTGCGCGCGGACCAGTTCGGGATAGGCCGCGCCCATCTGCCGGACCAGCGACGGCACCAGCTGGTGCATCACCGGATCCTTGGCCCCCAGCATATGGGCATGGCGCATGGCGCGGCGCATGATCCGGCGCAGCACATAGCCGCGCCCGTCATTGCTGGGCATCACCCCGTCCGCGATCAGGAAGGAGGTCGAGCGCAGATGGTCGGCGATGACGCGGTGATGGGTCTTGCCCGGCCCGTCGGGATCGGTGGAGGTGGCGTTGGCCGAAGCCTCGATCAGGGCGCGGATCAGGTCGGTGGCATAGTTGTCATTGGTGCCCTGCAGCAGCGCCGCCACCCGTTCGATGCCCATGCCGGTGTCGATGGACTGCATGTCCAGCGCGCGCATCGAGCCATCCTCGAACTGCTCGTTCTGCATGAAAACGAGGTTCCAGATCTCGACGAAGCGGTCGCCATCCTCCTCGGGCGATCCCGGAGGGCCACCCCAGTATTTGTCGCCGTGGTCAAAGAAGATCTCGGTGCAGGGGCCGCAGGGACCGGTCGGGCCCATCATCCAGAAGTTGTCATTGGTGGGAATGCGGATGATCCGGTCATCCGAGAGCCCTGCCACCTTTTTCCAGATATCCGCCGCCTCGTCATCGGTGTGATAGACGGTGACCAGCAGCCGGTCCTTGGGGATGTCGAGCTCGCGGGTGATCAGCTCCCAGGCGAAGGGAATGGCTTCGGATTTGAAGTAATCCCCGAAGGAGAAGTTGCCCAGCATCTCGAAGAAGGTGTGGTGCCGGGCGGTGTAGCCCACATTGTCCAGATCGTTATGCTTGCCGCCCGCCCGCACGCATTTCTGCGCGGTGGTCGCGCGCTTGTAATCGCGGTGTTCGACGCCGGTGAACAGGTTCTTGAACTGAACCATGCCGGAATTGGCGAACATCAGCGTGGGGTCGTTGCGCGGCACCAGCGGGCTGGAGGGCACCACCTCGTGGCCCTGCCGGGCGAAGTAATCGAGAAAGGTGGAGCGGATATCGTTCAGCGTGGGCATGCGTCTTCCTTGCGCCTAGTCTCAAGCAGTCCTCAAGCGGTCCGCGCAGGTGTATCGCTCTGCCCCGTGGCTGTCCATAAGCTGCCCGATGATTCCGCAGTCAGGCCAGCAGTCAGGCCCGCAGGCTGTCGCGCGCGGGCGCCAGCGCCTCGTCGGCCACCAGCCACAGGCCCGAGCCGATGACCAGCGCCACCCCCAGCAGCGTGCCCGGCGCGGGCAGCTCGCCAAAGCCCGCAAGCCCGATGCCCACCATCCAGACGAATTGCAGGTTCATCAGCGGCGTGGCAACAAATGCGGGCAGCAGCCGCAGCGCCTCGGCACAGACATAGCGCGCGCCGAAGAGGCAGAGCGCATATGCGGCGATCCATGCCAGATCCGCCAGCGCCATCGGCTGCCAGACAAAGGGCAGCGCCACCCCCATCACCAGCATCAGCGCAAGATTGGGCCAGAACACCTGCGCCAGCGGCTTGCGTTCGGCGCGGGCGATGTGCCGGGAGGCGAGCATGGATCCGGTGCCGGAGGTGGCGGCCAGCAGCGCCCAGCCATGCCCGGCATCGAGCCCCACCTGCCCGTCGGGCATCAGGCACAGGATGCCGCCCGCGCCAAGGCTCAGCGCCAGCCACCCTATGGGGCGCAGCGGCTCGCCCAGCAGGGGGCCAGAGAGCGCTGCGGCCAGCAGCGGCATCAGCCCGATGAACAGGAACACATCGGCAAAGGGCAGCAGGCGGAAGGCCTGGAAAAAGGCCAGCGCCGCCACCACGGTCAGGCCCGCGCGCAGCGCCATGCTGCGGCGGGCGAGCACCGCCAGCCCCTGCCCCGTGCGCCGCGCCGCCCATAGCGCCATGCCCACCACCAGCGCCGAGGACAGCGCAAAAAGCTGCGGCGCGGCATAGCCCCCGGCGATCAGCTTGGTAATGCCATCGGCGGCAGAGATCATCGCGGTGTAAAGCGCCACCAGCGCCGCGCCGGTGACGGTGGCGTGCCGTGCGGGGGTCATGCGCGCGCCACCCGGGCGAAACCTTCGAAGAAGGCGTCAAAATGCGCCGATTCCCGCGCCAGCGTGTCGAGCAGATCCAGCGCCTGCGGCGACAGCGCCGCGCCGATCCGCCCCCGCATCACCGACCAGTCGGCGGTGCGTCCGCCGCCCAGATCGAACAGCGCCTGACTAAGTTCGCGCAGCGCCGTCCCCTGCTGCACGGCCCGGCCAAACCGCATCCGCACGGGCGCCAGCGGCTGGCGGAACGGTTCCTCTCCGATCACCGCCAGATGCCAGTTGCTGACAAGGTAATCGTGATAGTCATCCAGCACCGACAGGCCCGGCCCGGTCTCGACCTCGAACAGATGCGCCTCGCGGCGCAGCCACGCGGTCCAGAGCACGGGGGGCGTCTGCCCGGCATAGCGCAGCGCGATGCAGATCTCTGACAGCAGGTCGGAATTCTGCTCCAGAAAGGCGAGGTTGCCGGCGAAATGCAGGCTGGTGACCGCCTCCGGTGCAAGGCGCGGATCATGCCGCCCGTATTCGCTGAGGTAAAAGACGATATGGGTCAGCTCATAGGCGGCCTTCTTGTTGGGCAGCGCAAAGGTCTGGGCCCGGGCGCAGAAGTCGCGCAGCCGGTCGGCCAGCCCCGGATCGGCGAGCTTCGGCGCGACGCCCCGGCGGGCCAGCAGGCGACAGGCCTCCATCCGCTGCAGATCCGACAGTTCGGCCCCGGCAAGATCGGAGCGCGCCGCAGCCTCGGCCAGCCGCAGCCCCTGATCGCCGGGCAGCCCCAGATCCTCCAGATCCAGCGTGATCGACAGCAGGAAGCGGTAATATTGCGGAAAGAAGGCCAGCCGCTCTGCCGCACTGTCATAGAAGGCCTGATGCGCCTCCAGCGCCCCGGGGTCCAGCCGCGCGCCGGTGCATTCGAGGATGTTCAGAAGCTCGGCGTTTTCCTTCAGCCAGAACACATCCTCCTCGCGGCGTCGGTGCCGGGCCACGCAGTCCAGCAGCGCCATGGCGCGGGACGGCATCGGGGCAAGACGCGGGACGGGACGAAGGGTGACGATGTTGGACATGATCCGTGCTCCCAAGGAAAAGGCGAGGCGCGCGGAGGCCGCTGGCGCTGCGGCCCCCGCGCGGTCAGGCGGTCAGGCGCCGGAGGTGAAAAGCCCGGTGGCCGCCCCCGAGGCGATCTGCCCGCGCTGAGGCGCGGCACCCGAGGTGAACATCCCCACCGCGTCGCCCTTGGTCATCGCGCTGCGCACCGGTGCCGCGCCCGAGGTAAACATCTCCACCGCATCGCCGCCGGTCATCGCGCTGCGCATCGGGGCCGCGCCAGAAGTGAACATCTCCACCGCATCGCCTCCGGTCATTTCGCTGCACATCGGCGCTGCACCCGAGGTGAACATCCCCACCACATCGCCTGCGGAAAGCGCGCTCCGGACCGGCGCCGCGCCAGAGGTGAACAGGCCCACAACATCGCCCGAGATCAGATCGCTGCGCATCGGTGCGGCCCCGGAGGTGAACATTTCCACCGCGTCCCCCTGCAGCAGATCGCCGTGCAGGGCCGGTGCCGCGCCAGAGGTAAACAGCGCGCAGCCCTCGCCCCCAAACAGATCGACTTCGGACGCAGCAATGAAATCTTCAGAAAAAGCGTGCTTGAGTTGAGCGGTCATCGGGAACCCCATTTGGTTGAGTAAAAGCCGGATTGGCCAGTCCAGCCTTTCTCTCAAAGCGGGTTTTTGCCAACAACATTTCTATTAACGGTTGATTAATGAAAGCTTTGTCCACATCAATTGGTCAAAATAGAATTGTCATAAAATTGCCACTTTAGGTTTCTCCACAGAGCCAAAATTTCTGTGGGTATCTTTGTGAAGGTCTTGAACTTGCCGCAAAATCATGCGAATCACAGGCGCTTTGGCTGGCCGCTCTTGCCTTGGCGCCTCGTCCGGGCGATAGCGTCTGCAGACCGGCGCGGGGGTTTGGCATGAAGATTGCGACATTCAACATCAACGGCATCAAGGCGCGGATCACCGCCCTGACCGACTGGCTGGACGAGGCGCAGCCCGATGTGGCGCTGCTGCAGGAGATCAAGTCGGTCGACGAGGCCTTCCCGCGCGAGCTGCTGGAGGATCGCGGCTACAATGTCGAAACCCACGGCCAGAAGGGATTCAACGGCGTCGCCATCCTGTCGAAGCTGCCGCTGGAGGATGTGACCCGCGGCCTGCCCGGCGACGAGACCGACGAACAGGCCCGCTGGATCGAGGCGACGGTGGTGGGCGATCATCACGCGCTGCGGATCTGCGGGCTCTATCTGCCCAATGGCAACCCGGTGGAGTTTGATGCCGAAGGCGCGCCGCTCCGCTCCGGCAAATACGGCTACAAGCTTGACTGGATGGACCGGCTGCACGCCCGCGCGCAGGCGCTGATGGCCGCAGAGATGCCCGCGCTGATGGCGGGCGATTACAACATCATCCCGCAGGCCGAGGATGCCGCCCGCCCCGCCGCTTGGGAAAAGGACGCGCTGTTCCTGCCGCAAAGCCGCGACGCCTTTCGCCGCATCCTCAATCTCGGCTTCACCGAGGCGTTCCGCGCCCGCGTGCGGGGGCCGGGGCATTACAGCTTCTGGGATTATCAGGCGGGCGCGTGGGACCGCAACAACGGCATCCGCATCGACCATCTGCTGATGACCCCGGCCTGCGCCGACCTGATGACCGATGTGGGCATCGACCGCGACATCCGGGGCCGCGACAAGCCCTCCGATCACGTGCCGGTCTGGGCAGAGCTCGCGCTCTGATCCCCGGCCCCCGCTTGCGTCCGCCGGACCGGGGCCTTACATCTGGACCATCACGACAGAATGCGGAGTTCGCCACATGGCCATCGAAGCTGCGGAGATCGAAAAGCTGATCCGCGCCGCCTTTCCCCAGGCAAAGGTCACCATCACGGATCTGGCCGGAGACGGAAATCATTACGCGGCCGAGGTGATCGACGAAAGCTTCCGCGGCCAGAACCGCGTCCAGCAGCAGCGCGCCGTCTATGCCGCGCTGAAGGACAAGATGGCGGGCAGCCATGGCGACCTGCACGCGCTGGCGCTGACCACCAAGGCGCCGGAGTAACCGCCGCTTTGCCGGAGCTTGCAGCCACGGCGGCGTGGTGCGATGATCCGGCAGGCTTCGCAAGACATGGATCCCGCTGCTGGCGGATCCGGCGCGCCCAGTCCCCGCGCGCTGAGAGGAGAAAGAAATGACCGACGCAAAGATCACCGACGCCAAGGACCGCATCGCCGAGACGGTCAAGGCCAATGCCGTGGTGCTGTTCATGAAGGGCACCAAGACCATGCCGCAATGCGGCTTCTCCAGCCGCGTGGCCGGGGTGCTGAATTACATGGGCATCGACTATCTGGATGTGAACGTGCTTGCCGATGACGCGCTGCGTCAGGGCATCAAGGACTATTCCGACTGGCCCACCATCCCGCAGCTTTACGTCAAGGGCGAGTTTGTCGGCGGCTGCGACATCATCACCGAGATGACCCTGTCGGGCGAACTGGACCAGCTTTTCGAACAGAATGGCGTGTCCTATGACAAGGACGCGGCGGAAAAGATCCGCGAAGCCAACGCCTGACCGGGCTGAGGCTTGACGCGGCGGCCAGTCCTGCGGATTTGGCCGCCGTCCGCACCCTGTGCGAGGCCTACCGCGCCGAGCTTCTGGCGCATGACCCTGCGGCGCCGCCCGTGGTCGCAGCCCTTTATCCCCTGCCTGTCTGGACTGCCCTGCGCGACGCGCTGCCGCAGGGGCATGCCCTTGTGCTGCTGGCGCGGCTTGATGGCTGGCCCGCGGGCTGCGGCATGGCGCAGACCCTGCCCGATGGCAGTCTGGAGCTGAAACGTCTCTATACCCGCCCCGAAGCCCGCGGCCATGGCATCGCCGCCGCGATGGTCGACCGGCTGGCGGAACATGCCCGCGCGACGGGCGCGCCACTGCTGCGGCTCGACACCTTCACCACGCTGACCGCCGCGCGCAGGCTTTATGAACGGCTGGGCTTCACCGCCTGCGGCCCCTATGCGCCGCTGCCTGCCATCTCCGAAGGGCGGCTCTGCTTTTACCAGCGCGCGCCCTGAGGCCTCAGCTTTCCGGCGTGCCGTCCTCGCGATATACGCCCTGTTCCTTCAGCGCGTCGATGACTTCCTTGGGCATGTAGGTCTCGTCATGTTTGGCAAGGATCTCAGAGGCCTGAAACACCCCCTCCACATACCGCCCGGTGCCGACCATCCCCTCGTTCTCGCCAAAGAGATCGGGCAGCACCCCGCCAAAGACCACCGGAACCGACGCGCCGCCATCGGTAACTCTGAACCAGATCTCCTGACCCTGTCCGCGCACCAGCGAGCCCTCCTCGACCAGACCGCCGATGCGGAAGGTCTCGGTGGGCGCGGGCGGCGCCTCCATCACCTGAGACGGCGAGCGGAAGAAATTGATGCCGTCGCGCATGGCATAGCCGATCAGCGCCGTGGACACGACCAGCGCCACCGCCGCCAGAGCCACCACCTGAATCCTGCGCTGTTTCTTCAGCGATCTAAGCGCCATGCCATGCCTCCCCGAATGTCAGTCCTGCATTATATGGCAGATTCTGCAGATGTTGAAAGCGGGACCGGCCAGATCGCGTCAGTGCGCCGCAACCCCCTCAGACTAGGCCCGCCCCTTCCTTCGGCTTCAAATATCCCGGGGGTCGGGGGGCAGCGCCCCCCGCCGGCGCCAGAGGCGCCGGGGATCCCGGCTCAGGCCGCTTCGAAGCTGATGGAGCGGCGCAGGATCTGCGTGGCATGGCCGGAGACGCGGCGCGGATCTCCGGTGGTCAGAAACCGGCTCTGCTGGCCGGTGCCGGACATGCCGGGATGGCGGCGCAGGTAATCCTCCAGCGAGGCGGCCACCAGATTGGCCTGCGAATAGACCGTGACCTCTGGCCCAAGCGCGTCCTGAAACACGTCCAGCAGCAGCGGATAGTGGGTACAGCCCAGAATCGCCGCCTGTGGCTGCGGCATCTTGCGCTTCAGCGCGTCGACATGGCTGCGCACCAGCGCCTCGGCAAGGATCATGTCGCCCTCCTCGATGGCATCGACCAGCCCGCCGCAGGCCTGCGCCTCCACATCCACGCCGATGGCGCGGAACGCGAGTTCGCGCTGGAAGGCGCGGCTGCGCACCGTGGCCGGTGTGGCAAACAGCGCCACATGCTGCACCGCCACTTCGCGCGGCGGGGAATTGTCGCCCCATTGCCGTTCGGTCAGCGCCTCGATCAGCGGCACGAACACGCCCAGCACCCGCTTGTCACGCGGGATCCAGCTTTCCTGCATCCGCCGCAGCGCCGCCGCCGAGGCGGTGTTGCAGGCAAGGATCACCAGATCGCAGCCCGCATCCCACAGCCGTTCGGTGGCGGCACAGGTCAGGTTGTAGATGTCATCGGCATCCCGCACGCCATAAGGCGCATGTTTGCTGTCGGCAAAATAGACAAACGGCATCTCGGGCAGGCGCTTGGTCACCGCCTCCAGCACCGTAAGACCGCCCAGCCCGGAATCGAACACGCCAACCGCCATCTGCCCCTCCGCCCGCAATTTTCCGCCCCCGCCGACTCGCGTGCGGGGATCCGAAGCCCGGTCTTACGGCGCTTCGGATCCAATTTCCATCGCCGGTTGCGGGCGCGGTGTCATTCCGCCGCCTGCGACAGCGGCGCCCCGCCGGCCCGGATCACCGCCAGCAGCTCCGCGCGCCGCAGCGCCGCCTTTTCCGCATTGGCCTCCTTCACCGGGCCAAAGCCCCGGATCTGCAGCGGCAGTTCCGCCAGCGCCACGATGGCATCGCGGGTGGCGGGCGTCAGCCGGGGCAGCACCTCGTCAAGATCGGCCTCGTATTGCGTCCTGAGCGCGCGCTCCAGCCGCCGGTCGGCGCTGTAGCCGAAGGGATCGAACGGCGTGCCGCGCAGAACCCGCAGCTGCGCCAGCAGGGCAAAGCCGCGCAGCATCCAGCCGCCAAAGCGTCGCTTGACCGGACGCCCATCCGATCCCTGCCGCGCCAGCAGCGGCGGCGCCAGATGGAAGGCCATGTCGAAGCCGGGCTCGAACATGGCCTCGGCCTTGCGCCTTGTGTCGAGATGCAGCCGCGCCACCTCGTATTCGTCCTTGGGCGCCAGCAGCTTGTGATATCCCAGCGCCACCGCTTCCCGCAGGCGGGCATCCGTGATCCCCTCCAGCCGGGTGCGATAGCGCCGCGCCAGTGCGGCGCCCTGATAGGCCACCAGATGATCGGCGCGAAAGCTGATCCGCTCCTCCAGCGTGCGCGGCAGCGTCACCACCTTGGGCGCGCTAAGGGCTGCCGCCTCTGCGGGCGCCACCACGGCCCAGCGACCGATGGCAAAGGCGCGCAGGTTCTGATCGACCGCGGCTCCGTTCAGCCGCAGCGCCTCGGCGATGGCGTCCATCGGCAAGGGCAGCAGCCCGCGCTGCCATGCCGCGCCAAGGATCATCATGTTGGAATAGATCGAATCCCCCATGCTGGCCTGCGCCAGATCCGTCGCATCGAACAGCGCCAGCCGGTCCTTGAGCCGCGCTTCAAGAGACAGGCGCAACTGGTCGGACGGAATGGAAAATTCGGTGTTGCGGGTGAAATCGCCGGTGATGATCTCATGGCTGTTCACCACGGCCCCGGTGACGCCGCGGCGGGTCAGGCCCAGCGTCTTGGCCCCGGCGCTGACCACCAGATCGCCGCCGATCAGCGCATGCGCCTCGCCCAAGGCCACGCGAACGGCAGAGATGTCCTCGGGGCGCTTGGCCAGCCGCAGGTGGATATGCACCGCGCCGCCTTTCTGCGCGAGCCCGGCCATTTCCATCATGCCCGCCCCCAGCCCCGCGATCTGCGCCGCCTGCGCCAGCACCGCGCCAAGCGTCACCACGCCAGTGCCGCCGACGCCGGTGATGACCACGTTATGCGTGCCGTGGATCTCCGGCAGCACCGGATCGGGCAGATCGGGCAGATCCAGCGTCCGGCCACCACCCTTGCGCCGCCGCGCGCCGTTCAGCGTCACGAAGCTGGGGCAGAAGCCGCGCAGACAGGAATAATCCTTGTTGCAGCTTGACTGGTCGATGGCGCGCTTGCGGCCCAGTTCCGTCTCCACCGGCACCAGCGAGACGCAGTTGGACTGCACCCCGCAATCGCCGCAGCCCTCGCAGACATCGGTGTTGATGAAGACGCGGGTATCGGGGTCGGGAAACTGGCCGCGCTTGCGGCGGCGGCGCTTTTCGGCGGCACATGTCTGGACATACAGAATGACCGACACGCCCGCGATCTGCGCAAAACGCCGCTGCACGGCGTCAAGATCGGACCGTTCGTGAACCTCAATACCCTGCGGGAAGTCCTTGAGATCCGGCGCCTCTTTCTCGTCATGCACCACCGCCAGATGCTGCACCCCCATCGCGCGCAGTTCCTGCGCGATGCGGCCTGCGGTCAGCCCGCCTTCGTTCTTATGGCCGCCGGTCATGGCCACGGCGTCGTTGAACAGGATCTTGTAGGTGATGGTGGTGCCCGCCGCGAGCGCCGCGCGGATCGCCTGCACCCCGGAATGGTTGTAGGTGCCGTCGCCAAGGTTCTGGAACACATGGCTGCGCGTCGAAAACGGCGCCTCGCCGATCCAGTTCGCCCCTTCGCCGCCCATATGGGTGAACCCGACCGTGTCGCGGTCCATCCACTGCACCATGTAGTGACAGCCGATCCCGGCATAGGCGCGCGCGCCTTCGGGCAGCCGGGTGGAGGTGTTGTGCGGACAGCCCGAGCAGAAATAGGGCAGCCGCGCCGCCAGATCCTGCGCATTGTCCGATATTCGCGCCTCTTCAAGCGCTTGCAGGCCTGCCCTCACCCGGTTCGTGCCCCGGCCTTCCTCGATGAGGATCTCTCCCAGCTTGCCCGCGATCCAGACCGGATCCAGCGCGCCCCGCGTCGGAAACAGTTCCTCGCGGTGCATGCCGCCCGCGCCGCCTTTGTACCAGCCATAGACCCGCCGCCCGCGCCGGTCGTCAAAGATCGCCTCCTTGACCTGAAGCTCGATCAGCTTGCGCTTTTCCTCGACGATCACAATCAGATCCAGCCCTTCGGCCCAGTCGTGAAAGCCCTTCATGTCCATGGGCCATGTCTGGCCCACCTTGTAGGTGGTGAGGCCCAGCCGGTCGGCCTCGGCCTCGGTGATGCCCAGCAGGGACAGGGCATGGACCAGATCGAGCCAGTTCTTGCCCGCCGCCACCAGACCGATGCGCGCGCCGGGCTTGCCCCAGACCCGCCGGTCCATGCGGTTGGCATGGGAAAATGCCTCGGCGGCGAACCGCTTGTGGTCGATCATCCGCGCTTCCTGCGCGTGGGGCGTGTCCACCAGCCGGATGTTCAGCCCGCCGTCGGGCATGTCGAACTCCGGCAGGACCAGCGACATGCGGTCGGGGCGGCCATCCACAACCGCCGTCGCCTCCACCGTGTCCTTCATCGTCTTGAGCCCGACCCAGACCCCGGCAAAGCGCGACAGCGCCCAGCCATAGATGCCGTAATCCAGCACCTCCTGCACGCCTGCGGGTGACACCACCGGCATATAGGCATCCACCAGCGCCCATTCCGACTGGTGCAGCACGGTGGAGCTTTCGCCGGTATGATCGTCACCCATGGCCATCAGCACGCCGCCATGGCGCGAGGTTCCGGCCATGTTGGCATGGCGCATCACGTCGCCCGACCGGTCCACCCCCGGCCCTTTGCCATACCACAGGCCGAAGACGCCATCGAAGCGCCCCTCGCCGCGCAGCTCCGCCTGTTGGCTGCCCCAGAGCGCGGTGGCGGCCAGATCCTCGTTCAGCCCTTCCTGAAAGGTGATGTCGCCCTGCGCCAGCAGCTTGCCCGCGCGGGCCATCTGCAGGTCCACCGCGCCAAGCGGCGAGCCGCGATAGCCGGTGACATAGCCTGCGGTGTTGAGCCCGGCGGCGCGGTCGCGCGCCTTCTGCATCAGCATCAGACGCACCAGCGCCTGCGTGCCGTTGAGCAGCACCGGCGATCTTTCCAGATCGAAACGGTCCTGCAGACTGATCTGCTCTTTGGCCATGCGCGCCTCCCTTCGCTCATTGCTCGTGCAGTATTCCGCCATAATAGGTCAAAAATGCTGACCATCATAGGAAATTTCTGGTGACATTTCCGTGGTAGGGTCGCAGAGCGTTTCCTTGTGCCCATCTCTTCTGTATGGGGTGCCAAAAGCGGAAAAGTTGTCGGAATGGACTGGGACAAGCTAAGAATATTTCACGCGGTTGCCGATGCCGGCAGCCTGACGCACGCGGGCGACGCGCTGCACCTGTCGCAATCGGCGGTGTCACGTCAGATTCGCGCGCTGGAGGAGTCGTTGAACACGACGCTTTTCCACCGGCATGCGCGCGGGCTGATTCTCACCGAACAGGGGGAACTGCTGTTTGACGCCACCGCAGCGATGGCCAAACGCATCGATTCCGCCACCGCTCGCATCCGCGACAGCGAGGAGGAGGTGTTCGGCGAACTGAAGGTCACCACCACCCATGGCTTCGGCGTGCTGTGGCTGGCGCCGCGTCTGACCAAGCTCTACGAAAAATACCCCGATCTGCGCATCGACCTGATGCTGGAGGAGCGGGTGCTGGATCTGCCCATGCGCGAGGCCGATGTGGCGATCCGCATGAAAGAGCCCAGTCAGGCCGATCTGATCCGCAAGCGGCTGATGTCGATCCGGATGCGCATGTATGCCTCCCCCGCCTATCTGGAGGCGCGCGGCGTGCCGGAGTCGCTGGAGGATCTGTCGCACCACCGGCTGATCTGCCAGAACACCAGCTCTGCGCAGGTGACGGCGGGCAAGACGATGATCCAGGATCTGCTGGCCTATGACATCCAGACCTCGCTGACGGTGAACAACTATTTCGGCGTGCTGCAGGCGGTGATTTCCAATCTCGGCATCGGGGTGCTGCCCGATTACATCATCGAGGATTTCCCGAACGTGGTCCGCGTCCTGCCAGAGGTGGAATCCAACGAGGTGCCGGTCTTCCTCGCCTATCCGGAGGAGCTGCGCCATTCCAAGCGGGTCAGTGCCTTCCGCGACTTCGTGCAGGAAGAGATCTTTGCCCATCGCCGCCAGTTGAAGGCCATGGGCGCGGGCTGACAGTTTTCCGTTTGCCTGCAAACAAAGCGGGCCATGCATTAACTGCATAGCGGCAATGCCAAACTGTCAGTGAGTTGCGGGTTGATCGACTCACAACCGACGACATATTAGGCAGATGAAGGCTGAAGCGCCCTCTGGCGCATCATCTTCATACCTCCCTGTTGGACTTCGGCCGAGCCTTGTGCTCGGCCTTTTTTTTGGCCGTCGCGCGGGTGCTGCGCCGTGGCGGGCGGTCGGGACTTCCCCCCGCGGCTGCATTGCCGTAAAGCGGGCCGCAACGCCGACAAAGGGGATTCAGCATGCAGGAACCGGCCATCACCGAAGAGCTTATCGCCGCACATGGCATCAAGCCCGACGAATACGCGCGTATCCTGCAGATCCTGAACCGAGAGCCGACCTTTACCGAGCTTGGCATCTTTTCGGCGATGTGGAACGAACACTGCTCTTACAAGTCGTCGAAAATCCATCTGCGCAACCTGCCGACCAGCGGCCCGCAGGTGATCTGCGGCCCCGGCGAAAATGCCGGTGTGGTCGATATCGGTGACGGGCAGGCCGTGGTCTTCAAGATGGAAAGCCACAACCACCCCTCGTATATCGAGCCCTATCAGGGCGCGGCCACCGGGGTGGGCGGCATCCTGCGCGACGTGTTCACCATGGGCGCGCGCCCCATCGCCGCGATGAACGCGCTGAGCTTCGGTGACAAGGACCACCCCAAGACCCGGCGACTGGTTCATGGCGTCGTCGAAGGCGTGGGCGGCTATGGCAATGCCTTTGGCGTGCCCACCGTGGGCGGCGAGGTGCGGTTCCATTCCGCCTATAACGGCAACTGTCTGGTCAACGCCTTTGCGGCGGGGCTCGCCGATGCCGACAAGATTTTCTACTCCGCCGCGTCGGGTGTCGGGCGTCCGGTGGTCTATCTGGGCGCCAAGACCGGGCGGGACGGCGTGGGCGGCGCCACCATGGCCAGCGCCGAATTCGACGAAAGCATCGAGGAAAAGCGCCCCACCGTGCAGGTGGGCGATCCCTTCACCGAAAAGCGCCTGATGGAAGCCTGTCTGGAGCTGATGATGACCGGCGCCGTGATCTCCATTCAGGACATGGGGGCTGCGGGCCTGACCTGTTCCGCCGTGGAGATGGGCGACAAGGGCAATCTGGGCGTGCGGCTGGATCTGGAAAAGGTGCCCGTCCGCGAACGTCACATGACCGCCTACGAGATGATGCTGTCGGAATCGCAGGAACGCATGCTGATGGTGCTCGACCCCGCCAAGGAGGCCGAGGCCAAGGCGGTGTTCGACAAATGGGATCTGGATTTCGCCATCATCGGCGAGACGATCCCCGAAGACCGCTTCCTCATCATGCTCAATGGCGAGTGCAAGGCAGATCTGCCGCTGAAGGCGCTGTCGGGCAATGCCCCGGAATATGACCGCCCGTGGCAGCCGACGCCCCCCGCCGCGCCGCTGGACGATGTGCCGGGCATTGATGCCGTGGACGGGCTGCGCGCGCTGGTCGCTTCGCCCAACTACTGCTCCCGCGAATGGGTTTGGCAGCAGTATGACAGTCAGGTCATGGCCGATACCGTGCGCATCCCCGGCTTTGGCGCGGGCGTGATCCGGGTGCATGGCACCGACAAGAAGCTGGCCTTCACCTCGGACGTGACGCCGCGCTACGTCAAGGCCAACCCGGTCGAAGGTGGCAAGCAGGCAGTGGCCGAGGCCTATCGCAACCTCAGCGCCGTGGGCGCCCTGCCCTTGGCCACCACCGACAACCTGAACTTCGGCAATCCCGAAAAGCCCGAGATCATGGGCCAGCTTGTGGGTGCGCTGCAGGGCATCGGCGAGGCCTGCCTTGCGCTTGATATGCCCATCGTGTCGGGCAACGTGTCGCTTTACAACGAAACCGACGGGGTGGGCATCCTGCCCACCCCCACCATCGGCGCCGTGGGCCTGATTGCCGCAGGCGAAGAGCCGATCCTTGGCTTTGCCCGCGACGGCCATGTGGCGCTGCTGCTGGGACGCAGCGGCAGCCATCTGGGCCAGTCCGCACTGCTGGCAGAGGTGTTCAACCGCGAAGAAGGCGACGCGCCTGCGGTCGATCTGGCCGAGGAAAAGCGCAATGGCAGCTTCATCCGCGCCAACCGCGACTGGATCAAGTGCTGCACCGATCTCAGCGATGGCGGGCTGGCGCTGGCCGCGTTCGAGATGGCCGAGGCTTCGGGCGTGGGCGTGCAGCTGGACAGTGGCGATACCGCCGAACTCTTTGGCGAGGATCAGGGCCGTTATCTGATCGCCTGCAACTTCGACGCCGCCGAAGCGCTGATGTCCGCTGCCTCGCAGGCTGGGGTGACGCTGTCCAGCGTCGGCAAATTCAGCGGCGACACGATCCGCATGGGCCAGACCGAGGCAAGCCTTGCCGAATTGTCCGCGCTGTATCGCGGCCGCTTTTGTGAAATATTCGGCTAAGATTCGCCTAATGCGGGCGATGACACTATTCCGGACATTGCCCTTCGCTTGAATCTGAGGCAATTGACCCGCAGTTTCACGGATCGGTCATAGACCTGTCATGTGAGACTGCGGATTTTCGTCGTGAAGTGTCATATCCTTCTGACACGAACAGCTTTACGGGACGCTCTGGTTCGGCCTGACACGGAGAGGCGGAATTTTTGCGTTCCTGACGTGCTCAGCCATTGAGTACGGCTGTTTCCGTTCTACAACTTTAACGGGTAACCATGTTCCTGAGGCTGCGGGGTTTGTGACTTTTTCCTATTTCACGAAACGGAAGATATGAATAACTGGGACGATCTGCGTTTCCTCGTCGCGCTATCAAAGACGGGGACCATGACGGCCGCAGCAAAGCTGCTTGGCACGAATACCGCCACGGTTTCACGCCGCATCGATCGGCTGTCCGAGGCACTGGGTCGGCCGGCTTTCATCAAGACCTCAGAGGGCTGGCGCCCCTCTGATGCGGTACGCGATCTGATCCATGTGGCGCAGAATTTCGACGGACAGCTGCAATCCACCCTCAACCGCCAGAGCGACGAGATGGAGGCGGAGCAGGTTTCGCTGAACCTCGGCTGCGTGCCGGTGGTGATTGCGCTGATCCTGTTTCCGGGCCTCACCCATCACGCCAACATGCTGCGCGGCATCAAGCTGACCATCAGCGACCGGCTGGGCCGCGAAGGTCTGGGCGAAAACGATCTGGTGGTGCAGTTCGGGCGCCCCGAACAGGGCCGGATCGTCGCGCGCCGCGCCGGGCAGATGAGCTTCCGGCTTTATCGGTTCTGTGATGGCGACACGTCCGGCGATTGGGCAGGGCTCAACGATACCCCCAATTCCAGCCCGTTCATGGCGCAGGCCCGTACGTGGTTTGACTGCGAACCCAAGCTGAAGGTCGACAATTTTGTCGCCCTGCACGGTCTGATGCAGGTGACCCGCCTGCCCGGCCCGCTGCCCGATCTGCTGGCCCGGCGCGATCCCGATCTGGTCCCCGTGCAGCCCGAGGCCAATCCCTTTGTGGTGGAATGCTGGCTGTTCTACCATGAAAGCCGCCGCAGCGATCCGGGCATGCGCCGCGCCGTGGACTGGGTGATTCACTGTTTCGAGGAATTTGGCATGGATGTCATGCCAAAGATCGGGCGCGTGCACGCCTGACAGGGCCTGCAGCCGCGCGGTGGTTAGGTTATTTTCCTGATGATTTCCTTGATTGGCCTCGCAGCTGTCGCGGGGCCGAGGCAGCGGCAGGCGCTTGGCGCCTGAAACCCTGCCCGTCTATGTGGCAAAAGAGGGCCCCCGCAGAGGCCGCCTTGTCGCACGGAGCGCAGACGGTCAGAGACCGTAAAGCCGCCCGAACTTTTCTTCCAGATAGTCCAGCAGCGGCGCTTCGGTCGGGGCCGCCCCGCAGGCGCGGGTGATGACCTCGCGCGGGGTATAAAGCCCGCCATGCTGCTGCACCGCTTCGCGCAGCCAGCCGGTGGCGGCACGCAGATCGCCCTGCACCAGCTGCGTCTCCAGATCCGGCACCGCCTGCCGCAGCGCCTGCAGCAGGCAGCCTGCATAGACATTGCCCAGCGTGTAGGTCGGGAAATAGCCGAAGAGCCCCGCCGACCAGTGCACGTCCTGCAGCACCCCGTTCGAGGGCCGGTCGACGGCAAAGCCGAAATCGGCGGCAAAGCGGGCGTTCCATGCCTCTTCCAGATCGACGACATCCAGATCGCCCGCAATCAGCGCCTGTTCCAGATCGAAGCGCAGCAGCACATGCAGGTTATACTGAACCTCGTCGGATTCGGTGCGGATGTAGTTGTTCTGCACCCGGTTGACGGCGGCATAAAACGCCTCCGCATCCAGCCCCAGATCGCCGAAGCCTTCGGTCATGCGGCCATGCAGCCAGCCACAGAAGGCGCGGCTGCGGCCAAGCTGGTTTTCATAGATCCGGCTCTGGCTTTCATGCACGCCCATGGACACGCCCTGTCCCAGCGGCGTGAAGCGGTAGCCGGGCCGGATCGCCTGTTCATAGGCGGCATGGCCCACCTCGTGGATGGTGGAATAGGCGCAGTTGAACGGATCAAGCGGGCTGGTGCGCGTGGTGATGCGCACGTCATCGCCCGAACCGGAGCTGAACGGATGCACCGCCTTGTCGATGCGCCCGCGCGTCATGTCATAGCCGAAGGTTTCGGCCAGCAGCTGCGACAGCCGCAGCTGCGCCGCCTCGTCGAAGGTGCCCTCCAGCGGGCGCGGCGCGGGCCGGTCAAGGATCGCCTGCCGCAGCGCCACCAGACGCGGACGCAGCGCGCCGAACATCTGGGCCAGATCCGCCGCCGTGGTGCCCGGCTCGTAATCGTCGAGCAGCGCGTCATAGGCGGTGCCGCCCTGCGCCAGCGCCTGCCCCTCGGCGCGCTTCAGCGCCACCACCTCGGCCAGCACCGGGGCGAAGGCGGCAAAATTGTCATCCGCCCGCGCCTCGGCCCAGATGCGATGCGCCCGGCTGGTCAGCCGCGCCAGATCGGCGGCAAGCGCGCCCGGCACCCGCGAGGCCCGCTCGAAACTGCGGCGGATGTGGCGGATCTGCGCGCGCCCCTCCTCGTCCAGCGTGGCGGGGTCGACGGCGGCCAGCCAGTCGCCGACGCGCGGATCGGTGCGCCGCGCATGCAGCACCCCCTCCAGCGCCGCCATCTCCTCGGACCGCTGCTCCCCGGCGCCGCCCGGCATCATGGTTTCCTGATCCCAGCCCAGTCGGCCCGCGATCTGCGCCAGCGCGCCGGTGTCACGCTCAAAGCGCATCAGGTCATCAAAGGCGGTCATGTGCGGGATCCCCGGATGGATTGCGGAACAGGATATTGGGCGCCAAAGCGCGCGCGCAGGATCAGCACCCACAGCACCACGGCGCCCAGCTGATGGGTGATGGCGATATGCCACGGCGCCACGTACAGCACTGTGGCAATGCCCAGCACCACCTGCAGCACCATCACCGCCATCACGGCGTTGAACCGGAAGCGGGTGTCAGCATTGGGCGACCGGCGCCCGCGCAGCCAGACCACGATGCCGAAGACGAACAGCAGATAGCCCGCCATGCGGTGCAGGAACTGCACCAGACCCGGATCCTCGAAGAAATTGCGCCAGACCGGCTGCAGCGCAAAGGGTTCGGGCGGAAAGAGCCCGCCCGCCATCAGCGGCCAGTCGGTATAGCTGCGCCCGGCATCGATCCCCGCCACCAGCGCGCCCAGCAGGATCTGCAGGAAAGCGAAATGCAAAAGGCCGGTGGACATGGAAAAGAGCTTCGGCTCGCGCAGCCGCCGCGCCTGCATCAAGGCCCGCTCCTCGCGTCCCAGCAGGAACACGTACCACGCGACAAAGCCAAGGATGACAAAGGCCAGCCCCAGATGCGTCGCCAGCCGGTAAGAGGCCACGGCGATCATGTCGCCCGTCAGGCCGGAGGCCACCATCCACCAGCCCACGGCGCCCTGCACCCCGCCCAGAACCCCCAGCAGCAGCAGCCGCTTGGTCCAGCCTGTGGGGATCTGCCGCGCCACCAGAAAGCCGACAAAGCCCAGGGCCCAGACCAGTCCGATCACCCGGCCCAGCTGGCGATGGCCCCATTCCCACCAGTAGATGCTCTTGAACTCCTGCAGGGTCATGCCCTTGTTCAGCAGCTCGTATTGCGGGATCTGGCGGTAAAGCGCGAACTCCTCCTCCCATTCCGCCACGCTCAGCGGCGGGATGGCCCCATGCAGCGGCTTCCATTCGGTGATGGACAGGCCGCTATCGGTCAGCCGAGTCAGCCCGCCCACCACGATCATGGCCATGACCAGCGCAAAGATCAGCATCAGCCACAGCCGGATCGCGCCGCGCGCGCCGCCCCGGCCCCGGTCGATCATGCCGCCCGACGGCTCCGCCCGCGCGGCGCCCTCGCCAACCTCTTCGAAAAGCTTGCGCTTCTGGGCCATGCCCGTCTCCTTACCTATTCGCGGTCAGGACGATAGGCCGCGCCCCCGCCCCCTTCAACCGCGTTCCTTCCAGCGGACCATCTGCCGCAGCACCCCGTGCAGCGTCTTCACGTCCTCGCTGGTCAGCGGCATCCGGCTCCACAGGTTGCGCAGCGTCAGCTTCATGCTGGCCGCCTTGTGCTCGGGGAAAAAGAACCCCGCCTCCTCCAGACGTCCCTCGTAATGCTCGGCCAGCTTCTCGACCTCGATGGCGCTGGCCCAGTCGGCCCCGGCCATCTCCATCCGCAGCCCGTCCACCTCGGCGCTGGCCCGGCGCCATTCATAGGCACAAAGCAGCACGCATTGCGCCAGATTGAGCGAAGGAAACTCCGGATTCACCGGCACCGAGATCAGCGCATTGGCCAGCGCCACGTCGGTATTTTCCAGCCCCGCACGCTCGGGCCCGAACAGCACCGCCACCCGGCCCCCCGCCGCGATGCGCGCCTGCGCCTCGGTCATGGCGCGTTCGGGCGAATAGACCGGCTTGGTCAGCCCGCGCACCCGCGCCGTGGTGGCCAGCACCAGATCGCAGTCAGCCACCGCCTCGGCGGCGCTCTCCACCAGCCAGGCCTCGTCCAGCAGCCGCCCCGCGCCAGAGGCCATGGCCACCGCCTGCGGATTGGGCCAGCCGTCGCGCGGGCTGACCAGCCGCATGTGATCCAGCCCGAAATTCCACATCGCCCGCGCCGCAGCGCCGATATTCTCGCCCATCTGGGGCCGCACCAGCACAAAGGCCGGTTGCCTGACATCGCCTGCCATGCCGTCTCCCTTGATTGTCGCGCCCCGGATAGTCCCGCCTGCGGGCAGGAGCAAGGATCAGGGCTTCCATTGGCTCCAAATATCCCCGCCGGAGGCTCCTGCCTCGCCGCCGGCGCACCGCCGGGCAGGAAATGCTGTGGCCCCCCTTGGCTTGTCCCCATGCCCCGGGATATAGGGGCCGGACATCTTGATCAGGAGCCGCGCCATGGCCGACACAGACCAGCCTCAGCTCTATCTCATCACCCCGCCCGATTTCGATCTTGGCAGCTATCCCGAGCAGCTGGCGCGGGTGCTGGACAGCACCGACTTCGCCTGCCTGCGCCTGTCGCTGGCCACCCGCGACGAAGACCGCCTGCTGCGTGCCGCCGATGCGGTGCGCGAGGTGGCGCATCGCTTTGACGTGGCGCTGGTGATCGACACCCATGTGGTGCTGGCGCAGCGGCTCGGGCTTGACGGCGTGCACCTGACCGACGGCTCGCGCTCGGTGCGGGTCGCGCGCAAGGAACTGGGCCCGGATGCCATCGTCGGCGCCTTCTGCGGCACCTCGCGCCATGACGGCATGGTCGCGGGCGAGGCGGGCGCGGATTACGTGGCGCTTGGCCCCGTCGGCTCCGTCGCACTGGGCGATGGCAGCAAGGTGGAATTCGACGTGTTCGAATGGTGGTCGCAGGTGATCGAACTGCCGGTGGTGGCCGAAGGCGGGCTGACGCCCGAGCTTGTCACCCAGCTGGCCCCGGTCACCGATTTCTTCGGCATCGGCGAAGAGATCTGGTCCGCCGAGGATCCGGTGGCCGCCCTCGCCCTGCTGACCGCCCCCCTGCGCTGACCGCGATCCGCGCTGCCATGTCGCGGCGCTGATCCCCTACCTGCGGCCGCGCAGCGGCGCATGGCCGTCGCGCACCTGCGCCTCCAGAAAGGCGGCCAGTGCCTTGCGGTCGGAAAAGGCGCTGGCCAGCACCGGGCGGTGATAGGTGACCTCCACCCGGCCCTGACGCCGCGCCGACAGCACCTGCAGCAGATGCGGCCCCAGCGCCATGTCGCCCCACCACGCATAAAAACGCGGATCGGCGCCGCGCGGCGCGTGCCAAGTTACGGTGACCGCCTGCAGGCGCATGTCGGCGGGCACGCCTTCGGCCAGAAAGGCGGCAAAAAGCGAGGTCTTGAACGGCAGCACCCGCAGCCCGTCGCTGGAGGTGCCTTCGGGGAAGAACAGCAGCCGGTGCCCCAGCGCCAGCCTTTCGCCAAAGATCCGCGCCTGATCCGGGGCCGCCCGCCGGTCGCGCGCGATGAACAGCGTGCCCGCCAGCCGCGCCAGCGCGCCGATGCCGGGCCAGTCGCGCACCTCGGATTTGGCGACAAAACACACGCTGCATCTCGCGTTCAGCGCAAGGATGTCCAGCCACGAGCCGTGATTGGCCACCATCGCCCCCGGCCCGCGCAGCGGTCGTCCGCGCATCTGCAGCCTGATCCCCAGCGCCCTCAGCCCCATGCGGCAGATCGCCTGCGACACCCTTGGCGAAAAGGGCCTGCGGCGCCGCCAGATCAGCCATTCCAGCCCGCGCAGCGGCAGCTTCACCAGAAGCCCCGCCAGCAGCACCAGCAGCAGCAGCGTGCCGCGCAGCCCCGCCCGGATCCAGCCCGCCGCGCGCAGAGGAACGGGATCCGGCGCGGGATCCGGTCCGAACCATGTCGGACTGCTCATCCCCGGCCCCGTGTATACAGCCCCGCGACCTGTGCATTCAGCCGCGCGGTGTCCATCAGCAGACAGACATCGGTGGTGTTGAAGGCATGGTCGACAAAGGCGCCATCCCCCACCACGCCCCCCAGCCGCAGATAGCCCTTGATCAGCGCGGGCGTCTCCAGCATGGCGCGGCGGCGGTCGATCTCGGCCTCGGGCAGCAGATCCATCGGCTGATAGGCGCGCGAGCGCACACGCAGATCCTCGGGCGCCAGATGCCGGGCGCGCAGCAGCGACAGCGGATGCGCCAGCGCCTGCACATCGGTGCCGTGAAACGACGCCGTGCCAAACAGGATCTCGATCTTGTGCTCGGCGACATAGCCCGCCAGCCCCTGCCACAGCCGCATCACGCCGGAGCCGCCGCGGTAATCGGGATGCAGGCAGGACCGCCCCAGTTCCAGCAGGCGCCGCCCGGTGGCGCGCAGCGGCGCCAGATCATATTCATCCTCGGAATAGAACTGCCCGGCCTCGGCGGCCTGATCGTCGCGCAGCAGCCGGTAGACCCCCACCACGGCATTGTCGCGGCGGCCATCGGTCAGGATCAGGTGATCGAAGAACGGATCGAAGCGGTCGCATTCCAGCCGGTTTTCGTGATCGACCAGCGTGCCGCCGCCGCCCAGTTCCTCGACAAAGACCTCGTAGCGCAGGCGCTGCGCCGCGGCGATGTCTTCCGCGTCGCGGGCCAGCCGCACAGTCAGTTCCCGGTCGTCCAGAGCCATCGCGCTCCCCTTCACGCTCGACGCGGTTCTAATCCGGCACGGCGCAAAGGAAAACCGCTTTCGGTCCGGCAGATGTCGGGTGCGGGGCCGGGATTAATCATTCGTAAAGCATTGCGCCGCAGGCTAGGCTTCAAAAATCGGCACCAGCGCGACACGGCGGCCATCCAGCACCACCTTGCCCTGTTCGCGGAAGTTGACGGTGATACGGCCTGAGATATTGGATTGCACCTGCCCCACCCCCCACTCCGGCTGGTCCGGATGCTGGACCAGCATGCCGGGTTCAAGAAATGCGTTGAGTTCGTCCATAGCGGCGTCCCGATCTGTAAGAGGAAAGCGGAGATGTTCGATGATAGTGCCAAGCTGGCCACTCTGGTAGGGTCGCGCCTGTGCCATGATCTGGTCAGCCCGATTGGTGCCATCCGCAACGGGCTGGAACTGGTGGCGCTGTCCGGCGCGGGCGGCGGGTCCGAAGAAATGACCCTGATCGAGGACAGCTGCGCCTCTGCGGCGGCGCGGATCGCCTTTTTCCGCATCGCTTTCGGCAGCGCCAAGGGGGAACAGATGATCGGGCGGCGCGAGATCACCAAGCTTCTGGCGGAATACTGCCGGGGCGGGCGGATCATGCCGGACTGGCAGCCCGCCGACGATACGCCGCGCCCGACCGTGCAGCTGGTGCTTCTGGGCTGGCTCTGCTGTGAAAGCGCGCTGCCGCAGGGCGGCACCATCACCATCAGCACCGACGGCACGACATGGCGGCTGAGCGCCGCAGGTCCGCGCCTGCAGCTTGAGCCGGATGTCTGGGCGCAGCTGTCGACCACCGCGCTGGCGCAGGTCATCACGCCCGCGCGGGTGCAGTTCGCCTGCCTGTCCATGCTTGCCGCCGTGGCGGGACGGCAGCTGGAGGTGGCGGACCAGCCGGGCGCGGTGACCCTGCTGATCCGCTGAGCCCGGTCAGGCGCGGGTCGCCCCGTCAGAGCGCACCACATATTTGAAGCTGGTCAGCTGCTCGGCGCCCACCGGGCCGCGCGCATGCATCTTGCCGGTGGCGATGCCGATTTCCGCCCCCATGCCGAATTCGCCGCCATCGGCGAACTGGGTGGAGGAGTTGATCATCACGATGGCGCTGTCCACCCGCTCGACAAAGCGGTCGATCGCCGCCTCGTCCTGCGACAGGATGCAGTCGGTATGCTGCGAGCCGTAGCGGCGGATATGGGCGATGGCCTCGTCCTCGTCCGCCACCACCCGCGCCGCGATGATGCTGTCCAGATATTCGCGGCCCCAGTCCTCGGACGTGGCGGGCACGGTGCCCGGGATGGCCTGCAGCGCCGCATCGGCCCGCACCTCCACCCCGGATTCGAGCAACGCGCGAATCACGCCCTGCCCGATGGTGTCCACCACCTCGGCATGGATCAGCAGGCATTCGGCGGCGCCGCAGATGCCGGTGCGCCGGGTCTTGGCGTTTTTCACCACCTTGAGCGCGGTGACCGGATCGGCCTCCTTGTCGATATAGACATGCACGATGCCTTCGAGATGGGCAAAGACCGGCACCCGCGCCTCGCGCTGCACCAGCCCCACCAGCCCCTTGCCGCCGCGCGGCACGATCACATCGACATAGTCGGTCATGCTCAGCAGTTCGGACACCGCCGCGCGGTCGCGCGTCGGCACCAGCTGGATCGCATCTTCGGGCAGACCGGCGGCGCGCAGCCCGTCGACCAGACAGGCATGCAGCGCGGTGGAGCTGTGATGGCTTTCCGATCCGCCGCGCAGAATCACCGCATTGCCGGATTTCAGGCACAGCGCGCCCGCATCGGCGGTGACGTTGGGGCGCGATTCGTAGATCACCCCCACCACCCCCAGCGGCGTGCGCACGCGGCGGATATGCAGCCCGTTGGGCCGGTCCCATTCCGCCAGCACCTCGCCCACCGGATCGGGCTGGGCGGCGATGGCGCGCAGGCCCTCGGCCACGCCACGCAGCCGGTCCTCGGTCAGCAGCAGGCGGTCCATCATCGCCTCGCTCAGACCCTTGTCGCGGCCAAACTCCAGATCCTTGGCATTGGCCTCAAGGATTTCGGCGCGGCGGGTCCAGACGGCCTCTGCCGCCGCCTCCAGCGCCGCAGCCTTCGCCTCTGGCGGGGCAAAGGCCAGAACAGCCGCAGCCGCGCGGGCGCGGGTGCCCAGATCGGTCATGATGGCGGGAATGTCTGTCAGGTCTTTCATCGCTTTGCCCATGGTCAGGGTTTCGGGATCCCCCCTATACCCCCTTGGGCGCGCGGATTACAGGGCCATGTCGTCGCGATGGATCAGCACGGCGCGACCGGGATAGCCCAGCACCGCCTCGATCTCCGAAGAGTGGTGGCCAAGGATCGCCTGCGCTTCTTCTGCGGTGTAGCGGCTCAGCCCCTGACCCAGCGTGCGGCCTTGCGCGTCGCGGATCACCACCGGATCGCCCCGGCCAAAGGCGCCGTCGCTGCGCGTCACGCCCACCGGCAGCAGCGACCGGCCCTGCGCCAGCGCCGCCGCCGCCCCCGCATCCACGGTCAGCGTGCCGCAGGGTTTCATCGCGGCGATCCAGCGCTTGCGCGCCGCCTGCGGATCGAGCTGCGGGGTGAACCATGTGGCATTGGCGCCGTCTTCCAGCGCGGTCAGCGGAAACAGCGCCGAACCTTCGGTGATGGCCATGGCGCAGCCTGCCAGCGTTGCGGTCTTGGCGGCCATCAGCTTGGTCTTCATCCCGCCCTTGGACAGGCCCGACCCGGCATCGCCCGCCATCGCCTCGATCTCTGGCGTGATGCTGTCGATCACGTCGAAGCGGCGGGCGGTCGGATCCTGCGCGGGGTTGGCGGTGTAGAACCCGTCCACATCCGACAGCAGGATCAGCTGGTCCGCCCCCACCGTCACCGCGACCTGAGCCGCCAGCCGGTCATTGTCGCCATAGCGGATTTCATCCGTGGCCACGGTGTCATTCTCGTTGACGATCGGCACCACGCCGAAGCCCAGCAGGGTTTCCATCGTGGCCCGGGAATTGAGATAGCGGCGGCGGTCGGCGGAATCCTCCAGCGTGACCAGCACCTGCGCGGTGGTGATGCCATGCGGCGCCAGCACCTCTTCCCACGCGCGGGCCAGCCGGATCTGGCCCACGGCGGCGGCGGCCTGACTCTGCTCCAGCGGCAGGGTCACCGGCGGCAGGCGCAGCACGCCGCGCCCCAGCGCGATAGAGCCCGACGACACCAGCACCACATCGGTGCCGCGCGCCTTGATCCGCGCCACATCGGCGGCAATCGACGCCAGCCAGTCGCGGCGCAGCGCGCCGGTGGTCTTGTCCACCAGCAGCGCCGAGCCGATTTTTACCACAAGGCGGCGGGCCGCGCTCAGGGTCGCCATGTCTCGTCATCCTCGGGCGCGTCGCGCAGGCGGTTTTCGTCGATATGGGCGCGCAGGGCGCGCAGCACCTCGGTGGTGTTTTCGCCGCTGGCGCCCGACATCAGCAGCACCGGGCCGCCGACCTTGGCCTCCAGCTCGTCCTGCAGGAAGGCGCGTTCCTCGTCATCCATCGTGTCGATCTTGTTGAGCACGGTGACGCGCGGCTTGTCGGCCAGCCCGCCGCCATAGGCTTCGATCTCGTTGATGATGGTCTGCCAGTCTTCCAGCAGCGAGCCGGAGGTGCCGTCCACCAGATGCAGCAGCACCGCGCAGCGTTCCACATGGCCCAGAAACAGGTCGCCCAGCCCCCGGCCCTCATGCGCGCCCTCGATGAGGCCGGGAATGTCGGCCACGACGAATTCGCGGCCATCGACCCCGACCACGCCCAGATTCGGGTGCAGCGTGGTAAAGGGATAATCCGCGATCTTGGGCCGCGCGTTGGAGGTGGCGGCAAGAAAGGTCGATTTGCCCGCATTGGGCAGGCCCAGCAGGCCCACATCGGCGATCAGCTTCAGCCGCAGCCACAGCGTGCGTTCGATGGCGGGCTGGCCCGGATTGGCCCGGCGCGGCGCCTGATTGCTGGAGGTCTTGAAATGCAGGTTGCCCCAGCCGCCATTGCCGCCCCGCGCCAGCAGCACGCGCTGGCCCAGTTCGGTCATGTCGGCGACCACGGTTTCCTCGTCTTCGTCCAGAATCTCGGTGCCGACCGGCACGCGCAGCACGATGTCGTCGCCATCGGCCCCGGTGCGCTGGCGTCCGCCGCCGCCCTGGCCGTTATTGGCGAAGAAATGCTGCTGGTAACGGAAATCGATGAGCGTGTTCAGCCCGTCCACCGCTTCGGCCCAGACATCGCCGCCGCGCCCGCCATCGCCGCCATCGGGGCCGCCGAATTCGATGAACTTCTCGCGGCGGAAGGAGATGGAGCCGTTACCGCCCGCCCCGGAGCGGATGTAGACCTTGCACAGATCAAGA
>NZ_FNEJ01000068.1 GCF_900100085.1 Salipiger marinus
TTTCCGGTCTGCGCGACACGGGACGGGGGATTTTGCATGACCCGGAAGACCCAGCTGCACCAGCGCATCGCCTATTTTGAATCCCTGCGCGGGCTACCGGCGGCTGCATGTGTTGCTAAGACGGGAGGGACATGCCGTGAATCGCAAGAAAACCCAGCGGCTTTACCGTGAAGAGGGCCTGTCGGTGCGCAAGCGACGGGGGCGGAAGAAGGCGACCGGGACGCGGGCGCCGCTGCTAACGGTAGCCACGCCGAACGCGCTGGTCGGTCGATTTCGTCCATGACCAGTTTTCCCAGGGTAGTCGCTTCCGGATCTTCAACATGGTCGACGACGTGACGAAGGAATGCCTCGCCGCCGTGGTCGACACCTCGATCTCTGGTCGGCCTGTCGCTCCGGAGCTGACGGCGCTGATCGCCCGGTGCGGCAAGCCACGCCTTATCGTCAGCGACCATGGCACTGAGTTCAGCTCGAACGATGCTGGCCTGAGGCGAGGAGACCGGCGTGCCCTGGTACTTCATCGCACGTTCTCGGATACGCTTCAGGCGTGACAAACAGAATGGGTTTCCGCCAATATGTCTGTATAGTACTGTACCATGGATGCCTAAGCACAGGTGAAGATTTATGCCAAAGTACGATGAAGAATCTGGAGCACTTTCTGCAGGTCGCGGATTTGCGATAGCCTGCTTGTTTGGGTTCATAGGAATAGTTGCCGGCACTATTCTGTGGGCTGCTGGCGCACCGTTATTTTTTGTTTTCCTAGTTTATTTCAGTGTTCCTGGAGCGATGATCCTCACGCTCTACCTGCTTTGGAGGCACTCTGAATAGTGTACTCGCTACTCCTTCGGCGCGCCCGTGGGGCAAAACTCTCAAAGGATAACTCCACATCTGCGCCTCACTGAGCCCCCGAAATTCGGAAACTGACATAAGTTACGATTTGCAGTCTGCTGATCTTCTACGAGAAGGAGATCAGTGATGTCGAATCGGAAGCCGCACGCGCCTGAGTTCAAGGCGAAGGTCGCGCTGGAAGCCCTGAAGGGTGAAAGAGACGGCGGCCGAACTGGCCAGCCGGTTCGGGGTGCATCCGACGATGATCCATCAATGGAAGCGAGCTTTGCTGGAAGGCGCGTCGGGCGTATTCGAGCGCGGGGGTCGCAAAAAGCCCGAGATCGACGAGGAGCCCCGTCGCACTTGGCGGTGCTGCTGGCCGTGCTGGATCCATGATGATCGCGTTTCCGGCGGGTGATCGGAACACCTTCACTCGCCATGTGCCGCACGGTCTCGTTCGTCTGTTGTCGGCGCTGGAAGCCCTCGTATTGCAGGCGCTCCGCCGCGGTGAGCAGGGCGGGATCAAGTTCCGTCACCCCAACAGGGCGGCGGACTGTCAGCATCTGGCGTCGCACCGCTGCCAGAAACGCCGCACTGACGTTCTCGAGGAGGTGCCAGCGATCCGCGACCTGGACCGCCCGAGGCAAGACGCGCGTGATCGCGCCACCGTAGCCGCCGTTCCGGTCACGGGCGACCACCTCGATCTGAGGCTGCCTCCGCAGCCATGCCTCGACAGTCGTTGGCTCCCTATCCGGCAGCAGGTCGATGATCTGCCGCCTCTCGAGGTTGCAGATCACCGTGCCATACGGCCGCGAATTTACTGAGGGACTGGTTCTCTGCCTTGAAACGTTTCGTGAAGAGAGCTGCCTTGAACGCCATCGGTGCTTCCTTTGCATGTGTTGGCTCATTAATTAATGGCGACAAAAATTTATATAAAAATTTGACATTAATTGGCGCGAACTTGCTAATAGTCGGATAAAACTAGCCTTATACCACCATTTATTAGGAATGTGCGACATGGATTGCGACATTTTGGAGTACGCGGTGGTCAGCGCGATTCTCTCTGCCGACACCGGGTGCCGGGCACTTGCACCTTCAGCCTATCACTTCTGGCAGCACGCCTGATTGAACACTATTGGCAAGAGTGTTCACTCCGCAGCCGCCCCGGGCCCCCGCCCCCGGGCGCCGCGGCGGCTTTCCCGCTTCCCGGGTAAACAGAATTCGGGCAATCTGATCACCATGTCCGAAATGCGCCTGCATGATCCCGCCGGAAACCGGCTCTATCTGAACGCCGAGGAGCGCGCCGCCTTCCTGACCGCGGCCCGGCGCCAGCCCGCGCGGGACCGCACGCTTTGCGAGATGCTGCACTGGACCGGCTGCCGGCCGTCCGAGCTTCTGGAGATCACCCCGGCCCGCATCGACCTCTCGGGCGGCAGCATCACGCTCCGGTCGCTGAAGAAGCGCAAGGATGCGTCCGGGCGGCAGAAGGTGATCTTCCGATCCGTCCCGGTGCCGGCGGAATTCCTCGACACGCTCAACACCGCGCATGGCATTCGCGAGGCGCAGCGCTCGCGGAAGAAAGCGGCGCAGCCGATCTGGAACCTCGGCCGGGTGCGGGTCTGGCAGATCGTGAAGGGCGTCATGATCGAGGCGGGTGTTCCCGATGCGCCGCACCGCAGCCCAAAGGGCTTGCGTCACGGCTTTGGCGTGCATGCGACCGTCCAGGGCGTGCCGCTGCACATGCTGCAGCGCTGGCTCGGCCATGCCCAGCTCAGCACAACGGCGATCTACGCCGATGCCGTCGGGAAAGAGGAGAAAGACATCGCCGCGAGGATGTGGCGCTAGGTGAGGCCAGGTCATGGTCGTTGCGCCAGAATGCGAAAATCCTTCTTCCTGTTCTTCTTGTCATAAAGCCAGTCTCGGTCGACGGCACGGCTGCGCCAATGAAACAAAGAGCCTTACGGCATCACGTCCGAACAATACGATCCTTCCCCCCCCCGCACCTTTGGATTTGCGAAAATAAAACCTTATAATTCAATGACTTGAGATCATTTTTGGGGGTTGTGCCCGGTGGCCGTACCGAGTAGGGCGCGCCCGTCTCAAGGAGCGCAATATGATCAATACCCTTCCCCCCGATGACTATCCTCCCGCTTGGCTGCCATATGCCGTCACCCTGATCCGACGCCTGAGTGAAAGCGTCGACAGTGAAGCCGTCGCCCCGGTCGAGGTCTGGGATGGCGACAGCGGCGGCACGCGGTCTTCCCGGACGGAACGCAGCATCATAACCACCCACTCTGGCCGCCTCCTCATGCTCATTCGCATGGCCGCCAGCTTCGGACCCGAGGAAAGCTTTCAGGATCGGGTTCTGCGCCCTGGGGGCGTAACCATGTGGGCCGGCATCAAGCCGCGCGAGCTGACCCTCATCGAGTATCTTCTGAAACATGGCGTGGTGCCTTCGAACGTGCAGGTCTACACGCGCAGTCCGCACCGTCCGAGCGGACCGGTCCTCCAGCTCTGCAAGCCTGACACCCAATACACAGGGGAAATTTCCAAGGCGATGCAGGCCGCCTTTGAAAATCGCATCAGCGAAGCGCTACCCTTGCCGGCCCCCATTTTGATCTTGCTACCCGACGGGTTGGAGCTGTCTGAACCTCTCCAGCGCATCCTGCCGGACCCGGAACGCCTCGCACCCATTGATCGCATCATCATGCTCGTCCTGCTCTGCGAGCTCTACAACGTTTCGGACGCGCCGGAGCGCGAGGCCGTCCTGCGGCTCTTGCCGGATGATACGAGCTTGGCCGCCCTCGAGTATACCTCCCTCCTGATGGCCCTGCGGGCGCCTTCG
>NZ_FNEJ01000001.1 GCF_900100085.1 Salipiger marinus
ACACCGCCGCCGTTGACCCAATCTCAACACCTGCCGTGTTAATCACCGCCCCGATGCCGGTGGTCACGCCGCAGCCGATATAGCAGATCTTGTCGAACGGCGCGTCGTCGCGGACCTTGGCCAGCGCGATTTCGGGCATCACCGTGTGATTGGCAAACGTGGAGCAGCCCATGTAATGATGAATAGGTGTCCCATCCAGCATCCGGAACCGGGTGGTGCCGTCGGGCATCAGGCCCTGACCTTGGGTGTTGCGGATCGCGGTGCAGAGGTTGGTCTTGCCCGACAGGCAGGACGGGCACTGGCGGCATTCCGGCGTGTACAGCGGGATCACATGGTCGCCCGGCTTCAGCGTG
Source organism: Salipiger marinus (assembly GCF_900100085.1). Taxonomy (GTDB): domain Bacteria; phylum Pseudomonadota; class Alphaproteobacteria; order Rhodobacterales; family Rhodobacteraceae; genus Salipiger; species Salipiger marinus. The sequence goes on from NZ_FNEJ01000001.1 coordinate 354, forward strand.
GTCACGCCCTCGCCGACCTCGACCACCACGCCCGCGCCCTCATGCCCCAGAATGCACGGGAAAATCCCTTCCGGATCCGCGCCAGAGCGGGTGAACTCGTCGGTGTGGCACAGGCCCGTGGCCTTGATCTCCACCAGAACCTCGCCCGCCTTCGGGCCGTCAAGCTCAACCTCCATGATCTCCAGCGGCTGACCCGCTGCAAGGGCTACGGCTGCACGTGTCCGCATGGGAACATCTCCTTGAAATGAATTTCGTCCGAGTTGTGAAGCGGTTCGGCGTCCAACGCAACCACGGCTGCGGCATGTTCCGGGCTGGAAACGGCGCGCGGGCCGTGCCAGAAGCGCGGCGTCATCTGCAGGAGGCTCCGCATGGACATTGTCTCGCTTATCGCAAAACCCGGCGCGCTGGACGCGGCGCTGGTGGACAGCCTGCGCAACGCCTGGGGCGGCGGCGTGGTGGTCTGGCTGTCCGAAGGCGAGGCGGCGGAATTCGCCCTGCTCGCCGCGCCGTCGAATTTTGACGCGGTGCGCGCGGATATCGCGGATCAGGTCGATCTGAACCTGCTGCCCGCCGAGGGACGCCGCAAGGCCATGCTGCTGGCCGACATGGACAGCACGATGATCGAGCAGGAATGCATCGACGAACTGGCCGAGGAAGCGGGCGTGGGCCCGCATGTGAAGGCCATCACCGCCCGCGCCATGAATGGAGAGCTGGATTTCGAAGGCGCGCTGACCGAACGGGTGGCGCTGCTGAAGGGCCTGCCGGAGACGGTGATCGCCAAGGTGCTGGCGGAGCGCATCACGCCGATGCCGGGCGGGCGCACGCTGGTGGCGACGATGACCCGCGCGGGCGGCCATGCGGCGCTGGTGTCGGGCGGGTTCACCGCCTTTACCGAACAGGTGGCGGCCCGGATCGGCTTTGCCGAGCATCGCGCCAACACGCTGCTGGCCGAAGCGGGACATCTGACCGGCGAGGTGGCGCGGCCGATCCTTGGCCGCGAGGCCAAGGTGACGGCGCTGGAGGAGATCACCGCCCGGCTGGGAATCGCCGAAAGCGACGTGATCGCGGTGGGCGACGGCGCCAATGATCTGGGCATGCTGGACCGCGCCGGGATGGGCGTGGCCCTGCATGCCAAGCCTTCGGTGCAGGAACGCTGCGCGCTGCGGGTGAATCACGGCGATCTGACCGCGCTGCTGTTCCTGCAGGGCTATTCCCGGGCGGAATTTGCCGCCTGACCCGGCGCCGCCGCGCTGCAACACGCGAAGAGACGAGGGGCTCTGCCCCTCGCGCTCCCCGGGATATTTCCGCCAAGAAGAAGGGGCGGATCAGGCCTCGGGCAGCAGGCCGGGCGCGGGACGAATCTCTCCGGCGAGCAGGCCGCGGAAGTTGCGGATCTCGGGGTTGAGAAAGCGCTTCACGTCGGGATGGGCGGGGTCGGCCACGCCAAGCCGCACCAGCAGCGCCGCAATCGCGCATTCCGAGGCGCGGGTGGCGCCATCGACGATCTTCAGCGCGATGCCAAGGCCGCGCTGCGGCAGCATCGCCACGAAAAACCCCTCGGCGCCGGTCTTGATGGCAACGGGTTCGGTGACCGCGCGCATCAGTAGGGTGCAGGCGCGTCCCTCGCCGGCGACAAGATCGGGATAGCTGTACATCGCCTCCACCAGCTGCGCGCCCGCCCGGCTCAGCGCGTCCGGTCGCTGATGCGCGCTGGCAAACCACGCCATGGCGCGAGCCATGCCATGCATCGTGGTCGCAAAATTCGGCGCCGAACAGCCATCGATGCCGAAGCCGGGGCTGTGTTCGGCGGTCACCTCCTCGAAGGCGTCGCGGACGGCAAGCTGCACCGGGTGGTCAGGCTCCACATAATCGGGGCCCGCGCCCAGATGCGCCGTCAGCGTCAGGAAACCCGTATGTTTGCCCGAGCAGTTGTTGTGCACCTGACAGGGCGCGCTGCCATCGAGGATCATCTGCCGCTTCAGCGCCGCGTCGCGGGTGGGCTGCGGGCCGCAGCGCAGATCGTCGTCGCCCAGCCCCAGATCCTCCAGCCACGCGTTGACGGCGGCCACATGCAGCGGCGCCCCCTCATGCGAGGCACAGGCCAGCGCCAGCTGCGGCGGCATCAGATGCCACGCGGCGGCGGCACCGGAAGCCACCAGCGGCAGCGCCTGAATCATCTTGGCGGAACTGCGCGGCAGGATCATCGCCTGCGGGTCGCCCCAGCATTCCACGATCTGGCCGCTGGCGTCACAGATCACCGCATGACCGGAATGCAGGCTTTCGGCCAGAGGGCCACGGTGGATTTCGGCCATGGGCGCGGGAAGGATGGTCATGGTCTCACCTCACAAACGAGCGATATTCCGCCAACGGGGCTTTTTCGTTTCGTGTGTTTCAGGCTATTGTCCCGCCGTCGAGCATAAAATGGTTGCGCCGCACGACCCACCGGGACAGGCAGGGCAGGCAGGGCGGAACATGGGGCAAGGACGGCTGGAGGCTGCAGGTATGAAGTCAATTCTCGGGGGAAGTCTGGGAAGCGTCCTTCTGGCGCTGAGCATGACGGTCGCGTCGGCGCAGGAGGAAAGCACGAACCGTGTGAATGCCATCACCGACTGGTCGGTGTTCGAAGGCAACAGCCCGCGCGAATGCTGGGCGGTGACCACCTATAAGGAAAGTCTGAACACGGACGAATCGGGTCAGCCCAAGGCGGTGTCGCGCGGCGACATCCTGCTGATGGTGTTCTACCGTCCCGAAGCCGGGGTGACCGGGCAGGTGACCTTTACCGGCGGCTATCCGTTTGCGCCGGGCTCCACCGTGGAGATGGCCGTGGGCGACTCCACCTTTGCCCTCGCCACCGATGGCGACTGGGCCTGGCCCGCGACGCCGCAGGAGGATGCGCAGGTGGTGGCCGCGATGAAGCGGGGCGCGGATGCGGTGCTGACCGCCCGGTCCAGCCGCGGCACCATCACCAAGGACACTTTCTCGCTGCTGGGTTTCACCGCAGCGGTGGAAGACGCGCAGAAGCGCTGCTCTGGCTGAGGTTGGCGGGGCGCCACTGCCCTGCCCTGCGACGGAGAGAAGGAAGGGGGGACGCGGCTGCGCGTTCCCTTTGTGCTTTTGGGGCGAATCCTGTATGGGGTTGGCTTCTTTTCCGAGGATGACGTGATGACCACGACTGCACCCATCACCCAGGACGTGCTGACGATCCCCCGCAAGCTGCCCGAAAGCGGCAAGGTGAACCTGATCGGGCTCACCCGCGACGCGCTGCGCGCTGCGCTGATCGAGGCCGGCACTCCGGAAAAACAGGCGAAGATGCGGGTCAACCAGATCTGGCAGTGGCTGTATCACTGGGGCGTGCGCGATTTTGCCGCCATGACCAATCTGGCCAAGGACTATCGCGCGCTGCTGGCGGAGCGCTTCGTGATCGAGCTGCCGGAGATCGTGTCCAAGCAGGTCTCTGCGGATGGCACGCGCAAATATCTGGTGCGCATCGCGGGCGGGCACGAGGTCGAGGTGGTCTATATTCCCGAGGAGGGGCGCGGCACGCTCTGCGTCTCCTCTCAGGTGGGCTGCACGCTGACCTGCACCTTCTGCCATACCGGCACGCAGAAACTGGTGCGCAACCTGACGGCGGGTGAAATCGTCGGCCAGATCATGCTGGCGCGGGACGATCTGGGCGAATGGCCCGAACCCGGCACGGCGCGGGACGAGACCCGGCTTCTGTCCAACGTGGTGCTGATGGGCATGGGCGAGCCGCTTTACAATTTCGAGCATGTGCGCGACGCGATGAAGATCGTGATGGATGGCGAGGGCATCGCGCTCAGCCGCCGCCGCATCACGCTGTCGACCTCGGGCGTGGTGCCCGAGATCGCGCGCTGCGCCGAAGAGATCGGCTGCCTTCTGGCGGTCAGCTTTCACGCCACCACCGATGAGGTGCGCAACGTGCTGGTGCCGATCAACAAGCGCTGGAACATCGAAACGCTGCTGGCAACGCTGCGCGACTATCCGCGGCTGTCCAATTCCGAACGCATCACCTTCGAATATGTCATGCTGAAGGATGTGAATGACAGCGATGCCGATGCGCGGCGGCTGGTGAAGCTGATCGCGGGCATTCCGGCCAAGATCAACCTCATCCCCTTCAACGAATGGCCCGACGCGCCCTATCAGCGGTCGGACTGGGCGCGGATCGAAGCCTTTGCCGACATCATCTACAAGGCGGGCTACGCGTCTCCGATCCGCACGCCGCGGGGCGAGGACATCATGGCGGCCTGCGGGCAGCTGAAATCCGCCACGGAACGGGCCCGGAAATCCCGCGCCCAGATCGCCGCGGAAGCGGGGCTCGACGGGGCGGCCTGAGAGTTCCGGCTTAGGACTCGGAAAATCCGAACTCAGGCAGCACGGACGCCACGCCCTGACGCCTGTTCCTGTTCGAACGGCGGCATCATGCGACACAGGGTCTTGAGCAACATGGCCCGCCTGTGCCCGTCGTGGCGCGGGCGGGTGCGACTGGTTTGGCGGCATCGCGCGAGGGGCTACGCTTTGGCTAGGATAGCGTGGCCCGGAGCGGTCTGCGGGGGCAGCTTAGCCTGCGGGCGTTCGAGAAATTCCCCCATAAATTTCAGTTTTTTGTCTGGCGCGCCGCGCTTGTGCTGAACCCCACTGCCGCGAGGCTAAGCGAGAACGCGGCGCGGCCCGGTCAGGGGTGACCGGCTCAGAACAGGAGCGGGAGGACGCGCTGGCTGAGGCCATGATGGTTGTCACCCCGAGGGCAGACCTGCCGCCTGCGACTGGTGCCGAAGAGCTGGGCCAGCTGCATCGGCGCGAGGAAGGCGAGATCAGGCTCCAGTGTGCCAAGACCGCTCGCCACCAGTTCTGCCGCGCAGCGGGGCTCACGGAGGGTCGCCGGGCTGAGGAGGATGCCCAAGGCCGCGCAGGCTCTGGCCACGAGCGGCCTCGTTGTTTGCGACCATCGCGAAAGGGGGCAGCTGCCCAGCCTCGGGTTCTGGCTCCAGATTCTCGCCATTGTCCGCAAAACTGTCCCGGTGCGCCGGGATGCCCGGGTGCGAGATGTGCTGCAGCGCGCGCCGGGTCACCTGCCAGACTGGCAGGAGCCGATCCAATGCGTCGGGCGCGGGCGGCTGTCCTGCGCGGGCCAGATCCTCCTGCCTACGCAGGGCGGCATGCAGTGCGCTGGCCCCGAAGACAGCGGCAGAGCCCGACATGCGATGCACCAGTGCTGCGTAGCGGTCGGGGGCAAGACCCCGTGACAGCATCTCGGCCAAATCCGCGAGCGCGGCTTCGGTCTCCTGCAGGAACCGGCTGCGCAGGTCACGGAAGGCCTTTGGCCCGAGCGCCTCCTGTGCGGCCTGCAGCACGGCAATGTCGATGACCTGATCCTCCGCCTGATCGGCATCCACGGCAGAGGCCAGCGGCTCGACCTCGGCCAGTATGGCGGCAAGCGCCTTCCATGTGATCGGCTTGGTCAAGGTATGCGTCATGCCCGCAGCCTGAAATCGCGCCATGTCCTGCGGGAGGGCATGCGCGGTCAGCGCGATGATGGGGGTTGCGGCATTGGGCCCCTGCCCTGCGCGAATCCGGCGCGTCGTCTCGATGCCGTCGAGTCCGGGCATGCTGATATCCATAAGGATCAGGTCATGTTGTCGTGCTTCAGCCAGATGCAGGCCGCTGGCGCCATCCTCCGCCTCTGTCACCTTATGGCCCATCTTGCGCAACATCGCCGTCGCGACCAGCCGGTTCACGGGATTATCCTCCACCAGCAGGATCCGGCACGGTCGCAGCGGCGGCGGCGAAGCAGGCACCGGCGGGCGCAGGGCCGCGGCGGGCGCAGGCGGCGCGGGCAGACGCAGCGTGAAGGTGGTGCCCTGCCCCGGCATGCTGTCGACCAGAACCTGTCCGCCCATGCCTTCGACCAGCCGCCGCACGATGCCAAGCCCAAGTCCCGTTCCCTCTGCGGCCCGCATGTAAGAACTGTCCAGCGTGACAAAATCTTCGAAAATCCGGTGAAGCTGGTCAGGGGGTATACCGATCCCCGTGTCGCTGACCTGCAGCTCCAGATCTTCGCCGCGGCGTGCGACATCGACGCGGATCTCGCCGTTTTCGGTAAATTTGACCGCGTTTCCGACAAGATTCACCAGCGCCTGCCGCAGCCGCTGGGCGTCGCCCAGAACACTCTCTTCGGCCAGAGCGGGATCGGTGAGCTTCAGCGCCAGAGCATTGCCTCGCGCCGCGGCGGCCGCGCGCAGCGCATCCACCACCTCCGCCGCCAGAGCCCCGGGCACATACGGCTCCTGCGCGAAGGAAAACCGCCCATGTTCCAGCCGGGACAGATCCAGCACATCATTGACATGGCTCAGCAACATGTCGCCAGAGCGGCGCAGAATGCTCAGATATTCCTGCTGGTCGGGGCCCAGATCGGTGGTGGCCAGAAGTTCCAGCGCACCGATCATGCCATTGAGCGGCGTGCGCATTTCATGGCTCATGACGGCAAGAAAACTCGCCTTGGCCTTTTCGCCGGCAACGGCGCGGTCGCGCGCCACCACCAGTTCCTCCTCGGCAGCCAGTTGCGCCACGATGTCCCGCAGATAGATCACCCGCAGCACGTTGCCATGCCGTTCGGACAGGGTCACGGACAGTTCCACCGGAAACCGCGTGCCATCTGCGCGCAGCGCTTCGCCGCGCACGCGGCCCCGGCCCGCCAAGGCGGCGAGCCCCGCCTCTGCCGATTCGGCGCAGTCCGGAGGAAACAGCAGCTGCGAGGCCCGCTCACCCAGAACGCGGGCGCGAGATAGGCGGAACAGCGTCTCGGCCGCGCCGTTGAAATCGAGGATGCGACCGGCCCCGTTGGTCACCACGATCCCGTCCAGCGAGGTGGAGACCACCGCCGCCAGCCGGTGATTCGCCATCTGACGGTGGCGTGCCTCGTCCCGCGCCACATACATCAGCCGCAGCAAGGCCGCGACGCCCAGCGCCAGAGCCAGAACCAAGGCCGCGGCCAGCAGCGTGACGCGAATCAGCGTCCGCATCACCTTGTGTCGCTGCGCATCGGCCCGTTCGGAAAACACCCGCACCCCGGTCAGCGAGATCTGCCGCACCTCGGGGCGCAGCGCACTGACCTTTCGGCGAAGCTCCGGCAGCGCCGCGACCAGACCGGAGTCGAGCCCATCCATCAGCGGCACGCTCTCCGCGAGAAAACGCCTGATCGCGGCATAGGACAGCTGCGCGCGCGGATCGGCGGCCAGCGGCGCATAGACCGCACCGTCGGCCACTGTCGCAAAGCGGCTGTAGAAAATGTCGAACCGGCGGCGCAGATCCTCCAGCGGCAGGGCGCTGCGCGCCACCCCCAGCGCCATCTCCAGCCCGTTGAATTCCACCTCGACCTGCGCCAGCGACCATTGCGTGCTGTCGGAATTTGCTGTGGCCAGAGACTGGATTTCCTTGGCGGCATCGCGGCTTAGCAGCATGATACCGCTGATGCACAGCGCGATCAGGGGTGCGCTCAGCAGCACCCAGCGCCAGCGCGGCGGCGACCGGTCCCAGAGCCCCGGCACCTTCATGGCCTTGGGATTCGCCCGCGGCACCGGCGACGGCGACGGACAGCTGGCATGGGGGGCATCGCGGGCGGGCTCCTGACTCGAAGACTGCCCCCTTGTCGCCCAGAAGCCTTACCAAAGCGCAAAGACCTGATCGGCAGATTTTCTGACGCAAGGAAACCAAAAGGTAAGGACTGGGGGCCATACAGAGGGTCGGGAAGACGATGACAGGACATGACACATGCGCATTCTGGTTGCAGACGATCACGACCTGGTGCGCGAAACGCTCGCGGCCTTCCTGCGCGCCGAAGGGATCGAGGAGGTCGAAACCGCCGCCGACCTTGACGACGCGCTTCAGAAGGTGGCGGAGCAGGACGGGTTCGATCTGGTGCTGCTGGACTACAACATGCCGGGCATGGGCGGCCTGTCCGGCATGGACCGGATGCGCGCAGCGAACGGCCAGCGCCCCGTGGCGCTGCTGTCGGGCACCGCTACGCCCGATATTGCAGAGGCAGCGATCCGCAGCGGCGCCGCCGGGTTCATTCCCAAAACGCTGCCTGCCCGCACCATCGTCAGCGCCGCCCATGTCATGGCTGGCGGAGAGATTTTCGCGCCCTACCGCTTCATGACGCAGGAGCCAAAGGGCAAGGGGGCGGACCTGACCTCACGCGAACGCGAAGTGCTGCGCGGTCTGTGCGAGGGGAAATCGAACAAGGAAATCGCGCGGGATCTCGACCTGCAGGAGGTGACCATCAAGCTTCACGTCAAGACGCTGAGCCGCAAGCTGGAGGCGCGCAACCGCACCCATGCCGCCATGATCGCGAAGGAGCTGAACATCGCCTGACCTGTCGTTTCCACCAGTTTCCAGTCCCGGCGCTGCCTTTGGACAGGCACTTGCCCCGGCCATGACCGGAAACCGTCGCCTCGCCCTTGCCACCAGCCGGTTGCAAGGTCACCTTCATCCCTCAGGAAGAGGGGAAGGAGACTGGCAGCGCATGAATGTCCAGCTACGCGATTTTACCTACTTTGTGGCGGTCTCGATCATGATCGGCTGGCTTCTCCACATCGGCAAGCCGGTTCTGCTGCCGGTCCTGATCGCCATGATCGTGGTCTATGTCCTGTCGGCGGCGGCCCAGCGCATGCAGTCCATTCCGATTCTCGGGCGCCTGCCGGGATTCGCCCGCCGCGCGCTGGTGCTGTTTCTCTTCGCCATCGGCATGCTGCTGCTGTTCAGCCATATCGTCGACAGCTTCACCAAAGTGGCGCAGGCCCTGCCGAAATACGAATCCAACCTCGAAGGGCTGGTGACCCAGTCCGCCCGCATCATGGGGATCGAAAACGAACCGACATGGGAAACCATCCGCCAGTCCACCATCGACCGGCTGAACGTGCAGCAGATCGTGACGCCGGTGCTTTACTCCCTGCAGGGGCTGGGCGGGATGCTGTTTCTGGTCGTGCTCTATGCCTCTTTCTCCATGGCGGAGCGTGCCCGGATGCCCGCCAAGCTGACGCAGGCGCTTGGCGATCAGGACCGGGGGGCGCGCACGCTGGATCTGCTGCGGCGGATCAACACGCGGGTGGGCGAATACCTGTCGGTAAAGACCGTGGTCAATGTCATCCTCGCCGGGCTGTCCTATGGGGTCATGTTGCCGTTCGGGCTGGAATTTGCGCTGTTCTGGGCCATCCTGATCGGGTTCCTGAACTACATTCCCTATATCGGCTCGATGGTGGCGGTGATCTTTCCGGTGCTGCTGGGCCTTGCCCAGTTCGGCGATCTGGGCACCGCGGCGCTGCTGGCGCTGGGGCTGACCGCAGCGCAGATGTTCGTGGCCGGCGTGCTGGAGCCGCGGATGATGGGCCGTGCCTTCAACCTCAGCCCCTTTGTCGTGCTTTTCGCGCTGGCCTTCTGGAGCGCGCTCTGGGGCATTCCCGGCGCGGTTCTGGCGGTGCCGCTCACCGCCAGCCTGATCATCGTGCTTGGGGAAATCAACGCAACGCGGCCCATCGCCATCATGCTCTCCGCCTCCGGGCGCATCTGAAAACCGCCGTCTTGCACCCGGCTGCAAACTGATTTAGCGTTCAACCATTCCGTCGGGGTGCCCTGCAAGGGGCTGAGAGGCAGCCGCCAACCCGTCGAACCTGATCCGGGCAATGCCGGCGTAGGGAACGGGACCACATCTTCGGCCGTCACAGGCCCGGCATGCGCCCGTTTTCCATGGCACCCCAAGCTTGGAGGACGCGCATGGGAGGAATCCCCAGACTTCTGATCGTGGCCGGCTCCGACAGCGGCGGCGGGGCGGGCATACAGGCCGACCTGAAATCCGCCTCGGCGCACGGCGTCTATGCCACCACCGCCCTCACCGCCATCACCGCCCAGAACACCGTGGGCGTGCAGGCGGTGCAGGTGCTGCCGCCTGATCTGGTCGCGGCGCAGATCGCGTCGGTTCTGGACGACATCGGCGCGGATGCGGTCAAGATCGGCATGCTGGGCAGCGCCGAGGTGACCATGGCGGTGGCCCGCGCGCTGGCCAAGGCCACAGCGCCGGTCGTGCTGGATCCGGTGATGGTCGCCAAATCCGGTGATGCGCTGCTGGCGCCCGAGGCCGAACAGGCGCTCTGCACGCATCTGCTGCCCCGCGCCGCGCTGCTGACCCCCAACCTGCCCGAAGCGGCGCGGCTTCTGGGCACGGCCCCCGCCCGCTCCCTGCCCGAGGCCGAGGCGCAGGGCCACGCGCTGCTGGCGCTTGGCGCGGCGGCGGTGCTGATGAAGGGCGGCCATGCCAGCGGCACCACCTGCACCGATCTGCTGGTCACGCCGCAGCGCACCCACAGCTTCAGCGCGCCGCGGCAGACCACCCGCAACACCCATGGCACCGGCTGTTCCTATGCCTCCGCCATTGCCGCCGAACTGGCCAAGGGCGTGGCCCTGCCCGAGGCGGTGGCCCGCGCCCATGGCTGGCTGCAGGGTGCGATCCGCGCCGCCGACAGGCTGGAAATCGGGGCGGGCCATGGTCCGGTGCATCATTTCCACGAGGTCTGGCCATGACCGTCACCATTCTGGGCGCGGGCGTCGCCGGGCTCTGCACCGCGACCGAACTGCTGCGCCATGGCATCGCGGTGCAGCTGGTCGATCCGTCGGGCGGACCGGGGCCGCAGGGCTGTTCATGGTGGGCGGGCGGCATGCTCGCGCCCTTCTGCGAAGGGGAATCCGCCGATCCGCAGATCGTGGCGCAGGGTCAGGAGGCCGCCGACTGGTGGCAGCAGGCGGGCGCAGAGGTGACCCGCGCGGGCTCGCTGGTGGTGACGCTGCAGCGCGACCGGCAGGAGCTGGACCGCTTCGCCCGCCGCACCTCCGGCCATGTCCGGCTTGACCGGGACGGGCTGGCGGGGCTTGACCCCGTTCTGGCCGACCGTCACGCCAGCGCGCTCCACTTCCCGACAGAGGCGCATCTGGCGCCGCGACAGGCGCTGTCGGCGCTGCGCGACGGGCTCACGCGGCAGGGCGTGACGGTGCAGCCGGAGGCCCCCGCGCCGGGGCTGACCGTCGACTGCCGGGGCCTTGCCGCGCGCGACCTGCTGCCCGACCTGCGCGGCGTGCGCGGCGAAATGGCGGTGCTGCGCGCGCCCGGCGTGACCCTGCCCTGCCCGGTCCGGCTGCTGCACCCGCGCCATCCGCTGTATATCGTGCCGCGCGGCGACGGGGTGTTCATGCTGGGCGCCACGCAGATCGAAAGTGCGGCGCGCGGCCCCGCCACGCTGCGCTCGGTGGTGGAACTGCTCAGCGCGGCCTATGCGCTCGACCCCGGTTTTGGCGAGGCAGAGGTGCTGGAACTGGGCGCCGATGCCCGCCCCGCCTTTCCCGACAACCTGCCCCGCGTGCTGGAGCGTGAGGGCAGGATCCACGTCAATGGCCTGTTCCGGCACGGTTTTCTGATGGCGCCCGCTCTGGCGCGACAGGCCGCGGCCTTGGTGCTGGCCAAGCTGAAGGAGTTACCCCCATGCAGATCTTCGTAAACGGCACGCCCCGCCAGACCACCGCCACCACGCTGGCCGCGGCTCTGGCCGATCTGGGCTATGCCGAGGCCCGCGTCGCCACGGCGGTCAACGAAAGCTTCGTGCCCGCCGCCGCCCGCGCCAGCCATCCGCTGGCCGAAGGCGACCGGCTGGAAATCCTCGCCCCACGTCAGGGAGGCTGAGATGCCCGTCTTTTACGGAACCGAAGTCGCCTCGCGCCTGATGCTGGGCACGGCGCAATACCCCTCGCCCTCGGTGCTGACCGAGGCGTTCCGCCGCTCCGGCGCGGGCATCGCCACCGTCTCGCTGCGGCGCGAGGCGGCGGGCGGTGCCGAGGGCGCGGCCTTCTGGGACATGATCCGCGATCTGGGCCTGCCGGTGCTGCCCAACACCGCCGGCTGCCACAGCGTGCGCGAGGCGGTGACCACCGCCCATATGGCGCGCGAATATTTCGGCACCGACTGGATCAAGCTGGAGGTGATCGGCCATGCCGACACGCTGCAGCCAGATCCCTTCGGCCTGCTGGAGGCGGCGCGCATCCTCTGCGCCGATGGGTTCAAGGTCTTTCCCTATACCACCGAAGACGGCGTGCTGGGGGGCCGCCTGCTGGATGTGGGCTGCGAGGTGTTGATGCCTTGGGGCGCGCCGATCGGCACCGGGCTTGGGCTTAACAACCTTTACGGGCTGCGCACCCTGCGCGCGCAATTCCCCGAGGTGCCCATGGTGATCGATGCCGGGCTTGGCCTGCCCAGTCAGGCCGCCCGCGCCATGGAACTGGGCTTTGACGCCGTGCTGCTGAACACCGCCGTGGCCCGCGCGGGCGATCCCGCCGCCATGGCGACAGGCTTTGCCCGCGCGCTGGAGGCAGGGCGGCTGGCCTATGAGGCCGACCCGATGGAGCCGCGCGACATGGCCGCGCCCTCCACCCCGCTGCTGGGACTGGCGGTGCTGGCATGAGGCTCGACCGCTTTTACCCGATCTTCGACCATCCCGACTGGCTGCGCCTTGCCCTGCCGCTGGGGGTGAAGCTGGTGCAGATGCGGATCAAGGACCGCCCCGAGGCCGAACTGCGCCCGCTTCTGGCCACCTCGCGCGATCTGTGCCGGGCGGCGGGGGCGGTGCTGGTGGTCAACGATCACTGGCGGCTGGCGCTGGAACTGGGCTGCGACTGGGTGCATCTGGGGCAGGAGGATCTGGACGAGGCCGATCTGCCGGTGCTGCGCCGGGGCGGTCTGCGGCTGGGGATCTCCACCCATGACGAGGCGGAACTGGACCGCGCCCTGTCCTGCGCGCCCGATTACGTGGCGCTGGGGCCGGTCTGGCCGACGATCCTCAAGAAGATGAAATGGCACGAACAGGGGCTGGACCAAGTCCGGCTGTGGAAAGACCGCATCGGCGCGCTGCCGCTGGTGGCCATCGGCGGGCTGACCCCCGAGCGGGCGCCGCAGGCCTTTGGCGCGGGGGCCGACATCGTGTCGGTGGTCACCGACATCACCCTGAACCCCACGCCAGAGACGCGGCTCGCCACATGGATCGAGGCCACGAGATGAGCCGCTATGACAGACAGATCGCCGTGCCCGGCTTTGGCGCGGTGGCGCAGGACTGGCTGCGCGCCACCCGGCTGCTGGTGGTCGGCGCGGGCGGGCTTGCCGCGCCGGTGCTGCCCTATCTGGTGGGGGCCGGGGTGGGGCATATCCGCCTTGTCGATCCCGACCGCGTGGACCGGGGCAACCTGCACCGCCAGACGCTGTTCCGCGAAAGCGACATCGGTGCGCGCAAGGCCTGTGCCGCCGCCCGCAGCCTGCGCGCGCTGAACCCCGAGGTAGAGGTGGAGGCCATCGCGCAGGCGCTGGATCCCGCCAATGCCGACGCGCTGGCCGAAGGCTGCGACCTGATCCTCGACTGCGCCGACAGCTTCGCGGTCAGCTACATCCTGTCGGATCTCTGCCGCGACAGCGACCGCCCGCTGGTCAGCGCCTCGGTGCTGGGGCTCGAAGGTTATGTGGGCGCGTTCTGCGGCGGGGCGCCGAGCCTGCGCGCGGTGTTCCCCGACCTGCCCGCCCGCATGGGATCCTGTGCCGAAGACGGCGTGCTGGGTCCGGTGGTGGGCCTGCTGGGCAGCCTGCAGGCGCAGATGGCGCTGGCCTTGGCGGCGCGGCTCGATCCTTCGCCGCTGGGGCGGCTGGTCAGCGTCGATGCCGCCACCTTGCGCTTTGGCGGCTTTGGCTTCCATGGCGCCCCCGAACCGGCACAGAGCCCGCGCTTCATCGCCGCCTCCGACCTGCGCAGCAGCGACTGGATCGTCGACCTGCGCGCCGCCACCGAGGCGCCGCTGGTCCATCCCGACGCGCAGCGGCTGAGCGTGGAGGGGATCGCCACCGCACCACCCCCCGCCACCGGTCGCCGCGCCGTGCTCTGCTGCCGCTCCGGCCTGCGCTCCTGGCAGGCCGCACAACAGCTCGCCCCGGTCTGGGCCAAGGACTTGGCCAAAGACTGGGACGGCGAAATTGTCCTTCTCGCCATGGGCGACCCAAATGGAGACCCTTCATGATCCGCTTTCTGCTTCCCCTTCTGCTGCTGGCCGGTCCCGCCGCCGCGCAGGACCGTCTGACGCTGGTGCTGGACTGGTTCGTGAACCCCGATCACGGGCCGATCATCGTGGCGCAGGAACTGGGCTATTTCTCTGATGTCGGGCTGGAGGTCGAGGTAATCGCCCCCGCCGACCCCTCCGATCCGCCCAAGATGGCCGCCGCAGGCCGCGCCGATCTGGCGGTGTCCTATCAGCCGCAGCTGCATCTGCAGGTGGCCGAGGGGATGCCGCTGACCCGCGTCGGCACGCTGGTCGCCACGCCGCTCAACTGCCTGCTGGTGCTGGCGGATGGCCCGGTGCAGCAGATCGCCGATCTGCGCGGGCGCAAGGTGGGCTTTTCCGTCGCGGGCGTCGAAGAGGCGATGCTGGCCGCGATGCTGGCGCCCGCCGGGCTTGGCACCGGCGATCTGGAAATGGTGAACGTCAACTGGTCGCTGTCGCCCGCGGTGATGTCCGGGCAGGTCGATGCGGTGATCGGCGCCTTCCGCAATTTCGAACTGACCCAGATGGCGCTGGAAGGCATCGAAGGCCGCTGTTTCTACCCCGAAGAACACGGGCTGCCGCCCTATGACGAGCTGATCTATGTCGCCAATCCCGACACGCTGGACCCTGACCGGATCAGCCGCTTTCTGGCCGCCACCGAACGCGCGGTGCAGTATATGGTCAACCACCCCGAAGACAGCTGGCGGATCTTTGCGGACTCGGCCCCCGAACTTGATGACGCGCTGAACGCGCAGGCCTGGACCGACACGCTGCCACGCTTTGCCCTGCGCCCCGCCGCGCTGGACCATGCCCGTTATGCCCGGTTCGAAAGCTTCCTGCACGAGGCCGGGCTGATCGAGACGCCGCGCGACGTGGCCGGTCTGGCGCGGGATCTGGGGGCGCCGCAATGAGCTATGGCCGCACCTTTCCGCTTTGGCGCGATGCCTGCGCCCCGGTCTGGCAGGACTATACCCGGCACGATTTCGTGGCGGGGCTGGGCACCGGATCGCTGCCGCGCGAAAATTTCCTGCGCTATCTGGTGCAGGATTACCTGTTCCTGATCCAGTTTTCGCGGGCATGGGCGCTGGCGGTGACCAAGGCCGATACCGTGGCCGACATGCGCGCCTGTGCGGCCACCGTGCAGGCGCTGCTGTCCGAGGAACTGCCGCTGCACATCCGCATCTGCGCCGAGGCGGGCCTGCCCGAGCCCCGGCTGCAGCAGGCCGAAGAGGCGCCCGCGACGCTGGCCTATACCCGCTTCGTGCTGGCCGCCGGCCATGCCGGCGATGTGCTGGATCTGCTGGCGGCGCTCGCGCCCTGCGTGCTGGGCTATGGCGAGATCGGGCAGCGCCTGTCGCGTGAGGCCGAGCGCGACAGCCCCTACCGCGACTGGATCGACACCTATGCCAGCCCCGGCTACCAGCAGCTTTGCACGGATATGGGCGCGCTGCTGGATGGCGTGGCGGCGCGGCGTCTGGGGCCAGCCCCCGAGGTCAGCCCGCGCTGGGGCGATCTGTGCCAGACCTTCCGCACCGCCACCCGGCTGGAGGTGGGGTTCTGGGACATGGGCCTCGCGTGACCGCCCCGGCGCTGCGGCTGACCGGCACCGCCCGCGTCGGGGGCCGGGTGCTGTTCGGGCCGCTGGATCTGGCCGTGCCGGGTGGCGAATGGTGCTGCCTGCTGGGGCCGTCGGGCGCGGGCAAATCCAGCCTGCTGCACCTGCTGGCGGGCACGTCCGGCGCCGTGACGCTGGACGGATCGGCCCGCGCCGGGGATGGCGCGCCGCTGGCGGGGCGGGTGGCGCTGATGGCCCAGACCGACCTGCTGCTGCCTTGGCTCGATCTTTGCGACAATATCCGCATCGGCGCCCGGCTGCGCGGCACGCGCCCTTCGCGCGCGCAGGCCGAGGCGCTGCTGGACAGGCTGGGCCTTGCAGGCATGGGCGCACGCAAGCCCGGCGCGCTGTCGGGCGGACAGCGGCAGCGCGTGGCGCTGGCCCGCACCCTGCTGGAGGATCGCCCCGTGGTCCTGCTGGACGAGCCGTTTTCCGCGCTGGATGTCGCCACGCGGCTGGCGGTGCAGGACATGGCCGCCCATGCGCTGCGCGGACGCACGGTGCTGCATGTGACCCATGACCCCGCCGAGGCGGCGCGGCTTGGCGACAGCATCCTGCTGCTGGCGGGAGGACAGATCCGCGCCGTGGCCCCTCCCCCCGACGCGCCGCCCCGCGCCCCCGATGCCACCGCCACGCTTTCCGCCACCGGACACCTGACCCGCCTGCTGCTGGAGGCGGCATGACCGCGCTGCGCCTGTTCCTGCCGGTGATGCTGGCGCTGGCGCTGTGGCAGGGCGCGGTCACGCTGCTGGCCATGCCGCCCTTCATCCTGCCCGATCCGCTGCGGGTGGCGGGCACGCTCTGGACCAGCCGGGCATTGCTCGCCGATCATGCCATGGTGACGCTGACCGAGGTGCTGGCCGGGCTGGCTCTGGGCGCGGGGCTGGGCTGGATCTCGGCGGTGGGGCTGGCGCTGTCGCCGGGGGCGGCACGGCTCCTGCGCCCGCTTCTGGTGTTCAGTCAGGCGGTGCCGGTCTTCGCGCTGGCGCCGATCCTGACGCTGTGGTTCGGCTATGGCATCGGATCGAAAATCGCCATGACCCTGCTCATCATCTATTTCCCGGTGACCTCGGCGTTTTTTGACGCGCTGATGCGCCCGCCTGCGGGGTGGGAGGCGATGGCGCGGGTGATGGGCGGCAGCCCCGCCCGCATCCTGTGGCACATCCGCATCCCCGCCGCCCTGCCCGGCTTTCTGTCCGGGCTGCGGCTGGCGGCGGTCTATGCCCCCATCGGTGCGGTGCTGGGCGAATGGGTGGGCGCGTCGCGGGGCTTGGGCTATCTGATGCTGCTGGCCAACGGGCGGGCCAAGACCGACCTGATGTTCGCGGCGCTGCTGGTGCTGGCGGTGCTGACGCTGGCGCTGCACCGGGCCGTGGACCGGGGGTGCCTCGCGCTCGAAGCGCGGAGACTAAGGTGAGCTGGAAGCGCGGAGACTAAAGTGAGCTGGAAGCGCCAAGCCAGCGCTCGCCCCCAGAGAAACGAAAACGCCCCGCTGGTGGGCAGCGGGGCGTCCGGTCGGGCGCGGCAGATGGCAGCCCCGGCCCCGACTGATAGCGCCCTAAGACCGCATCCCGGCGCAAAGAGCAAGCCGGGAAACATCTTTTGCGCTCACAAGGCCGAGGGCAGCGCCACGCCCAGAGTTTCGGCGGCGGCGCGCACGCGGGTCCAGACCTCGTCCGGCAGGGCGATGCCCTCGGTCCGGCTGCGGTCCAGCATCCGCGCCGCGCGGTCGCCGGGGATGCGAACGGCATCAAATCCGGGCGCGGGACGGCTGGCGCGGCAGGCGGCGTTCAACGCCTCGACCTCGCGCACGAACGGATCGGCCCCGGCAAAGGCCGCCGGATCCATGATCTGCAGGAAGACGTTGCCGCCCCAGCGCGTCACGTCTTCGGACCGGCCATGCCCGGACAGCGCCTGCGTCAGCATCTCTACCGTCAGCGCCATGGCATAGCCCTTGTGGCCGTGATCCGCGCCGCCCACCGGCAGGATCGTGCCCTTCGGGGTCTGGTTGACCACGGTGGGATCGGTGGTGGCATTGCCCTGCGCATCCAGCATCCATGGATGCGCAAACTGCGTGCCGCTGTTGATATGCTCGCGCACCTTCGACACCGTGGTGATGGAGGCGCAGGTGTCGATCAGCACCGGGTGATCGGCGGCGGGATAGCCCACCGCCCACGGGTTCGGGGTCAGCACCGCATCGGTGCCGCCAAAAGGCGCGACCCAGCGCCCCGACGGATCGGAGGTGGAGATCATGCAGATCAGCCCCTGCGCGGCGGCGATCCGGGTCAGCGTGGACAGGCAGCCGATGTGATGGCTGCGCCGGATCGACAGGCAGACCACGCCAAGCTCGCGGGCGCGGTCCATGCAGACCTCCAGCGCCTGCTGCATGATCCAGTGACCGGGCAGATAGTTGCCATCCCAGACCAGCGTCGCGCCGCGATCCGACACCACCTCATGCACGCCGTCGCGGGTCATGTTCCCCGAGGCAAGCTCCGGCAGGTAATAGGGCACCATGGACAGGCCATGCGTGGTGACGCCCAGCTCGTCGGTGCGCACCAGCAGTTCGGCCACCACCTCGGCCTTGTCGGCGGCAAGCCCGCCCTTGCTCAGCATGTCCTGCGCCAGCGTCTTGAGCGCCTCGCGGGCGTAACGGTCTGTCATCGGGGTCTCCTCCTCCCGTCGGTCATGAGCGGGGCGGCCCGCAGGCCGCCCCGGATATGTGGATCAGTCCGCGAAGGTCAGATGCACTTTCACGGCGCGGCTGCGGTCGCCCGCCACCTTGAAGGCGGCATCGGCCTCCTCCAGCGGATAGGCGCCGGTGATCATCGGACGCACGTCGACGCGGCGCGTGGAAATCGCCTCTGCCGCCGCCTCGAAATCCTCGCGCAGGAAGCGCTGCGTGCCCTGCCACGACAGTTCCTTGCCCACCAGCATGCTCAGCGGGATGGTGGCGCTGCCGCCGGTGCCGACCTGCACCAGCGTCCCCTGCGGACGCAGCGCCGCGATGGCCGAAGCGATGGCGGGCGAGGCTGCCGAACAGTCGAAGGCCACGTCGAAATAGCCCTTGCCCTCGGTGAAGCGGGCAAAGCGGTCGGCCTGACTACCGGTGTTGATCACCTCGGTCGCGCCCATTTCGGCGGCTTTCGACAGCGGGAAATCCTGCAGGTCGGTCACCACCACCTCTGCCGCGCCATTGGCGGCGGCGATGGCGGCGCAGAGCACGCCGATGGGGCCGGATCCGGTGACCAGCACGCGCTTGCCTTCGGTGCCGCCGGACATGGCATGGGCATGGGTGCAGACCGCCAGCGGTTCGGAACAGGCGGCCTCGGCCAGCGACACCTCGCGGCTGACCTTCACCGCCTGCGCGGCATCGACCACGATGCGGTCGCGGAACAGTCCCTGTTCATGCGGGAACCGCATGGCGGATCCGGAAAAGCGCATGTTCAGGCAATGGGTCGGCAGGCCCTTTTCGCAGTATTCGCAGGTTCCGCAGGGGCGCGACGGGTTGATCGCCACCGGATCGCCGGGGGCGACATGGCTGACGCCCGCCCCCACCGCCAGCACCCGGCCCGAGGCTTCATGACCAAGGATGATCGGTTCCTTGACCACGATGGGGCCAAAGCCGCCATGCTGGTAATAATGCAGATCCGATCCGCAGATGCCGCCTGCGGCCACGGCCAGCAGCACCTCGCCGGGGCCGGGTTCGGCCACGGCAAGCGTTTCGATCCGGATGTCTTCCTGCTTCAGCAGGCGGCAGACGCGCGTGTCCATAGTCAGGTCTCTCTCCCTCAGGGCATCAGGGTGTTGGGCAGCCATGTGGCCAGTGCGGGGATATAGGACACCAGCAGCAGCACAAGGATGTTCGTCAGCAGGAAGGGCACGATGGCCACCACCACCGGCGCCAGCGGCAGCCGGGCGATGCCCGCGCAGACGAACAGGCACACCCCCACCGGCGGCGTGGTCAGGCCGATCATCAGGTTCAGCACCGCGAAGGTGGCAAAATGCAGCGGGTCGATCCCCACCGCCTCCGCCAGCGACAGAAGCGGCACGAACAGGATGATAAGCGCCGCGATGGTTTCCATGAACATGCCGACAAACAGCAGCAGCAGGTTGATGATGAGGATCACCAGAAACTTGTTGTCGGTGATGCCCAGAACCCCGTCCGCGATGGCCTGCGGGATGCGTTCCGACACGAGGATCCAGCCAAAGACATTGGCAAAGCCCACCAGCGCCAGAATGCCCGCCGCCGAAACCGCGCTTTCGATGATGATGCCCGGCAGCGCGCGCAGGCGCAGTTCGCGGTAGATCAGCACCCCCACCAGCAGCGCATAGACGCTGGCGACCACGGCGGTTTCGGTCGGTGTCGACAGGCCCGACAGCAGGCCGTAAACGATGAGGAAGGTCATGAACAGCGCCCAGAAGGCGCCGGCAAAGCTGCGCGCAACCTCGCCCCAGCCTGCCCATGCCTCGCGCGGGTGGTTGTTGCGGCGCGAAATCCAGTAGGCGGTGACCATCATGGCAAGCCCCATCAGGATCCCCGGCACCGCCCCCGCAAGGAACATCTTGCCCACGGAAATGCCCGACAGCGCGCCGACGATGATCATCGGCACCGAGGGCGGAATGATCGGCCCCACGGTGGACGAGGCCGCCGTGACCGCAGCGGAAAAGGCCGCCGGATAGCCCGCCTTTTTCATGCCGGGGATCATCACGCCGCCGATGGAGGCGGCATCCGCCACCGCCGTGCCGGTGATGCCGCCAAACAGCATGGAGGCCGCGATATTGGTCAGGCCCAGCCCGCCGCGCACCCAGCCGATCAGCGCCTGCGCGAAGCGGATGATGCGGTTGGTGATGCCGCCCTGATTCATCAGGTTGCCGGCAAGGATGAAGCCGGGAATGGACAGCAGCACGAACACGTCCATGCCCGCATACATCTTCTGCGGCATGACCACGGGCGGGATGCCCGACATCAGCAGATAGACCAGCGAGGACAGCCCCAGCGTGATCGCGACGGGAATCCCCACCACAAGGCCGCCCACAAAGACGGCAAACAGAATCCAGACTTCCATGGATCAGATCTCCGGCGCGTCGAGCGCTTTTTCGGGTTTGCCGTCTTCAGCGCCGGTCAGCATGGCGATCACCCGCAGCACGGCGAAAAGCGCCAGCAGCGCAAGGAACAGGAACACGGTGAAATGCACATAGCTCATCTTCAGCCCCAGCGCGGGCGAGCTTTGCATCTGCCCGATGGCGGTGAAGCGCCACGCATGCGGCAGCAGATACAGCGCAAGACCCGCCGTCGCCGCAGCCGAGATCAGCCGCAGGATCCACGGCAGCTTGCCGGGCAGGTTTTCCGAGATCACGTCGACATTGACCATGTCGCCGGTGCGCAGCGACAGGCCCGCACCAAAAGCCACCAGATAGAGCAGCGCGAAGCGGGTCAGTTCCTCGGACCAGACCGGCGAATTGCCCGTCGTGCGGCCCACCACCTGCACCAGCACCGCGATGATGAGAAGAAGAAAGGCCAGCCCAGCCCCGATCCGGGCAAGGACCACGATGGCCTGAATGATGCGCTCGGCTGCTTTCATGCTTTTGTCCTGCGGGTTGAAGAATGGGCCCGGTCCCGCGGGAGGCGCGGGGCCGGGCGGATCGACCTCGGCCGATCAGTTGTTGAACAGATCTTCCACGATGGGCTTGATCTCGTCGGACACGTTCGACAGCACGGCATCCTTGGCTTTCGCCTGGAAGGCGGCGGCGTCCACCTCGTGGAAGGTCATGCCGTTCTCTTCCAGCCATGCGCGGTCATCGGCCAGCGACTGCTCGAACAGGCCACGCTCGTAGTCCTGCGCGCGGGCGGCGGCTTCCATGACGGCGGCCTGATCTTCTTCGGACAGCTTCGCCCAGGTCAGTTCCGAAATGGTCAGGTAAATCCACGACCGGACGTGATCGGTCAGGTTCACATGGCTCTGCACTTCGTTGAAATTGGCCGACCGGATCAGCGCCAGCGGGTTTTCCTGTGCGTCGATGGTGCCGTTCTGCAGCGAGGTGAACACCTCGGAGAAGGCCATCGGGGTGGGCTGCGCGCCCAGCGACCGCCACACGTCCACGAAGAGCGGCACGTTGGGCACGCGCATCCGCAGGCCCTGCAGATCGTCGGGCGTGCTGATGGCGCGGTTGGCGGTCAGTTCACGCGCGCCGCGGGCGAAATAGGCGATGGGGCGGATCTGCGCGTTCTGCAGGATCTGCGCCTCGATCTGGTCGCCGATCTCGCCGCTGGCGACCTCGTCCATATGCTCCAGCGAGCGATAGGCATAGGGCACCGCCAGCAGGGCCGCCATGGGCGACCAGTTCTGCAGGCTTTCGCCGGTGATGGTCATGTCCACGGTGCCAAGCTGCATGCCGTTGATCAGGTCGATTTCCTTGCCCAGCGATTCGTTGGGATAGACCTCGACGGCGATGCGGCCATCGGTCAGCGCCGGCAGTTCTTCGCCGAACTTGACGGAGGCCTTGTGCCACGAGTTTTCCTCGTTGGCGAGGTGGCCAAGCTTCAGCGTGACCTCCTGTGCGACGGCGGGCACCGCCATCAGCACGGCGGTGGCGGCGGCAAGCGCGGATGTTTTCCAGGTCAGGGCCATGGGTCAGTCTCCTCCTTGGATGGGTACATTGACCGGAGCGGGGAGATCCCCCTCCGGCAGGTCGAAAAACTCGGGGTTCGCGGCCAGAATCTCCGGCAGATCGAACAGGATCTCGCGCATGTGGCGGCGGATCGCGCCTTCGGCCTCGGCGCAGTCGCCCTGGGCGATGCCCTCGACAATGGCGCTGTGCTGGGCGATCAGCTTGGCCATGGGAAAGCGGTGCAGCGACAGGAAGCGCACGCGGTCCATCTGGGATTTCAGCCCCTCGATCTGCTTCCACGCCCCGCCCTTGCCCGCCGCCTCGGCCAGCGTGCGGTGAAACCGCTCGTCCAGCGCGATGAACTCGTCGCGGTCCCGCTCGGCGGCACGTTCCTGCGCCACAAGCTGCGCGCGCAGCTCGGCCACCAGTGCGGCATCGGCGCGATGCGCGAGGATGGTGGAGATGTCGGCCTCGATCGCCTCGCGCAGGAAACGGGCGTCCATCACCGCCGAATAGGCGATGCGGGAAATCACCGTGCCCCGCTGCGGCAGGATCGCCACCAGCCCCTGCTCTGCCAGCTTGATGAAGGCTTCGCGCACCGGCTGGCGGCTGACATCCCAGCCGCGCGCGATCTCGGATTCAGAGATGCGGTTGCCGGGGCTCAGCTGGTTGCGGATGATGCGGTCGCGCAGGATGCGCGCGATCTGCGGGGCAATGGCCGAGGTGGGGTCCAGCGCATGGACCGGATCCTGATCCGTTTTCATGATTCCTCCCACCATGGCGCGTCGCTACCATACTTCCATACTAGTCAGCAATCCAGAATGCTGCTAATCCCGTTCCGAAACTCGACAGTGGGAGGACATGACGTGCAACAGACATGGCGCTGGTTCGGACCGAAGGATCTGGTCTCCATCGACGATGTGGTGCAGGCGGGCGCGACGGGGATCGTGTCGGCGCTGCACCATGTGCCCACCGGGGCGGTCTGGACCCCGGAAGCGATCGCGCAGCGGCAGGCCGAAGTGGGCCAGCTGTCTGATGGCAGCCCGTCCGGCATCGGCTGGGACGTGGTGGAAAGCCTGCCGGTGTCCGAAGACATCAAGAAGCAGCAGGGCGACTGGCGCGCGCATATCGACGCCTACCGCACCAGCCTGCGCCACCTTGCCGATGCCGGGATCGAAGTGATCTGCTACAACTTCATGCCGGTGCTGGACTGGACCCGCACCGATCTGGCATGGCGGCTGCGCAGCGGCGCCACCTGCATGCGCTTCGATCTGATCGACTTCGCGGTGTTCGACCTGCATGTGCTGCAGCGCCCCGGTGCCGCCGAAGATTACGATGACGCGCTGAAAGACGCAGCCGCCCGCCGCCTTGCCGAACTCAGCGACGCGGAGAAGGCGGCGCTGGCCAAAAACGTGGTGTTCGGCCTGCCCGGATCCGCCGAAAGCTTCACGCTGGACGACGTGCGCGCCCATCTGGCGCAATATGCCGCCATGACCGAGGACACGCTGCGCGGTCATCTGGTGGATTTCCTGTCCGAGGTCATCCCCACCTGCGAGGAACTTGGCCTGCGCATGTGCTGCCACCCCGACGATCCGCCCTTCCCGCTGCTGGGTCTGCCGCGCGTCATGTCGACCGAGGCGCATTACACCAAGCTGATGCAGGCGGTGGACCGTCCCGCCAACGGCATCACGCTGTGCTCCGGCTCGCTGGGGGCGCGGCCCGACAATGACCTGCCCGGCATGATGGAGCGGCTTGGCGACCGCGTGCATTTCCTGCACCTGCGCAACGTCACCCGCGAAGGCGACGGCATCCGCGGCTCGTTCTACGAGGCCGAGCATCTGGGCGGCGACACCGACATGGTGGCGCTGGTCGAAGCCGCGCTGCGCGAAGAGGCCCGCCGCCGTGCCGCGGGCCGCGCCGACTGGTCCATCCCGTTCCGCCCCGATCACGGGCAGGACATCCTTGACGATCTGGGCCGCCGCGCGCAGCCGGGCTACCCCTCCATCGGGCGGCTCAAGGGGCTCGCGGAACTGCGCGGCATCATCGCCGCCCTCGAACCGCGCATCGCGCGCGAAACGGCATGACCGCGCGCCTGTCCGCCACCTCCCCGCTGCCGGAGGCCGTCACGGCCCCCGGCTACGCCCCGCAGGCGCATGGCATGGGGATCGTGCATATCGGTCTGGGCGCCTTTCACAAGGCGCATCAGGCCGCCTATACCGAGGATGCGCTGGCGGCGGCGGGCGGCGACTGGCGTATCTTCGGCGTCAGCCTGCGCAGCCCCGACCCCGCTGCCGAGCTGACCCCGCAGGAGGGCCGCTATACCCTGATCGAACGCGGGGCAGAGGGCACAAGCGCCCGCGTGATCGGCGCCATTGCCCGCGCCGCCTGTCTGGCGGACGCGCGGGCAGAGATTACCGCCGCACTGGCCGATCCCGCCACCCGCATCGTGTCGCTGACCGTGACCGAAAAGGGCTATGGCATCGACCGCGCCACCGGCGGCATCGACCGCAGCCATCCCGCCATCGCCCATGATCTGGCCCATCCCGACGCGCCGCAGGGCGTGGCGGGGCTGCTGGTGCAGGCGCTGGCGGCGCGACGCGCGGCGGGCATCCCGGCCTTTACCGTGCTCTGCTGTGACAACCTGCCGGAAAACGGCCCGATGCTGCGCGGCTGGCTCACCGATTTCGCCCGCGCCGCCGCACCCGATCTCGCGGATCACATCGCGACCGAGGTGGCCTTTCCCGCCACCATGGTCGACCGCATCACCCCGGCCCGCACTGACGCGACGCTGGAGCTGGCGCGGCAGCTGACCGGGCTGGAAGATGCCGCCGCCGTCGAGACCGAAACCTTCCGGCAATGGGTGATCGAGGATCACTTCCCCACCGGGCGCCCGGCATGGGAAGCGGGCGGCGCGATCTTTGCCGCCGATGTCCGCCCGTTCGAGGACATGAAGCTGCGGATGCTCAACGGCGCGCATTCCATGCTGGCCTATGCGGGGTTTCTGGCCGGGCACGAGTTCGTGCGCGACGTGATGGGCGATGCCGCGCTGGCGCGGCTGGTGGCCCGGCATCTGGAGGCTGCCGCCGCCACGCTTGCCCCGCTGGACGGTGTGGATTTTGCCGCCTATGCCACGGCGCTGACCACGCGTTTCGCCAATCCGCATCTGGCCCATGCCACCTACCAGATCGCCATGGACGGCACCGAAAAGCTGCCGCAGCGCATCCTTGCGCCTGCGCTGCTGGCACAGGCGCAGGGCCAGCCGCTTGACGCCTTCGCTTTCGCCACGGCTGCATGGATGCGTTACACGCTGGGGCGCCACGATGACGGCACGGCCTATGCCCTGCGCGACCCGCGCGAGGCTATGCTGACCAAGGCCGTGTCGGGCGCCGACGGGGCGGAGGCCGTGGCAGGCGCGCTGTTTGCGCTGCCGGGGCTGGTGCCCGCCGCTCTGGCGCAGGATGCCACGTTCCGCACCGCCGTCATCACCCGGCTGGACCGGATGCTGCGCGACGGCATGCCCGCCGCCATCGCGGCAGAAGCCGCCTGAGCCCAAAGGGGCCCGCCAAGCGGGCCCCTTACCACCTCAGCTGCGGATATGATGCAGCTGGGTGAACTCCTGCCGCCATGCCGCCACTTCGGGGGCAAGCTGCTCCGGCACCTCGCTGCGCAGCGCGGCGGCGATCAGCCCGGCCAGACGCGGCATGTGATCGGGCGTCATGCCCCAGCGCACCAGTTCCGGCGTGCCAAGCCGCAGCCCGTTCACATCCCCCGCCACGGGCGGGCGCGGCAGGCCGATGCCGCAGGCCAGCATCCCGGCCCGGCGAAGCAGATGCGAGGCCGCCTGCCCGCCGCCCCAGACCTCTGCCTCCAGCGCGAACTGATGCGAGGCGGTGATGCCGCGCGTGGTGCGGAACACCGGCAGGCCCTCTGCCTCCAGCGCCTCGGCCAGCACCTGCGCGGTATCGACCATGGCCCGCGCATAGCCCGCGCCGCAGTCGCGCCAGTCCAGCAGCGACAGCGCCAGCGCCGCCGATTTCGCCACGTCGAAATTCGCGGTCAGGCCGGGATAGGCGATGGCATCCAGCCGCTGCGCCAGCCCGTCATCATTGGTCACGATCAGCCCGCCCGCAGGCCCGCCAAGGCTTTTATAGGTGCTCATGGTCATCAGATGCGCGCCCTCGGCCAGCGGATCGGCAAAGATCCCGCCCGCGATCATGCCGCATTGATGCGCCGCGTCGAACAGCACCTTTGCCCCCACCTCGTCGGCGATGGCGCGGATCTCTGCCACCGGATGCGGGAACAGGTTGAGGCTCATGCCGATGGTGATGAGCTTGGGCCGCACCCGCTGCGCGAGCGTCCGCAGGCCTTCAAGATCAAGACCATAACCATCGGCAGCCACCGGCGCCTCATGCGTGGTCAGCCCGTAAAGCCCGGCACAGCCCGCCGCGTGATGGGTCACATGCCCGCCCACCGAAGCCGGCGGCGCGATGATCGCGTCGCCGGGTTTCGTGGTCGCCATGAAGGCGTAAAGATTGGCCAGCGCGCCCGAGCCCACGCGGATTTCGGCATGTTTCGCATGGAAGATCTCGCAGGCCAGCTGGGCGGCGATCACCTCGATCTCTTCGATCGCCTCCAGCCCCATCTCGTATTTCTCGCCCGGATGGCCCAGCGAGGGGCGCGAGCCCAGACCGCAGGCCAGCAGCGCCTCGGCGCGCGGGTTCATCACATTGGTCGCGGGGTTGAGGTTGAAACAGGCGCGTTCGTGGATCTGGCGGTTGTCCGCGACAAGCTGGTGCAGCCGCGCGTCCAGCCCCGCGCTGTCCTGCGGCAGCGCCTCCTGAAGCGTCGTGATGCGGGCGGCGGCGGCGGGCGATAGCCAAGGCTGGGCGGGATGAACGGTCATGACGGGCTCCTGTGCGACTGTCGCCGATCATCGCGCCGCTGCCCCTTTGCCACAACCAAGCTTTCCTGAAATATAGGGTCAGAAAATCTGAGCCTCGAATGCCCGTCGCGCCGCCCTTCCCTCGCCTGCCCTCGCTGAACGCGCTGCGCGCCTTTGAAGCCGCAGCGCGGCTGGGAGGATTCGCGCAGGCGGCAGAGGAGCTTCAGGTCAGCCCCGGCGCGGTGGCCGCCCAGATCAAGGCGCTGGAGCAGGATCTGGGTGCGCCGCTGTTCGACCGGCACGCGCGCGGCGTGCGGCTGACCGCCTTGGGCCAGCGCGCCCTGCCGGAATTTGTCGCGGCCTTTGACGGGCTGGCGGCGGCGATGCGCGGGCTGCGCCACGACGCGGCCCCGGCGCGGGTGCATGTGGCCGCCCTGCCCGCGCTGGCACAGCTGTGGCTTGGCCCGCGCCTGCCCGCGCTGCGGGCGCGGCTGCCGGGCGTCGACGTGTCGGTGACGGCGCTGGAACAGCCGCCCAACCTCAAACGCGTGCCCTTTGACCTGTGCCTGTTCTACACCCGCGAGCTGCCGCCCGGCGCCGTGGATCTGGGCGCGGATCAGATCCTGCCGGTCTGCACCCCCGATCTGGCGCGTAGCCTCAGCACCCCCGCCGATCTGCGCCATGCGGTCTGCCTGACCGATGCCACATGGTCCGAAGACTGGGCCCACTGGGCCGCCATCGCCGCACCGGGTCTGGATCTGAGCCCGCGGGGGCCGGTGTTTTCGCTTTATGCGCTGGCGCTGCAGGAGACGCTTCAGGGCGCGGGGGTGCTGATGGCGCATGGCGCGCTGGTGGCGCAGCATCTGGCCAGCGGCGCTCTGGTGGCGCCCTTTGCCGCACGGGTGACGCTGCCCCGCCACCTTGCGCTGTGGTCCCTGCCAGAGGCGCGGCGCAATCCGCGCATGGCACAGGTCATGGCGGCGCTGAAACATCTGGCCTGACCCCGCCCGCCCCGGAACGGCAAAAGGCCCCGCACGCGGCGGGGCCTTGAGATCTGTCAGGATCTGCCGGTCAGAGGTTGGGCTGCTTCGGATCCAGCCCGATATGCGTGCCCACGGCCACCATGTCCTGCAGCAGCTTCGCGGCCTCGGCCACGCGGCCCGGCTCGTTGCCGGTATCCGCCGCTTTCAGCGACAGGTAGGACTCGTGTGCCTCCTGCACCAGCGCCTCGTAGGTGGCCTGATCCATGTCGGCATGCGGCACGGCTTTTTCCGCCAGAACCGTCACGCTGGCGCCGATCTCGGCGAAGCCGCCGGTCACGACGAATTCCTGCGTGCCCTTCTCGGTCTCGACCTTGAGGATGCCCGGACGCAGGGTGGTGATCATCGGCGCATGCATGGGCATCGCCGTCAGATCGCCCTCGGCCCCCGGGATCGACACCGCCGTGACCTGCGCCGACATCAGGCTGCGCTCGGGGCTCACCAGATCGAATTGCATCGTTTCAGCCATTTGGGCCTCCGGTTATGGGGGGCACGAGGCCCCCCGGGTCGTTACGCGATCAGGCGGCTTCGGCAGCCATCTTCTCGGCCTTGGCCAGCACGTCGGCGATGCCGCCCACCATGTAGAAGGCCGCTTCGGGCAGGTGGTCGTATTCGCCAGCCACAACCGCCTTGAACGACGAGATCGTGTCTTCCAGCGGCACCTGAATGCCGTCGGCGCCGGTGAACACCTTTGCCACGTCGAAGGGCTGCGACAGGAACCGCTGGATCTTGCGCGCGCGCGAGACGGTCAGCTTGTCCTCTTCGGACAGTTCGTCCATCCCGAGGATGGCGATGATGTCCTGCAGCGACTTGTAACGCTGCAGGATGCCCTGCACGTCACGTGCGACCTGATAGTGCTCTTCACCGATCACCGCCGGGTCAAGCAGACGCGACGAGCTGTCGAGCGGGTCCACAGCCGGGTAGATGCCAAGCTCCGAGATGGAGCGCGACAGAACCGTGGTCGCGTCGAGGTGGGCGAAGGTGGTGGCGGGCGCCGGGTCGGTAAGGTCGTCCGCGGGAACGTAGACGGCCTGAATCGAGGTGATCGACCCGTTCTTGGTGGAGGTGATGCGTTCCTGCATCGCGCCCATGTCGGTGGCCAGCGTCGGCTGGTAGCCCACGGCGGAAGGGATCCGGCCCAGCAGAGCCGACACTTCCGAGCCTGCCTGCGTGAAGCGGAAGATGTTGTCCACGAAGAACAGAACGTCGGTGCCGGACTGGTCGCGGAACTGCTCGGCCAGCGTCAGGCCGGTCAGCGCCACGCGGGCACGCGCGCCCGGAGGCTCGTTCATCTGACCGTAAACAAGCGCCACCTGCGACTCCGACAGGTTGTCGGGCTTGATGACGTTCGATTCGATCATCTCGTGGTAAAGGTCGTTACCCTCACGGGTCCGCTCGCCCACACCGGCGAACACGGAATAGCCCGAGTGCACCTTGGCGATGTTGTTGATCAGTTCCATGATCAGAACGGTCTTGCCCACACCGGCGCCGCCGAACAGGCCGATCTTGCCGCCCTTGGAATAGGGGGCCAGCAGGTCGATGACCTTGATCCCGGTGACCAGCACTTCCGATTCCGTCGACTGGTCGTCGAACATCGGCGCGGGCTGGTGGATGGACCGGTATTCGTCGGCATTGACCGGGCCCTGCTCGTCCACGGGCTCGCCCACGACGTTCAGGATGCGGCCCAGCGTCGCGTTGCCCACGGGCACGGAAATCGGGCCGCCGGTGTCGGTCACGGGCTGACCGCGGACCAGACCTTCGGTGGAGTCCATCGCGATGGTGCGCACGGTGGATTCGCCAAGGTGCTGCGCCACTTCCAGAACCAGTTTACGGCCGTCATTCTCGGTGGTCAGGGCGTTCAGAATCTCGGGCAGGTGGCCGTCGAACTGAACGTCGACCACGGCGCCGATGACCTGGGTCACTTTGCCATTTGCGTTTGCCATTTATCGTCTCCGGTTCTTAGAGCGCCTCGGCGCCCGAGATGATTTCGATGAGTTCGTTGGTGATGACCGCCTGCCGCGACCGGTTATATTCGATCGTCAGCCGGTCGATCATGTCGCCCGCGTTGCGCGTGGCGTTGTCCATGGCGCTCATCCGAGCCCCCTGTTCCGAAGCGGCGTTCTCCAGCAGAGCCGAGAAGATCTGGGTTGCGACACCACGGGGCAGAAGGTCGGCAAGGATGGCTTCCTCGCCGGGTTCGTAGTCATAGAGCGTGGACTCGCCCGCGTCCTCGACAGTTTCGAACTTGGCGGGGACGATCTGCTGCGCGGTCGGCGTCTGGGAGATCACCGACTGGAATTTCGCGTAGAAGATCGTGGCGACGTCGAACTCGCCCGCGTCGAAACGGGCCAGCACGTCCTTGGCGACGGACTGCGCCTCGGCATAGCCGAGCTTCTTCACCTCGCTCAGGTCGACATGGCCGACAAACAGGTTGCCATAATCCCGCTTGAGCTGTTCGCGGCCTTTCTTGCCGACGGTGAGAATCTTCACCGTCTTGCCTGCCGCGCGCAGCTTTTCCACATGGATGCGGGTCAGCTTCACGATGGAGCTGTTGAAGCCCCCGCAGAGCCCGCGTTCCGCAGTCATGACGACGAGCAGATGCACGTCGTCCTTGCCGGTTCCTGCCAGCAGTTTCGGGGCGGTCGAGCTGCCCGCCACCGACCCGGCCAGCGCACCCAACACCTTGTTGAAACGCTCGGTGTAGGGCCGCGACATTTCGGCAGCATCCTGGGCCCGCCGCAGTTTTGCGGCGGCCACCATCTGCATGGCCTTCGTGATCTTCCGGGTCGATTTGACCGAGGAGATCCGGTTCTTGAGGTCCTTTAGGCTAGGCATGATCCCGTCCTTTCAGGCCGCTCAGGCGTAGGTTGCGGCGAATTCGTCGAGCGCAGCCTTGAGCTTGTCAGCGGGTTCGCCTTTGATCTTCGGATCCGAAGTTTCGATCCAGTCGAGGATGTCCTTGCGCTGGCCGCGCAGAAACGCCAGCAGCGCTGCTTCGTATTTCGCCACTTCGCGGACCGGAACGCTGTCCAGATAGCCGTTGGTGCCTGCGAAGATGATGCAGACGATTTCGGCGTTGGTCAGCGGCGAATACTGCGGCTGCTTCATCAGTTCTGTCAGACGCGCGCCACGGTTCAGCAGCTTCTGCGTCGCCGCGTCGAGGTCGGAGCCGAACTGGGCGAAGGCCGCCATTTCGCGATACTGCGCAAGGCTCAGCTTCACCGGACCCGCCACCGAGGACATCGCCTTGGTCTGCGCCGAGGAGCCCACGCGGGACACCGACAGACCTGTGTTCACCGCAGGACGCACGCCCTGGAAGAACAGTTCGGTTTCAAGGAAGATCTGGCCGTCGGTGATCGAGATCACGTTGGTCGGAATGAAGGCCGACACGTCGCCGCCCTGCGTTTCGATGATCGGCAGCGCGGTCAGCGAGCCTGCGCCGTGATCTTCGTTCAGCTTGGCCGAGCGCTCCAGCAGGCGCGAGTGGAGATAGAACACGTCCCCCGGATAGGCTTCACGGCCCGGCGGACGGCGCAGCAGCAGCGACATCTGGCGGTAGGCCACGGCCTGCTTGGAGAGGTCATCATAGATGATCAGCGCGTGCTTGCCGTTGTCGCGGAAATATTCCGCCATGGCGGTCGCGGCATAGGGCGCAAGGAACTGCATCGGCGCGGGGTCCGACGCGGTGGCGGCCACGACGATCGAATAATCGATGGCGCCGGTGGCTTCCAGACGCTTCACCAGCTGGGCCACGGTGGACCGCTTCTGGCCGATCGCGACATAGACGCAGTAAAGCTTCTTGCTTTCGTCGTCGCCTGCGGCGTCGTTATAGGACTTCTGGTTCAGGATGGCGTCGAGCGCGATGGCGGTCTTGCCGGTCTGACGGTCGCCAATGATCAGTTCGCGCTGGCCGCGACCGATCGGAATCATCGCGTCCACGGCCTTCAGGCCGGTCGCCATGGGCTCGTGCACCGATTTCCGCGGGATGATGCCCGGCGCCTTCACGTCCGCCACGCGGCGTTCGGTGGTGGCGATGGGGCCCTTGCCGTCGATCGGGTTGCCCAGACCATCGACAACGCGGCCCAGCAGGGCTTCGCCTGCGGGCACGTCCACGATGGAGTTGGTGCGCTTGACGACATCGCCTTCTTTGATGTCGCGGTCGGAGCCGAAGATCACGACGCCGACGTTGTCGGTTTCGAGGTTCAGCGCCATCCCCATGATGCCGCCGGGAAACTCCACCATCTCGCCGGCCTTCACGCTGTCGAGACCATGGACCCGGGCAATCCCGTCACCGACGGAAAGCACACGACCCACTTCGGCGACTTCGGCCTCCTGACCGAAGTTCTTGATCTGCTCCTTTAGGATCGCAGAAATCTCGGCTGCTTGGATACCCATTTATCCGACCTCTTTCATTGCATTCTGGAGAGAGTTGAGCTTCGCGCGGATCGAGGTGTCGATCATCTTCGAGCCCACCTTAACAACGAGACCGCCAATGAGGCCTTCATCCACGGTCGATTTGATCTTCACGTCCGAGCCGATCCGGGCCGTCAGCGTCTCGGCAAGCTGGCTCCGCTGTTCGGGGCTCAGTTCCACTGCCGAAATCACCTCTGCGGTCACTTCGCCCTTCTCTGCCGCGATCATCTCGCGCAGCTTGCGCAGCACATGCGGCAGCACAAAGAGGCGGCGTTTGGCAGCCATGACGCCAAGCGCGTTCTGCATCACCGGGATCAGGTCCATGCGGGCCGCGACAGCGCCCATGGCCTGCCCCTGATCCGCACGCGTATAGATCGGAGACGCGATCAGATCGCGCAGGTCGGCACTGTCATCAAGCGCGGCGCTGAGGTCGGCGATGCTGCCTTCCAGCGCTTCGAGCTGGGAATTCTCTTTGGCGATCCCGAAGATCGCCGTGGCATAGCGTGCCGCGATGCCGCTGGAGATCGAAGCTGGTTCAGACACGTCCACCCTTCCGATATGAGGCCCCCGCGACGCGCGGGTGAGCCGGCGTCCGGAGGCGTTGTCCCTGCCCTGATGCCTTCAAGGCGTCGAAATCAGGGCCGATCTAGCAGAGCCTCCCTTCCCTCGCAACATACTAACGGCGTTTTAAGACTCATGTCACAGGCGCTTTTTGCACCCTGTGCAGCCCTTGGGCAGGCCCGACCCCGCCAGCGGTATGGAAATACTCTTTTTTTCGTGATCTCCGCACTGCGGGGCGCGACGTGGTGCCGCGCCCCGCGTTAGCGCGAACCCCGGTTTTGGCGGGTTAACACATTCGGAAAAAAGAAAACTCGCACCCCTCTGCGCCCGGTTCCGGCGGTGCGGCGAATCCGGTGCGGGTCAGACCACCTTCGGCTTCGATCCGGAGCCCGGCGCCAGCACGCCCAGCGGATTCGGCACCCGCACTTTCTGGCCCAGCCCGGTGCGCTGCGGCGGATGCCGCTTCGAGGCGCGCACGATCAGCACGCCGCCCGCCATCACCGCCGGAATGGCCCGCCCGATGCGTTCCCATGCCGGCGCGGTCTTCATCCAGAACCGCCGGGTCGAGGGCGGCTGATAGAGCACGGAGGCATTGGCCATGCGCAGGAAATCATGCTGCTTCAGCTGGGTGTCGAGCTGGCTCAGCGAATAGGGACGGCCATAGCCGAACGGCGTGGCATCGGACCGCGCCCAGAGCCCCGAGCGGTTGGGCACGATGAACAGCACCTCGCCCCCCGGCCCCAGCACGCGGTAACATTCGTCCAGCAGATCCGACGCGCTGTCGGTCGTCTCCAGCCCGTGCATGACCACCAGCCGGTCGACATGCCCGGTTTCCAGCGGCCAGCGCGTTTCCTCCACCAGCACCGACACCGAAGGCAGGCCCGCAGGCCATGGCATCACCCCCTGCGGTCCGGGCATCAGCGCGATCACCCGCCGCGCCTGCGACAGGTAGGGCCGCAGCAACGGGGCCGCAAAGCCGTATCCCGCTACGGTCTGGCCCTGCGCTTCGGGCCAGAATCGCAGCACCTGATCGCGCACGGCGCGCTGCGCGGCGCGCCCAAGCGCACTGCGGTAGTAAAAATCGCGCAGGGTCTGAACATCCAGATGCATTGCGGCTCCGCGCCCCTTCCGTCAAGCTGAGTGCAGTCTGGCAAAGCCGAGAAGGAAAAGTAAATGCCTATGGAAATCGTCACCGTCCCCTGCCTAGACGACAATTATGCCTATCTGGTGAAAGGCCCCGACGGAGTCTGCCTGATTGACGCACCCGACGCGCCCCCGATCGAGGCCGCTCTGGACGCGCGGGGCTGGGGGCTGGATACGATTCTGGTCACGCATCACCACTGGGATCACGTCGACGGCATCGAGCCGCTGCGCGCCCGCTATGGCTGCCGCGTGATCGGCCCCGCCGCCGAAGCGGACAAGATTCCGCCCATGGATCAGGCAGTTCGCGGCGAAGACAGTCTGCAGGTGGCGGGACTCGCGGTCAGGGTGATCGACGTCCCCGGCCATACGCTGGGCCATGTGGCGTTCTACATGCCGGAGGCGGAGGCCGTGTTCACCGCCGACAGCCTGATGGCGCTTGGCTGCGGTCGGCTGTTCGAGGGCACGCCCGCCATGATGTGGGACAGCCTGCAGCGGCTGGCCGCCCTGCCGCCCGAAACAATTGTTTATTCCGGACACGAATACACCACATCAAATGCGAAATTTGCTTTGACCATTGAACCAGACAGCGCCACGCTTAAATCTCGGGTCGACGCCATCGCCAAAGCCCGGACAGAGGGACGCCCCACCGCCGCCTGCATGCTGTCCGAGGAACTGGCCACCAACCCCTTCTTGCGCCCGCACGTTCCCGCCATCCGGGCGGGGCTCGGAATGACCAAGGCCACCGATGCCGAGGTTTTTGCCGAAATACGTGCCAGGAAGGACCGCTTCTGAGCCGCCGCTTTTCACGCCACGTTGCGGACCTCGCGGCAAATGTGAGCGGCGCGCCCCCAGAAAACACTTGAAGGATGGTCGGTATCGACCAAACTTTAACCGCAAGAGGCAAAGTTGGGCGCAGGTCCGACGCAGACAGGAAGGAGCACGCCGTGCCTTCATTCTCTAACACTCTGGAGCAGGCAATCCATTCGGCGCTGGCGCTGGCCAACTCGCGCAGCCACGAATTCGCGACCCTCGAACACCTGCTGCTGGCACTGGTGGACGAGCCCGACGCCACCCGTGTCATGAAGGCCTGTTCCGTCGACACCGAGGAACTGCGCACCACGCTGGTGGAATTCATCGACGAAGATCTGTCGAACCTCGTCACCGATGTCGAGGGTTCCGAAGCCGTGCCGACCGCCGCCTTCCAGCGGGTGATCCAGCGCGCCGCCATCCATGTGCAAAGCTCCGGCCGGACCGAGGTGACGGGCGCCAACGTGCTGGTCGCCATCTTTGCCGAACGCGAAAGCAATGCCGCCTATTTCCTGCAGGAGCAGGACATGACCCGCTACGACGCGGTCAATTTCATCGCGCATGGCGTGGCCAAGAACCCCGCCTATGGCGAGAGCCGCCCGGTCACCGGCGCGCAGGAGTCGGAGGAAGAAACGAAAGCCGAGACCGCACAGGCCGCCGACAACAAGGAATCGGCTCTGGCCAAATATTGCGTCGATCTGAACGCGAAGTCCCGCAAGGGCGACGTGGATCCGTTGATCGGGCGCCATTCCGAGGTGGAACGCTGCATTCAGGTGCTGTGCCGCCGTCGCAAGAACAATCCGCTGCTGGTGGGTGACCCCGGCGTCGGCAAGACCGCCATCGCGGAAGGTCTGGCGCGCAAGATCGTCAACGGCGACACCCCCGAGGTGCTGTCCAAGACCACGATCTATTCGCTGGACATGGGCGCCCTTCTGGCGGGCACCCGCTATCGCGGCGATTTCGAAGAGCGGCTGAAAGCCGTGGTCAACGAGCTGGAAGAACATCCCGACGCGGTGCTGTTCATCGACGAGATCCACACGGTGATCGGCGCGGGCGCCACCTCCGGCGGGGCAATGGATGCCTCCAACCTGCTGAAACCTGCCCTGCAGGGCGGCAAGCTGCGCACCATGGGCTCCACCACCTACAAGGAGTTCCGCCAGCACTTCGAAAAGGACCGCGCACTGTCGCGCCGGTTCCAGAAGATCGACGTGAACGAGCCGTCGGTGGAAGACACGGTGAAAATCCTCAAGGGTCTCAAGCCCTATTTCGAGGACCATCACCACGTCAAATACACCGCTGACGCGATCAAATCGGCGGTGGAACTGTCCGCGCGCTACATCAACGACCGCAAGCTGCCCGACAAGGCGATCGACGTGATCGACGAGGCGGGGGCGGCGCAGCATCTTGTCGCCGAAAGCAAGCGGCGCAAGACCATCGGTGCCAAGGAGATCGAGGATGTGGTCGCCAAGATCGCCCGCATCCCGCCGAAGAACGTCAGCAAGAACGATGCCGAGGTTCTGAAGGATCTGGAGGCGACGCTGAAGCGCGTGGTCTTTGGTCAGGACGACGCCATCGTGGCGCTGTCCTCGGCGATCAAGCTGGCGCGGGCCGGCCTGCGCGAGCCGGAAAAGCCCATCGGCAACTACCTGTTCGCGGGGCCGACCGGCGTTGGCAAGACCGAAGTGGCCAAACAGCTGGCCTCGTCGCTTGGGGTGGAACTGCTGCGCTTCGACATGTCGGAATACATGGAGAAACACGCGGTCAGCCGTCTGATCGGCGCGCCTCCGGGCTATGTCGGCTTTGATCAGGGCGGGCAGCTGACCGATGGCGTTGACCAGCATCCGCATTGCGTGCTGCTGCTCGACGAGATCGAGAAGGCGCATCCGGATGTGTTCAACATCCTGCTGCAGGTGATGGACCACGGCACGCTCACCGACCATAACGGCCGGTCGGTGGATTTCCGTAACGTGATCCTGATCATGACCTCGAACGCGGGGGCGGCGGACATGGCCAAGGCCGCCATCGGCTTTGGCCGCGAACGGCGCGAGGGCGAGGATACGGCGGCGATCGAACGGACGTTCACGCCGGAATTCCGCAACCGTCTGGACGCGGTGATCAGCTTCCAGCCGCTGCCGAAGCAGGTGATCCTGTCCGTGGTCGAAAAGTTCGTGCTTCAGCTTGAAGCGCAGCTGATGGACCGCAACGTGACCATCGAACTGACCAAGCCCGCCGCCGAATGGCTCGCGGACCGGGGGTATGACGACAAGATGGGGGCCCGCCCGCTGGGCCGCGTGATTCAGGAGCACATCAAGAAGCCGCTGGCCGAAGAACTGCTGTTCGGCAAGCTCACCAAGGGCGGTCTGGTCAAGGTCACCGTCAAGGATGGCGAACTGGTGCTGAAGACCGAAGGCCCGGACAAGCTGCGGCTGTCATCGCGCAAGCCGCCGCTGCTGACCGCCGACTGATCCACCATGCGCGCCGCCGCACTGGTTCTGATGCTCTCCGCCGCGCCCGTCGCGGCGGAGAGTTTTGTTTTGCACTGGCCGCTCGACTGCACGCTGGGGCAGGACTGTTTCATCGAGGATTATGTCGATGACGACCCCGCGCCGGGGCAGCAGCGCGACTTTGCCTGCGGCCTCAATTCCCGCGACGCGCATAAAGGCACCGATCTGGCGCTGATTTCCTTCGACCTGATGGAACGGGGCGTGGCGGTGCGGGCGGCGGCCCCCGGCACGGTGCTGCGCCTGCGCGACAGCATGGCCGATGACCGGCTGATGACCGGGGTCACCGACCAGAACGCCTGCGGCAATGCGGTGCTGATCGACCATGGCGACGGCTGGCAGACGCTGTCCTGCCACATGAAGCGCGGCTCGGTCGCCGTCACCCCCGGCCAGACCGTCGCAACCGGCGACCTGCTGGGCGAGGTGGGGCTGTCGGGCCAGACCAACCACCCGCATCTGCATCTGACCGTGCTGCATAACGGCACCGAGGTGGATCCCTTCGCCCCCGATGCCGCCCTGCCCTGCGGCCCGCAGGAGGTGACGCTCTGGGCCGATCCGCCGCCCTATACCGCCACCGGGCTGGTCACGGCAGGGTTTTCCGCCAAGGTGCCGGACCTGGCCGAGGTCACCTCGGGCACCGCGC
Source organism: Salipiger marinus (assembly GCF_900100085.1). Lineage (GTDB taxonomy): Bacteria > Pseudomonadota > Alphaproteobacteria > Rhodobacterales > Rhodobacteraceae > Salipiger > Salipiger marinus. The sequence goes on from NZ_FNEJ01000001.1 coordinate 38,701, forward strand.
GGCGCGACAGCCTTGGTGCCACCGAACCGCTGGTGGTCTATGGCCATGTCGGCCATGGCGAACCCGGCGACGTGCTGGTGCTGTCGGCGCGCGGACCCGATGGTGCGGAGGTGTTTCGCGAACGGATGGTGCTGGAGGATCCGCAGGTCAGCCTGATGCGCGCATTTGGCCGCAAGGCGCCGCCGCAGGGCTGGGCCATGGGCGACTATCTGGGCGAGGCGCTGCTGACCCGCGACGGTGTGGTGATCGCCCATCGCCACGCCCATGTGACGGTGCGCTGACCCTCAGCGGTCCTGCATGCCCTTGCCCGCAAGGATGCGCGGCGCCCATCGGGCAATGCGCGCCCGCCGCGTGTCGGCCTGTTTCGCCTGTCCAAAATGCAGGATATAGCCACGCCGCCGCCCCGGGGTCAGCGCGTCAAAGGCCGCGGCCAAGGCCGGATCCTGCGCCAGCGCCTCGGTCAGTTCTTCGGGCAGATCCAGATCGTCCTTGGCAAAGGTCACGCGGCGCCCTTCGGCCTCCAGAGCCACCGCCTCGGCCAGATAGCGTTGCAGCACGTCGGCCAAGGGCGCCACCTGCGCCAGATCGGTCAGGACCACCATGCGGGAGGATCGGGAATTTTCCCCCGGCGCCACCAGAATCCCCTCCGGATCGGTGAGCAGCACGCCCTTGAAGAAGGACAGGCCGAACCGCCCCTTCATTCCCCACAGGATCGCGACATTGCCGCCATGCGCGGTATAGCAGGGCTGTTTCCACTTGAGGGTCTCGGTCACCGGTCCCGCGCGCAGGATCGCGCGCAGGTGGCGCAGCTCTGTCTCCCACGGGGCCGCCCCCGCGAAGAAGGCCTCCAGGCGGGCCTCCTCCTCGGTCATTGTTCGGTCAGCTTCAGTTCGATCCGCCGGTTCTGGGCGCGGGCCTCCGCCGTGTCCTCGGTATTCACCGGCTGGAACTGCCCGAACCCGTTGGCGGCCAGCCGCTGCGGCGGAATGCCAAGGTAATCGACCATATAGCGCACCACCGACAGCGCGCGGGCCTGACTCAGCTCCCAGTTGTCGCGGAAGGGCGCGCCAAGGCGCAGCGGCGTGTCGTCGGTATGGCCATCGACGCGCAGCACCCAGTCGATGCCTTCGGGGATGTCCTCGGCGATGGCGCGGATGATCCCGGCGATCTTGGCGATCTCCGCCTCACCCGCGGGCGAAAGGTCTGCGCCCCCCGGCGGGAACAGCACTTCGGAGGAGAACACGAACCGGTCGCCCTCGATGCGGATGCCTTCCTGCGCGCCCACCACGTCGCGCAGACGGCCAAAGAATTCCGAACGGTAGCGTTCCAGATCCTGCGCCTCGGCCTCCAGCCGCTTGCGCTCGGCCTCTTCCAGCTGGCGGCGGCGGCGTTCCTCGGCAGCGGCACGGGCCAGCGCGGCGTTCAGATCGGTGCCCAGCGACTGCAGCTGCACCTGCGCCTGCACGTCTTTCTCGCGCGATTCGTCCAGAAGCCCCTGCAGCTGCGACAGCTGGGTGCGCAAGGCCGCCATCTGCTGGTTCAGAAGTTCGGTCTGGCGCTGTGCCGCGTCGGTCTCCGCCTCGCTGTCGGCCAGTTCGGACCGCGCCTGCGCCAGCAGCGCCTGCCGTTCCGCCGCCCGGTCGCGGGTCTGCGCCAGATCGGCCTCGGCGGCGGCGCGGGCGGCAAGCGCTGCGGTCAGACGGTCGCGCACCTCGTCGGCGGTCAGTTCCACCTCGCTGCGGGCGGCCTGCGCCTCGGCCAGATCGGCCTCGGCCTCGGCCTGCGCCGCGCGGGCCTGTTCAAGATCGGCGCGCAGTTCGTCGGACTGGTCGGCGGCAAGGGCTGCGGCCAGCCGCGCGTTCAGATCACCTTCGGCCTCGCGCGCGGCGGCAAGCAGCGTCAGCGTTTCTTCGGCGCGGCGGCGTTCATCCTCCAGCGCCATGGTCATGGCGGTCAGTTCGGTGTCGGCGTTTTCCAGACGGGCGCGCAGGGCGGCGGCGGCCTCGGCCTCGGCCAGACGCTGCGCCTCTTCCTCGGTGAGCTCGGCTTCAAGCTCCGACACCTGCGCCGACAGACCGCCCATCTGCGCCTCCTGATCGGCACTGCGGGCGCGCAGATCAGCCACCAGCGCCTCCAGCGCCTCGCGGCGGGCGGCGGCAAGCCGGGCGGCTTCGGTCTGGGCATCCATTTCGCTGCGGGTAGAGGCCAGCGCCGCATCAAGGCTGTCGCGATCCTCGGCCAGCGTGTCCCGTTCGGCGGCGAGCTGGTTGCGCGTCTGCGCCAGATCATCGCGTTCCGAAATCAGCGCGGCGACCTGCGCCTCGAAATCGCTGATGCGGCCCTGCGCCTCGGTCAGGTCGGCGGCCTGCCGGTCGCGGGTGGCGGTCAGCGACGCGATCAGCGACTGCTGCTCGGCCAGCTGCGCCTCGGTGTCCGACAGGGTGGATTCCAGCTCTCCAAGCTGGGCGTTCAGTTCGGAATTGCGCCGCTCCTGCAGCCCCAGCGCCTGCGCCAGCGCCGCCACCTCCCCCGACAGCGAGGACAGCTGCGTTTCCTGCCCGGTGATGGTTTCACGCAGCGCAAACTGGATGACCATGAAGATGGTCAGCACGAACATCAGCACCAGCAGCAGCCCGGTCATGGCATCGACAAAGCCGGGCCAGATATTGGCCTGCAACCGTGCTCCGCTGCGCCGGGACAGGGCCATGGCTTAACCCTCGGTTCCGCCAGAGCGGGCGGGGCCGGGCCGCACCGGGCGGATCGGCGTGGCGCCCGGCTGCGGCGTGCGTCCGATCTGGGCGATGGTGCGGGTCAGGGTGGCCAGATCGGTGCGCAGTTCCGCCATGCTTTCCTGCCGACCGGCGGCGATTTCCTCGAGAATGCGCAGCATCTGCACGTCGATCGACCGCAGGCGCATCCGGCTTTCGGCATCCAACCCCTCGGTGCTTTCGCGGCTTTCCAGCACGTCGATCAGGCGTTCCTGCCCTTCGGCGATGCGCGCCAGCGAATTGGACGACGGCGCCGTCGCCTCGATCCGTTCGGTCATCCGTTCCAGCGAATCCGCCAGCTGCCCCAGCCGCAGCTCGATATCCATGCGGCCCTGTTCGGTTTCGGCAAAAAGCGCGGTCATCCGCTCCATCTGCTCGGTCATCTTGTCCAGCACCAGACCGATGACCCCGGCCTCGCCGCCGCCCTCGCCATCGCCCGAGGAAAAGCTGAGCTTGGTGATGGAGCTGAGCCATTCTTCCAGCTCGCGGTAAAACCGGTTCTGGCCATGGCCCGCGAACAGTTCCAGCAGGCCCACCACCAGCGATCCGGTCAGACCGAGCAGCGAGGAGGCAAAGGCCACGCCCATGCCGCCCAGCTGGCCCTCAAGCCCGCTCATCAGCCGCGAAAAGGTCTGCACCCCGGTCTCGCCCTCCTGCGGGGCAAGGCTGCGGATCGTGTCGACCAGCGCAGGCACCGTGGTGGCCAGACCGTAAAACGTGCCCAGAAGCCCCAGAAAGATCAGCAGCGACACGATATAGCGGGTGATTTCCCGCGCCTCGTCGATCCGCTGCGCCACCGAATCAAGGATCGACCGGGTGGAGGTGGTGGTGATCTGCAGCCGCCGGTCGCGGCTGCGCAGCAAGGCCGCCAGCGGCGCCAGCAGGCGCGGCGCCTGCCCGGTGTCCTGACCGGCGGCGAATTTTTCGATCCAGCGCACCGACTGGATCAGCTGCGCGGCCTGAAAGAAGCAGGCCAGCACGCCCAGCCCGAAGACCAGAAGGATGAACCCGTTCAGATAGGGGTTCGATTGAAACACGGGCAGCACCCGGGGCAGCGCCAGCACGGCGCCAGCCGCCGACAGGCCGAGCACGGCCAGCATCAGAAGGATCTGGCGGATCGGCTGGCTGAAATGGGCCTCGGCCTCGAGGTCGCGTCGGTCCATTAGGGACACCTGACTTAAGCGGTAATTCGCCTGAAACCCTAGAGGTTTGCCCCGGTCAAGCCAAGCCGTTATCCACCAGATGCCGAACACGGCCCGCCAACCAGTGCAGTTCGGCATCGGGGATGCCCAGATGGTCCAGATGTGCGGCAGTATTCCACAGATACTCGCGGTTCGGTCCGCGCCCGCCGATGGCCTGCGCGATGATCCGCGCCTGATCTTCCAGATCCAGCCCGCCGCAATACTGCACGTGATCGGCATCGATCACATAAGTTACCGCCTCGACCTTGCGCCCGTCGCGCAGGGTCAGCGGCAGCCGCGCCTCCAGATAGGCGGCGGAGACCAGTTCGCGGTCGCGCAGATAGGCCAGCGTCGCCTCTTCGGTGCCCGGCGCGGCGCGCAGCGCCAGCCCGTCGCAGACGGCCCCCGGTTCGGCATCCAGCGCCAGCACCAGCCCCGGCGCCTCTGGCGTGCCGCGATGATGGATCGACCGCATGCAGAAGCTGCGGCGATAGCCGGGCAGGCTGGCATGCACCTGCTCGGCCACGGCAAAGCCGGGATTCCACAGCAGCGAGCCATAGCCAAAGATCCAAAGCGCCATCGTTCTGGTCCTTTCCGAATGGCGGCTGTAAACACCAACTCGTTTGTGCAGAAAAGGGGCCGCCGCATGAAACATCTTGCCATTGCGGTGATCGCCGCGGCGCTGCTGTGGTCCGGGGTCTGGGTCTGGGCCGCCATGGCCGAACGCCGCGCCGTCACCGACTGGGCCGAGGCGCGCCGCACTGCCGGGGCCGAGGTCAGCTATGCCGATCTGAGCGTGCGCGGCTTTCCCAACCGCATCGACACCAGCTTCACCGATCTGCGGCTGGCCGATCCGCAGGCGGGCTATGTCTGGCAGGCGCCGTTTTTCCAGTCCTTCCGCATGGTCTATAATGCCGGGCACCGCATCTTTGCCTTTGCCCCCGACCAGACCGTGACCGGACCCGAGGGCGAGACCACGATCACCTCCGACGGGCTGCGCGCCAGTCTGGTGCAGGAGGAGGGCGAGGTGCTGCGCGCCAATCTGGAGGCGCGGGTGCTGAACCTTGGCGGCGCGCACCGCCTTGCGCTGGCCGGGATGACGGCGGCGCTGGTCCGGCAGCAGGGCACGGCCTATCATCTGGGGCTGGCCGCCGATGCGGCAGCGCTGCCCGAGGCCGCGCTGACCGGCGCGCTGCGGCTGGACGGGGTGGTGACGCTGGATGCGGCGCTGGCTCCCGGTCTGGCGGAGCGCCCGCAGCTGACCCATGTGGATCTGCGGCTCGCCGAATACACGCTGGGCGATATGGCGCTGCGGCTGACCGGCGCGGCAGAGGTGGATGCCGAAGGCCGGATGGACGGTCAGGTGACGGTGCGCGCCGACAACTGGCGGGCGCTGCTGGCGCTGGCGCGCGACAGCGGCCAGATCCCCGCCGCCATGGCCGAGGTGCTGGAGGAGGCCCTGACGCTGGCCACCAGTTTCACCGCCACGCCGGACCGGCTGGATCTGCCGCTGACGCTGGACAGGGGCATGGCGCGGCTGGGTCCGATCCCGCTCGGCGAGGCTCCGCGCCTGCGCTTCTGACCGCTTGCCCTGCTGCGGGGGTTTCGGCAGTCTGCCCGCATGAAGCTGCTCGCCCTCCCGCTTGTTCTGGCCGCAGGCACCGCGCTGGCCGAAGCCCCCGAGGCGGGCGCCACGGCGGCGCGCGCCTTTCTGGACGGCGAGGCGGCGGCGCTCTGGGACCGGATGACCCCGGATCTGCAGGCGGTTCTGGGCACGCCACAGGCGCTGCGCGATCTGCGCACCGATCTGGCGGCGGCCTTCGGCACCGAAACGGCGCTGCTGTCCACAGAGACCCGGACCGAAGGCGCGGCACAGGTCTTTGACCGCCGCTCCGCATGGTCGGGATCGGATCAGCCGCTGCAGATCCTCGTGTCGCTGGACAGTGCCGGGCGGGTGGCGGGGTTTCTGGTCCGCCCCGTTCCCCAGCCCGCCGACAGCCCCTATCTGGCCTACCGCACCAAGGCCGATCTGCACCTGCCCGTCACCGGCGACTGGCAGGTGGTCTGGGGCGGGCGCAGCATCGACCAGAATTATCACGCCGCCGACCCGGGCCAGCGGTTTGCGCTGGATCTTCTGGTGATGCGGGACGGCGCCAGCCATGACGGCGATCCCGCACGGCGCGACAGCTATCACTGCTGGGACCAGCCCATCCTCGCCCCCGCCCCGGGCGTGGTGCTGCGGGCGGAGGACGGGCTGCCCGACCAGCCCATCGGCAGCACCGAGGCCCGGCGCCCGCTTGGCAACCATGTGGTGCTGGATCTGGGCACCGGCGAATATGCCTTTCTCGCCCATCTGCGGCAGGGCAGCGTGGCGGTCGCCCCCGGCGCGGAGGTGACGCGCGGCCAGAGGCTGGGCCGCTGCGGCAACAGCGGCAACAGCACGGAGCCGCATCTGCACCTGCATCTGCAGACCACGCCCGAACTGGGCCGGGGCTTTGGCCTGCCCGCGCAGTTTCAGGACTATGTCGCCGATGGCGCCGTCGTGGCGCGCGGCGAACCGGAGCGGGGACAGACCATCCGCCCGGCCCCCTGACGCAGCCCCCTTGCCAGAGCGGCGGAACAGCGAAAGACTGATGCCATGCCCGACGCCCTGTCCCATCGCATCGAAACCCGCCGCGACGCGCTGATCGCGCTGACGCAGGCGCTGATCCGCATTCCCACGCTGAACCCGCCCGGCCAGCATTACCGCGAGATCTGCGACCTGCTGCAGGCACGGCTGGCCGCGCGCGGCTTTGACACCACGCTGATCCGTGCCGAAGGCGCGCCGGGGGACAGCGACAGGTATCCGCGCTGGAACCTCGTGGCCCGGCACGAAGGGCCGCGCCCCGGCCCCTGCGTGCATTTCAATTCGCATCACGACGTGGTCGAACTGGGGGCGGGCTGGACCCGCGATCCCTTTGCCGCAGATCTGGAGGGCGACCGCATCTACGGGCGCGGCGCCTGCGACATGAAGGGCGGGCTTGCCGCCTCGGTCATCGCGGTCGAGGCATTTCTGGACCAGCACCCCGGCTATTGCGGCGCCATCGAACTCAGCGCCACCGCCGACGAGGAAACCGGCGGCTATGGCGGCGTGGCGCATCTGGCACAGCAGGGCTGGTTCGCGCCCGAGCGGGTGCAGCATGTCATCATTCCCGAACCGCTGGACAAGCACCGCATCTGCCTTGGCCATCGCGGCGGCTGGTGGGCCGAGATCGAGACCAAGGGCGAGATCGCGCATGGATCCATGCCTTTTCTGGGCGACTGTGCGGTGCGCCATATGGGCGCGGTGCTTTCAGCCTTCGAGGAGCACCTCTTTCCCGCCATGGCGCAGCGCCGCACCGACATGCCGGTGGTGCCCGAGGGCGCGCGCAGTTCCACCATGAACATCAATTCGATCCATGGCGGCCAGCCAGACCATCACGACGGCCTGCCCGCCCATTGCGTGCCCGACAGCTGCCGCATCGTCATCGACCGCCGCTTCCTGATGGAGGAAACCGTGGAGGGCGTGCGCGCCGAAATCGTGGCGCTGCTGGAGGATCTGAAAACCCGCCGCCCCGATTTCGACTATGAACTGCGCGAACTGAACCGCGTGCTGCCTTCGATGACCGACCGCACAGCCCCCGTCGTCACCACGGTCGCCGCCGCCATCACCGAAATGCTGGGGGTTGATCCGTCCTATGTCGCCTCGCCGGGCAGCTACGACCAGAAACATATCGACCGGATCGGGCGGCTGAAAAACTGCATCGCCTATGGTCCCGGCGTGCTGGAACTGGCGCATAAGCCCGATGAATGGATCGGCGTGACCGACATGCTCGACAGCGCCCGCGTCATGGGCCGCAGCCTCGAAAAGATCCTGCTGGCCTGATCCGCCCCTGCCCCGCGCCCCGCTTCGGCACGGTCACGCCTGCCTCCGGCGGGGATATTTTGGGTCAGAAGAAGCAGCTTGAACTTCTTCTGACCCAAAATATCCCGGGGGCGCGGGGGCAGCGCCCCCGCTGCTCCGCTCAGCCGACCGCGATATTGTCGATCAGCCGCACGCCCCCCAGCCAAGCCGCCGCCAGCAGGCGGGCCGGAGGACCGGCGCGGTCCAGCGGCGCCAGATCCCGCGCCGCGCGCAGGTCCAGATACTCCACCCGGTCAAAGCCCGCCTCCTGCAGCGCGGCCTCGGCAGCGGGACGCAGATCCGCAAGCGCCGCGCCCTGCCCCAGATCTGCCGCCATGCCGGTCAGCACCCGGTAAAGCGTGGCGGCGGCGGCGCGGGTTTCGGAGGGCAGCCGCATATTGCGCGAGGACATGGCCAGCCCGTCGGGTTCGCGCACCGTCGGACAGGGCACCACCTCCACCGGCAGATCGAGATCGGCGGCCATGCGCGTGACCACCTGCAGCTGCTGGTAGTCCTTTTCGCCAAAATAGGCCCGGTCGGCGCCGGTCTGGGCAAAAAGCTTCGCCACAACCGTGGTCACGCCGTCGAAATGGCCGGGCCGGTGCGCGCCGCACAGGCCCTCGGTCAGCCCGGTCACGGAGACTTTGGTGGCAAAACCTTCGGGGTAAATCTCCTCCGGGGCGGGCACGTAGATGACATCCACCGCCAAGGGCGCAAGCTTGACCGCGTCCGCCTCTTCGGTGCGCGGATAGCCCGCCAGATCAGCGGGGTTGTTGAACTGCGCGGGGTTGACGAAGATCGTCACGATCACCCGGTCGCAGGCGGCCTTTGCCGCCTCCACAAGGCTCAGATGCCCCGCATGCAGCGCGCCCATGGTCGGCACCACGCCCACGCTCTGCCCCGCGCGTTTCCACGCGGTGACGCAGCGGCGCAGGTCGGCGCGGGTCCGGATCAGCGCGGTCATTGCGCGCCTCCGGCGGGGGTCGTGTCGGCGAAGACATGTTCGGGGCCGGGGAAACTGCGCTCGCGCACCTCGGCGGCATATTCCTCGATCGCGGCCTCGGCCTGATGGCCCAGCGACGCATAGCGTTTCACGAATTTCGGGCGGAAGGCGGTGAACAGTCCCAGCATGTCATCGACCACGAGGATCTGCCCGTCACATCCCGCCGAAGCCCCGATGCCGATGGTGGGGATCGGCACCTGCTGCGTGACCTGATCGGCCAGCGCGGCGGGCAGCTTTTCCAGCACCACGGCAAAGGCCCCGGCTTCGGCCACGGCGCGGGCATCGGCCAGCAGCCGGTCCGCCGCAGCCCCGCGGCCCTGCACCTTGTAGCCGCCCAGCGTGTTGATGCTTTGCGGGGTCAGCCCGACATGCGCCATCACCGGCACGCCGCGCGCCACCAGAAAGGCGATCGTGTCGGCCATGGCCACGCCGCCTTCCAGCTTCACCGCAGCGCAGCCGGTTTCCGCCATAAGCCGGGCGGCATTGGCAAAGGCCTGCTGCGGGCTTTGTTCGTAGCTGCCGAAGGGCATGTCCACCACCATCATCGCCCGGCGCAGCCCGCGGCGCACCGCCTGACCGTGCAGGATCATCATCTCCATCGTGACGCCAAGGGTGGAGGACAGGCCGTGCAGCACCATGCCGACGGAATCGCCCACCAGCACGAAATCGCAATGCGGATCCATCAGCTCGGCCATGGGGGTGGTGTAGGCGGTCAGGCTGACCAGCGGCACGCCGCCCTTGCGGGCGCGGATGTCATCGGGCAGCGGCGCGGTCTTTTTCGCGGTCGCGCTCATGGACGTCTCCTCTCGTTCACAAGGCTGGCGCGGTCTAGCAGCCTTGCCGCCGCTGCGCCAGTCGCAATGCCGCGCCAGATCTTGCACGCGCAGCAGATTTGCGCGCAGACTGGCCCCGTCCCATTAGGAGAGAGCCCATGTCCCGCCTCCGCCTGTCGCTTGCCGCCCTGCTGCTTGCGGGCACCGCCGCCAGCGCCCAGCAGACCGACCTGACCATCGCGCTGCAGCTGGAACCGCCGCATCTGGATCCGACCTCCGCCGCGGCGGGGGCCATCGATTCCGTGCTTTACAGCAACGTGTTCGAGGGGCTGACGCGCTTTGCCGAGGATGGATCGGTCCAGCCCGGTCTGGCCGAGCGGTGGGAGATTTCCGGCGAGGGCACGCTTTACACCTTTCACCTGCGGCCCGGCGTCACCTTCCATGACGGCACAGCCATGGATGCGGAGGATGTGAAGTTCACGCTGGACCGCGCCCGGGCCGACGACAGCCAGAACGCGCAGAAGGCGCTGTTTGCGGGCATCTCCGAGGTGCGGGTGGTCGATCCGCAGACCGTCGAGGTGCAGCTTGCAGCCCCCGATGGCGGCTTTCTGTTCAACATGGCATGGGGAGATGCGGTGATCGTCGCCCCCGAAAGCATCGAGGGCATCAAGCAGGCGCCGGTGGGCACCGGGCCCTTCCGCTTTGACGCTTGGGTGCAGGGCGACCGGATCGAGCTGGTGCGCAACCCCGACTACTGGGGCACCGCCCCCGCGCTGGAGCGCGCGACCTTCCGCTTCATCTCTGATCCCACCGCCGCGTTCTCGGCAATGATGGCGCAGGACATCGACGCCTTCGCGGGCTTCCCCGCCCCGGAAAACCTGCCGATGTTCGACGCCGATCCGCGGTTTCAGGTGCTGGTGGGCAGCACCGAGGGCGAGACCATCCTTGCCATGAACAACCGCGAGGCGCCCTTTACCGATCCGCGCGTGCGCGAGGCGGTGGCCCATGCCATTGACCGGCAGGCGATCATCGACGGTGCCATGTTCGGGCTGGGCACGCCCATCGGCACGCATTTTGCCCCGCACAATCCCGATTACACCGACCTGACCAGTCTTTCCGCCCATGATCCCGAACGCGCCCGCGCGCTGCTGGCCGAGGCGGGGCTGGCCGACGGGTTCAGCACCACGCTGAAGCTGCCGCCGCCCTCTTACGCGCGGCGCGGCGGCGAGATCGTCGCGGCGCAGCTGCGCGCCGTGGGGATCGAGACAGAGATCACCACGCTGGAATGGGCGCAATGGCTGGAGGAGGTGTTCCGCGCCGGGGATTTTGGCCTGACCGTCATCAGCCATACCGAACCCATGGACATCAACATCTATGCCCGGCCCGACTATTATTTCGGCTATGACAGCGCCGAGTTCCGTGCGCTGATCGACGAGCTGACCGCCACCACCGATCCCGCCGCCCGGTCCGACCTGCTGCGCCGCGCGCAGGAACGGATCGCGCAGGATTACGTCAACGCCTATCTGTTCCAGCTGGCCTTTCCCACCGTGGCGGATGCGCGGCTGCGCGGGCTCTGGACCAACATGCCGACGCAGGCCACCGATCTGACGCAGGTGCGCTGGACGGAATGACGGCCTAGCGGCCAGCCGGACGCGGGGGGCGCAGCGACAGCGCCACGCCCCCCAGCACCAAGAGCGCGGCCAGCACGAAGCGCAGGGTCAGCGCCTCGCCCAGCAGGACCATGCCGCCCGCCATGGCCAGCACCGGCACGGTCAGCTGCGCCACCGCCGCCACCGATCCGGGGATGCGCGGCAGCACCGAATACCAGAGCGCATAGCCCAGCCCCGAGGTAACGGCGCCGGAGATGACCGCCAGCCCCAGCGCGCCGGGGCTGACGCGGACAGGCAGACCCGGCCCCGCCAGCTGCAGCGCCACGCCCACAGCTGCGGCAAGGATCATCGTGGCGCTGGCCGACATCAGCGCGTCCTGCGCGCCGCGCCCCGCCAGCGAATAGATGCCCCAGCCGATCCCGGCCAGCGCCATGGCCCCGGCATGCCAGAGGCTGAGCGGCGCCGCCCCCCCCGGCCAGAGCAGCCAGAGCAGCCCGGCAAAGGCCAGCGCCGCCCCGGTCCAGCGCCGCGCGGGCACCACCTCGCCGCCCAAGAGGCTGCCCGCAAACATCGTGACCTGCACCATGCCGAACAGCAGCAGCGCGCCCAGCCCCGCCTCCAGCCCGGAATAGGCGGCGGAAAACCCGTAAATATAGAGCACGAGCCCGATCACCCCGGCCAGCCGCCCGCGCCCGCCGAAGCGCAGCCCGCCGCGCAGCAGCAGGGCCAGAACCGTCAGCATCGCCGCCCCCGCCAGCAGCCGCAGCGTGCCAAAGCTGACGGCATCGATGCCGCCGCCGCTCAGCGCCGCGCGGTTCAGCAGCGAATTGGCGGCAAAAGCCAGCATGGTGACGCAGATCAGCAGACCGAGACGCCCGGCAGGTTGCGGCTCAGGCGACAAGCCGCGCGGCCTTTTTCAGATCGACCGACACCAGCTGCGACACGCCCTGTTCCTGCATGGTCACGCCATAAAGCCGGTCCATGCGCGCCATGGTCACCGCATGGTGGGTGATGATGAGAAAGCGCGTGTCGGTGCGGCGGCACATCTCGTCCAAGAGATCGCAGAAGCGGGTGACGTTGGCATCGTCCAGCGGCGCGTCCACCTCGTCCAGCACGCAGATCGGCGCGGGATTGGCAAGGAAGACCGCAAAGATCAGCGCCAGCGCGGTCAGCGTCTGTTCGCCCCCCGACAGCAGCGACAGGGTGGACAGTTTCTTGCCCGGCGGCTGGCAGAGGATCTCGAGCCCGGCTTCCAGCGGATCGTCGGATTCCACCATCACCAGATTGGCTTCGCCGCCGTTGAACAGATGGGTGAACAGCATCCGGAAATTGCTGTTCACCTGCTCGAACGCGGTCAGCAGCCGTTCCCGCCCCTCGCGGTTGAGCGAGGCAATGCCCGCGCGCAGGGTGCGGATCGCCTCTTCCAGATCCTGCTTTTCGCTGACCAGCGTGTCATGCTCGCCCTTGACCTCGCGCGCGTCCTCTTCGGCGCGCAGGTTCACCGCCCCCAGCGCGTCGCGCTGGCGCTTGAGCCGGTTCACATCCGCCTCGATCTCGTCCAGCCCCGGCATCGCGTCGGGATCGCCCCCCAGCCGCTCCAGCAGCTGCGCGGGCGTTGTCTCCTGTTCTTCGGTGATGCGCTGCGCCGCCTGCTCCGCCGCCTCGCGCGCGGCTTCCAGCCGGGCCTCGGCGCGGGCGCGGGCCTCGCGCGCCTCCGACGCGCTGCGTTCGGCGTCGCGTTCGGCGGCGATGGCGCTGCGCGTCGCGGTCTCGGCCTCGGCCAGCCGGTCAGAGGCCAGCGCCTTGCGCTCCTCCGCCGTGGCGATGGACTCGCCCAGTTCCTCGCGCTTGGCCGCCAGATCGCCGGGCAGGGCCGCAGCCTCGTGCAGCTCCTCCTCGGTGGCGGCGCGGCGGTCGGCCAGTTCGGTGCTGCGGCGCGCGGCGGTTTCCAGCCGGTGCCGCCAGCTTGCCAGATCCTTCTCCACCTGCGCGGCGCGCGCGGTGCGGGCCTCGCCTTCGCGGCGCAGTTCGTCATGGGCGGAGCGGCGGGTCATCATGGTCATGCGCGCCGCCTCGACCGTCATGCGCACGTCCTCGGCCAGCGCGCGCGCCTCCTCCAGACTGCCCAGCCCGGCCAGCGCGCCCTCCGCCTCCTGCACCTGCGAGGCGGCGGTGGTCGCCTCGTCCTCGTGCCGGGTCACCGCCATGGCAAGGCTGTCAAGCTTGCCCTCGGCCATGTTGCGGTCCGCCTCGGCGCGGCTGGCGGCGCGGGTGGCCTCGTTCAGCTGCTGGTCGGCGTCGCGCCGGGCCTCGCGCGCGGCCTTGTCGGCGCGGGTCAGATCGGCCAGCCGGGCCGCGCGCGCCTCATGCGCGGCGCGCAGATCCTCGACCTGCGCCTCGGCCTCGGCGCTGTCGCGGCGCAGCGCCTCCAGCCGGTTCATCTGTTCCAGCCGCAGCGCCGCCGCCGAGGGCGCATCCCCCGCCCCGGCGCGGAACCCGTCCCAGCGCCACAGATCGCCGTCGCGGCTGACCAGCCGCTGGCCCGGACACAGCAGCGGCTGCAAGGCCGCGCCCTGATCCGCCGCCACCAGCCCCACCTGCCCCATGCGCCGCATCAGCACGCCGGGCACGGTGACATGCGCAGACAGCGGCGCCACCCCGTCCGGCAGCGCCTGCGGCGCGTCATAATCCGGCAGTTCCGCCCAGCCGGATCCGCCATCGGTGCCGATTTCCGGCGCGCGCAGATCATCGGCCAGCGCGGCGCCAAGCGCCTTTTCATAACCCTGCGCCACGGTCAGCCGGTCAAGGATCTGGCCGCCTTCGGTCCCGTCCCGGTCCAGCAGCCGCGACAGCGCGCCCACCTCGGCGCGAAGCGCGGCAAACACGCCCTCGGCCTCCGACCGTTCGGCGCGGGCCTCCGCCTCGGCGGTCTGGGCATCGGCGCGGGCCTCGTCGGCGGCCTGCAGCCGCTCCTCGCAGCGCTGCGCCTGCTCTTCGGCGGCAGCGGCGCGGGCATGGGCTTCGGTCAGCGCGGCGCTGGCGGCGGCAAGCGTCGCCTTCGCCTCGGCCATGGCGTCGCGGGCGCGCTGCGCCTCGGCCTCGTGGCGGTCCAGCGTGCGGCGCAGATCGGTCAGGTAGCGGTGCGCGGACTGGTGCCGGGCGGCAAGCCGCGCCACATCCTCGGTCTGCTGCCCCAGCGCCGCCTCGCGGTCCTGCAGCACAAAGGCCGCCTCGCGCGCGGTCTCGGCGGCCTCGGCCAGCCGGTCGCCATGGCCCTCCCCCGCCGCCGCGATCTCCTCCGCCTCCCGCTCCAGCCGGGTGATGGTGTCGCCCGCGTCGTGGTTGAGCCCCGCCTCGCGGTCCATGTCATGGCTCAGCTGGTCGATGCGGCGGCGCAGCGCGGCGATGGTTTCGGCGGCGCGGGCCTCCTGATCGGCCAGCGCGTCGCGCTGCACGATCAGCCGCTGCAGGATGGCGGCGGCAATCGCTTCCTCCTCGCGCAGCGCGGGCAGCGCCGCGTCGCTCTCCTGCCGCAGCCGGGCGGCGGTGCGGGCGGCGGCTTCGGCCTGCGCGGCCTCGGTCACGCGGGCGCGCAGCGCGCTGTCGGCCAGCAGCCGGGCGGCATCGGCCTCGCGCCAGCGGCGGTACAGCAGCAGCCCCTCGGCCCGGCGCAGGTCCGCCCCGATGGCGCGATAGCGGGCCGCCTGTTTCGCCTGACGGTCAAGCTGCGCCATCTGGCCCGCCAGCTGCTCCACCACATCATCGACGCGCAGCAGGTTGGCTTCGGTGCTGTTGAGCCGCAGTTCCGCCTCGTGGCGGCGCTGGTAAAGGCCGGAAATGCCTGCCGCTTCTTCCAGAATGCGGCGGCGGCTTTTCGGCTTGGCGTTGATGAGTTCGGCAATCTGGCCCTGCCGCACCAGCGCGGGCGAATGCGCCCCCGTGGAGGCATCGGCGAACAGCATCTGGATGTCGCGCGCCCGCACCTCCTTGGAATTGGCCTTGTAGGCCGATCCCACGTCGCGGGTGATGCGGCGGACGATCTCGATCTGGTCGACATCGTTGAAGCCAGCAGGCGCCAGCCGGTCGGCATTGTCGATGGTCAGCGCCACCTCGGCGAAGTTGCGGGCGGGCCGGGTCGCGGCCCCGGCAAAGATCACATCCTCCATGCCTGCGCCGCGCATCGCCTTGGCGCGGGTTTCGCCCATCACCCAGCGCAGCGCTTCCAGCAGGTTGGACTTGCCGCAGCCATTCGGACCCACCACGCCGGTCAGCCCCTCGGAAATCACGAGGTCGGTGGGATCAACGAAGCTTTTGAAGCCCGTCAGCCGGAGACGAGAGAAGCGCACCTGAACTGCCTTTGATTCTGAGTTGTTTCCGAATGTGCCGGTCGGCATGGTCTTTAGTCAAACGGATTGGCCCGCATATGGCGGGGCTGCGCCGATTGTCCACAAGATATTGCGGAACTTTGGCACGGACACAGCCGCTTGACCCTGGCCCGGACGCCGCCATATCCCATTGGATCGCCAAAGGAAACCGCCATGCCCCTAGAGATTCGCACCGTCTCTGCCCGTGATCCGCAGATCCTCGCCCTGCTGCAGGCCAGCCATGCGCTGATGGATCACCTGTTCCCGCCGGAGGAGAATTTTGCGCTGGACGTGGACGCGCTCTGCGCGCCGCAGATCACGCTTTGCGCGGCGGTGCAGGATGGCGCGGCACTTGGCTGCGCGGCCCTGTCGCGGCAGGCGGGCTATGCCGAGGTGAAGTCCATGTTCGTGGCGCCCGAGGCGCGCGGGCTGGGGGTGGCGCGGCGGCTGCTGGCGCATCTGGAGGATCTGGCGCGGCAGGAGGGCATTCCGCTGCTGCGGCTGGAAACCGGCGACAAGCTCGCCGCCGCCGTGGCGCTTTATGACCGGATGGGTTTTGTCCGCTGCGGGCCGTTCGGCGGCTATGTCGCCAACAGCTCCAGCCTGTTTTACGAGAAGCCGCTGACATAGCGATTGCAATTTGACGAAAACGTGATCACTTGACGCCAAACAGCGTCGAGGAACAGATGAAGTCAAATATCCTGCTGGTCGCGCTTCTGGCGCTGACCGCCTGCGCCGGGGCAGAAATCACCACACCGCCGGTCATGATCGTGCCGAAGGTTCCGGCCAATGCCGTGGGCGTTGATGTCTATGCCAAGGACCGCGCGCGGGGCAATCCGGTGCCGCGCTTCCGGGGCCAGAAGACGGTGCAGGTGCGCACCCGGGGCAAAGGCGAAAGCAGCAGCCACACGGAACTGAGCGGCGTGCCCTGCACCATGGACAGCGGGCTGTATTCCGCCAGTTTCGTGACCCCCGCCAATATCGTGGTGCCGGATTACGGCCCCAATTCGCCCGCGCTGTTCGTGCGCTGCGTCGTGGCAGAGCGGTCGGGTTCGGCGACGGTGACCGCCATCAACATGACGGCGCAGCAGCGCCAGAGCTCTGCCGCCGGAACCGGGCTGCTGGGGGCGATCATCATCGGCGCGGTGGCGGCGGCCCACAACAATCCGGAAAAGGACGATTTCGCCTATCCCGCGATCAACGTGACGCTGCGCTGACCGACGCAGAAGGCCGGGGCGGCTTAGGGATCGCAGCCCGCCCCCGCCATCCGTTCGAGCATCGCGCAAGCGGTGCCACGCCGTCTGGGCTGCGCGGGCACGCGCTGACCGTCACAGGCCAGCCCGATGCGCAGCACCGACGGATCGCCGGTGATCCAGTCCGCCGTGCAGCCCGAGACCTGTTCGGCGGCGATTCCCGCCCTGCGGCTGATCTGCGCATAGTTCGGGTATTCGATGCTGGTGCGGATCGCCTCTGCCATGCCATCCTCGCGCAGGCGCAGGTCGAACCGGGTGCCCTCCACCTCGACCGACCGCGCGGGAAGCCCGCCAAAGCCGGGACCGGCCGTGTCACAGCCCAGAACCAGCAGCACAAGAAGAAGAACCAGATGTCTCATGGCGCCAGACTGCGCGGGGACGGGTTAAGGTGCCGTTAACAGCCGTCCGCCCCGCGACAGTCTGGCGCGGGAACCGGAGCTGCTGTCAGCCGTTGAGCCCTTAGACCGGAGAAACGTCATGACCCATCATCCCGACCCCACCCCGCAGAGACCGCGCCGCCGCCCCGACTGGCGCTGGACGCTGGCACTGGGGCTGCTGCTGATCCTTGGCGGGATCGTGGCGCTGCTGAACCCCTTCGCCGCCTCGCTGACCGCCGTGGCGATCGCCGCTGTCGTGTTCATGCTGGCGGGGGTGCTGCAGCTGTGGATCGCCTTCAATGGCGGCGGCGAAACCGGCGGGCGCGTGGCGCTTGGCCTGCTGGGCCTGCTGATCCTCGCCTTCGGCGTGTCTCTGATGGCCAACCCGCTTGCCGGGCTGCTGTCGCTGACGCTGCTGGTGGGGCTGTTCTTTGTCGGCACCGGGGTGGTGCGGCTGTGGATCGGGCTGAGCCTGCGGACCCGGCCCGGCTGGGGCTGGCTGGCGGGATCAGGTGCCGTGTCGCTGGCGCTGGGGCTGATGATCCTTGTCTTCCTGCCGGAAGCGGCGCCCGGTCTGCTGGGCCTGTTCCTTGGCGTCGATCTGCTGACCTCGGGCGCCGGGGCCACCGCGCTGGCGCTGCATCTGCGCCACGGCTGACGATCAGAAGCTGACCTCCACCCCCGGCAGGCGCAGCGTGCGGACCAGATCGCGCAGTTCCTGCCGGGCCGCCACGTTGGAGATGTTGAGCTGCCCCACGCCCACATCCTTGAGATCCAGCAGCGTCAGCCCGCGCGGGAAAAGTTCGCGAAAGATCACCCGTTCGGAAAAGCCCGGCGCGATCCGAAAGCCGATGCGTTTCGACAGGCGGGCCAGCGCCTTTTCCATCTTCATCTTGTTGACCATGTTCTGCGGCCCGAGGCGGTTGCGCAGCACCACCCAGTCGATGGGCCGCAGCCCCGCCTGCGCGCGCAGCTGCCGCGCCGACCAGACCATTTCCGAATAGACCGACGGGCCGAGGATGGTTTCACCATCGCTGTCGATCCGGGCCAGCAGGTCGAAATCCACAAAACTGTCGTTGAGCGGCGTCACCAGCGTGTCGGCCAGCGAATGCGCCACCTGAGTGAGCCGGGTATGCGAGCCGGGGCAGTCGATCAGCACATAATCCGACCGCGCCTCCAGATCCGCCATGGCGCGGGACAGGCGGTGGTCAAAGGCGTTCTCGCCGGGCGGCAGCGTCTCGGGCGCCACCTCGGGCAGCTCCAGATAATCCGGGCCGGGCAGCGTCAGCCCCTCTGACTGCAGGTATTTGCGGCGGTTCTCGACATAGCGGCCCAGACTGCGCTGGCGCAGATCCAGATCCAGCACCCCCACACGGTACCCCATGCGCGCCAGCGCCGTGGCCACATGCATGGAAACGGTGGATTTCCCGGCCCCACCCTTTTCGTTGCCGACAACGATGATATGCGCCACGTGCCCCCCTTTGCCTGCCACCCCGGACGGGTCACAGCGCCCTTGCGCCGCCACGCTAGCCGGGGGGATGCCGCAGGAAAAGCGCGAAGGCCCCCCGCCCTGCCCCCGTGGCGCGGGCGTTGCGCTGCTGCCGCAACCCGCAGGCCCAAACGGCAAAGGCCCGGCGCGGGGCCGGGCCTTTGACAAAATCTTTGGGGGGCCGGATCAGTGCAGCTTGGCACCGACCTGCGTGATCGAGTCGTCCAGCATCCGGGACTGATCCTCGGCGCTCATCTGACGGGCGATGACATCGCGCGCGGCAGCCACGGCCACGACGATCGCCTGATCGCGCACGGCCTTGATGGCGGCAGCTTCCGCCGACGCGATCTGTCCTTCGGCCGACGCAAGACGGCGGGCGATGGACACATCCAGATCCTTGCGGGCCTGTTCGGCAGCGGCTTCCGCATCGATGCGGGCCTGCGCCACGATCTTGTCGGCCTGCTCCTGCACTTCGCGCTGCTTGCGCTCGTAGGAGGCCAGCAGGGTCTGGGCTTCTTCCCGCAGGGCGCGGGCTTCTTCCAGATCGCTGCGGATGCCTGCGGCGCGCTTGTCCAGCTGACCGGTCAGCATCTGCGGCACCTTGAAGTAAACGAGCACCCCAAGGAACAGCAGGAAGCCAAGCAGCACCACAAAATCGGTGTTGCGCAGCGAGAAGAACGGGCCGGAGGCCGCCAGCGCGGGGCTGGCCAGCAGGGTTCCGAGCGCGCTTAGGGAAAGCAGCTTGCGCATGGGATCAGCCTTTCATCCGGTTGGCGACAGCGTCGGAAATCATGGCCTGATCAGCGGACTGACCAAGGGCTGCCACGATGGCTTCGGCGGTGTCGCGGGCGACGATCTCGACGTTCTCCAGCGACGAGGCGCGGATTTCGGCAAGCGCGCGCTCCGACTCTGCCGTCTTGTCGGCGATGCGGGCATCGGCCTCTGCGATGGCGGCATCAAGCTGTGCCTTGATGTCGTCGCGGGTTTTCTGTGCGATGGCCTGAGCTTCCGCCCGGGCATCGGCAAGGGCCTTTTCATAAGCCGCTTCAGCGTCGCGCGCCTGGCGCTTCAGCTCTTCGGCGGCGGAAAGGTCGTTGGTGATGGTGCCCTGACGCTCGGCCAGAACGGAGGCAATCCGCGGCAGCGCGATGCGCGACAGGATGAAGAAGATGACCAGCAGCGTGATGAGCAGCCAGACGATCTGGTTGGGCATCCAATCCACGCAAAGCTGCGGCATCCCGATGGCGGAGCCATTGGAATCGACGCAGACACCGGCCATTTCTTCCATGATGGGTTCGACTGCCATAGCGTCCTCCGTCGGAACGTTGTCTTTACTGAGGGCGGCCCGTCATGACGGGGCCGCCCTCTGCGTAAGGATAAGCCCGAAGGATCAGACGGCGAACATCAGCAGAAGCGCGACGAGGAACGAGAAGATCCCAAGTGCTTCCGCGAACGCGATGCCGATGAAGAGGGTTGCGGTCTGCGACGCAGCCGCGGAGGGGTTGCGCAGCGCACCGGCGAGGAAGTTTGCGGCAACGTTGCCGACGCCGAGGGCGGCCAAGCCCGAGCCGAAGCCAGCGAGGCCGGCACCGATGAACTGACCGAGGTTTGCGAGTTCGCCTTCCATATTGATCTCTCCTTACGATGGAATGGGCTGAGGATGGTCCCGACCGGCCTGCGTCTTAGTGAGCAGGATGCAGCGCGTCCTTCAGATAGACGCAGGTCAGGATGGTGAAAACATAGGCCTGCACGAAGGCCACGAGCACTTCAAGCCCGTAGATCGCGGTGATGGCCACAACCGAAATCGGCGACACGGCGGCGATGGCGGCAAAGCCTGCAAAGACCTTGAGAACCGCGTGGCCTGCCATGATGTTGCCGGCAAGACGGATGGAATGGCTGACGGGGCGCACGAAGTAGGACACGATCTCGATCACGGCGAGGATGGGCCGCAGCGCCAGCGGCGCGGAGGTCACCCAGAACAGGCCGAGGAAATGCGCGCCGTGCTTGACGAAGCCCAGAACGGTGATGCCCACGAAGACGAGGATCGCTAGAACGAAGGTCACCGCGATGTGGCTGGTCGTGGTGAAGCTCATCGGGATCAACCCGAGGAAGTTCGAGAACACGATGAACATGAACAGCGTCATGATGTAGGGGAAATACTTCAGACCGTCCTTGCCGGTCACGTCTTCCACCATCTTGTAGATGAAGCCGTAGGCCAGTTCCGCAACCGACTGGCTGCGCGACGGGATGATGGCGCGGCGCGAGGTGCCCAGCACCATCAGCGCAGAGATGGCCAGAACGCAGATCGCCATCCACAGGGTCACGTTGGTGATGGTGAACCAGCCCACCGGCCCGTCGCCGAACAGCGGCTTGACCATGAACTGATCCATCGGGTGGAACACGAGACCGGTCCCGTGATCCGCCGTTTCCGCACCGTGAGCCGCTTCAGTCGCCATCGCCGCGATCCCTCTTGTCCTTCGCCCCGTCTGCATCGGGGGCTTTGTCCTCTCCGGCGGGGCCGGAAGTTTTGTCTGTTCCGATCTCTGCGGCGGTCCGCAGCATCACGCGGATGCCCGCCACCAGACCCAGCACCGTGAACAGCACCATGAAGCCGGGCATCGTCCCCAGAAGGTGATCCAGCCCGTAACCAATGCCGAAGCCGATCCCCAGACCGGCCACCATTTCCGTGACCATCCGCCATGCCACATTGGCCTGCGAATAGTGTTCCTCCTGATGCGCTTTCCGGGTTTCCCGGGCGGCCCTCGCCGCCGCGATCTTGGCCTCCAGCGCGTCAAGCTGCCGCTTTGGATCGGGATCGCTCACCCTTCATCGCTCCGTTCGGACCGTCGACGGTGTTGCTATGCGGCGGGGGCCTCCGAGTCAAGGCGCGGTTAACCCTTGCGGGACGATTAAATTATCGTTCTTTATCATTCGCTTAACGTGAAAGCTGCAGCGCGGCATCCCCTCCCCCGCCGGGCCGTCAGCGCCAACAGGGCCTCCGGAGCATATTCAACCCGCGGGTTGAGTTTGCTGCGCGGCGCTTGACGGCGGCACGGGGCCGGGGCTTATGACCCTATGGCCCCCGATCTGGATACCGTCTTTGCCGCGCTTGCCGACCCGACCCGTCGGCGCATCCTCGCCATGCTGCTGGAGGATGACATGGCCGTGACAGATGTGGCCCAGCCGTTCGAGATGTCGCTGGCGGCGATTTCCAAACATCTGGCCATCCTCGCCGCCGCCGGACTGATCAGTCAGGAAAAGCGCGGGCGGGTGAAATGGTGCCAGCTGGAACCCGACGCCCTGCGCACCGCGAGCGTCTGGATGCAGGGCTTCGGCCAGTTCGAACCCGTGCATCTGGACTCGTTCGAACGCTTCCTGCGCAGCGAACTGGACCCGCCCGAGGATCCCGGCAGCGCGTCTTAGGCTTTTTCCCCGGCATAGGCTTTCAGATGCTTGACGAAAGCCTGCACCTTGGGCGTGCGGTGCAGATCCACATGGGTGACCAGCCACAGCGGCGCCGACCAGTCTTCCTGTGGCGGCATGACCTGCACCAGCCCGGCATCGCCTTCGGCTTCGGTCACCGGCATGAAACCCATGCCCGCCCCGGCGCGCACCGCCTGATGCTGCACCCGGTCGTCGCTGGTGCGGAACACCACCCGGGCGGCGGGCACGTTGACCTTCATCCAGCGGGCAGACGGCGCGCGGGAATCAAGATCGTCGAAGCCGACAAAGTCATGCGTGCCAAACTCCTCGGGGCCCTTGGGAAGGCCCCGCGCCTCCACGTAGGAGGCGGCGGCATAAAGTGCGACCGCCTGCCGCGAGAAGGGCTGCACCACATTGTCGGGCTCCTGCGGGGCGGCGCCCGCGCGCAGGGCGACATGGGCCTCGCCATATTCCAGACGGAACAGCCGCTCTCCGGTCAGGAAGCGCGCGGTCACATCGGGGTAAAGCGCACGGAAGCTGACCAGCGCCCCCACGATCAGCGGCGCGAAATTGGTGAGGGAGGTGACCAGAAGCTCGCCCGACACCGCCTCGCCCCGGCCCTTGATCCGTCCGGTCAGCTGGTGGAACTGGTCATCGGTGGTCTGGGCGACCCGCGCCAGATCCTGCCCCGCCTCGGTGGGCGTGTAGCCGCGGGCGTGGCGCTGGAACAGCTTGACCCCCAGCCGCGCCTCCAGCGCGTCGATATGGCGGATGACCGTGGCATGATGCACGCCCAGAACCTCGGCGGCGCCGCTGACCGTTCCCAGCCGCGCGACATGATAGGCGGTGCGGATTTCGTCCCAGTTTTCCATGTCAGTCCTTTACGCGGTTCGGCCCCTGTGCGGCGCACAAAGCGTGTTCCCGCCCGGACCGCAAGGGCAGGCCGCGGACAGGGTAAAGAGCAGAACGCAAAACGCCCGGCCGGAGCCGGGCGCAGAAAGAGGTGTGGCAGTCAGACTGCCGCGCCCCGTCTTTCCTGCGGAATTAGTCCGAGGAAGAGGAGGACGACGAGTCGGAATCCGAAGCGGCCGCGATCAGGGCCAGCGCGGCGACGCCGCCAGCAACCAGCAGTGCGGTGTTGGGCGCGGGAGCCGCTGCAACGGGAACGACCGCATAGGGGTCTTCTTCCACCACGACCGGCGCGGGGCTGCCAGCATAGGCGGCGGAAGAGGCGAGCAGGCCAGCAAGGGCCGCGGAAGCGAAGAGTTTGTTCAGGGTCATATGTCACCTACCAAAATTAGGAACTTCGAGTCCCACATAACGCCAAAACGCTTTTCGGGCCAGCGCGAATCCGGCCCATTCCGGCGCAGGCGGGGAAATCGGTGGAAATGTGCCACTTTTGCCAGCACCCCGCCGCAGGCTCGGCGGTTGACTCGGCGCCCGTCCCGGCGTAAGAGCCGCGCGATTGCCGGAAGTTTCATGCCTTCCGGTCCCATGGGCCATGCCCGGGATCGCCCTCCGTCAGCGCGTTGCGCCCACGGAGGCATTTCCGCTTTGGCGAATGGATTTGGCGAAACGCCGCGCGCGCCCCATCTTGGGGGTGCAGAAGCAAACGGAACGGACCAGAGGAAGACCCATGTTCGAGACTCTTTCCGATCGCCTTGGCGGCGTGTTCGACCGGCTGACCAAGCAGGGTGCCCTCAGCGAGGACGATGTCCGCACCGCCCTGCGCGAGGTCCGGGTCGCCCTGCTGGAGGCCGACGTGTCGCTGCCCGTGGCGCGCGACTTCATCAAGGCGGTGGAACGCAAGGCGACCGGCCAGTCGGTCACCCGCTCCGTGACCCCGGGCCAGCAGGTGGTCAAGATCGTCCATGACGAGCTGATCGCGGTGCTGACCGGCGAAGGTGATCCGGGCGCGCTGCGCATCGACAACGCCCCCGCGCCCATCCTGATGGTGGGCCTGCAGGGGTCGGGCAAGACCACCACCACCGCCAAGCTGGCCAAGCGGCTGAAGGAACGCGACCGCAAGAAGGTGCTGATGGCCTCGCTGGACGTGAACCGTCCCGCCGCCATGGAACAGCTGCAGATTCTGGGCCAGCAGATCGGCGTCGACACGCTGCCCATCGTCAAGGGCGAGGATCCCGTCGCCATCGCCCGCCGCGCCAAGACGCAGGCGAGCCTGGGCGGCTATGACGTCTATCTGCTCGACACCGCCGGGCGGCTGCATATCGATGCCGACCTGATCGCGCAGGCGGCGCAGGTGCGCGATGCGGTGAACCCGCGCGAAACGCTGCTGGTGGTCGATGGCCTGACCGGTCAGGACGCCGTCAACGTCGCCACCGAATTCGACGACAAGATCGGCGTGTCGGGCGTGGTGCTGACCCGGATGGATGGCGACGGGCGCGGCGGTGCCGCCCTGTCCATGCGCGCGATCACCGGCAAGCCGATCCGCTTCGTCGGCCTTGGCGAAAAGATGGACGCGCTCGAGACCTTCGAGCCGGACCGGGTCGCGGGCCGCATCCTTGGCATGGGCGACATCGTCGCCCTTGTCGAGAAGGCGCAGCAGACGCTGGAGGCCGAACAGGCCGAGCGCATGATGAAGCGCTTCCAGAAGGGTCAGTTCAACATGAACGACCTGAAGATGCAGCTTGAGCAGATGATGAAGATGGGCGGCCTGCAGGGCATGATGCAGATGATGCCCGGCGCCGGCAAGATGGCCAAGCAGATGGACGAGGCCGGGCTTGACGACAAGATCCTGCGCCAGCAGGTCGCGCTCATCAACTCCATGACCAAGATGGAACGCGCCAATCCGCAGCTTCTGCAGGCCAGCCGCAAGAAGCGGATCGCGGCGGGCGCGGGCATGGACGTGGCCGATCTGAACAAGCTGCTGAAGATGCAGCGCCAGATGTCCGACATGATGAAAAAGATGGGCAAGATGGGTAAGGGCGGCATGCTGAAACAGGCCATGAAGGGCATGTTCGGCAAAGGCGGCATGCCCGCCGACATGGACCCGTCCAAGATGGACCCCAAGGCGATGGAGGCTGCGGCCAAGGCCATGGGCAGCCGCATGCCCGGCGGTCTTCCCGGCATGGGCGGCATGGGCGGCAGCGCCCTGCCCCCCGGCCTGAGCGGCTTTGGCAAGAAGAAGTAAGATGCGCACCGCCCCCGTCCTGTCCACCGCGCGCCTGCGCCTTCGGCCCCATGTCCTTGACGACATGGCGGCGCTGGAGGCGTTTTATGCGACGGACAGGGCAGCGTTCATGGGGCGCCCCAACACCCGCACGCAGCTTTGGTATGGCTTTGCCTCCGAAGTCGGCAGCTGGGATCTGATGGGCCACGGCGCATGGGCGATCACGACGCAGGACGGCGCGCTGGTGGGACAGGTGGCGATCACCCAGCCCCCGCATTTCCCCGAGCGCGAAATCGGCTGGCTGCTGTTTGAGGGCCATGACGGCAAGGGCTACGCGACCGAGGCCGCCTTGACCGCGCTGCGCTGGGGCTGGCAGGCCGGGTTCGCGACGCTGGTCAGCTACATCACGCCGGAAAACGCCCGCTCGGTCGCGCTGGCGCGCAGGCTGGGGGCGGTCCATGATCCCGATGCGGCCCTGCCCGAAGGCGACGGCCCCGAAGGCACCGTGGTCTGGCGGCATGCGCCCGACACCGATGGCAGCCCCGAGGCTTACGCATGAGCCTTGTTTCCGCCCCCCGTCTGGTCACGGACCGGCTGATCCTGCGCGGGCCAGAGCCGCGCGATGCCGAGCCGATGATCGCCTTTCTGCTGGACCGCAGCCGGTCTGACGGCTTTGGCGGCTATGACCATCGCGGCGATGCGTGGCGCTGGTTCGCGCTGAACGTCGGGCACTGGCACCTGCGCGGCTACGGCTATTTCACCATCGAGATGAAGGACAGCGGCACGCCTGCGGGCATCTGCGGCATCTGGAATCCCGAAGGCTGGCCCGAGCCGGAACTGGGCTGGGTGGTGTTCGAAGGCTACGAAGGCCAGGGCATCGCGCGCGAGGCGGCAGAGCGTGCGCGGCGCTATGCCTATGCCGATCTGGGGCTGACCACGCTGACCTCGAACATCGTGCCGGGCAATACAAGGTCGATCGCCTTGGCCGAACGGCTGGGGGCGGTGCACGAACGCACCTACCAGAATCACCACATGGGCGAGGACATGCTGTTCCGCCATCCCGGCCCGGAGGTGGTGCTGGCATGACCGCCCCCTGCGAACGCCACCGTCCGGGCCCCGCCGCCCGTGCCGCCGCCCGTCTGGGCGGGCGCCTGCCGGTGCTGGACACCCGGCGGCTGCAGCTGCGCGCGCCGCGCATCTATGATTTTGACGCCTATGCCGCGATCCTGATGTCGGACCGCGCCGCGCTGATGGGCGGGCCCTATTCCCGCGCGCAGGCCTGGGGCGCGTTCACCAGCCATACCGCGCTGTGGCTGCTGCATGGGCACGGGCTCTGGACCATCGACGCGGAAACCCGCCCCTCTGCCGGGTTCATCCTGCTGGGCTATGACCACGACACGCCCGAGGCGGAGCTGCGCGTGATCCTCAGCGCCGACGCCGAAGGTCAGGGTTATGCCACCGAGGCGATGGAAGCCGCGCGCGGCCATGCGTTTGGCGATCTGGGCTGGGACAGCGTGGTGTCCTGCGTGACCAAGCCGAATGCCCGCGCCCGCGCGCTGATGCGCCGTCTGGGCGCCAAACGCGACGCCGCCGCCGAAGAAAGCCTTGGCGATGCAGAGCTGTGCGTCTACCGCCACCGGCCGGAGGTGGCGTGATGGCTTTGCGCGACATTCCCGTGCTGGACACGCGGCGGCTGGTCCTGCGCGCCCCCGAGGCGCAGGATTACCCCGATTTCAAGGCCACCTTCGCCTCTTACCGGTCGCGTTTCATGGGCGGGCCACTCAATGCCTATGAGGCGTGGATGCTTTATGCCGCCGAGATCGGCCACTGGCAGATCCGAGGCTTCGGCATGTGGATGGTGCATCTGCGCGACAGCGGCGAAACCGTGGGCATGGCGGGCGGCTGGTTCCCCGCCAAATGGCCGGAGCGGGAAATCGCGTGGATCATCTGGCCCGACCGGGGCGGGCGCGGCTATGCGCTGGAGGCCACGCAGCGGGTGCGGCAGTATTTCTATGACGTGGCGGGCTGGACCGGCGCGGTCAGCTACATCGATCCCAAGAACCTTGAATCGATCCGGCTGGCGGAACGGCTGGGCGCGCGGCGCGACGCCTCTGCCTCCGGCGTCGATGGCAGCGACGTGGTCTACCGCCACCCCGCGCCCGAGGCGCTGCGCGGCAGCCAGCTGGCCCATGGCATCGACATGGAAATCGCCAATTACATCGACCCCCTGTTCAAACCGAAAGGCTGGGCCATTGACTGAACCACAAGATCCCGTCGCGCGCGCCGCCGCGCTTCTGAAAGAGCATCGCCACAGCATCGACCGGCTGGATGCGATCCTTGTCTTCACGCTGGCCGAACGGTTCAAGCACACGCAGGCGGTGGGGCTGCTGAAAGCCACGCATGACCTGCCCCCCTCCGATCCCGCGCGGGAAGAACAGCAGATCGCGCGGCTGAAGGATCTGGCGAACACGGCGGATCTGGATCCCGAGTTCGCCGAGAAATTCCTGAATTTCATCATTCAGGAAGTCATCAAGCACCACGAACAACACCAATCCTGACGGCCCGTCCGTCATGCAACGCCATTAAAAGGAGACACCAAAATGGCCATGAAGATCAGACTCGCCCGCGGCGGTTCCAAGAAGCGCCCCCACTATGCCATCGTGGCATCCGATGCGCGCATGCCGCGCGACGGCCGCTTTCTGGAAAAGCTGGGCACCTACAACCCGCTGCTGCCCAAGGATGACGAACGCCGCATCATCATGGATGTGGAGCGCGTGCAGTACTGGCTGACCCAGGGCGCGCAGCCCACCGACCGTGTGGCCCGCTTCCTTGAAGCCGCAGGTCTGGTCGCCAAGACCGAGCGCAGCAACCCCAAGAAAGCCGTCCCGGGCAAGGCCGCCAAAGAGCGCGCCGATGCCAAGGCCGCCAAGGCTGCCGCCGCTGCAGAAGCCGCTGCCGCCCCCGCGGAAGACGCCGCCGAGTAATCCTTCGGCAACAGTTGACAAAAAGGCGCGCGGGCTGGCCCCGCGCGCCTTTCCCATGCCCGCGGCCATGCTATGTGCAGATCAACGCCTTGATCCGCCCGCCTTGCAGGAGCCGCCCATGACCCTTTCCCGCCTGACTTCCGCTGCAGCGCTTGCGCTGGCACTTGGCTCCGGGGCCGCAGTTGCGCAAAACGCACCGACGGATGGCCCCGGCCTGACCTTCACGCTGCGCGGCGGCGTCGCCTCCACCCCGGAATATTTCGGCTCGGACGAGTATAGCGCCGCGCCGGATCTGGGCTTCCGCTTCAACAGCCTGCAGCTGAACGACGGCAGCGGCTTCGGCAGCGCCGACCCTTGGGCCGAATCGCTGGGCTTCAACGTGCATGGCGCGTTCCGCTATATCGGCGAACGCGACAGCAGCGATTTTGACGAGCTGCGCGGCCTTGACGACATCGATGACGCGGTCGAACTGGGTCTGGGTGTCGGCTACGGCACCGACAATTTCTACGCCTTCCTGGATGCGCGCCGCGGCTTTGGCGGCCATGAATCCTGGGTCGGCGAGGCCGGGATGGACCTGATCTACCGCCCCGATGACCGCTGGCGCTTCAGCGCGGGCCCGCGCCTGTTCTGGGGCTCTGACGGCTATGCCGACACCTATTTCGGCGTCAGCCCGTCCGAGGCGGCGTCCTCCTCGCTGGGCGCCTATGATGCCGAAGGCGGGCTGCTCTCCGCCGGGGTGGAAGTGGGCGCGCGCTACCGCATCAATGATGACTGGGGCGTCGAAGGCGCGCTGACCTATGACCGCTACATGAACGATGCCGAAGACAGCCCCATCGTGGAAGCGGGCAGCGACGACCAGTGGGGCGTGCGGCTGGGTCTGACCCGCACCTTCCGCCTGCGGTTCTGACGCGATTGCCATTGCCCGGTGCTCTGGTCTATCCAGACGCATCGGGACACGGGGAGGCACGGGTGAGCGACAAGGTCTGCGTCGGCGCAATCGGAGGGGCTTTCGGGGTCCATGGCGAAGTGCGCCTGAAAAGCTTTACCGCCGATCCGGAGGCGATTGCAGACTATGCGCCGCTGACCTCCGAAGATGGCAGCCGCAGCTTTGACGTGCAGATCACCCGCCCCGTCAGTGGCGGCTTTGCCGCGCGCCTGTCGGGCATCCGCAGCAAGGAAGAGGCCGACGCGCTGCGCGGGCTCAAGCTGTTTGCGCCCCGCGACCGACTGCCCTCGCTGCCCGATGACGAATACTACCATGCCGACCTGATCGGGCTTGCCGTGCATGACACCGGCGGGGCCGAACTGGGCCGCGTCAAGACGGTGCTGAACCACGGCGCGGGCGACCTGCTGGAAGTGCAGCTGAAAGGCGAGGCGCGCAGCGTGCTGCTGCCCTTCACGCTGGCCGTGGTGCCGACCGTGGATCTGACGGCAGGCCGCATTGTCGCCGACCCGCCCGAAGGTCTGCTGGAGTAACCTCGCGCCGCAGGCCAAGGGCGACTCGCCGCTCCCGGACCCACCGCCCCTGCACCGCAGGCCCCCGCAACGGTGCCTAATTTTTGGGTTATGGATTGCAGACAATTCCGCAGAAATCAGAGCATGGGTGCCGCAGCGGCACCTTTACGTGGAATGGCCGCGACCCCGCCTGGTTTTCGCCACATTCGATCGGCATTCCCGCCATGTCCGAGCAGCCGGAGCCACGGCACATGCCCACATCGATGCGTAACACTCTCTGGGCCAGTCTGGCCCTGACCCCGGCGCTTGCCATGGCGCTGCTTCCCGACGGCGCCCCGCTGGCGACGCTGGACCCCGCGCTTCTGCTGGGGCTCAGCTGGGCCGTGGCGATTGGCGCTCTCTTGGGATCGCGCAGCACCTCCCGCGCCAATCCGGGCAAGCTGCAGCTGCTCGCCGCCAACAGCCCGGTCACCTTGCCTGACTGTCCCAGCCCCGCCGAAATCCGCCGCCAGCTGACGCCGCTGCTGCTGGCCGCGCCGCCTCTGGCAGACCGTGGCTGGGCGCAGGAGCCGGAAACCGAAGCCCATGCGCTTGGCCGGATCATCGCCAGCACGCTGGCCACGCAGGGCTGGCGCGACCTGTCCGATCCGGGCAGCGCGGATCTGCGCGGGCTCTGGCTGCTGGTGGCGCTGCTGCGGGCCGCACCGGGCAAGGCCGGCGAACTGGCGCAGGCCTTCCGCAGACCCGATGCCATGCTCGACCTGCGCGACCGGCTCGCCGCCATCACCAGCCGCCGTGATGCATGGGACCGGCAATGCGCCGCGTTCGAGGCCACCTCCCGGCTCTGGTCCAGCCCGCGCCCCGCAAGCCTCATCGACCAGCTTGCGGCGCTGGACCGTCCCGATCCCGATCTCTGGCACAAGGTGATCCGCGATTTTGATCCCGCCCGGGCCGAACAGCGCAATGCCGCGCTGTGGTGCGGGCGCCAGCTGACCTGCCACCGCGCCAGCGTGGCACTGCTGCTGCACCGGCTGGCACAGGAGGGCGTCGTCATCGACTCCTGCGTGCTGCCCCGGCTGGATGAAATCCTCGCGAACTGGGGCGCGGGCCGCTATTCCGGCCGCGCGCTGGGGCTCGACCCCGCCGATCAGGTCGCGGGCAGCGCCCCGGACGTCGCGCGGCTGCTCGACCGGCTCGCCGAACAGACCGACAGCCCGCGCCTGCCCGATCCCGTGGGGCTTTTTGACGTCTATGACGGGCGCGCCCCCCTGCCCCGCCCCGCATGGCAGCTGGATGGCGGGCTCTGCGCCGCCCCCGAACCGGTGGATTACCTACTGCCCCCGGCTTGAGCCCGCCCCGCGCCCCGGCTAGAGGAGGCGCAGGAAGGATCCGCCGCCATGACCGACACCCCCGCGCGCGCCCAAGGCCGCAAGACCATCCGCCCCAGCCTGTCCCCGCGCGAGCTGATGACGGACAGGCCCGCCCTGGCACGGGCCTGGACCGCGCAGATCCTCACGCTGTTTCCCGAAGCCTTTCCCGGCACGCTGGGCCTGTCGCTGACCGGGCGCGCCCTGCAGGACGGGCTGTGGCAGTTGGACACCGTTGCGCTGCGCGAATTCGGCGATGGCCGACACCGCAATGTCGATGACACGCCCGCCGGCGGCGGCGCGGGCATGGTGCTGCGCCCCGACGTGATGGGGCGCGCCATCGACCATGCCCGCGCCCGCATCGACCCGCGCGCGCCGCTGATCTACCTTTCGCCGCGGGGCCGCCGCTTTGACCAGCAGATGGCGCAGCATCTGGCCCAGACCCCCGGCGCCACGCTGATCTGTGGCCGGTTCGAGGGCATGGACCAGCGCGTGATCGACCATTACCGCATCCTTGAGGTGTCGCTGGGCGATTTTGTCCTCACGGGCGGCGAACTTGCGGCGCAGATGATGCTGGACGCCACGATCCGCCTGCTGCCCGGCGTGCTGGGCAATGCCGCCTCCACCGAAGAGGAAAGCTTTTCCAACGGACTGCTGGAACATCCGCAATATACCAAACCCGCCGACTGGCAGGGCCATGCCATCCCCGAGGTGCTGCTGTCAGGCAATCACGCCGCCATCGCCCGCTGGCGCCGCGAGCAGTCAGAGGCGCTGACCCGCGCCCGCCGCCCCGACCTGTGGCAGGCACATCTGGACCGCAGCGGCGGCTAGCCCCTTCTTCTTGGCGGAAATATCCCGGGGAGTGTGAGGGGCAGCGCCCCTCACCGGCCAGACCCCGCCAAAACCCGCAGTTTTCCCTTGAAAACACCCCCGCGCCGCGCCTATACGGCGCAGGTCCGCGTCCCCGTCCGGGGCTGCGGATTCGTTCGTTTCGTCCCCTGCCCTGCACCTTCGGCAGAGCGCCCGGCACGATCACGGACGCTGATACGGAAAATACGTTGTCCAACTCCGGCGGGCGCTGCGGCGGACCCGAACGAAGGCGCGGAGCTCTGGAACCTCGACACCTTCACGGGACAACCGTGAGCAGCTCAGGAGATGATCAGATGAATCTGATCGAACAGATCGAGGCGGAACAGATTGCCGCCCTCGGGAAGACCATTCCCGATTTCAAGCCGGGCGACACCGTGCGCGTCGGCTACAAGGTGACCGAAGGTACCCGCACCCGGGTGCAGGCCTATGAAGGCGTCTGCATCAGCCGCAAGAACGGCAAGGGCATCGCGGCCTCGTTCACCGTCCGCAAGATTTCCTTCGGCGAAGGCGTGGAACGGGTGTTCCCGCTCTACTCCACCAACATCGACACGATCGAGGTGGTGCGCCGCGGCAAGGTCCGTCGCGCCAAGCTGTATTACCTGCGCGAGCGTCGCGGCAAATCCGCCCGTATCGCCGAGCAGACCAATTACAAGCCGCTCGCCGGCGCCGGCGCATAAGGAGCCACGTCATGAAAAAGGGCATTCACCCCGATTATCACGTCATCGACGTCAAGATGACCGACGGCACCGTCTTCCAGACCCGCAGCACCTGGGGCAAGGAAGGCGATTCGATGCAGCTGGACATCGATCCCAGCGTGCACCCGGCATGGACCGGCGGCTCCTCGCGCCTGATGGATGCCGGTGGCCGCGTCACCAAGTTCAAGAAGAAATACGAAGGTCTGGGCTTCTGATCCCACGCGCTTCGCGTTTTTTGCAGACGCCGCTCCTCCGGGGGCGGCGTTTTGCTTTTGCGGGCATCGGTTTGCCTGACACAGCCGGGCGTCCTTGGACCAAGGATCCCCGTTCTGCCAGCAGCGTCAGATGGCGGACAGTGTCCCGCCTGCAGGCCATTTTCAGGAACATGCGTTTCCGGCTTCACAAATTCCATAGAATGAATATATGAAGGAGGCATCCCGGCAGGCCCCCCCTGCCGCAGCGCAGGAGTCTGACCATGCCCCTCCCCCGCCTGTCCCGCGCCGGTCTGCGACGCGCGCTTCCCGTTCTGGACTGGGCAAGCCGCTACACCCGCGACACCGCCACCTCGGATCTGGTTGCGGCGCTGATCGTCACCATCATGCTGATCCCGCAATCGCTGGCCTATGCGCTGCTGGCGGGGCTGCCGCCCGAGATGGGGCTTTACGCGTCGATCCTGCCGCTGGTCGCCTATGCCATCTTCGGCACCTCGCGGGCGCTGGCGGTGGGGCCGGTGGCGGTGGTGTCGCTGATGACAGCCGCGGCCATCGGCGAACTGGGCCTGACCGATCCTGCGCAGATCGCGCTGGCGGCGGGCACGCTCGCCTTCCTGTCCGGGGCGATCCTGCTGGCCATGGGCGTGCTGAAACTGGGCTTTCTGGCCAATTTCCTCAGCCATCCGGTGATTGCGGGCTTCATCACCGCCTCGGGGATCCTGATCGCCGCCTCGCAGCTCAAGCATATTCTGGGGGTCAGCGCCGAGGGCCATACCCTGCTGGAGACGCTGCTGGCGCTGGCGCGGGATCTGCCGCAGACCAACCTGATCACGCTCGGGATCGGTGTGGCCTCCGTCGCCTTCCTGTTCTGGGTGCGCCGCGGGCTGAAGCCGCTGCTGCGCCGCATGGGGCTGGGCGCGCGGGCGGCGGACATTCTTGCCAAGGCCGGGCCGGTCGCCGCCGTGGCCGTGACCACGCTGGCGGTCTGGGGGCTTGGGCTGCACGACCGGGGCGTGGCCATCGTCGGCACCGTGCCCACGGGCCTGCCGCCGCTGACCCCGCCTTCCGCCGATCCCGCGCTCTGGCGCCAGCTGCTGCTGCCCGCGCTGCTGATCTCGGTCATCGGCTTTGTCGAATCGGTGTCGGTGGCACAGACGCTCGCCGCCAAGAAACGCCAGCGCATCGTGCCGGATCAGGAACTGACCGGGCTGGGCGCCTCCAACGTGGCGGCGGCGCTGACGGGGGGCTATCCGGTCACCGGCGGGTTCGCGCGGTCTGTGGTGAATTACGACGCGGGCGCGGAAACCCCCGCCGCTGGCGCCTTCACCGCCGTGGGCATCCTGCTGGCGGCGCTGCTGCTGACGCCGCTGCTGTATTTCCTGCCCAAGGCGACGCTGGCCGCCACGATCATCGTCGCGGTGCTGAGCCTTGTGGATTTCTCCATCCTCAAACGCAGCTGGACCTATTCGCGGCTGGATTTTGCCGCCGTGCTGGCCACCATCGTCACCACGCTGCTGGTCGGGGTGGAAATCGGCGTGTCCGCCGGGGTGGTGCTGTCGATCTTCCTGCATCTTTACAAGACCTCGAAACCGCATGTGGCCGAGGTGGGGCTGGTGCCCGGCACCCATCACTTCCGCAACATCAAACGCCACAAGGTCGATACCCTGCCCGGCGTGCTGACGCTGCGCGTGGATGAAAGCCTGTATTTCGCCAATGCCCGGTTTCTGGAGGAGTATATCCTGAACCGCGTCGCCGAATGCCGCGACCTGCGCCATGTGGTGCTGATGTTTCCGGCGGTGAACGAGGTGGACATGAGCGCGCTGGAAACGCTGGAGGAGGTGAACCGCCGCCTGTCGGACATGCAGATCAGCCTGCACCTGACCGAGGTGAAGGGCCCGGTGATGGACCGGCTCAAGCGGTCGCATTTCCTGCACGACCTGACGGGCCGCGTGTTCCTGTCGCAATATGACGCGTGGTGCGCGCTACAGCCGGGTGCGACCCCCGGGGCCAAGCAGGAAGGCCTCGCGGCCCAGTAGCAGCGCGGGGAACAACGGGCGGCCATAGCCCGCCCCACCATCCAGATTGAGCCGGTTGGCGTAAAGCTGCGGGAAATCCAGCGCGGTATGGCCATGCACCACCAGCCTGCCCCAGTCGTGCTCTGTCTCAAGGAACGGCTTGCGGATCCAGATCAGGTCATCTTCGGCCTGCGCGTCCAGCGGCACGCCCGGGCGCAGCCCGGCATGGACAAAGATCTGGTGATCCGCCTCGTGCAGGCGCGGCAGCGCCGCGATCCAGTCCAGATGCGCCTGCGGGATCGCCTCTGCCGCGTCGTCGCGGATGGCGGTCAGCGTGCGATGGTCACCCACATTCACCCCGTAAGAGGCCAGCGTCGCCCGCCCCCCCAGCGGCGGATCGGTCCAGAGCAGCGGTCGGGAGGTCTGCGGATCGTCGTAGAGCGGATTGTCCAGAAACCTCAGCACGTAGCGGTCGTGGTTGCCCATCAGGCAGGTCCATGGCCGCCCCTCCGCCTGCCCGCGCATCAGCGTGTCGATCACCGCGCGCGAGTCAGGGCCGCGATCCACGTAATCGCCCAGAAACACCACCGGCGCGTCGCTGTCGTCGTCGCGTTCGATCATTTCCAGCGCCTCGTGCAGGCGGTCGATCTGGCCGTGAATGTCGCCAATGGCAAAAATGGGAGTCATGCGGATTCCTTTCCGCCCTTACTTGACTCGGCGGGACGGCAAGGGCAAGCCGCCTGCCGCCCATAAAAAAGGGCGCCCCGAAAGGCGCCCCCTTGGACATGCGGTCAGGCGCTCAGGCCACGTCGAATTCCAGCGGCTTGACCTGACGGAAAAGCCCGGTGTCGATCAGCGCCTTGACCACGGACGGATCCAGCGCCTCGTCCAGATAGGCGATGGCGATGGCCTCGCCGCCCTTGGCGGCCCGGCCCAGCGTGAAGTTCGCAAGGTTCACGCTGTGATCGCCCAGAAGCGAGCCGAGCTTGCCGATGATGCCCGGCACGTCGTTGTTGGTGGTGTACAGCATGTGGCTGCCCACCTCGGCGTCGATGTTGATGCCCTTGATCTGGATGAAGCGCGGCTTGCCGTCGCTGAACACGGTGCCCGCGATGGACCGCTCGCGCTCTTCGGTCACCACGGTGACCTTGATGTAGCCGTCAAAGGCGCCCGACTGTTCCTGATTGGTGGTCGAGATCTGGATGCCGCGCTCCTTGGCGATCACCGGGGCGGAGACCATGTTCACCTCGGGCGAGATGGTCTTCATGATGCCCGCGATCACCGAGCAGTTCAGCGCGGGCAGGTTCATTTCCGCAACCGAGCCGTCATAAAGGATGTTGATGGCCTTGATCGGCTCTTCGGTCATCTGGCTGATGAAATTGCCCAGATGGCCCGCCAGCCGGATCCACGGCCCCATGATCCGCGCCTCTTCGGCGGTGACGTTGGGCATGTTGAGCGCGTTGGTGACGGCCCCGGTCAGCAGGTAATCGGCCATCTGTTCGGCCACCTGCAGCGCCACGTTTTCCTGCGCTTCGGAGGTGGAGGCGCCCAGATGCGGGGTGCAGACCACGTTGGGCAGGTTGAACAGCGGGTTTTCCTTGGCCGGCTCTTCGGCGAAGACGTCAAAGCCCGCGCCCGCCACATGGCCGGATTTCAGCAGGTCGGCCAGCGCCTCCTCGTCCACCAGACCGCCCCGGGCGCAGTTGATGATGCGCACGCCCTTCTTGGTCTTGGCCAGATTCTCGCGGCTCAGGATGTTGCGGGTGCCGTCGGTCAGCGGAACGTGCAGGGTGATGAAATCGGCGCGCTTCAGCAGCTCGTCCAGATCGACCTTTTCCACCTGCATGGTCTTGGCCTTCTCGTCCGACAGGAACGGGTCAAAGGCCACGACCTTCATCTTGAGCCCGCGGGCGCGGTCGCAGACGATGCCGCCGATATTGCCCGCGCCGATCACGCCCAGCGTCTTGCCGGTCAGTTCCACGCCCATGAAGGCGTTCTTTTCCCACTTGCCCGCATGGGTCGAGGCGCTGGCCTCGGGCAGCTGGCGGGCCACGGCGAACATCAGCGCGATGGCGTGTTCGGCGGTGGTGATCATGTTGCCGAAGGGCGTGTTCATGACGATCACGCCATGTTTGGACGCGGCTTCCTTGTCGACATTGTCGGTGCCGATGCCCGCGCGGCCCACCACCTTGAGGTTGGTGGCGCGTTCCAGAATGCTGGGCGTGACCTTGGTGGCCGACCGGATGGCAAGGCCGTCATACTGGCCGATGACCTCGGCCAGCGCGTCCTTGTCCTTGCCCAGCTCGGGGCGGAAATCCACCTCGATGCCGCGGTCGCGGAAGATCTGCACGGCGGCGTCGGACAGCTTGTCGGAAATGAGAACCTTGGGAGCCATGATGCGGGATCCTTTGATAACAGGGGAGGGGTCGGGCGGAACGCATCCACCCGGCGGCTCAGTCAGTCAGGAAAAAGGGAGGAGGCGGGGTTTCCCCCGCCACCGGGTCAGGCCGCTGCGGCCAGCGCCTCGATCTCGGTCTCGAAGGCCCAGACCAGCCAGAGGGTCAGCGCCTCGATGTCGGACGCCTCCACCGTGGCGCCGCACCAGATGCGCAGGCCCGCAGGCGCGTCGCGATAGGCGCCCACGTCATAGGCCACGTTCGCCGTTTCCAGCCGCTTGGCCACGGCCTTGGCGAAGGCGGCGCCATCGGTGATGCGCGGATCGGTGAATTTCAGGCAGACGGAGGTGTTGGAGCGCGTCGCCGGATCTTCGGCCAGATTGGCGATCCAGTCGTGACGGTCGCAGAAATCCCACAGCACCTTGGCATTGGCATCAGCCCGCGCCCGCAGACCGGCAAGCCCGCCGACCTTGCGGCCCCAGTCCAGCGCCACGAGGTAATCTTCCACCGCCAGCATGGAGGGGGTGTTGATCGTCTCGCCGACAAAGATGCCCTCGATCAGCTTGCCGCCCTTGGTCATGCGGAAGATCTTCGGCAGCGGCCATGCGGGGGTGTAGCTTTCCAGCCGCTCCACCGCGCGGGGGCTGAGCACGATCATGCCATGCGCCGCCTCGCCGCCCATCACCTTCTGCCAGGAGAAGGTGGTGACGTCGAGCTTGTCCCACGGCAGATCCTGCGCAAAGGCGGCAGAGGTTGCGTCGCAGATGGTCAGGCCCGCGCGGGTGGCGGGGATTGCGTCGCCATTCGGCACACGCACGCCAGAGGTGGTACCGTTCCACGTGAACACCACGTCATTGTCGAAATCGACCGTGGCCAGATCAACGATGTGACCGTAATCGGCGGTCTTTACCTCGGCGTCGATCTTGAGCTGTTTCACCACATCGGTGACCCAGCCCGCGCCGAAGGATTCCCATGCCAGCATCTCGGCCTTGCGGGCGCCCAGCATCGACCACATGGCCATTTCCACGGCCCCGGTGTCGGAGGCGGGAACGATGCCGATGCGGTAATCCTCGGGGATGCCGAGAATTTCGCGGGTGCCGTCGATGGCGGATTTGAGCTTGTCCTTGCCCACCTTGGCGCGATGCGACCGGCCCAGCGGGGCGTCGGACAGCATGTCGACAGAGAAATGGGGGATCTTGGCACAGGGGCCGGAAGAGAAGCGCGGATTGGCCGGGCGCGCAGCCGGTTGGGGTCTAGCCATGTATCCTAACCTTACAGATAGTCGCCCTTCGTTGGGGAAGGGTGTCCCGCCGTGGGGGATACGCTGCCCCCTGCGGGCTGGCAAGCCGGATTCTGCGCGCGATGCGTCGCATTTGCGCAATCACCGCGCGGGCCTGACGCCGATCGGAAACTCCTGTGCCGGAACGCGGCGGCGCGGGTCAGTCGCGCCGGTCCATCCGTTCTTCGATGGCGCGCAGGCGGCGGATCACCTCGTCGCGGTAATCATCGGTGGCGGCGTTGCTTTCGGCCTGATGGGCGTCCTGCATGGAATTGACGATCAGACCCACCACAAGGTTGACCACCGCGAAGGTGGTCACAAGGATGAAGGGCACAAAGAACATCCACGCCTCGGGATGCACCTCCATCACCGGGCGCACGATGCCCATGGACCAGCTTTCCAGCGTCATGATCTGGAACAGCGTATAGGCGGAAATGCCCAGCGTGCCGAACCAGTCGGGAAAGCTGTCGCCAAAGAGCTTCGTCGCCATGACCGAGGCGATGTAGAAAATCACCCCCATCAGCAGGAACACCGAGGCCATGCCCGGCAGGGCCGACAGGAAACCTTCGACCACGCGGCGCAGCGTCGGCGCGATGGACACGACGCGCAGCAGACGCAGGATGCGCAGCGCCCGCAGCACCGCCAGCCCCTGCCCCGCAGGCACCAGCGACACGGCGACGATGACAAAATCGAAGATGTTCCAGCCGGAGCGGAAAAAGGCCCGGCCCCGCGCCACGATCTTGGCGGCAAGCTCGACCACGAAGATGGCAAGGCACAGCAGATCCAGCGCAAGGATCAGCCCCCCCGCCGCCGCCATCGCCTGATCCGAGGTTTCAAGCCCAAGGATCACCGCGTTGAACAGGATCACCCCAAGGATCGTGTGACGCACAAGCGGGGTCTCAAGCTGGGCATCAAGGCGGGCACGAAAGGACATGGAAGCTCCTGTTGTTGCGCCGCCTATGTGGCGTGGCCCCTCCGGCGGCGCAAGGCGGACCACGCCCCGGCATCTTGATTTTCCTAGAAATCGGGCGCAGCTTTCGGGGATGAACAGTCTTACCCCGCTTTCCGGTCCCGGGACCGAGGTCGTGGCCTTTCACCGGACCGAACTGGCCGTGATCCTGTCGCTTTACGGGCGCATGGTCGCCGCCGGGGAATGGCGGGATTACGGCATCTCCTCGCTGAAGGAGGTGGCGATCTTTTCGGTGTTCCGGCGCACGGCGGAATATCCGCTGTATCGCATCGAAAAGCGCCCGAAGCTGCGCAGCCGTCAGGGAGAATATGCCGTGTTCGGCATGGAAGGTCAGGTGCTGAAACGCGGGCACGACCTGAAGACCGTGCTCCGCGTGCTGGAGCGCAAGCTGATCCGCCCGGTGGACTAGCCCCCGGGCGGCGCGGTTCAGGCGGGCTGGGCCACCATGGCGCAGAGCAGTTCGAACATGATCGTCACACCCAGAAACGCCGTGCCGCCGCTGCTGTCGAAGGGCGGCGAGACTTCGACCAGATCGGCGCCCGCGATGCTGACGCCGGTCAGTTCGCGCACCACCTGTAGCGCCTGATAGCTGTTCGGACCGCCGATTTCCGGCGTGCCGGTGCCGGGGGCGAAGGTCGGGTCGACAAAATCGATGTCATAGCTGACATAGGTGGGCGCGCTGCCCACGATCTCGCGCGCCTCGGCCATCACGTCGGCCACGCCGCGGGCGTGGAATTCCTCGATCGGGATGATGCGGATGCCCACGGCCTTGGCGAAATCCCGGTCCTCGCTGTCATACATCGGGCCACGGATGCCGATCTGCACCACGCGCTTCGGATCCAGCAGGCCTTCCTCCACCGCGCGGCGGAAGGGCGTGCCGTGGGTGAATTTGAACCCGCCGAAATAGCTGTCCCACAGGTCGGTATGGCTGTCGAAATGGATCATGCCCAAGGGTTTTGCCTTGCCCAGAGCCCGCAGCACCGGCAGCGAGACCAGATGATCGCCGCCCCCGGTCAGCGGCCGGATCCCCGCCGCCACCACCGTGTCGTAAAAGGCGGTGATCCGCTCCATGCTGTCCTGCAGGTCGGCGGGGTTCGGCCCCACATCGCCCAGATCGGCGCAGGCCGCAGCCTCGAACGGGCGGATGCCCGACACGGCATGCTGCGCGCGGATCATGGTGGAATAGTCACGCAACTGGCGCGGGCCATGGCGCGGGCCGGGGCGGTTGGTGGTGCCGCTGTCCCATGGCACGCCGACAAGCCCGATCTCGACCTCGGAAAACCGGGCATGGTCGGGCTGCACCAGCGGCAGCCGCATGAAGGTGGGGATCCCCGCAAAGCGCGGCAGATCCATGCCGGAGACGGGGTGAAAGAAAGGATCGCTGGTCATCAAAGGACTCCGGTCAGGCGGGCATGGCGGGTCACGGCCCCGCCGCCCGTGGTTTCGATGCGGGACAGGGCGGGGGCCAGCGGTTCGCGCGCCACCGCCATGTGAAAGGCATTGGCATGCAGCAGGGTCTGCGGATCGGCCACCAGCGCTACATGGCCCTTCCAGAACAGCAGATCGCCGCGTTCGGGCGCGCTGCCCGCAGGCAGGGTCTGCCCCAGCGCCGCCTCCTGCTGGTCGCTGTCGCCGGGACAGGGCAGGCCGCAGGCCAAGAGCGCCGCCTGCACCAGCCCGGAACAGTCGATCCCCAGCGCCGAATTGCCGCCCCAGAGATAGGGCGTGCCCAGCAGGCGCTGCGCCACGGCAACGGGATCGGTCTCGGGGGTCTCAAGCGGGGCCAAATGTCCCTCCGGCACCCAGCCCGCCTGCGTCTGACAGAACCGGTCCTGCCGCGCGGTCACGCGGACCCGCGCGCCAAGGCTCAGCAGCAGCAGGTCGGGCGATTTCAGGTCAGGATCGCGATAGGCATGGGTGGCCCGGCTGCTGACGCGATGCGTGGCCTCGCAGGGCGGGGCCAGCGCCGCCTCCGCGACATAGCCCACATAGCCATCCGCCTCGGCCCGGACGAAGGCAAAGCCCTGATGCCTGTCATAGACGGTCAGCGCCGCGCCATGCAGAAGCTGCCGGTCCCGCGCGCCCTCCGGCGCGCGCAGCAGATCGGCCACCGCCGTGCCAAGGCTGGCGGGCTGGCCCTGCTCATAGCGGGGGGCGGTCACCTGATCGCGCAGATGCGCGGCGGCCACCCGGCCATTGGCAGGCAGCAGACGACGGTCTGTCACAGGCCCAGCACCTCTGGCAGGGCGGCAAGAATGGCGCGCGGCCCCTGCCCCAGCCCGCCCTTGGGGCGAGCCGTCGCGGGGGCGGGCTGCCACGAATAGATGTCGAAATGCGCGTAACGCGGCGTGTCGGTGACAAAGCGGCGCAGGAACAGCGCGGCGGTGATCGACCCGGCCATGCCGCCTGCCGGGGCGTTGTCCAGATCGGCGATGCCCGGTTCGATCTTTTCCTCGTAGGGATCCCAGAACGGCATGCGCCAGACCGGATCCGCCGCCGGGCCGGAGGCACGGGACAGCGCCGCCGCAAACGCCTCGTCTCCGGTGTAGAACGGCGCCAGATCCGGCCCCACCGCCACCCGCGCGGCGCCGGTCAGCGTCGCCATGGACAGCAGCAGATCGGGCTTTTCCTCATCCGCAAGCGCCAGCGCGTCGGCCAGCACCAGCCGTCCTTCGGCATCGGTGTTGTTGATCTCCACCGTCAGACCCTTGCGCGAGGTCAGGATGTCCTGCGGGCGGAAGGCGCTGCCAGAGACCGAGTTTTCCACCGCCGGGATCAGCACGCGCAGCTGCACCGGCAGATCCAGCGCCATGATCGACCGCGCCAGCCCCAGCACGTTGGCGGCGCCCCCCATGTCCTTTTTCATCAGCCCCATGGAGGCGCCGGATTTCAGGTTGAGCCCGCCCGTGTCGAAGCACACGCCCTTGCCCACCAGCGTCAGCCGCGGACCGCGCGCGCCCCAGCGCAGGTCAATGAGCCGCGGCGCGCGCGGGCTGGCACGGCCCACCGCGTGGATCATCGGGAAATTCTGCTCCAGCAGCGCGTCGCCGGTGGTCACCTCGATCGCCGCGCCGAACTGCGTGGCAAGGCTGCGCGCCACCGCCTCCAGCTCTTCGGGGCCCATGTCAGAGGCGGGGGTGTTGACCAGATCGCGGATCAGCGCCTCGGAGGCGGCCAGCGTTTCGATCCGGGCCGCGTCGACGCCCTCGGGGGCGACAAGCTGCGGCATCTCGGGCACCCGGCCCGCGTAACGGGCAAAGCGGTAGCCCGCCAGCAGCCATCCCAGCGCCTCTTCCTCGATGCGGCCGCCGGGCAGGTTGTTGGCGATGCGCCAAGGGCCCTGCCCCAGCCGCCCCACCGCGCCTGCCAGCGCAAAGCGCCCGCGCCGCCGCGCCGCTTCGGTGCCATAGCCCATCAGACCCGCCACGGGCCGACCGTCCGGGCCGGGGATCATCAGCGCGCTGCCCAGATCCGCCTGAAAGCCGTTCGCCGCGACCCATGCGCGGGTGGCCTCGGGCTGATCCTCCAGCCACGCCTCCAGTCCGGCGGGCTCCAGCACATGCAGCGGCAGCGCGTCGGATCCGGCGGGGGCAAAGGTCAGGGTCATGGCGGAGGCTCCTTCTGGGACGTCAGCGCAGAGCCTAACCGAGCCTGCGCCACCCGCAAGGGGATCCGGTCAGACCGACAGATCCTGCAGATCCCAGAGCGCGTAAAGCGAGCTTTCCCCCATCCGCACCATCCGCGCCAGCGTCGCCGACAGGGCCACGCCATCGCCATCATCGATGCACTGCACCACGTCGCGGCTGATGCGGCTGAGCCCGCTCATGCCGATCTGTTCCGCGATCCGGCCAAGCGCCCGGGTGCATTTGCGCATCTCCGGCCAGTCGCCCTGCGTGAACAGCCGGTCGGCATGGCCCAGCCGGCAGGCCAGTTCCTCCATCGCCCGGCATACGACATTTTCACCTTCCTGCGGCCCGAGCCGGGCAAAAAGCTGTTCCAGCCGCTCCGGGTCGAGCCCGGCCTTTTCGCAAGGAGACAGCACCGCAACCTGTTCCACCACACGCATCCCCATGATCCGCCCCCACGGCCTGCCCTGAGTAGCGCCCCGAAGTTCCCAAAACCTTAGGCGCACAGCGTTTCTTCTCTCGAATTCCTGCCGAATTGCGCGTAATCCAAAAGCCGTGACGGCGCGTGGAGGTTCGTGATGCAGCATGCCAAACCCCTTCCCACCTATCTGGCCCAGCGGTTCCATGGCTGGAAGGCGACAAGCTATGCGGAGAATGCCGCATGGTATCGACGCCTGTCCTCCGAAGGACAGCACCCGCGGGCCATGGTCATTTCCTGCTGTGACAGCCGGGTGCATGTGACCTCGATCTTTGGGGCGGATACCGGGGAATTCTTCATCCATCGCAATATCGCCAACCTCGTGCCGCCTTACCTGCCCGACGGGCAGCAGCACGGCACCTCGGCGGCGGTGGAATATGCGGTCACCGCGCTGAAGGTCGCGCATGTGATCGTGATGGGTCATTCCGGCTGCGGCGGGGTGAAGGGCTGTCTGGACATGTGTTCCGGCAACGCCCCGCATCTGGAGGAGAAATCCAGCTTCGTCGGCCGCTGGATGGACATCCTGCGCCCCGGCTATGAACGGGTGAAGGATCAGGAGGAAGACCGCCGCGCCGCGCTGCTGGAGCGTGAGGCCGTGGTGGTGTCGCTGGAAAACCTGATGACCTTCCCCTTCGTGCGCTCCGCCGTGGAGGCGGGGGACATGTCGCTGCACGGGCTCTGGCACGAA
Source organism: Salipiger marinus (assembly GCF_900100085.1). Lineage (GTDB taxonomy): Bacteria > Pseudomonadota > Alphaproteobacteria > Rhodobacterales > Rhodobacteraceae > Salipiger > Salipiger marinus. The sequence goes on from NZ_FNEJ01000001.1 coordinate 83,029, forward strand.
ATCGGCGGCGGCGCGCTGGAATGCTACGATCCCAGAACGGGCGGCTTCGTCGCGGTCTGATCCTGCGAGGGCATCCCAGACGGGCCCGCGCCGCGCGGCCCGTCGGGGGCGTATTGGGGGCAGCGCGGCGCGGACCTTTCGGTTCAGCCCGAAGGCTGTTCCGATCCCGGACCATGGCACGGCGTCACGTCGACCCGTGCCTGGCAGTGTTCTGAAAGACCACGGCAAGACGCGGAGCGGGGCGCACCCCTCCGCGGCAGACCACCGGCCCGGCCCCCGGAGAGAGTCGGGCGCCGGACCAGCGGTCTAGAAGGACAGACGCAGACGCCGCAGCGTGCGGGTCAGCATGTCCTGCACCGGGCGCGGGTGACGTCTCCGGCTCAGCATGTCCCGCGCGGCCAGTGCCACGATGCGGCGGCCACGGGCAATGTCGGTGAGATCGATCATCATGTCTTGGTCTTCTCCTTCGCGGGAACGGGCTCTGGTCCCGCAGGTCTAACATTCCCGCAGTCCCCACCCCAGCCCGGCGCCGCATAGGCCCCGCGCTCTGCCGCAGAGAAAGGACTATCCCAAAGCGCAGGCGCCCAAGACAAAGGCCCGCCTCCTGCCGGAGACGGGCCCTGCATCTGTCACGACCGACGGGTCAGCCTTTTTTCAGCGCCTTCTGGCCCAGAACCTCGGCGATCTGCACCGCGTTCAGGGCAGCGCCCTTGCGCAGGTTGTCGGACACGCACCACAGGTTCAGACCGTTATCCAGCGTGGAATCCTGACGGATGCGGCTGATATAGGTGGCGAAATCGCCAACACATTCCACCGGCGTGATGTATCCGCCATCCTCGCGCTTGTCGATCACCATGATGCCGGGCGCCTCGCGCAGGATGTCGCGCGCCTCGTCCTCGTCAAGGAATTCCTCGAATTCGATGTTCAGCGCCTCGGAATGGCCGACAAACACCGGCACGCGCACGCAGGTCGCGGTCAGCTTGATCTTGGGGTCGAGGATCTTCTTGGTCTCGGCCACCATCTTCCACTCTTCCTTGGTCGAGCCGTCTTCCATGAAGACGTCGATATGCGGAATGACGTTGAAGGCGATCTGCTTGGTGAACTTGCTCGGCGGCACGTCGGACACGGGGTTGTAGACCGCCTTGGTCTGGTCCCACAGCTCGTCCATGCCCTCTTTGCCCGCGCCGGACACCGACTGATAGGTGCTGACCACCACGCGCTTGATCCGGGCGCGGTCATGCAGCGGCTTCAGCGCCACGACCATCTGCGCGGTGGAGCAGTTGGGGTTGGCGATGATGTTCTTCTTGGCATAGCCCAGCACCGCGTCGGCGTTGACCTCGGGCACCACCAGCGGCACGTCGGGGTCGTAGCGATAGAGCGACGAGTTGTCGATCACCACGCAGCCCGCGCCTGCGGCCTTGGGCGCATATTCCTTCGTGGCGTCAGAGCCGATGGCGAACAGCGCCATGTCCCAGCCGGTGAAGTCGAATGTGGCCAGATCCTGGGTCTTGAGCGTCCTGTCGCCAAAGCTCACCTCGGTTCCCAGCGACCTGCGCGACGCAAGCGCCGCGATCTCGTCCACCGGAAATTCGCGCTCGGCGAGGATGTTCAGCATTTCGCGGCCCACGTTCCCCGTGGCGCCCACTATGACGACCTTGTAGCCCATGTGATCTGGCTCCCTTCGTTACTGCCGCCGCCGGGTGAATCCCGGCTTCGGACAAGCGCGGGTCATACCCCATGCCGCCCGGCGGCGGAAGGCCCGATTGGCCCCAAACCCCACTTGACGCGTCAGATCGGGCGCCCCGAAGCGCCGGAAAGACAGGGTCAGGAATTCCTGCCGTCCGGCCTTGGCTGTATCTTCCTGCTGCAATTCATGGCATGAAGACGTCAGGATCGGAGAAAACCCGCCCATTTGTGCAGGTGCAGCATCTCGGTCCTTGTCCATAGTTTGGGCAGACGATTACACAGGATGTGATTTTGCTCGCCAATCAGGCAGAATGTATGACGCAGCGCCCACACCTCAGACGTTCAAGGTCCAAAGGCCGCGCTGGTTTCGGTTTAATGGTCAGGCGACTCCGGTCGCGAAGGACAAGACACATGTTTTACCGGCTTGTCACAACCCTAACGCGCACCCAGAAAGAAATCGTCTTTGTCGGTTTCGACGTGGCGATGGTGGCGCTGGCGATGTTCGCGGCGCTGGTGCTGAACGCGACGGTCCGCACGGATCTGTCCATGGCAATGGCGCTGCTGCCGCTGATCGGCGCGCTGATGGCGGTGGGGGGCGTGATCTCGTGGCGGCTGGGTCTGCCCCGGATCAAGCTGGCCGCCTATGAAACGCGCGGCATCACCCGCACGGCATTTTTTGCGGCCCTGACAGGGGTTGCGGGATTTGTGCTGGATTCCCTGATCGCCCCGCCGCTGCCGCCTGCGGTCTATTTCATCTTCACCACGCTGCTGCTGGTGTTCTGCGCGACGTGGCGCATCCTTGCCCTGCACGCCACCATCCAGATCTACCGCAAGGGCGCTCTGCGGATGCGGGTGCTGATCTATGGCGCGGGCCAGACCGGCCAGCAGCTTGTGGCCGCCCTGCGCCATGACGATGCGATCGAACCGGTGTGTTTCGTCGACGACAACCCCACATTGCAGTCGCTGGTGATCTCGGGCCTGCGGGTGCATGCCCCCTCGACCATCAAGGATCTGATCGCCAGCAAGGGCATCGACCGGGTGGTGCTGGCCATGCCGTCGATCCGTCAGCCGGAACTGGCGCGAATCGCCCACCGTCTGCGCAGCATCGGCTGCGAGGTGCATGCCTTGCCCTCTTTCGCGGAACTGGTCGGCGAGGGCGAACTGAAAAAGCGCGTGGCCCCGGTGTCGCTGGACGATCTGCTGGGCCGCAACCGTCTGGAAAGCGAACTGCCCGGCGTCAGCCATGCCTATACCGGGCGCCGCATCCTGATCACCGGCGCGGGCGGGTCCATCGGATCCGAACTCTGCCGCCAGCTGATCGGCTGCAAACCCGACTGCATCGTGCTGCTCGATCACAGCGAACTGGCGCTCTACAACATCGACAAGGAACTGCGCGACCTGTCCGAAGGCCTGACCATCGCGCCGGTGCTGGGATCGGTGCTGGACGAGCCGCTGATGACCCAGCTTCTGGCAGAATACCGCATCGATGTCGTGCTGCACGCCGCCGCCTACAAGCACCTGCCGCTGGTCGAAAGCAACGTCATCTCCGGCATGCGCAACAACGTGCTGGGCACCAAGGTCATCGCCGAAGCTGCGCGCGATGCCGGGGTGGAACGGTTCATCCTCGTCTCCTCCGACAAGGCGGTGCGGCCCACCAATGTCATGGGCGCGTCGAAACGGCTGGCCGAACTGATCGTGCAGGATCTGGCCACGCGCAGCGCCGACACCCGGTTTTCCATGGTGCGCTTCGGCAATGTGCTGGGATCCTCAGGCTCGGTCATTCCGCTGTTCGAAGAGCAGATCGCCCGTGGCGGCCCGGTGACGCTGACCGATTCCCGCGTCACGCGCTATTTCATGACCATCTCCGAAGCCGCCCGGCTGGTGCTGCTGGCCGGATCCTTCGCCCGGGGCGGCGATGTCTTCGTGCTGGACATGGGCAACCCGGTGCCGATCCGCAAACTGGCCCGGCAAATGATCGAAGGCGCGGGCTACACCGTGCGCGACGTCCGCAACCCCGATGGTGACATCGAAATCAAGATCACCGGCCTGCGCAGCGGCGAGAAGCTGCACGAGGAACTGCTGATCTCTCCGGACATGCTGACCACGCCGCATCACAAGATCCTGCGCGCGCAGGAAGGCTATCTGTCGGAATTCGAGGTGGCGACGGCGGTCAAGGATCTGCGCCACGCCATCACCACCCGCGACGAGGCGCTGGCCCGCGCCATCATCGCGCGCTGGGTGGAACGCGGCGAAAAAGACCCGGTCCGCGCCGAGGAAAAGCAGACCGTCTGACCCGGCGGAGGGGCGGCAACCCGCCCCCCAATGGTCGCGCCTCAGCGCCCGGGAATGTCATCGCGCGGCGGCGCCGGATCCCATTCTTCGATCACATGCACCGCCTCCTGCGCGGTTTCCACGAAGCGGAACAGGTCCAGATCCTCGGGGCTGATGGTGCCCGCCTCGCTCAGCGCCTCCCAGTTGATGATGCGCTCCCAGAACTCCCGCCCGAACAGCAGGAACGGCACCCGGTCCATGCGCCCGGTCTGGATCAGCGTCAGCGCCTCGAACAGCTCGTCCAGCGTGCCGAACCCGCCCGGAAACACGCAGACCGCCCGCGCCCGCATCAGGAAATGCATCTTGCGGATGGCGAAGTAATGGAAGTTGAAACACAGATCCGGCGTCACATAGACGTTGGGCGCCTGTTCATGCGGCAGCACGATGTTAAGCCCGATGGAGATGCCGCCCGCCTCCTGCGCGCCACGGTTGCCCGCCTCCATCACGCCGGGGCCGCCGCCGGTGGCGATCACAAAATCCCGGTTGCCGCTGGCCAGCGATTTCTCGGTCATGGCCTGCGCGAAGAGCCGCGCCTCCTCATAGAAGCGTGACAGATCGGCCAGCGTCTGCGTGCGCGCCTGCCCGGCCTCTGCGGGGGCGGGAATGCGCGCGCCGCCGAACAGCACCACGGTGGAGGTGATCCGGCGTTCGTCCAGCAGCATCTGCGGCTTCAGCAGCTCCAGCTGCAGCCGCACCGGGCGCAGTTCCTCGCGGCACAGGAATTCCTCGTCGGCAAAGGCAAGCCGGTAGGACGGCGCCCGGGTCTGCGGCGTGTCGGGAATCTGGTCGGCGGTCTTCCGGTCATGGCCCGCATCGCGGAAGATGGAATGGCGGTCGTCATTCATGATCTGACTGTCCTTGTCCTGCTCTTTTCCCAACTATAGCCTGCGCGGCGGACCGGACGACAAGGGAATTCACCATGGACTGGCCGACAGAGATCGCCGCCGCCGCCGCGCGGATCGCGCCCCATGTGCAGCGCACGCCGGTGATGGACAGCGCAGTGCTGTGGGATCACCCCGTGGCCCTGAAACTGGAACATCTGCAGCACACCGGCAGCTTCAAGGCGCGCGGCGCCTTCAACACCCTGCTGTCCCTGCCCGTGCCGGCGGCGGGCGTGGTCGCGGCCTCGGGCGGCAATCACGGCGCGGCGGTGGCCTATGCCGCCAGCCGTCTGGGCCACCCGGCCCGCATCTTCGTGCCCGAACTCGCAGGCCCCGCCAAGATCGCCCTGATCGACCGCTGCGGCGCCGACCTGACCGTGGTGCCCGGCGATTATTCCAACGCGCTCGAAGCCGCCCGCCAGCTGGAGGCAGAGACCGGCGCGCTGCAGATCCATGCCTATGACGCCCCCGCCACCGTGGCGGGACAGGGCACGCTGCTGCGCGAATGGGAGGAGCAGGGGCTCGAGGCCGACACGCTGCTGATCGCCGTGGGCGGCGGCGGGCTGATCGCGGGGGCCCTGGCCTGGAGCAGGGGCGCGCGCCGCATCGTGGCGGTGGAACCGGACACCGCCCCCACCCTGCACGCGGCGCTGGAGGCGGGGCATCCGGTGGATGTGGCAGTCTCGGGCGTGGCCGCCAACGCGCTTGGCGCCCGGCGCATCGGCGACATCTGCCTTGGTCTTGCGCAGGACCATCTTGCCGCCAGCGTGCGGGTCAGCGATGCCGCGATCCTCGAGGCGCAGCGGACGCTCTGGCACAGCCACCGCCTGCTGCTGGAACCGGCGGGCGCCACGGCCCTCGCCGCGCTGCGCTCCGGCGCCTATGTGCCCGCCCCCGGCGAACGGGTGGCGGTGCTGCTCTGCGGCGCCAATCCCGCGCCCGATCCGCTGCCCTGACGGCCCTGCCCTTCATCTTGCCCCTAAACTCCGGGGGGTGCAGGGGGGGCAGCGCCCCCCTGCCCTTGCGGCCCAACCGTCAGATGTTGCGGGCCGACATTTCCCGCGCGATGTGATCCGCCTGCCGGATCGCCAGCGCCACGATGGTCAGCGTCGGGTTCTCCGCCGCTCCCGTGGTGAACTGCGACCCGTCCGACACGAAAAGGTTGGGGATGTCATGCGTCTGTCCCCAGCGGTTCACCACCCCGTCGCGCGCATGTTCGGACATGCGGTTGGTGCCAAGGTTATGCGTCGACGGATAAGGCGGCGTCGGCAGGGTGCGCGTCGCCCCCACCGCCTCATAGACCGCCTGCCCCCGGCCATAGGCATGGGCCCGCATCGCCACGTCATTGGGATGGTCGCTGAAATGCACATTGGCCACCGGCAGGCCCCACTGGTCCGTCACCGCGTGGTTCAGGGTGACGCGGTTGGTCTCCTGCGGCATGTCCTCGCCCACCAGCCACATGCCCGCCATGTTCTCGTAGGCATCCAGCGCCGAGGTGAACTCGCGCCCCCAGCCGCCGGGATCAAGGAAGGCCGCCATGAACGGGATGCCAAGGCTCAGCGTCTCCATCTCGTAGCCGCCGACAAAGCCGCGCGAGGGATCGTGCCGCGCCTCGTCCTGAATGATCCCCGCCATGGTGGTGCCGCGCCACATCCGCACCGGCTTGTCGAAGATGCCATAGACCGATCCGGTCATGTGCCGCATGTAGTTGCGCCCCACCTGACCGGAGCTGTTGGCCAGCCCGTCGGGGAACATCGCCGAGGCGGAGTTGAGCAGCAGCCGCGGGCTTTCAAAGGAATTGCCCGCCACGCAGACGATCCGCGCCTTCTGCATCTGCAGCGCGCCGTCCTTGTCGAAATACTCCACCCCGGTGACGCGGCCCTCGTCATTGTGCAGGATGCGGGCCACATGCGCCCGCTCGCGCACCTCCAGATGGCCGGTCTCCTCGCCGCGCGGAATGTCGGTATAGGCCGAGGACCATTTCGCCCCCCATTTGCAGCCCTGAAAGCAGAACCCGGTCTGCTGGCAGGCCATGCGGTCATCGTTCCATGCCGAATTGATCGCCATGCGCCCGGTATGCACCTCGGTATAGCCCAGCGCCCGCGCGCCTTTTTCGAAGACCAGATAATTGTTGCTGCCGGGCAGGCCCTCGCGCCCGCCGGTGCGGGTCACGCCCAGCTTTTCCTCGGCCTTGTCATACCACGGCGCCATCTCGGCGGCATCAATTGGCCAGTCCAGCAGGTTGGCGCCCTGCACCGGACCATAGCTGGTGGCGGCCTTCCATTCATGGTCCTGAAACCGGAGCGAGGCCCCCGCCCAGTGGGTCGTCGTCCCGCCCACCGCCTTCACGATCCATGCCGGCAGGCCCGAAAAATCCCGCGCCACGCGCCAGTCGCCGCTGGTGGTGCGCGGGTCGGTCCAGGCCAGCTGCCCGAAGCTTTCCCATTCGTCGTTGACGTAATCCTCTGGCAGGTACCGCCCGCCCGCTTCCAGCGCCACGACATTGACGCCTTTCTGCGCCAGTTCGTTGGCCAGAACACCGCCGCCCGCGCCGGTGCCGATGATGACGACCACGCTGTCGTCGTTCAGATCAAAAACCGCTGCCATCTTCCGATCCTCCCTCAGAGCCACGCAATGTCGTTGAAACCACGGTCGATATAGCCGCCCAAGGAGTAGCTCTCGCCCTCGTAGCCAAAAACCGGCCAGACCTCTTTCTGGTTGTAAAGCCCGGTCACCAGCCCGCCGCGGATCTGCTGGAAAAAGGCGCTCTCCTCCATGCCACGCAGCAGGTCGACCCGGTCGCGTTCCCAGCCGGTGTCGAGATAGCTGCCAAAGCCCCGCCCCTGCGCCGCAGCGTCCAGCGCCGCGATGCCCGCCGTGATGGCGGGCGCGGCCTCGGGCGTGTCATAGCCGCGCACGGCAATGACGTAATGGGCATCCGCGATGCGGTCATGCGGGTAGATGTCGCGCGCCATCTGCACCAGCGTCGCAAAGACGCGCGGCTCCAGATGGCTGGTCTCGGCGGCCCATGCGGCGTCGGGGGCCGCGACAAATCCGGTCCCCACCACAAAAGACGCGCCCGCCGCAGTGGCGCGCGACAGAAGCTGGCGCCGGGTCAGGCCCCGGTGGCTTGCATTTGGTGTCATTCTTTCCTCCTCCCTTGATGTGCCGGGGCGGGCGGGCCTCCTCTCCCGCAGCACCCCGGTGGCTGTGTCAGGTGAACCTTCCGCTGCGTTCCAGCACCTCGATCTGGTATCCGTCGGGATCGGCCACAAAGAAGAACCGCGCCACCAGCGTGCCCGCGGGCGCAAAGCTGACCAGCTTGCGCGGGTTCAGCCCCTCCGCCTCGAAGCGGGCATGTTCGGCGTCCAGATCGGCCACCGACACCGCCAGATGGCCATAGCCATCGCCAAGGTCATAGGGGTCGGTCCGGTCCTTGTTGACCGTCAGTTCCAGTTCGAACCCGGTCTCCGCATTGCTGAGATAGATCAGCGTGAAGTCGGGAAAATCGAGCCGGTCCGCGATCTTCAGCCCGAAGGCGCGGTCATAGAATTCCAGCGACCGCGCCTCGTCGAGAACGCGGATCATGCTGTGGATGGCTTTTGCCACAAGCGTCTCCTTGTCAGTCGTGTCGGTTCGTCCAGACTGACAAGGCTGCGGGCCCTGCGGGTAGTATCACCTTACTACCCGGCGCGGCCCGCCCCGGCGATCATTCCGCCGCAAGCAGACGCGGCGCCGCCGCGCGCTGTTCCAGAAACACCAGACAGGCGCAGCGCAGCAGCGAGGTGAAATTCTCCGGCTCGCCACGCAGTTCCAGCACCTCTGCATGCAGTTTCGACACGAAGGCGGGGGTGGTCACGCCCTCCTGCGCCGCGATCTCGTCCAGAATGGCCCAGAAGGAATTTTCCAGCCGGATGCTGGTGCTTTGGCCGTTGAGCCGCAGGCGCCGGGTGGTGGTGGCATAACGGACAGGATCCTGTCCGGCAAAGACGTGACACATGGCAAACCCTCCCTGCCACCCGCCGCATGGGCCGGATGGTGCCGCAAAGTCTAGCGCAGAACACGGGCGGCGCACAGCCGCCAAAGGTCGGACAGCGCGCCGCCGTCCCATCACGCGGATTGTCCCGCGCCCTCCACGCCGCTATGACAGCCGAAACCCCGACCGATCCCGACCGCACGAAGGAGCCGACCCCATGTCCAACGCCCAGCTTGAAGCCGCCATCGAATCCGCCTGGGACGCGCGCGACAGCATCACCTCCGCCACCACCGGCGAAACCCGCGAGGCCATCGAAGCCACGCTTGACGCGCTTGATTCCGGCGCGCTGCGGGTGGCCGAACGGCAGGAGAATGGCGACTGGCATGTGAACCAGTGGGCCAAGAAGGCGGTGCTGCTTGGCTTCCGCATCAAGGACATGGAACGTCAGGATGGCGGCCCGCAGGGCGGCGGCTGGTGGGACAAGGTCGACAGCAAGTTCAAGGGCTGGGGCGACAACCAGTGGCGCGCCGCAGGCTTCCGTGCCGTGCCGAACTGCGTGGTCCGCAAATCCGCCTATATCGCCCCGGGCGTGGTGCTGATGCCCAGCTTCGTCAACCTCGGCGCCTATGTCGACAGCGGCACCATGGTCGACACATGGGCCACGGTGGGCAGCTGCGCGCAGATCGGCAAGGGCGTGCACCTGTCGGGCGGCGTGGGCATCGGCGGCGTGCTGGAGCCCATGCAGGCCGGTCCGACCATCATCGAGGACAACTGCTTCATCGGCGCCCGCTCCGAAGTGGTGGAAGGCGTGATCGTGCGCGAAGGCTCGGTGCTGGGCATGGGGGTCTTCCTTGGCCAGTCGACCAAGATCGTCGACCGCGAGACCGGCGAGGTCATGTATGGCGAGGTGCCGCCTTATTCCGTGGTCGTGGCAGGCTCCATGCCGTCGAAGAACGGCGTCAGCCTTTACTGCGCGGTGATCGTGAAGCGCGTCGATGAAAAGACCCGCTCCAAGACCGGCATCAACGAGCTGCTGCGCGACTGATCCCGCGCGCCCGGCCCGGCCTCTTTGCGGAGGCCGGGAACTTCGCCGCCCCGGCGCGCGTTGCCTTGGAACTGTGTCATTAAAGCGGAGACTATTCCATGGGACTGGGACTGATTGCATCGATCATCGTGGGCGGACTGGCGGGCTGGATCGCCTCGATGATCATGAAGGCCGATACCGGCCTTCTGACCAACATTCTTCTGGGCATCGTCGGCGCCGTGGTGCTGAACGCGGTGCTGGCCCTGATGGGCATCTACGCCGCCAACACATGGGTTCCGCAGCTGATCGTGGGGATCATCGGCGCCTCGGTGCTGATCTGGGGCTACCGCAAGCTCAAATCCTGACGCCATAGCCCTTTCGTGATTTCCGGATTATCCCTGCCGCTCCTGCTGGCGCTGTTCGCGCTGGCGGGAGCAATCGTGATTGCCGCCTCCATCCGCGCCACCCACCTTGCCGATCTCATCGCCGACCGCACCAGCATGGGCGAGGCGCTGGTGGGTGGGGTCGTGCTGGGCGGCGCCACCTCGCTTTCGGGGGTGGTGGTCTCGGTCAGCGCCGCAGCCAGCGGCGATGCCAGCTTCGCGCTGTCGAATGCCGTGGGCGGCATCGCGGCACAGACGCTGTTTCTGGCGGTGGCCGACCTGCTGCACCGCCGCGCCAATCTTGAACATGCCGCAGCCGAACCCGCCAACCTGTTTCAGGCGGTGATGCTGCTGATCCTGCTCAGCCTGCCCATCGCCGCCATGGCCGGGCCGGATGTGGCGGTGGCAGGTGTGCATCCGGTGTCGGTGGTGATGTTCCTGACCTATGTCTGCGGCGTGCGCCTGTCGTCCGCGGTCCGACAGCAGCCGATGTGGCGCCCGGTGGAAACCCGCGAGACGCGGCATGACACGCCCGATGCGGACAGCGATCCGCAGGCCTCGGTGCTGCGCCCGGCGCTGGTCTTCGCGGCTCTTGTCACGGTGATGGGCCTTTGCGGCTGGGTCATCGCGCAGGTGGGTGGCACGCTGATCTCCCGCTTCGGCCTCGGGTCGAGCCTCGTGGGCGCGCTGGTCACCGCCGTGGTGACCTCGCTGCCGGAATTTGTCACCACCCTGGTGGCGGTGCGCCGGGGCGCGCTGCAGCTTGCGGTGGGCGGCATCATCGGCGGCAACACCTTCGACACGCTGTTTCTGGTGTTTTCCGATGTCGCATGGCGGGACGGGTCGCTTTATCACGCCGCAGGCCCCGCCGATCTTTACTGGCTGGCGACCGGGCTGCTGATGACCGCGATCCTGCTCGCCGGGCTGATCCTGCGCCAGCGCGAAGGCCCCGCGCGCATCGGGATCGAAAGCGTGCTGCTGATGGCGGTCTATGGCTGTGCGGTGGCGGTGGAACTGCTGCGCGCTTGACAGCGGCGCAGCGCGCGCCCTAGTGCGGGCCAAACCTCGAAGCGGAGCAGATCATGGCCAAACCCCCGTCGAAACAGCAGGTCTACACGCTTCTGGTCGAAGTCGGCCGCAAGGAAGGCGACGGCCTGCCCAAGGCCGCCACCGGTGCCGCCCTGCTCTGCTATGCCTCCGGCGTCGACGAGGCCGAGGCGGTGCGCGAAACCGTCGCCATCCTGAAACAGGCCGACATGGCGCCGCTCGACGTCACCGGCTACGGCACCGAGGAAGAGCGCGTGGCGCAAGGCTTCGACATTGACGAAGGTGAACGCAGCCTGATGGCGCGCGCGCTCGCCGAAAACTCCGTCATCGTGGCCCAGGTCACCCCGTTTTATGACGATGACGAGGCGGAAGACGACGAGGACTGAGCCGCAGCTTCATCTTGCCCCTAAACTCCGGGGGTGAATTGGCGAAGCCAAGAGGGGGCAGAGCCCCCTCCCTTTCCCTCCACCGGGGCAGCGCCCCCGCCTCCCTGCAAGGCCCGCCGGGTCAGGCGAAGTAGTCGCGCAGGATCCGGCCATAGATGGCCTTGAGCTGGCCGATCTGCGCCACCTCCACATGCTCGTCGACCTGATGCAGCGTCTTGCCCACCAGCCCGAATTCCACCACCGGGCAGTGATGCCGCACGAACCGCGCATCCGAAGTGCCGCCGGTGGTGGAGAGTTCGGGCTGCCGCCCGGTCTCTGCCAGCACCGCCGCCGCCACCAGATCCGACAGCGCGCCGGGCGGGGTCAGGAAGGCCTCTCCTGAAATCCGGAAACGCAGTTCGGTCACGGTACCGAATTCCGCATCCAGCGCCGCCGCCTCCGCCCGCAGCCAGTCACAGAGCGCGGCACCGCTATGCCGGTCGTTGAAGCGGATGTTCAGCGTGGCGCGGCCCTGCGCCGGGATCACGTTGGTGGCGGGATTGCCGGTGTCGAGCGTGACCACCGCCAGCGTCGAGGGGTCGAAATGCGCGGTGCCCTCGTCCAGCACATGGCTCGACAGCCGGTCCACCAGCCGCGCCAGCGCGGGCAGCGGATTCAGCGCACGGTGCGGATAGGCGGAATGGCCCTGCCGCCCGGTCACCGTGATCCATGCGTTCATCGAACCGCGCCGCCCGATCTTCATCATGTCACCCATTTCCTCGGGGCAGGTGGGTTCGCCCACCAGACAGACCTCCATCCGCTCCCCCGCCCCGGCCATCCAGTCGAGCAGCGCCACGGTGCCGTCGCTGGCATCGCCCTCCTCGTCGCCGGTCAGGGTCAGGATCACCGCGCCCTCGGGCGGGGTGCTGCGCACAAAATCCACCGCCGCCGCGACAAAGGCCGCCACGCCGGATTTCATGTCGGTGGTGCCCCGGCCATACATCACCCCGTCGCGGATTTCGGCGCCGAAGGGTTCCGCCGTCCATGCGGCGGCATCGCCCACCGGCACCACATCGGTGTGGCCGTTGAAGCCGAAGCTGCGGGGATGGGCCTGCGCGCCCCAGCGCGCAAAAAGATTGGCGATGCCGTTGCGGTCGACGCGGGTGCAGGCAAAGCCCGCCTCTTCCAGCACGCCCTGAAGCAGCACCAGCGCGCCGCCTTCGCGGGGGGTGACGGAGTCGCAGCGCACCAGCGCGGCGGTCAGGGCAACGGGATCAACGGGGGTCATGGCAGGTCTCCGGCAGGTTCAGCCCCTTGGCTAGCGCGGCGGCGGGCCAAGCGCAAACGCTCCGGCGCCATGCCGGGGCAGCAAGGGGCGCGGGGGCGCTGCCCCCGTCGCGCGATGCGCGACTCCCCCGGGATATTTGAGGCCGAAGGAAGCCGGGGCGGAGCCTCAGAATCGCGATGACGCTGACTTGGGGCCATGGTAGGGAGAGGACATGAGCACATTGCCCTCCAAGGCAGAGATCCTCGACTGGATTTCCGCCCACCCGACCCAGAATTCCAAGCGCGAGATCGCCAAGGCCTTTGGCATCAAGGGCGCGACCCGGATCGACCTCAAGCGCCTGCTGAAGGAGCTTGAGTCCGAAGGCCATCTGGAAAAGCGCCACAAGACCTATCGCGATCCGGACCGCCTGCCGCCGGTGACGGTGCTGCAGGTCAAGGCGCCGGACGAGAATGGCGACATCTACGCGCAGCCGCTGGAATGGCATGGCGAGGGTGTGGAGCCCGTCGTGCTGATGGTGCCGCGCGCCACCGATCCCGCGCTTGGCGAGGGCGACCGCATTCTGGCCAAGCTGCAGGTGGTCCATGAAGAGGACCACAATTACGAGGCACGGCTGATCCGCAAGATCGGGCTGAGCCCGCGCAAGGTGGTGGGCATCTTCCGCAAGAACGCCGAAGGCGGGCGGATCGTGCCCATCGACAAGGGATCCGACAAGGAATGGACCGTGGCCCCCGACGCCACCCATGGCGCGCAGGAGGGCGAACTGGTCGAGGCCGAACAGGCCAGCCCCCGCGCCACGCGCATGGGTCTGCCAAAGGCGCGCATCGTGGCCCGGCTGGGTGATCCCAGCGAGCCGCGCGCGGTGTCGCTGATCGCCATCCACCAGCACGGCATCCCCGACGATTTCCCCGCCGAGGTGCTGGCCGAGGCCGACCGCATGAAACCTGCCGGGCTGAAGGGGCGCGAGGATCTGCGCGACCTGCCGCTGGTGACCATCGACCCTGCCGATGCCCGCGACCATGACGACGCCGTCTATGCCGAGGCGGATGACGACCCCAAGAACCCGGGCGGCCATGTGGTCTGGGTCGCCATCGCCGATGTGGCGCATTACGTCCGGCCCGGATCGGTGCTGGACCGCGAGGCGCGGCGGCGCGGCAATTCCAGCTATTTCCCCGACCGGGTGGTGCCGATGCTGCCCGACCGGCTGTCGGGCGATCTGTGTTCGCTGCATGAGGGCGTGCCCCGCGCCTGTCTGGCCGTGCGCATGGTGATCGATGCCGAAGGCGCCAAGCGCAGCCACAGGTTCGTGCGCGGGCTGATGCGCTCGCCCGCCTCGCTGACCTATGGCGAGGTGCAGGCGGCGATGGACGGGGCGCCCGATGACCGCACCGGGCCGCTGCTCGATCCGGTGATCCGCCCGCTTTACGCCGCCTATGCCGCGCTGAAGGCGGCGCGCGAGCGGCGCCAGCCGCTGGATCTGGATCTGCCGGAACGCCGCGTGATGCTGAACGCCGAAGGCAAGGTGGTGTCGGTCAATTTTGTCGAACGGCTGGACGCGCACCGGCTGATCGAGGAATTCATGGTGCTGGCCAATGTCGCCGCCGCCGAGACGCTGACCGCCAAGCGCACGCCGCTGCTGTTCCGCGTCCACGAGGAGCCGCCCCCCGAAAAGCTGGAAGCGCTGCGCGAGACGGCGGAGGCCGCAGGTCTGGTGCTGGCCAAGGGGCAGGTGCTGCAGACCCGGCATCTGAACAAGCTGCTGCATGACGCGGCGGGCCGGGACGATGCCGAGCTCATCAACATCTCGACGCTGCGGTCGATGACGCAGGCCTATTACAGCCCCGAGAATTTTGGCCATTTCGGGCTGGCGCTGAAGAATTACGCGCATTTCACCTCGCCGATCCGGCGCTATTCCGACCTGATCGTGCATCGCGGCCTGATCGCCGCGCATGGCTGGGGTGATGACGGGCTGTCGGTGCAGGAGATCGAGCAGCTGGAAAAGACCGCGCAGCATATCTCGGACACCGAGCGGCGGTCGATGATCGCGGAGCGCGACACCACCGACCGCTACCTTGCCGCCTATCTGTCGGACCGGCTGGGGGCCGAATTCGGCGGGCGGATCAGCGGCATCGCGCGGTTTGGCGTGTTCGTGAAGCTGGACGAGACCGGAGCCGACGGGCTGGTGCCGATCCGGTCGCTGGGCAACGAGTTTTTCCATTTCGACGCGGATGCGGGCACGCTGATGGGGTCCGATACCGGGCTGCTCATCACGCTGGGCCAGCGCGTGAAGGTCCGGCTGGTCGAGGCGGCGCCGGTCACCGGCGGCATCGGGCTGGAGCTTCTGGAGCTGGAGAATGCCGAAATCGCCAAGCCGCGCGGGCATCGCAAGCCCGCAGGCTTTGGCCGGTTCCGCAAGTCTCCCGGCGGCGGCCCCAAGGGCAAGGGACCGGCGCGGCGCAAGGAAACCGTGGCGCGCAAGAAAACCGCCAAGACCGCGCGCAAGGTCAGCCGCAGCCGCCCCACGAAAGGGTGACCCGCGCCTGCCCGCTCATGCCCCCGGCCCCGCTTCGCAACGGGGCCGAGTCCTGCTAGCCTGCGGATAAAGACAAGAGCAGCAGGTGACATCATGAAACGGTTTGGCGCGGGGTTTGCCCTGAGTGTTTTTGCGGGTCTGGCACAGGCCGGACTGACGGGATCGGTGGCGGCGGAGGTGGCGCCGCAGGTCTCGGCCCGCCCGGTGCCGCGCCCCGCCGTGTCGCCCCCGAACGAGGCGAGCTTCGCGACAGAGGCTGGGGCTTTTGACGGCTGGATCACCGCGTTCCGCCCCCGTGCCGAGGCGGCGGGGATCACCCCCGCCACGCTGGACGCAGCACTGGCAGGCGCGGTCTTCGACGCGGACGTGCTGCGCCGCGACAGCTCGCAGGCCGAATTCACCAAGACGCTATGGGATTATCTGGACAGCGCCGTGTCCGACCTGCGGGTGCAGAATGGTCGCGCCGCGCTGGCCGAGCATGACGCGCTGCTGCGCCAGATCGAGGCGCGCTATGGCGTCGACCGGCAGGTGGTGGTGGCGATCTGGGGGCTGGAAAGCGCCTATGGCACCTTTCGCGGCACCAAGCCGATCATTGGCTCGCTGGCAACGCTCGCCTCCTCCTCGCGACGGGCGGCGTTTTTCGAAACACAGCTGATCGACGCGCTGCGCATCCTGCAGAATGGCGATACCAGCCCCGACCAGATGACCGGAAGCTGGGCCGGGGCGATGGGGCACACCCAGTTCATGCCCGGATCCTTCCTTGCGCTGGCGGTGGACTGGACCGGCGACGGGCGGCGCGACATCTGGTCGGACGATCCCGCCGACGCGCTGGCCTCCACCGCGCGTTACCTTGCCGAAAACGGCTGGACCCGGGGCCAGCCCTGGGGCGTGGAGGTGACGCTGCCGCAGGGCTTCGATTACGCGCAGGCCGATCGCGGCATCGAAAAGCCGCTGGCGGACTGGGCGGCGCTTGGCGTGGCGCCGGTGACGCCCGTGCCGGAGGAGGCCGGGCCCGCCGCCCTGCTGCTGCCCGCCGGGCATCGCGGCGTGGCGCTGCTGGTCTTTGGCAATTTCGCGGTGCTGGAGCGCTACAACACCGCCGATGCCTATGTGATCGGGGTGGGCCATCTCAGCGACCGCATTCTGGGCGCGGAGCCGTTTCAGGGCGGCTGGCCGCAGGATGACCGCGCCCTGACCTATGACGAGCGGGTGGAGATGCAGACCCTGCTGCAGCAGGCGGGATTCGATCCGCAGGGCATCGACGGGCGCATCGGGCCCAAGACCATCGACGCGGTGCGCGCGTGGCAGCAGTCCACCGGCCATGTGCCGGATGGCTATGCCTCGCTGCGGGTGCTGGAGGGGCTGCGCTAGTCGCAGGCCCCGGCCATGCAGGCGCTCAGGCTCTGGATCTGCGCAGGTTCGGGATCGGGCCAGAGATTGGCGCGGCAGGGTTCGACCTGCAGCACCAGCCCGGCGCGGCCATGGCGCAGCAGCGCCGCCACCGGGCCCGACTCCACCTGCCCGCACCACGGGCCAAGACAGCTGACCTGCAGCGCGATGTCCCGGTCAAAGGGCTGGCTGAAGCCTTCGGTCGTCAGCGACCGTCCGGTCAGCCGCGCCTGCCCCGTCCCCGCGCCCTCGGGATGCGACAGCACCTCCAGCCAGCCATAGACGCCGGACCATGTGGCGCTGTCGGCCTCTGCGGCGCGGAAATCGCGCGCGGGATCGGGGGCAAGGCATTTCAGCGCCAGCGCCGGGCTGGCGGTCAGCAGCAGCAGGGCCAGCAGCGGCAGCCGGATCACAGCCGGGCCCCGAAGGCGGCGATGACCTGCTCGTAGACCGGGCGCTTGAACGGCACGATCTGGTCCAGCACCTGATCCGCAGGCAACCAGCACCAGCGCGAGAATTCGGGATGCTCCGTCGCGATGTTCACCTGATCGTCGCTGCCGTGAAAGCGCAGCAGGAACCATTTCTGCTCCTGCCCGCGATAGCGGCCCTTCCAGATGCGGGGCACGATGTCATGCGGCAGATCATAGCTGAGCCAGCCGTCGGTTTCGGCCTCGACCGTCACCAGATCCGGGGAAACGCCGGTTTCCTCCACCAGTTCGCGCAGCGCCGCCTCGCGCGGGGATTCGCCCGCATCGATCCCGCCCTGCGGCATCTGCCACGCGGGCATCTCGCTGTCATAGCGCTGGCCGACAAAGACATGGCCCGCGCCATTGGCCAGCATCACGCCGACATTGCGGCGATAGGGCAAGGCTGCGATCTGTTCGGGGGTCATGGCTGTCACGGCGCGCTCCTGCTGCTGCGCGGACGCTAGCGCCGGGGGGCACGAATGGAAAGACCCCGAGTGGCGCCCGCAGGCCTCCCTCCGCCGAAGGGGTGGAGGTGACGCAAGGACCAGTCCCCGACCTGTCAGACCGCCGTCGGGGCCTCATGCGCGATGAGGTTGAAAAACGCCTCGACAATCTGGCCGTTTGCTTCGCGAAGACTGAAGACCGTTTCGTGGATGGCCTGCCCCTGCATTTCCGAGATCCGAAGCTGGGTCACGCCATCGGTGCGCCCGGTGGAGCCCTGCCAGAGAAACCCGATGCCAAGCCCGTTGGCCACAGCCTCGTAAAGCCCGTCGCGGGCATCCAGCGTCAGGAAAGGCCGAGGCGACAGCCCGGCGCGGGCGAACATCCGGTCGACAGCCCGCTGGGTGGAGGAGCCCGCCGCGCGGAAGATCAGCGGCTCGTCGCAAAGCATCTGGGCGGTGACTTCGCCGTGACGCGCCAGCCGGTGACCCAGCGGAGCAATCGCCACGACGCGGGCTTCGGCAAGATGCGCGCTGCGAAAGCGGGGGTCGGCGGGCACATCGGGCAGCACGCCGATGTCGCATTCATGGTTGAGCACGGCGCGGGTGATCTTCTGATGCGAGCCCGTTTCCACCTTCAGGGACACGCCGGGATAGGCGCGGTGGAATGCCGCGATCAGGGCCATGCCGGGCATCGCGTTGCCCAGTCCCACGATGATCTGCCCTTCGCGCAGCGAAGCGCGGCTGAGCAGCAGCCGCTCCGCTTCCTGCCAGGCTTCGGCCATGCGTTCCGCCGAATCGCAGATCTTGAGGCAGAGATCCGTGGGCAGCAGCCGACCCGATTCGCGCCGGAACAGGCGGACGCCGAATTCCTTTTCAAGTCCACGCACTTGCGCGGAAATATTGGGCTGGCTGACCGCAAGCGCCCGCGCGGCTGCCGCATAGGAGCCAGCCTCGGCCACTGCCCTTACGGCGTCCAGTCTTTGCAGAGAAAGCGCCATCTCTCAAACTCCGAGCTTGGTTTTCCCAAGCTTTAGCTTTCGTTCGTGTCGGCGCTGTTACAAAGCGCGCCCATTGGTCACTCCGACAGCTGGCCAGTGACGGCCCGGCTGCGCCAAAGCAGGAGAACCAGGACTTGGCCGCCGTGACCACATTTTCCATTCCGGACACCCGACACCACGCAAGGCTTGATCCTCAGGCCGTGCAGGACGCGGGGATCGTGCTTTGCGATCTGGACGGGTGCCTGATGTCGGAGGGGCGGCTCTTTGCAGAGACGGCGGACTTCGTCGAAAGCTGCGGCGCCCGGCTGCGCATTGTCTCCAACCGGTCCGACAGCACCGCCGCGGCCCTGTCCCGTCAGCTGTCCGATCTTGGCCTGTGCGTGCCCGCAGCGCATGTCCTGCTGGCGGGAGAGTTCACTCTGGCACATCTCGCCCGACAGGGCGTGCGGCGGCTGACGCTTTGCGCCGCGCCAATTCTGGTGGAGCGCGCCCGCGCGCTGGGGCTGGATACGGAGTCCCGCGACCCCGAGGCGGTGCTGCTCTGCCGCGATCCGGGCCAGAACGTCGATACGCTGGGGCCGCTGGTGACCCGGCTGGCGCAAGGCGCGCGGCTTTGGGTGGCGAACGAGGATGTCTCGCATCCCGATCACGCAGGCCAGCCCGTGGCCGAGACCGGGGCGCTGCTGGCAGCGCTGCTGGCGATCCGCCCCGGGCTGGTCTGGCGCAGTCTGGGCAAACCCCATGCCGCGATGCTGACCCATGCCCTGACCGAGGCCGGGCTGACCGCCGCGGACGCGGTCTTTGTCGGCGACAACGCGCTGACCGACGGCAAGGCCGCCGCAGCGGCGGGCATGCCCTTCATTCACATCCATCGGAGGTCCGGACAATGATCCCTTACCTGCTGCGCCTCGCCGTAAAGGCGGTGGTCACGCTTTTTGCGATCGTCACGGTGACCTTTGTCGCCACCCGCCTGTCAGGCAATCCCATCGACACCTTTCTGGGCGAGGGGCTGACCACCGAGGGCCGAGAAGCGCTGATCGCATATTTCGACCTCGATCGCTCGCTCTGGCACCAGTATCTTGCCTATCTGCGCGGGGTCGTTTCGGGTGAATTCGGGCTCAGCTTCGTGGACCGGCGCCCGGTGACGACGGTGGTGGCGGAACGGCTCTGGCCCTCGGGGCAGCTTCTGCTGGCCTCCGTGGCGCTGACGATTGCCGTGTCCTTGCCGCTGGGGGTGCTGGCCGCCGTCCATCGGCGCAGCTGGATCGGGTCGGCGATCATGGTCGTGGCCTTCACCGGCTATGCGGTGCCGTCCTTCGTGCTGGCCATCGTCATGGTGCTGACCTTCTCCTACTGGCTGAACTGGCTGCCGGTGGTCGGCAACGGCACGTGGCAGCATTTCATCATGCCCACCATCGCCATGGCGGGCGTCCTGATCGCCGCCCTGACCCGCTTCACGCGCAATGCCATGCTGGACGTGCTGGGACAGGATTTCATCCGCACCGCCCGGGCCAAGGGCCTGCGCGAGACGCGGGTGGTGCTGAAACACGGGCTGGGGAACGCGTCGATCACCGTGATCTCCGTCATCGGGCTGCAGATCGCGGGGCTGGCCGCCGCCGGATCGGTCGTGGTGGAAAGCATCTTCTCGTGGCCGGGCGTCGGACAGATGCTCGTCAGTGCCGCGATCCTGCGCGACTACCCGGTGCTGCAGTTCGGCGTGATCGCCGTCGCCGTGGCCGTGGTCGCCATCAACACGCTCACCGACATCGCCTATGCGCTCGCCGATCCCCGGATCCGGCTGGCCCGAGCCTGAGGAGAGAACACATGGTCACCCTCGCCGATCCCATCCCGCGCCGCCGCCGCCGCAAGGCCCGCAGCGCGCAGGGCGCCGACATCATCCAGAAGGTCGCCATGGCTCTGGCCCTGCTGCTGGTGGGCGCCGCGATCTTCGCCCCGCTGCTGACGGCCTACGATCCGCTGCAGCAGAGCCTGCTGGCGCGCCTGCGCCCGCCAGTCGGGTTTGACCGCTATTCGGCGGGCCATTTCGCGGGCACCGACGAGCTGGGCCGCGACGTGCTCTCCCGGTCGCTGCACGGGCTGCGGCTGACGCTGGCGCTGGCCTTTGCGGGGGCCGTGATCGGCCTTGTGATCGGCGGGCTGCTGGGGCTGGTCGCGGGCCTGCGCCGGGGCTGGGCCGAAGACGGGATCATGGCGCTGGTGGACATGCAGATCGCCATCCCGTTCACGCTGGTGGCCCTGCTGGTGCTGGCCCTCATGGGCTCCAGCCTGACGGTTCTGGTCTTCGTCCTTGGCGTCGCCGGGTGGGAGCAATACGCCCGCATCGTCCGCGGCGAGGTGCGCCGGATCGCGGCACAGCCCTATCTGGAGGCGGCTCGCGCCGCCGGTGCCGGGCCGCTCTACACCGCATGGCGCCATGTGCTGCCCAACCTCGTCTCGCCGCTGGTGGTGCAGTTCACGCTTGCCCTGTCGAACATCGTCATCCTTGAAAGCACGCTTTCCTTCCTCGGTCTCGGCGTGCAGCCGCCTCAGCCCTCGCTGGGGTCGATGGTGGGGCTGGGCCGCGACTACATGCCGACCGCGCCGTGGATCGTGCTGACCCCCGCCGCGCTGATCGTGCTGCTGACCTTCACCGTGCAAATTCTGGGCGACTGGCTGCGCGACCGCGCCGATGTCCGCCTGAATGACCGCTGACCCCATAGCCAAGAGCCGGACAACCGGCCCGACCTTTCCTCACACACACCGGAGACACCCATGTTCCGCCTGATGCTTACCACCGCCCTGTCCGCGCTGCC
This sequence comes from Salipiger marinus, assembly GCF_900100085.1. GTDB lineage: Bacteria > Pseudomonadota > Alphaproteobacteria > Rhodobacterales > Rhodobacteraceae > Salipiger > Salipiger marinus. Next base: position 104,650 of record NZ_FNEJ01000001.1, read on the forward strand.
GCTGATTGCCGCCGCGCAGGACATCACCGTCGGCGCTGCAAACGTGACGCCCTATGTCGATCCGGGCCGCGACCATTCCAATGTCGGCTCGCAGTTCTACTACAACAGCTTCGACACGCTGATCGACCGCGACCACACCAAGCTGGAGCCCGAATGGACCCCCGGCCTCGCCACCTCCTGGGAACTGGTCGAGCCGACCGTGATGGAGCTGAAACTGCGCGAAGGCGTGACGTTCCACAATGGCGACGAGATGACCGCCGATGACGTGGTCTTCTCGCTCAACCGCATGTTTCAGGCGACCTTCCCGCCTTATGTCGTGCGCGCCAAGGACCGGTTCGCCAATTTCACCGGCGCCGAGAAAGTCGACACCCACACGATCCGCATCCATGTCGAGCGCGAGGAACCGCTGTGGGAGACGCTGATCTCTATGCAGCAGGCGATGATCATCCCCGAGGCCTATACGAAGGCACTGACCGGGGATCCCGAAGTGGCCGAGGACAGCGATTTTGAAGCCTTCTCGCTCGCCCCGGTCGGCACCGGCCCCTACAAGATCGCCTCGTTCCAGCCGGGCGAAAAGCTGGTCTGGGAACGGTTCGACGGGTTCTGGGGCCAGCCTGCCCCGCTGGAGCGCGCGACCGTGGTGCAGATCGCCGAGACCGCCAGCCGCATCACCGCGCTCAAGACCGGCGAGGCTGACATCGTCACCAACGTGGCCCCCGACCAGCTGTCGCTGATCGACAGTGACCCGACCCTGAAGACCGAAGGTTCGGCCACGGCGCTGTTTCATGTCATGATCATGAACCAGAACCACCCCAAGCTGCAGGATCCGCGCATCCGTCAGGCGCTGTCGCTGGCCATCGACCGCGACGCGCTCAACGAGGCGCTGTGGCTGGGCAAGGCTGTCGTGCCTTCCACCCACACCATGGCCGAAATGGGCGCGCTGCATCAGCCCGACCTTGAGACCTTCGACTACGATCCCGAACGCGCCAAGGCCCTGCTGCAGGAGGCAGGCTATGACGGGTTCGAGATCACCTATGACACCGCCGCGACCTACTACACCAACGGCCTGCTGGCCGCGCAGGCGATCATGGAGATGTGGGCCGCCGTGGGCGTCAATGGCCGCGTGAACGTGCAGGACCAGTGGTCCGGCGGCGACGCGGAAATGATGACGCGCAACTGGTCGAATCCGATGTATTTCGCCGACCCCTTCGGCTCCTTCGGCGTGATGTGGGCGCCAGCGGGCCCCTCGGAAAGCGAAGGCCGGTTCAACACCGACGCCGAATATGCAGAGAAGTGGGACCGCTTCCGCTTTTCCAGCGATGTCGAGGCCCGCAAGGCCGCCTATGCCGAACTGATGGAGGAGATCAGGCAGGATCCGCCGGTGCTGCCGCTTTATCGCCCGTTCGAAAGCTGGGGCATGCAGAACGCCGTGAACTGGGCGCCGCTGCCCGGTCACATCCCCTATGTGCTCGACTTCCGCGCCGGCAGCATTTCCCTCGCCGACAGCTGACCCAGAAAGGGGCCGGGCCTGCGGGCCCGGTCCCCCCCCCCATCCGTTCAGCAAGACCCCCTCACGCCCCAATACGGAGACCGACATGACCCGGATCGCCATCGTCACCGACATCCACCACGGCGCCCCCTCGCATACCAAACGCGGCGACACGGCGCTGGAGCTGCTCGCCGCCTTCGCGGAATGGACCAACGCCCAGAAACCCGACATGGTGCTCGACCTCGGCGACCGGATCTCGGACGTGGACAGCCAGACCGATGCCCGGCTGGAACGTGAGGTGGCCGAGATCTTTGCCCGCATCGATGCGCCCGTCCACCATGTCTGCGGCAATCATGACCGCGACCATCTGAGCGTGGCCGAAAACGAGGAAATCCTTGGCGTGCCGCTGGTGTCCGAGGTGATCGACCTTGGCGCGTGGCAGCTGGCGCTGTGGCGGGCGGATGCGCGCATTCACCGCAACGTGCCGCGCCCCGGGTTCGACCTGCCCGAAAGCGACCTGCTGTGGCTGTCGCGCATGGCGCAGCAGGCGGCGAAGCCGACGCTGCTGGCCTCTCACGTGCCGATTTCCGGCCATGCCCAGACCGGCAATTACTACTTCCAGCGCAGCCCGGGCCTGTCCACCTATCCGCAGGCCGAACGCGCCCGGGCCGCGCTCGCGCAGGCCCGTGTGCCTGTTGCGGCCATCGCCGGGCATGTCCACTGGAACACCGTCACCACCGTGGACGGCATCCCGCACATGACCCAGCAAAGCCTGACCGAAAGCTTCACCACCGCGGGCGAGCCGGCCCGCGCCTGGGGGATGCTGGAACTTGGCGACACGGTGCACTGGCAGGTCTTCGGGGACGATCCCTTCGAAACCCGCCTGACCCCCGCGCGGCACCGCTGGACACCGGCGCTGGCCCCGCGTCCTGCCGATCTCGCGGCGGAGTGAGCCCGATGCTGCCCCAGCCTCCCGTCCTGTCCGTCAAGAACCTGCGCGTCGCCTTCGGCTCCACCGAGGCGGTGCACGGGCTGAGTTTCGACATCCATCGGGGCGAGACGCTTGCGCTGGTGGGTGAAAGCGGCTCGGGCAAAAGCGCCACGGCGCTGTCGATCCTGCGGCTGATCGAACGCGAGGGCGGGCGGATCACCGGAGGGCACATAAGGCTGGCCTGTGCAAAGACCCCCGGCACCACGGTCGAGATCACCACCCTGCCCCCCGCCGCGTTGCGGGCGATCCGGGGCGACCGGATCGCCATGGTGTTTCAGGAACCCATGACCTCGCTCAACCCGGTGATGACGGTCGGTGCGCAGCTGGCCGAAACGCTGGCCCTGCATCGCGGCCTGCGGGGCCGCGCCGCCCGCTCCGCCGCCCGCGCCGCGCTGGAGCGGGTCCAGATCCCCGAACCGGACCAGCGGCTGGACCAGTATCCGCATGAACTGTCCGGCGGGCTGCGGCAGCGGGTGATGATCGCCATGGCGCTGGTCTGCGAACCCGACGTGCTGATCGCGGACGAGCCGACCACCGCGCTGGACGTCACCACGCAGGCCGAGATTCTGGCCCTGATCGCGGGGCTGCAGCGCGATCTGGGGATGGCGGTGCTTTTTATCACCCACGACCTTGGCGTCGTGTCCGAAATCGCCGACCGGGTCTTGGTGCTGAAGGATGGCCACCTTGTCGAGGAGGGGCGCAAGGCCGATCTTTTCGCCGCGCCGAAATCCGACTATGCCCGCGAACTGCTGGCCGCCACGCCACGGCTTGGCGGCGGCTCCCCTGCCCCGCTGACAGGGGCCGAGCCGGTGCTGGTGCTGCGCGATGTGGTGACGACTTATGGCGGCGGGGGGATTTTTTCCCGCAGGGCGCCGGTCAAGGCGGTGCGCGGCGTCTCCCTCACGCTGGGGCGGGGCGAAACGCTGGGGCTGGTGGGAGAAAGCGGCTGCGGCAAGTCCTCTCTGGCGCGCACGGTGATGCGGCTGGTTGACCCCGCCTCCGGCGAGATCGACCTGCTGGGCACCCGGATCGACACGCTTGGCGCGGCGGCGCTGAAACCCCACCGGGCGCGGATTCAGATGGTGTTTCAGGATCCCTATGCCGCGCTCAACCCGCGCATGTCGATCCGTGATCTGATCACCGAACCGGCCCATCTGCACGGCATGGTGACCCCAAGGGGACGCGACGCCATGGCGCGCGACCTGCTGGAGCGGGTGGGTCTGCCGTCCGATGCGGCGGAACGTTATCCGCACCAGTTCTCGGGCGGGCAGCGGCAGCGGATCTGCATCGCGCGGGCGCTGTCGGTGACGCCCCAGATCATCGTGGCGGACGAGGCCGTCTCGGCGCTTGATGTCTCGACCGCGCGGCGGGTGACGGATCTGATGGCCCGCATCCAGCGCGAGGAGGGGGTTTCTTTTCTGTTCATCAGCCATGACATCGCCGTCGTCGAACGGGTCAGTCACCGCATCGCGGTGATGTTCAAGGGCGAGATCGTGGAACAGGGCGAGACGGCGCAGGTTCTGCATGCCCCCCGCCATCCCTATACCCGCCGCCTGATGGCCGCCGTGCCGCGAGCCGATATCGGGACTGCCGCGGCAGGGATTCGGCAGGACGCTCTGGCGCTCACCTGACCCCGGCGTGACCCAGGTTTGAGGCCGGGCCGGGGCCAAACCGCGCCTGCCGCATCACGGGCGGGCCGAGCCTGCGGTCGTTTCAGGGGCGGGTGAGTCGGAGCGACTCACCCGCCCCGCGCCGGTCGGTTCGCGGAATGGGAAGGATGCGGACCCTCCGCCGGGCGGCTCAGAACGATTCGGGCAGGAACACCGACGAATCGGCCATCGGCGCGGCCTGACCTGCCCACGCTGCGACACGGGCCAGCGGCCCCCGCAAAAGGCGGGCTGATGCGGCAGAATCCGCTGATTTCGCCCTAATCCGGACCCTCCCGCGCGGGGATATCACGACACGCGGATTACGGCCCCCGAAGGGGAAAACTTTTCTCAACTTTCAGGAGTTTAGTGGTGAGCCGTGCAGGATTCGAACCTGCGACCCACTGATTAAAAGTCAGTTGCTCTACCAACTGAGCTAACGGCCCACTGTGGGGGCGCTTCTAGAAAGAGCGGAGGGTAGGGTCAACCCGAAAAATCACATTTTTCCAACATCCGTGTTTCGGGACGGGTCCAGACTCTGGAAAGGGCCTCGCAACAGGCGTATAGGGCCGCGGATGGATCAGACACGCGCACAGACTCTGCCCTTTCTCAAGATGCACGGGCTTGGCAACGACTTCGTCGTGCTGGACGGGCGTGCCCGCCAGATCGAGGTGACACCGGCGCTGGCGCGTGCGCTGGCCGACCGGCATCGCGGCGTGGGATTCGACCAGCTTGCGCTGGTCACCCATGGCGCGGGCGATGCCCGGCTGACCTTCTACAACGCCGATGGATCCACCGCAGGCGCCTGCGGCAATGCCACCCGCTGCATCGCGCGCTGGCTGATGGACGAAACCGGGCGCGACGCGCTGGATCTGGTCACCGAACGCGGCACCCTGCGCGCGGTGGATGCGGGCGGCGGGCTGACCTCGGTCAATATGGGTGCTCCGCAGCTTGACTGGCAGGAGATTCCGCTGGCCCATGCCATGGACACGCTGGAGCTGCCCATCGACGGCAGCCCCACCGCCACCGGCATGGGCAATCCGCACTGCACCTTCTTCGTGCCGGATGCCGAAGCCGTGACGCTGGAGCAGATCGGTCCCAAGCATGAGCATCACCCGCTCTTTCCGCAGCGCACAAATGTGCAGGTCGCCAGCCTGACCGGGCCGAATCATCTGCGGATGCGGGTCTGGGAACGCGGCGTCGGCGTGACGCTGGCCTCTGGCTCGTCCTCCTGCGCCACGGCGGTGGCGGCGGCGCGGCGCGGGCTGACGGGGCGGCAGGTGACGGTGGATCTGGATGGCGGCACGCTGATCATCGACTGGCGCGAGGATGGCGTCTGGATGACCGGCGCCACCGCGCATGTGTTCGACGGCACGCTCAGCGCCGCATGGCTGGAGCAGGTGGCATGAGCGCGCCGCGATTCACCACGCTGGGCTGCCGGCTCAACGCCTATGAGACCGAGGCGATGAAGGCGCTGGCCGATCAGGCCGGGCTGCAGGATGCGGTCATCGTGAACACCTGCGCCGTGACCGCCGAGGCGGTGCGCAAGGCCCGGCAGGAAATCCGCCGCCTGCGCCGCGAAAACCCCGAAGCCCGGCTGATCGTCACCGGCTGCGCCGCGCAGATCGACCCCGAAAGCTTCGCCGCCATGGCGGAGGTCGATCACGTCATCGGCAACAGCGAAAAGATGGCGCCGGAGACGTGGCAGGGGCTGCGCCCCGATTTCATCGCCGACACCGAGCGGGTGCAGGTCAATGACATCATGTCGGTGACCGAAACCGCAGGTCATCTGATCGACGGGTTCGGCACGCGCAGCCGCGCCTATGTGCAGGTGCAGAACGGCTGCGACCATCGCTGCACCTTCTGCATCATCCCCTATGGCCGGGGCAATTCGCGGTCGGTCCCGGCCGGGGTGGTGGTGGATCAGGTCAAGCGGCTGGTGCAGCAGGGCTATAACGAGGTGGTGCTGACCGGGGTGGATCTGACCTCCTGGGGGGCCGATCTGCCCGGCACGCCCCGGCTGGGCGATCTGGTGATGCGGCTGCTGCGGCTGACGGATGTGCCGCGGCTGCGGATCTCCTCGATCGATTCGATCGAGGCGGACGACAACCTGATGCTGGCCATCGCCACCGAACCGCGCCTGATGCCGCATCTGCATCTGAGCCTGCAGCATGGCGACGATCTGATCCTGAAGCGGATGAAGCGCCGCCATCTGCGCGACGATGCCATCCGCTTTACCGAGGAGGCGCGCAGGCTGCGCCCCGACCTGACCTTTGGCGCCGACATCATCGCGGGGTTCCCCACCGAGACCGACGCGCATTTCGACAATTCGCTGAAGCTGGTCGAAGACTGCGGCCTGACATGGCTGCATGTCTTTCCCTATTCCGCCCGCCCCGGCACCCCCGCCGCGCGCATTCCCGCCCGCGTCGATGGCCGGGTGATCAAGGAACGTGCCGCCCGGCTGCGCGCCGCAGGCGAGGCGGCGGTGCAGCGCCATCTGGCGGCACAGAAGGGCGTGACCCACCGCATCCTGATGGAAGCGCCCGATATGGGCCGGACCGAGCAGTTCACCGAGGTGACGCTGCGCGCGCCGCAGACCGAAGGCGCGATCATCACCGCCACCATCACCGGCCATGACGGCGCGCGTCTGACCGCCTGACACCTTCCCGACCCGGATCCGCGTTCCGGCGCAGGCGGGCCGGGCGCGGCATCGGCTTGGTCCATGACCGGGCCTTGCCGCCGCGCCGACATAGGCACGTTTGGTCCTGCTGGCGCCCGGGCGGACCATGCCCACCGGCATCTGGTGCGGTCTCGGCGATCCTGCGGCACCTCTGGCCGAAGGCGTCGGACAGGAGCCTGCCACGCGCGCCAACCCTGTCCGGGATCCGCTGCCCGAGGCGGGGGGATGCCTGCACCCGTTGCATGAGTCCCCGGTTTGAGTCATGAGGACGGTCATGCAACGCCAAAGCCGTGCCCTTCTGGTCCATCTCTTCACCGCCACAGGCGCGGTCTTTGCCATGCTGGCGCTACTGGCCGCCGCGCGCGAAGACTGGGCGCTGATGTTCCTCTGGCTCGTGGTGGCGTTTTTTGTTGATGGCATCGATGGTCCGCTGGCCCGCCGCTATGACGTCAAGACCAACGCACCACGCTTTGACGGGGTGCTGCTGGATCTGATCATCGACTACCTGACCTATGTGTTCATCCCGGCCTTTGCGCTGTTCCATTCGGATCTGCTGCCCGGCTGGACCGGCTGGATCGCCATCATCATCATCACCTTTGCCAGCGCGCTGTATTTCGCCGACAGCCGGATGAAGACGGCGGACAATTCCTTCAGCGGGTTTCCCGGCTGCTGGAACATGCTGGTGCTGGTGCTCTTTGCGCTGCAGCCGAATTTCTGGGTGATCCTGACGCTGGTCTCGGTGCTGGCCATCGCGATGTTCCTGCCGATGAAATTCATCCACCCCGTGCGCACCGAACGCTGGCGCGCGGTGTCGCTGCCCATGGCGCTGGCATGGACCTTCTTTGCGGGCTGGGCGGCATGGGTCGAATTCCATCCGCAAAGCTGGGCGCATTGGGGGCTGGTCGCTACCTCGCTTTACCTGCTGTTCGCGGGCATCGCGCAGCAGCTTATCCCCGCGCGGACGCGGTGAGCCGCAGCGCGACCCCCGCCGTAGCGTCTGCGCCGCACGCCATGATTCCCCCTGCTCCGAACACCGCGCTGGCGGCGCTGCTGACGCTTGCGGCCTCCAGCCTTGTGGCGGGCACCACGCTTCTGGCCAAGGCCGTCGGCACCGGCGCGCTGGGGCCCGCGCTGCACCCGCTGCAGGTCAGTCAGGGGCGGTTCCTGTTCGCCTTCCTCGCCTTTGCCACCGCAGCGGCGGTGCTGCGGCCAAGGCTGCACCGCCCGGCATGGGGCACCCATACGCTGCGCGTGGTGTTCGGCTGGGGCGGGGTCAGCTTCATGTTCGCCGCCGCCGCCTTCATCCCGCTGGCCGATGCCACGGCGATCAGCTTTCTGAACCCGGTGGTGGCGCTGCTGCTGGCGGCGCTGATCCTGCGCGAAAAGGTGGGGCCGGTGCGGCTGTCGGCGGCGGCACTGGCGCTGGCGGGCGCGATGATCCTGCTGCGCCCAACCCCGGAGGCCTTCCGCCCCGAGGCGCTGCTGGCGCTTGGCGCCGCCCTGATGCTGGGCTGCGAGACCATCGTCATAAAGCGGCTGTCGGGGCGCGAGCCCGCCTTCCAGATCCTGCTGGTCAACAACGTGATCGGTGTGGTCCTTGCCAGCCTTGCCGCGGCCTTTGTCTGGCAGGCCCCGACCCCGGCGCAATGGGCGGCGCTGGCGGGAATCGGCGGGCTGATGGCGCTGGCGCAGACCTGTTTCATCACCGCCATCGCCCGCGCCGATGCCAGCTTCGTGGCGCCGTTCTGGTATGCGACGCTGGTCTTTGCGGCGCTTTACGATCTGGCGCTGTTCGGGGTGATCCCCGACGCCGTGTCGGCGGCGGGCGCGGTGATCATCGTGGCGGGCGCCGCCCTGCTGGCATGGCGGGAGGCGCGGCTCAGGCCTTCAGCCGCCAGCCGGTCCGGAACAGCCCCCAAGCCATAAGCGCCACCAGCGCGGTCGATCCCACCGCCACGGCCAGCCCCAGCATCGGGCTGCTGTCCGACACGCCGATCATGCCATAGCGCGCCCCGTCGATCAGGTAGAAGACCGGGTTCACATGGGTGATCTCGTAAAGCCCGGGCGGCAGCGCCTCCACCGAATAGAAGGTGCCCGACAGAAAGGCGAGCGGGGTCACGATGAAGTTGGTGATCGCCGCCATCTGGTCGAACTTGTTGGCGAAAAGCCCGGCCACCACCCCCACGGCAGACAGGAAGGCCGCGCCCAGCACCACGAACACCGCCAGCAGCAGCGGATGCGCGGGCACCTGCCCCGTGGCCACGAACAGCCCCGCTAGAATCGCCAGCGCCACCACCATGCCGCGCGCGACACCGCCCGCCAGATAGCCGATGACCAGTTCGAACGGCGCCAGCGGCGGCATCAGCGTGTCGACGATGTTGCCCTGCACCTTGGAAATCACGATGGAGCTGGAGCTGTTGGCGAAAGCGTTCTGGATCACCGTCATCATCAGGATGCCGGGGGCGATGAATTCGGTGAAGGGCACGCCCAGCACCTCGCCCCGGGTGGGGCCGATGGCAATGGTGAAGATCACCAGAAACAGCCCGGCGGTGACCAGCGGCGCCAGCAGCGTCTGGGTCCAGACCGCCAGAAAGCGCTGGATCTCGCGGCGGCAGAGCGTCGCCAGCCCCAGCCAGTTGACTCTGCCGAAGCGGCGGGTGCCGGGGGCGATGCGTCGGGACGTGGTCATGGGGCGGTCCTTTCCTTTGCCCCGGCTTGTAACTCCGCAGGCGATGACTACAATAGGGCCTCCGATGGAATTTCCAGGCGGCCCTCAGCGAGGCCGCTTTTTTCAAGCTGAGGATCCGATATGTCCTGGACGGATGAGCGCGTCGAGCTGCTGAAGAAGATGTGGGCCGAAGGCCAGTCGGCCAGCCAGATCGCCAAGGAACTGGGCGGCGTCACCCGGAATGCGGTGATCGGCAAGGTTCATCGGCTTGGCCTGTCCAACCGGACGGGGCCCGGCGGCGCTCCCGGCCCGGTGCCGGCACAGGCGCCCGCAGCCCCGCCCGCGGCGCCCGCCGCACCGCCCGCGAAGGAGGCGAAGATCATCAAGGAAACCAAGGGCAGACCCGCCCCGCAGCCAGAGGCCGAACTGGAAGATGACGCGCCCACAAAGCGCGCTCCGGTGGATATCGACATGGACGAGGACATGGACGAGGCGGAAACCCGTCCCGTGCCCAGCCCCGCGCGCAAGGCCATCGTGCCTGCGGGACAGCCCCTGCCGCCGCAGCCTTCGGCCAATGAAATCAGCCCCGAGGCGCTGGCCAAGGTCAGCGAGATCGAGAAGAAGGCCAAACGGCTGACCCTGATGGAGCTGACCGAACGCACCTGCAAATGGCCGGTGGGCGATCCCGCGACGCCGGATTTCTGGTTCTGCGGCCTGCCCGTGCAGCAGGGCAAACCCTATTGCGAGGCGCATGTGGGCGTGGCGTTCCAGCCCATGTCCTCGCGCCGGGACCGCCGCCGCTAGGCGCCGCGCGCCCTCCTCTGCCGACCCGATGGGCCCCCTTTGCGGGGCCCGCATCTTTTTCTGCGACACGGAGCAACGCGATGCCGCGTCGCGGCGTTGAGTCCGTTGGGCAGAGATGGAAACGGGCAGATGGCAGAGTTCCTTCAGATCGGGGCGTCCTATCAGGCGCCGCTTGCGTTGCTGCTGATCGTGGCGCTGTTCGGGTTTTTCCTGTGGGAGGTCTATCCGCCCGAAGTGCCGGCGACCGGCCTTGCCGCGGTCTTCGTGATCCTTGGCTTCGTGTCGCAGGACGACCTGCTGTCGGTCTTTTCCAACCCCGCGCCGCTGACCATCGCCGCCATGTTCGTGCTGTCCGGCGCGCTGGTGCGCACCGGCGTGCTGGAGGCGATCTCTGACATGGTGATCGCACAGGCAGAGCGTAGGGCCGGGCTGGCGCTGGGGCTGATCGTGGCGGTCACGCTGCTGGCTTCGGCCTTCGTGAACAACACGCCCGTGGTGCTGGTGCTGATTCCGGTGGTGATCCGGCTGGCGGGCGCGCTGAAGGTGGCGCCGACACGGCTGCTGATCCCGCTGTCCTATGTGGCGATTCTGGGCGGCACCTGCACGCTGATCGGCACCTCCACCAACCTGCTTGTGGACGGGGTGGCGCAGCGCGAAGGGCTGGAGCCCTTCGGCATCTTCGAGATCACGCCGGTGGGGATCGTCGTGGCGCTGGCAGGGCTTGCCACGCTGGCCGCCCTAGGCCGCGCGCTGCTGCCCGACCGCGATGCCAGCAACCCCGACCAGATGCTGGGCGAGACCACCTTCCTGTCGGAAGCGGCGCTTGTCGACGAGACCCATGCAGGCAAGACGGTCGGCGAGGTGGCGGCGCTGTCGCGGGGCGGGCTGCGGGTGCTGGGCCTGCGCCGCAAGGGAGAGCCGCTGCGCGGCACCGTGGCCGATCAGGTGCTGGAAAAGGGCGACGTGCTGGTGCTGCGCGCGCCCACCTCGGAACTGCTGACGCTGCATGCCGATCCCGGCTTCCGCGTCGGCCTGCGCCGGGGCGAGCCCGCCGAAGGCGAGCTGGTGACGGTCGAGGTGGTGGTGGCGCCGCGCAAGCCCAATCTGGGCCGGTCGCTGCGCGAGATGTCGCTGGGCCGCCGCTTCGGGGTGCGGGTGCTGGGCGCGCACCGGCACGAGCACAATCCCGGGCCGGATCTGGGCGCGGTGCGGCTGAAACCCGCCGACAAGCTGCTGCTGGAAGGGCCCGCTTCGGCCTTCGAGACGCTGGAGGAGGAGGCGCAGCTGATCTCTGTCAGCCGTCCCACCGGGCGCGCCTTCCGCCGGGGCCGCGCGCCCTTGGTGCTGGTGGCGCTGGCCGTGGTCGTCGTGCTGGCCGCGATGGGGGTGATGAGCATCGCGGTGCTGTCGATGCTGGCGGTGGCGGCCATGCTGATGCTGCGCTGCATCGACGCCGACGAGGCATGGGGCGCGCTGGACGGCTCCATCCTCGTGCTGATCTTTGCCATGCTGGTCATCGGGCTGGGCCTGCAGAACAGCGGCGCCGTGGCGCTGGTGGTGGATCTGGTGGCGCCCTTCGTGTCCGGCCTGCCGCCCTATCTGGCACTGCTGGCGGTCTATCTGATCGCCTCCATCCTGACCGAGATGGTCACCAACAACGCGGTGGCGGTGGTGTTCACCCCCATCGCCATCGGCCTGTCGCAGACGACCGGGCTTGATCCGCGCGCGCTGGCCATGGCGGTGATGTTCGGCGCAAGCGCCAGCTTCGCCACGCCCATCGGCTATCAGACCAACACGCTGGTCTATGGCGCGGGCAATTACCGCTTCGCCGATTTCCTGCGCATCGGTCTGCCGATGAACGGGGTGGCGGCGCTGGCAGCCTGCGCCGCGATCCTGTGGCTGGCGGCATAGGGCGCTGCCCGCCCGTCCGCCACAGGCGGACAAAGACAGACAGGGGGCTCTGCCCCCGTCCCCTGCGGGGACTCCCCCGGGATATTTTCAGCCAATGGAAGCGCCACGGAGGGGCTTTGCGGCGCCGGGGAGAGGGCGTATATGCGCGGGATGCAGAATCCGCCCGACCTTCGCCCCGACCTCGCGCGCGCGCGCATTTCCGACACCCGCCGTGCCGGCCAGCCGACCATCGGCATGGTCTCGCTTGGCTGTCCCAAGGCGCTGGTGGACAGCGAGCGTATCCTGACCCGGCTGCGCGCCGAGGGCTATGGCATCTCGCCGGACTATTCCGGGGCGGATGCGGTGATCGTGAACACCTGCGGCTTTCTGGACAGCGCCAAGGCCGAAAGCCTTGAGGCGATCGGCGAGGCGCTGTCGGAGAACGGGCGCGTGATCGTCACCGGCTGTCTTGGCGCCGAGCCCGACTACATCACCGGCGCGCATCCCCGGGTGCTGGCGGTGACGGGCCCGCATCAATACGAGCAGGTTCTGGATGCGGTGCATCGCGCCGTGCCGCCCTCTCCCGATCCGTTTGTCGACCTGCTGCCTGCGGCGGGCGTGAAGCTGACGCCGCGGCATTACAGCTATCTGAAGATTTCCGAGGGCTGCAATCACGCCTGCAAGTTCTGCATCATCCCCGACATGCGCGGGCGCCTGAGCAGCCGTCCGCATCGCGCCGTGCTGCGCGAGGCGGAAAAGCTGGTGGAAGCCGGGGTGCGCGAGCTGCTGGTCATCAGTCAGGACACCAGCGCCTATGGCACCGACTGGAAGGACCGGGAGGCGAAGTTTCCCATCCTCGATCTGGCGCGGGATCTGGGCAGCCTTGGCGCCTGGGTGCGGCTGCATTACGTCTATCCCTATCCGCATGTGCGCGAGCTGATCCCGCTGATGGCGGGCGCCTCCGGCAGCGGGGCGGGTGGCATCCTGCCTTATCTCGACATTCCGTTCCAGCATGCCCATCCCGACACGCTGAAGCGCATGGCCCGGCCCGCCGCCGCCGCGCGCACGCTGGACGAGATCGCGGCATGGCGCGCCGACTGTCCGGAGATCGTGCTGCGGTCGACCTTCATCGTGGGCTATCCCGGCGAGACCGAGGCGGAGTTCCAGACCCTGCTCGACTGGCTGGACGAGGCGCAGCTGGACCGGGTCGGCTGTTTTCAGTACGAGGACGTGAAGGGCGCGCGGTCCAATGCCCTGCCCGATCACGTGGCGCCCGAGGTCAAGCAGGACCGCTGGGACCGCTTCATGGCAAAGGCTCAGGCGATTTCCGAGGCGAAGCTGGCCGCAAAAGTCGGACGGCAGATGCAGGTTCTGGTCGACGAGGTGGATGACGAGGCCGCCACCTGCCGCACCATGGCCGACGCGCCCGAGATCGACGGCAACCTGTTCATCGACGAAGGGTTCGAGACGCTGAAGCCCGGCGATCTGGTGACGGTCGAGGTCGAGGAGGCCGGGGAATACGATCTGTGGGGGCGCTTGATCGCCTCCCCCCGCGTCTGAGTCGCGGCGATCCGCGCCGCCCGTAAGGGGTGGCGCGGCCAAAACCTGCAAGAAATGACAGGTGACCCGGCAAAAATCGCGGGCGGGCCCGGTGCCCTGCCCGGGTGCAACCGCTTCGGATCCGCGACAAACTCTTCACGATGCGGTAACCTTCTGGTGTTCGGTCGGTTCGGCAGGGAGGGTCCATCCAGGATGGGTCACGCAGATCCGGCAGCGCCGGGGAGCACCGGGGCGCCATGCGCGATCCCGTAAGCCCCCGTCGGGCGCGGCATCGATTTTCCCTTCGGGGGCAAGACATTAAAGCTGTGGATTGATAGGTTACGGGATGCCGCCCATTGCCGGGGGCATCCCGTTTTTACGCGGACTGCCGGCACCCTGCCTGTCTGCCCTCAGGTGCCCGACAGGATCAGCAGATCCAGCGCCTCGTCCTCCAGCGCGCCCTGCGTGTCGACCTGCGCCTGACAGGCCTTGTGCAGCGGATCGGGCAGCACGCCCAGCGACATGGCCAGCGCCGCCAGTTCGGTGCGCGAGCTTAGCCCGGTGTTCTGGATCAGCGCGTTCAGCCGCTGCCGCACGGCAGAGACCGAGATCTCCAGCTGCGCCGCGATCTGCTTGTCCTGATGGCCCGCGCCGATCATCTCCAGCAGCTCCAGCTGCTTGCCGGTGATCTGGTTGCGCTCGGGAAATTCGCGCGTGAAATGATACATATACCGCTGATGCGCGGTCAGCGCCGCCATGCTCAGCGTCCAGCCATGGGCCTGAATGATGCGCTGCATGTCGCGGCGCGAATGGTTGCCGGTGAAGGTCAGCAGGCCGACCTGCGACGGCGCGTTCTGGCGCAGCGGGATGGAGAATCCCGCCCGCATGCCGCGCCGCGCCGCCTCGCGCAGGACCGCCACCCGCGCCTCGGGCAGAGGGTGGTAATCGTCCAGAAACTCCAGCCCGACCGCGATCGGCGTCAGCCGGTCCATGGCATGGCTGCGGAAATAGGACCAGCGCGCCAGATCCGGATCGGCGTTATACGCGCTGAGCCAGGCGGAGTCGTAAGAGGTGCGCAGGAACAGCGTCTTCTTCCAGTTGCGATAGGCGCTGGCACCGATAAAATCCACGCAAGGCAGCTTCAGTTCGCGGCCCAGACAGACGATCAGCCGCCAGACCTCTTCCGATCCCTGCGTGGTTTCCAGATCGATGAGGAATCGCTGCAGCAGCTCGGGCACGTGCTGCTCGGCAGCCATCATGGGACGGCGGCGGCTGGAAGGGCGCAGGTCGGTCACAATCCCTCTCAACAAGTCGGGGCCGGGCGGGCCGGTGTCGCGGTCAGGTGCATCCGCGGACGCACCCGTCGGATCGGGCGACGGGCCTCTTGGATCAGGCGCTTGCCAGAGTTTGACGCCTTTTAAGGTCACTGGCAAATGTCAAAAGATATAGGAAGCTACTCCAAACGCACAGCTTGCCTACCCTATCGCGCCCTTGCGCTGCCCGCGAAGCTTTGGCAGAGGGGCGCCATGGCCAAGCTGCATTTTCACTATTCTACCATGAATGCGGGAAAATCCACGCTGCTGCTACAGGCCGCGCACAACTACCGCGAGCGGGGCATGGACGTGTTCCTGCTGACCGCGCGGCTGGACACGCGGGCGGGGCCGGGCCGCATCGGCTCGCGCATCGGGCTGGGACAGGCGGCGGAGACATTCGGCCCCGAAGATGACCTTTTCACCTGCATCGCGCAGGCGGCGGCACAGCCGCTGGCCTGCATCTTTGTCGACGAGGCGCAATTCCTGACCGAAGCGCAGGTCTGGCAGCTGGCGCGGGTGGTGGATGACCTGCACCTGCCGGTGATGGCCTACGGGCTGCGGGTGGATTTTCGCGGCAAGCTCTTTCCCGGCTCGGCGGCGCTGCTGGCGCTGGCCGACACGCTGCGCGAGGTGCGCACCATCTGCCATTGCGGGCGCAAGGCCACCATGGTGATCCGGCAGGATGCGGCGGGACGTGCCGCCACCGAAGGCGATCAGGTTCAGATCGGCGGCAATGAAACCTACGTTTCGCTCTGCCGGAAGCACTGGCGGGACGCCACAGGCGATCCCGTTTCCCCCGCCAGCGCCTGACCGCGCCTCCGGACCGGGATCAGACCGGGTTCGGCACGTCCTCTCCGGCAAAAAACGCCCGCAGATTGGCCACGGCCATCCGCCCCATCTCCTCGCGCACTTCCAGCGCGGCGGTGCCCAGATGCGGCAGCAGCACCGCATTGTCGAGCGCGCGCAGCGCCTCGGGCACGCGCGGCTCCTGCTCGTAGACATCCAGCCCCGCCCCCGCGATGCGGCGGTCCTGCAGGGCGGCGATCAGCGCCGCCTCGTCCACCACATCGCCACGCGCGATGTTGATGAAATGCCCGCTGGGTTTCATCGCCGCCAGCACCCCGGCATTCACCGTGTGCCGGGTCTCGGCCCCGCCGGGCAGCGCGGTCACCAGCACGTCCACCGCCGCCGCCAGCGCCTCGGCGCTGTCCATGCGGGTGGCGGGAAACTCCAGCGCCTTTTCGGAGCGGCTGACATAGGCGACCTTCATGCCAAAGCCGTAATGGCAGCGCCGCGCGATGGCCTGCCCGATGCGCCCCATGCCAAGGATGCCCACGGTCTTGCCCGACAGGTGCAGCCCCAGCATCTGCACCGGATGCCAGCCCTGCCACGCGCCCGACCGCAGCAGCCGTTCGCCCTCGCCCGCACGGCGGCAGGACATCAGCATCAGCGTCAGCGCGATGTCGGCGGTGGCATCGGTGACGGCACCGGGGGTATTGGTCACCACCAGCCCCGCCGCCTTGGCCGCCGCCACGTCGACATGGTTGTAGCCCACGCCAAAATTGGCAAGGATCCGGGCGCGCGGCGCCCCCGCCTCGGCAAAGACCGACGCATCATAAGGATCGCCCAGCGTCATCAGCACGCCGTCATACGAGGCCAGCGAGTTTCGCATCTCGTCGCGGCTCAGCGGCTCGGGACGGTCCCGGTAGGTCACGTCGAACAGCGCGCGGGCCTCGGCCACCACGCTGTCAGGCAGGTTGCGGGCGATCAGAATCTTGGTCAATGCAGGCGTCCTCCCAAAGGCACATCCATGTCCGGGCGCACCAGCACCACGGCGCCCCCCTCGTCCATCACCCCCAGCACCAGCACCTCGGACCGGAACGGCCCGATCTGGCGCGGCGGGAAATTCACCACCGCCAGCACCTGCGTGCCGACCAGCGCTTCGGGGGTGTAATGCACGGTGATCTGGGCCGAGCTTTTCTTCTCGCCGATCTCCGGGCCAAAATCGATCCACAGCTTGATGGCGGGCTTGCGCGCCTCGGGAAAAGGCTCCGCCCGGATCACCCGGCCCGCGCGGATGTCGACGGCCAGAAAATCGTCATAGCTGATCTCAGCCACGGGCAAGCTCCTCCGACCGGCGGGTGGCGGCGGCCACCGTGGCGCGCACCAGCGGCGGCAGGCCGCGTTCTGCATCCATCAGCACCTCCAGCCCGGCCTGCGTGGTGCCATTGGGCGAGGTCACGTTGCGCCGCAGTTCCGCCGGATCGGTGCCCGATGCCATGGCCAGCGCGCCCGCGCCCGCCACCGTGGCCCGGGCCAGCTGCAGGGCCAGATCGGGCGCCAGCCCCTCGGCCTCGCCCGCCGCCGCCAGACATTCGATCAGGTGGAACACATAGGCCGGACCAGAGCCGCTCAGCCCGGTCACCGCATCCATCTGCGCCTCCGCCTCCAGCCGCACCACCTGCCCCACGGCAGACAGCAGCGCCTCGGCCTGTTCCAGATGCGCGGCGGTGGCATTGGCATTGCCGATGATCGCGGTGATCCCCTGCCCCACTGCGGCAGGCGTGTTCGGCATGGCACGGATCACCGGGGTCGCCCCGCCCAGCATCGCCTCATATTGCGCGATGGTCACCCCGGCAGCCACCGACAGGAACAGCGTGGCACCATTGCCCAGCGCCGCCAGATCCGGCAGCGCCCCCGCCATCATCTGCGGCTTCACCGCCACCAGCACGATGGCGGGATCCGCAGGCAGCGCCTCGTTCAGATGCACGCCCTGCGCCTGCAGCCAGTCCGAAGGATGCGGATCCCGCACCCAGACCGATCCTGCGGGCAGGCCGCGCGCCAGCCAGCCCTCCAGCATCGCCGACCCCATCTTGCCGCAGCCCAGCAGCACCAGCCCGCGCCGCGCAATCTCCTGATCCATCGTCCCGCTCTCCCGTCCGGTCCCGCTCTGGTGCCGTGATACGCGGCCCCCGACTGCGGTGCAATGCCGCCACAGACAGAACGGGCGCGCCTCCTCGCGGCGGCACGCCCTTCATCTTGCCTGTTAAACTCCGGGGGAAGCCGCCGCAGGCGGCTGGGGGCAGAGCCCCCGGCAACCCTCCCCTCAGGCGCGGCCGTAGGCTTCGGCGATGGCGATCTGCAGCGCCTCCTGCGCCGATTTCCCCGCCCATGCGATCAGCTGGAAACAGGGATAATACCGCTCCGAGGCGGTGACGGCACTGGTGATCATCATGTCGATCTGCTCGGGGGCGGCGGTCTGCCCCCCCGTCAGGACCAGCCCGTACCGGTAGACCATCAGCTTCGGCTCGGCCCAGTAGGTAAAGGCCCCGGCCCAGCACTGGTCGTTCACCGCGTTGAGCCCTTCGTAAAGCTCCGACAGCGCCGCCTCCGGCGGCTCCATCTCGAAGGTGCAGATCAGCCGCAGCGTCTCGTCGCGCGGCGACCAGGCCAGCGTGACGGAATAGCTGCGCCACTGGCCCACGACGGCCATGGCGATCTGATCCTCGGCGATCCGGTCAAAATCCCAGTCGTGATGTTCGGCCAGCGTCTCCACGATGTCGATGGGATGAATGTCGTCGCTCAGGAACACTTCGGAGAGTGCCATGCGCCACCTCTTATGGTTGTAGTTTTTGGGCCCGACAGCGCCCCAAAAACTAGGTGCCTGCTCCAGAGGGTGGGGCATACCCCGTTCCTCTTACCACATATCGTGCCTGTGCCATGGCCCCGCTGTAAAGCGAAATATTCTTGACGCCTACAATAAGTTGTGGATCAGACCGGGGATCGTTCAACCTGTGCCCAGTGATTCCCTGTGGACAGGTGGGGGTCTTTCCCGGACCTGTCCACAGAAAGCCGGATCAGGACATGGGCACCGGGCCGGGACAGGCGGCAAGCACGGTGGCGGCGGCCTCGGCGGGCACCACGTCAAAGCCCTGTTCCGCCAGCCGCACCCCTTCGCCCTCCAGCGCGAGGGTCCAGCGCCCGGTCACCATTTCGTAAGGAAATTCAAAGGTGAACAGCGCCAGTCCCGGATCATCAGGATGCAGCACGGTGACCCAGCTCTGCCGCGTCACGCCGCGCGGCCCCATCGGCGGATGGGTCAGCACCACAGTCACGGGCTGCGGCGCGCTGCCGCCTTCGGAGATGAAACGGATGCCAAAACTTATCCCAAGCTCGGCAGGGACAAGCGTGGTGGTCAGGTCGATGTCCCGATCCTGCGCGATCAGGTTGAGACGGCCCTGTTCGGTCTGGGGGGCGGCGATCGTGCCTTCGGAGACGACCTGACAGATCACGCCATGATCCAGCAGCCGCAGCCCGACCTCCTGTGCCGAAGCGGGCAGGGCAAGGCAGAGCGCGGTCAGGATCGGGGCAAGGCGCAAGCGGGTCTCCATCGCAGCCTATATGGGGCCGCGCGGGTCTTGCGGCAACCGCAGGATGCTTCACATGAAACAGCCTCCCCCGCGTGGCGGGAGAGGCTGCAGACTGTCAGGATCTCCGGCTCAGCCGATGGCGGCGGCCTTCACGTCCTCGTCGATATAGGGGACGTATTGCGCGAAGTTGTCAGAGAACATCTTCACCAGCTTCTGCGCCTGCGCGTCAAAGGCTTCCTTGTCGGACCATGTGCGGCGCGGATCCAGCAGCAGTTCGGGCACGCCCTCCACCTGCACCGGCACCTCGAAGCCGAAATTCGGATCCTTGCGGAATTCCACCTTCGCCAGCGACCCGTTCAGCGCGGCATGCAGCAGGGCGCGGGTGGCCTTGATCGGCATGCGGTGGCCGGTGCCATAGGCGCCGCCGGTCCAGCCGGTGTTCACCAGCCAGCAGGTCGCGCCGTGCTTGGCGATCTTGTCGCGCAGCAGGTTGCCATAAACCTCGGGACGCAGCGGCATGAAGGGCGCGCCGAAGCAGGTGGAGAAGGTCGGCTGCGGTTCGGTGATGCCGCGCTCGGTCCCTGCCACCTTGGAGGTGAAGCCGGACAGGAAGTGATACATCGCCTGCGCCGGGGTCAGCCGCGCGATCGGCGGCAGCACCCCGAAGGCGTCGCAGGTCAGCATGATGATGTTCTTGGGATGCCCCCCCAGCGCGGTGGCCGAAGCGTTGGAGATATACTCCAGCGGATAGGCGCAGCGCATGTTGGCGGTCAGGCTGTCATCCTCGAAATCAAGCTCGAAGGTCTCGGGATCAAAGACCATGTTCTCGATCACGGTGCCGAATTTCGAGGTGGTGGCGAAAATTTCCGGCTCGGCCTCGGGCGACAGGTTGATGGTCTTGGCATAGCAGCCGCCTTCGAAGTTGAAGGTGCCGCGATCCGACCAGCCATGTTCGTCATCGCCGATCAGCACCCGCTCGGGATCGGCGGAAAGCGTGGTCTTGCCGGTGCCGGACAGGCCGAAGAACACCGCCGTATCCACCGGGTTGTTCGGCGCATGGTTGGCCGAGCAGTGCATCGCCATGATGCCCTTGAGCGGCAGCAGGTAGTTCAGCAGGGTGAAGACCGACTTCTTGTTCTCGCCCGCATATTCGGTGTTGGCGATCAGGATCATCTTGCGGTCGAAGTTCAGCGCGATGACCGTATCGCTGCGGCAGCCGTGCTTGGCGGGATCGGCCTTGAAGCTGGGGCAGTTGATGATGGTGAAATCCGCAAGGAATTCGTCCAGCTGCTCACGCTCGGGGCGGCGCAGCAGGTGGCGGATGAACAGGCCGTGCCATGCCAGTTCGGTCACCATCCGCACCTTGATGGAATGGGCGGGATCGGCGCCCCCCACCAGATCCTGCACGAAATAGTCGCGGCCCTTCATGTGCTCGACCATGTCGGCATGCAGCGCGTCGAACCCTTCGGGGGTCATGGCGCGGTTGTTGTCCCACCAGATCTTGTCTTCGACAGAGGGCGTGCGCACCACATGCTTGTCCTGCGGCGACCGGCCGGTGAACTTGCCCGTGGTGACGTAGAAGGCGCCACCCTTGCCCAGCGTGCCTTCCCCGCGTTTCAGCGCGGCCTCGATCAGCGCCGGCTCCATAAGATTGTAATAGACATTGCCCAGCCCTTCGATCCCTTGATCTTCAAGGCGGAATTGCGGGTTCACCCGTCCAAATGTCATCTGCCAAGCTCCTGTAGCCGCGCGAGAGGGGGCGGCGGTCTTTATCCGGACGGAACCGTCTCCGTCCCCCGGAGACGCGCGCCGCCGGTACCGGATGCTTTAACACGGGGCTTGCCGCCAAGAACAGAAGGCTGAGGAGAGGTTAGCGCAACCAAATCACCTTTAGCGTTAGCACCGGGAATGGGAGCGCAAGCAGCGCCCGCTGGCGCCAGCCGACTGAGGCATTTTAGTCATTCCTTACCACATTTCCGCTGCAATCCAGCCCGGAGATAGACCTGATTCGCAGATTCGGATTGTTGAAAAAGGCGAAACCCCGCATAGTGATGACAAAAAAGTCAGCTCCAGAGCAGTATGAGGAACCATTGCCATGTCCAGAATCGCGCTCGTGGACGATGACAGGAACATCCTGACATCCGTCTCCATGACGCTCGAGGCCGAGGGCTTCGAGGTTGAGACTTATAATGACGGACAGGCGGCTCTGGACGCCTTTAACAAGAAAATGCCGGATATGGCGGTGTTTGACATCAAGATGCCGCGCATGGACGGCATGGATCTGCTGCAGCGCGTGCGGCAGAAATCCCGGATGCCGGTCATCTTCCTGACCTCCAAGGACGACGAGATCGACGAGGTTCTGGGCCTGCGCATGGGCGCCGACGATTATGTCAAAAAACCGTTCAGCCAGAGGCTGCTTGTCGAACGCATCCGCGCCCTGCTGCGCCGACAGGAAGCGGTGGCGGGTGACGTGGTGGGCGACACCGAAGACACCAAGCTGATGCTCCGCGGCTCGCTGACCATGGATCCGCTGCGCCATTCCGTGTCGTGGAAAGGTCAGGACGTGTCGCTGACCGTGACCGAATTCCTGCTGCTGCAGGCGCTGGCGCAGCGGCCCGGCTTCGTGAAATCCCGCGACCAGCTGATGGACGTGGCCTATGACGATCAGGTCTATGTGGACGACCGGACCATCGACAGCCACATCAAGCGCCTGCGCAAGAAGATGCGGACCGTGGATGCGGAATTCTCCGCCATCGAAACGCTCTACGGCATCGGCTATCGTTACAACGAAGAATAGCGATGACCTTCGCCGGGAGGATCTCGATGCGCGGCGACCGCACGGGCGACCAGCAGGACGCCGATGTCGTTCTGGGCGATGACTGGATCGCCCCGGACAGCACGGTAGAAAAAGAGCTGCGCGACAGCCGCGCGCGGCGCACCCTATTTTCGCTCAACCGCTCGCCGCTGACCCGCAAGATCATCACCTTCAACCTGATCGCGTTGAACGTGCTGGTGGCGGGGATCCTCTGGCTCAATTCCTCGCGCGATACGCTGGCGCTGCAGCGGGCCAGCGCGATGACCGCGCAGGTCGAACTGGTCGCCGACGTGTTCGAGGCGCAGCTGCCCGCGGGGGCGCCGGTCAGCCTTGGATCCTCCGACGGGATCGACATGTCCGCGACTCTGGCGGGCATCGACCTCTATCAGGGGGTGGAGCTTCTGGTCTTTGACACCGGCAGCTTTCTGGTGGGAGAGACCAGCGGCACCCTGCCCGACCCGATGCTGAGCGCGCTGCAGCCCGATGACCGGTCCACGCTGATTTCGGATTTCCTTGACCGGACATGGCGCATGGTCGCGGGGTTCTTTTCCTATTTCGAGGACAGCCCCGCGCTGGGGACCGAAGACCGGCTGCGCCGCATGATGGAGGCGGACGACCCGACCCAGACCCGCGTGCGCTCTGGCAGCGGGCCGGAGGGCGGCATCGAATTCACCGCCTTTTCGCCGATCCGTCAGGGGGATGTGGTGCTGGGCACCGTGGCCATGGTCGCCCCCGCCTCCGAGATCGACGCCGCCGTCAGCGCCGAGCGCGAGCGGGTGCTGCAGATGTTCGTGATCGCCACGCTGGTCTCCATCGGGCTGAGCCTTGTTCTGGCCTCGACCATCGCCAATCCGATTTCCGATCTGGCGGATGCCGCCGAAATCGGGCGCGACCGCAACCGCAGCAAGAACACCTCGCGCCGCATCCGCATCCCCGACCTGACCGCCCGCCCCGACGAGATCGGGCGGCTGTCCGGCGCGCTGCGCGGCATGGTGGCCGCCCTTTATGACCGGATCGACAGCAACGAACAGTTCGCCGCCGATGTCGCGCACGAGATCAAGAACCCGCTTGCCTCGCTGCGTTCCGCCATCGGCAGCCTGCGCATCGTCCGCAAGGAAGAGCATCGCGAAAAGCTGCTGAGCGTGATCGAACATGACGTGCGGCGTCTGGACCGGCTGGTCAGCGACATTTCCAATGCCTCGCGGCTGGACAGCGAACTGGTCAAGGAAGAGGAGCAGGAATTCAACCTGCTGGAGATGATCGGCAACCTGACCCAGTTTCTGGGAGAGGACGCGCGCAAGAAGGGCATCGAATTCATCACCGACCTGCCCGAAAAACCCATTCTGATCAGCGGGCTGGAGCCGCGGCTGGCGCAGGTTTTCGTCAATCTCATCACCAATGCCGTCAGCTTCTGCGAAGATGGCGACGCGATCCGGGTCTGGGCGCGGCGCCGCGACAACCGCGTGCTGGTGGTGGTCGAGGATACCGGCCCCGGCATCCCCGAAGAGGCGCTGCAGAAGATCTTCAAACGCTTCTACTCGCACCGGCCCGAAAATGACTTCGGCAACAATTCCGGCCTTGGCCTTGCCATCTCCAAGCAGATCGTCGAGGCGCATGGCGGCGTGATCTGGGCCGAGAACATCCGCCCGACCGAAGCCGACGTGACCTCGGAACCGCTGGGCGCGCGCTTTGTCGTGGGCCTGCCGGTCTGAGCCATGGAGGTGCCGAAGCCCCTGATCCTGCACGCCACCGCCGTGGCGGTGGAGGGGCACGGCCTGCTGATCCGCGGGGCTGCCGGGTCGGGCAAATCGGCACTGGCGCTGGAGCTGATGTCGCGCGGCGCGCAGCTGGTGGCCGATGACCGGGTGGTGATCACCGCCGAGGGCCCCCGGCTCTGGCTTTCGGCCCCCGCCGCAATCTCCGGCCTGATCGAGGCGCGCGGCATCGGCCTCCTGCACGCCACGCCCGCGCCGCGCACAGCACTGGCGCTGGTCGTGGATCTGGATCAGACCGAAGCGGCGCGCTTGCCGCAGCGCCGTGAAACCATGCTGCACGGGCGAAATATCCCCTTGCTTCACAAAGCCGCGCATCCCTATTTTCCCGCAGCCATTCTTCAATATGTGAAGGGTGGTCGAAGGGATCCGGAAACATGACCGAGCAGCCGCCAGGCCATCAACGCGTTGTCCTCGTGACGGGGCCCTCCGGGGCTGGCCGGTCCACGGCCATCAACGTGCTGGAGGATCTGGGTTTCGAGGCGATCGACAACATCCCGCTGCGGCTGATCCCGCGCCTGCTGGACGGCGCGGCCCTGACCCGGCCCATGGCGCTGGGGGTGGATGTGCGCAACCGGGATTTCAGCGTGCAGGGCCTGCTGGATCTGCATCGCGACCTTGGCACCCGGCCCGGGCTTGCCCCGCAGCTTCTGTATCTGGATGCCTCGCCTTCGGTGCTGGCACGGCGCTATTCCGAAACCCGCAGGCGGCACCCTCTGGCGCCGGATGCGGCCTTTACCGAAGGAATCGCGCGGGAACTGGCCCTGCTGGACGAGGCGCGCGCGGTGGCCGACATCCTGATCGACACCTCCGAGCTTTCCCCGCACGAACTGCGCGACCAGCTGCAGCACTGGTTCGCCCAGCGGCTGGATCTGCGCATGGCGGTGTCGCTGCAGTCCTTTTCCTACAAGCGCGGCCTGCCGCAGGGGCTCGACTGGGTGTTCGACTGCCGGTTTCTGGACAATCCGCACTGGCAGCCGGATCTGCGCCCGCTGACCGGGCTGGATGCAAGGGTGCGCGCACATGTCGAGGCGGATCCGCTGTTCGATCCCTTCGTGACACGGCTTGTGGATCTGGCGCTGTTCGCCCTGCCCGCCTGCAAGACCGAGGGCAAGGCGCATCTGTCCTTCGGATTTGGCTGCACCGGCGGCAAACACCGTTCGGTGACTGTCACAGAAACGATGTCCCGTGCCCTTGCAGAGCATGGCTGGCAGGTGTCAACTAGACACAGGGAGCTGGAGCGGCGCAGCCTGACCGGAACTGGCGGGCGCGAGGGACTGGACGAGAGGTCGCAGGCGTGATCGGCATAGTGATCGTGGCCCATGGGGGTCTGGCGCGGGAATATCTTGCGGCGGTGGAACATGTCGTGGGCGCACAGGCGGGCGTGCTGGCCATTTCCATCGAAGCCGATCACGATCGCGCGATCAAGCAGGCGGAAATCTGCGACGCCGCCGACCGTGTCGATACCGGCGACGGGGTGGTTCTGGTCACCGACCTGTTCGGTGGGTCCCCCTCCAATCTGAGCCTCATGGCCTGCCAGCCCGAGAACCGCCGCATCCTTTACGGCATGAACCTTCCCATGCTGATCAAGCTGGCAAAAAGCCGCCAGCTGACCGTTCCGGATGCGGTCCGGGGGGCGCTGGAGGCGGGGCGAAAGTATATTGACAGTCAGAACGTCAAGCCTGATGCCCCGTAGGGCCGAAAGACCCGGAATCCGAAAGTGCCCGACATGAGCAACAGCACCGCCACCCGCAGGCTGAAGATCGTCAACGAGAAGGGGCTGCATGCCCGCGCCTCCGCCAAGCTGGTGGAGGTGGTCGAAGGCTTCGACGCCCGCGCCGAGGTCACGCGCGACGGGATGAGCGCCTCTGGCGACAGCATCATGGGGCTTTTGATGTTGGCAGCCTCGAAAGGAACCTCTATTGAGGTCGAAACCTCGGGCCCGGATGCCGAGGCGCTGGCTGAGGCGCTTGAAGCTCTGGTGGCGAATCGTTTCGGCGAGGACAACTGAGACTCCCTGCGGGGAGCCTGTAGGATCAGAGTGGCGCATGGTGGACAGCTATCGGGCTTCGGCCGGACAGGGAGCAACCCCTCCCGACCACGCCCCCTATGACAAGCGCAAGCTGAGCTATGCCAACACCTTCACGAATCCGTGGAAGGCCAACACCATCCGTGCGCTTGAATGGGCGACGGGGAAAATCCCGTTGATCCAGCTGGTGCGCCGGTTCGAGCGCGCGGGCGTGCCCGACGGTCAGGCCTTCTGGCCGCAGGCGCTGGCGCATATGCGGATCGACCTGCATACGCCGCTGGAGCAGATCGCGCGCATTCCCCGCAAGGGACCGGTGATCGTGGTCGCCAACCATCCGCACGGGCTGGTGGACGGCATGATCCTTGCCGAGATCATTGGCCGGGTGCGCACCGACTACAAGATCCTGACGCGGTCGCTGCTGACCGGGGTCAAGGAGATCACCCAGTTCATGATCCCCGTGCCCTTCCCGCATGAAGAGAACGCGCGGGAAAAGGGTCTGGCGATGCGCGCCCTCGCCATGGAGCATCTCAAGACCGGCGGGCTGATCGCGCTTTTCCCCTCGGGCGTGGTGGCGGCTTCCGAAACCGCCTTTGGCCCGGCGGTGGAGGCGGGCTGGAACCCGTTCACCGCAAAGATGATCCAGCGCTCGGGCGCGACGGTGGTGCCGGTCTATTTCCCGGGGCAGAATTCCCGCGCCTATCAGCTGGCCAACCGCATCTCTCCGACGCTGCGGCAGGGGCTGCTGATCCACGAGGTGATGCATGCCTGCGGACGGCCCCAGTCGCCGGTGGTGGGCGAGCCGATCACCCCCGACATGGTGCGCAGCTGGTCCGGCAAGCAGCGCGAATTCGTGGCATGGCTGCGCGAGACGACGCTGGCGCTGAAGGGCAGCTGAGGCTGCCACAGGTCAGGGCGCAGGGGGGCTCTGCCCCCGTCCGCTGACGCGGACTCCCCCGGGATATTTGTGGCCGCTGGAAGCCGCAGGCGGCTCAGCGGGTGGGCACGGGCTCTTCGCCGCGATAGTCGTAGAAGCCGCGCTGGGTCTTGCGGCCCAGCCAGCCCGCCTCGACATATTTGGTGAGCAGCGGGCAGGGACGGTATTTGGTGTCGGCGAGCCCGTCATGCAGCACGTTCATGATCGCAAGACAGGTATCTAGCCCGATAAAATCCGCAAGCTCCAGCGGGCCCATCGGGTGGTTGGCGCCCAGCTTCATCGCCATGTCGATGGAGCGGACATTGCCCACGCCTTCGTAGAGCGTATAGACCGCTTCGTTGATCATCGGCATCAGCACGCGGTTGACGATGAAGGCCGGGAAATCCTCGGCGGAGGCGGCGGTCTTGCCCAGACGGTCCACCACGGCGAGGCAGGCGCGATAGGTCTCCTCGTCGGTGGCGATGCCGCGGATCAGCTCCACCAGCTGCATGACCGGCACCGGATTCATGAAGTGGAAGCCCATGAACTTTTCCGGACGGTCAGTGCGCGAGGCCAGCCGGGTGATCGAGATCGAGGAGGTGTTGGAGGTCAGGATGGTGTTGGGCTTGAGATGCGGCAGCAGCCCGTCGAAGATCTTCTGCTTGATGGCTTCCTGTTCGGTCGCCGCCTCGATCACCAGATCGGTCTGCGCCACCTCTACCACGTCCAGCGTGGGTCGGATGCGCGCGCAGGCGGCATCGCGGTCTTCGGCGGAGATCTTGCCGCGACTCACCTGACGGTCAAGATTGCGCTCGATCAGGGCCACCGCCTTGTCGAGCGTGTCCTGACTGACATCCGAAAGCCGCACCTCGTAGCCGGCCAGTGCCATGACATGGGCGATGCCATTGCCCATCTGCCCTGCCCCGATGATCCCGATGCTGTTGATTTCCATGGCGCGGATCCCCGTTTTTCCGCCGCAACAATAGGCGCGCGGGCGGGCGGGCCGCAAGGCGGCAGCGGGCAATTTTTGTGGCATTTTAGGATTAGCGAAATGGCAAGCTTCATGACCGACTCTGGCGGCGGGTGTGGACTAAAATGGGTGGAGACATGAGTTTCGCCGGTGGGGCTCCGGGGGGCCTGAATTACTGTCCCTGTCGTTACGGGCGCTCGCGCGTCCTGTTTCGCGGCCCGCGTCGGCCGCTTGATTTGCCCTATCTCGCCTTTCTGGGGGGATCGGAAACCTATGGGCGGTTCGTGGACCTGCCCTTTCCCGCGCGGGTGGAGCCGCAGCTGGGCCTTCCTTGCGTGAATTTCGGCATCCCCAATGCGGGGCTGGACCTGTATCTCAGCGATCCCGCCGTGCTGGAGGCGGCGGAGCGGGCCGAAACCGTGGTGCTGCAGATCCTTGGCGCGCAGAACATGTCCAACCGGTTCTACAGCGTGCATCCGCGCCGCAACGACCGGTTCCTGCGCGGCTCCGACCGGCTGCTGGCGCTGTATCCGGAGGTGGATTTCACCGAGTTCCACTTCAACCGGCACATGCTGGGGCGGCTGCACGACCTGTCGCCGGAGCGGTTCGCGCAGATCACCGCAGAGCTGCGGCTGGCCTGGGTCGCGCGGATGAAGCATCTGCTGGCGCTGCTGCGCGGGCGGGTGGTGCTGCTCTGGGTGGCGGAGCACCTGCCGCCCGAGACCCCGCAGGAGGGGCTGGCGCGGGATCCGCTGTTTGTCGACCGCGCCATGCTGGAGGCGCTGCGCCCCCGGACGGCGGCGCTGCTGGAGGTCGAACTGTCGGAGGCGGCGCGGCAGCGCGACACCGAAGGCAAGGTGTTCGCCCCGCTCGAAGCCGGGGCGGCGGCGGAATCGCTGGGGCCGCTGGCCCATGCCGAAGTGGCCGAGGCGCTGGGGCCGGTGCTGGCCGCGCTCCGGCCATGACCGCGCTCAGGCGGCGGCGGGGGACATCATCCGCTGGCCAAGGGCTGTCAGCCGGTCAAAATGGCCGCGATAGCCTGCAACAGCGGTCTGGACGAACTCCGCCTGCACCGCAAACAGCGTGCCGGGATCGGTGCAATGCAGCAGCCGGTGCTGCAGGGCCATGTCCTGCCGCAGCCGGGAGGCGTAGAAGTCCTGCACCTCCTCGGCGATCTCCAGCCAGCCCTCCACAAGTGCTGTGGCGGCATAGGGGCCGAAGCTCCAGCTCAGCCGGACCTCCTGCGGCGGGGGCGGGGCGCCGGTCAGGGGAATGTCGCGCAGATGCGTGGTCATGGTCTGATCCTCCCAAGCGAAAAGCCTGAGAGGAGCCTAACACGGCTCGCCCCCGCGCGCGGCGATTCCCGTCACCCGGCGCCGCGCGGTCACAGGCTCGCCTGCACCGCCGCGATGCTGTCGTCCAGAATTGCGGCAGTCCGGTCGATCAGCGCCTCATCCATGACCAGCGTCGGCGACAGGATCAGGATATTGCCCAAGGGCCGCGCGATCAGCCCGCGCTTCTGCGCCTCGCGCGCAAGGCGCAGGCCGATTCGGTCTTCGGGGGCGAAGGGCGCGGCGGTGGCCTTGTCCTTCACGAATTCGAGGCCCATCATGAAATGGCTGCCCCGCACCTCGCCCACGATGTCATGCCGGTCCAGCTGCCGCAGCAGGCCTTCGAAGCGCTTGCCGGTGGTGCGCACCCGCTGCGGGATCTGCTCGGCCTCCATCAGCGCGATATTGGCCAGACCGGCGGCGGCGGCGGCGGGGTGGCCGGAATAGGTCATGCCGTGGAAGAACATGCCGCCGGGGCCGGAGATCACCTCGTGGATCTCGTCGGACAGGATCGTGGCCGACAGCGGCTGATAGCCCGAGGTCAGGCCCTTGGCGGTGGTGATGATGTCGGGCACGATGCCGAACACGTCTTCTGACGCGAACATGTGCCCCAGCCGCCCGAAAGAGGTCACCACCTCGTCGGTCACATATTTGATGTCATGGTCGCGGCAGATCTCGAACATCGCCTGATGATAGCCCTCGGGCGGCACGATCACGCCCCCCGCGCCCATGATCGGCTCGGCGAAGAAACAGGCGATGGTTTCGGCGCCGTAATGCTGGATGGTGTCGCGCAGATCCTGTTTCAGCACCTCGAGGAACTCCGCCTCGGTCATGCCCTGCCCTTCGCGCCAGTGATGCGGGCAGCGCAGGTGATGCACAAGGCTGTCCTCGCGGCTCCAGCCTTGGGAATAGCCGGGCGTGGTCATGGCGACGGTCAGATGGGTGGAGCCGTGATAGGCGCCGTGGCGGCACAGGATGCGGCGTTTGCGCGGCTGGCCCAGCCGGTTGTAATAGTGATGCAGGATGCGGATCGCGGTTTCATTCGCGACCGAGCCGGAATTGCCGAAATGCACCTTGTTGAGCGTGCCGGGCGCCAGGTCCGCCAGCTTGGTGGCCAGCGCCGCGGCGGCGGGATGGGTGAAGTTGTAGAAGGTCGAATAGAAATCCAGCGTCTCGAGCTGGGCGGTGATGGCGTCGATGATCTCGCGCCGCCGGTGGCCGACATTGACACACCACAGCCCGCCGATGCCGTCGATCAGCTGGTTGCCTTCGCTGTCGCGGACATAGGCGCCTTCGGCCCCCACGATCACGGTGCGCTGCCCGGACTGTTTGAGGAAATCCAGATCGGCCCAGCTTTGCACAAGATGGGTGTCGGCGGTCAGCACGCCGTCGGTGGTGATGTCCAGATCAAGCGACATGGGTCAGATCTCCAGATAGTCCTGTTGTTGGGTTGAGCGGAGCTCGGGCGCCAGAGGCACGTCCAGATCCGCGATCAGCAGCGCCTCGCCCCGGCCCGCACTGACCAGCGGGCGCGCGTCCGGCCCCACGATCAGCGACAGCCCGCCATAGGCGAGCCCGGCTTCGGCGCCGCAGTAATTGGCATAGGCGATGGTCACCCCCGCCTCTGCCGCGCGGGCGGGCACCAGCGCGGTGGACACATGGCCAAAACCTTCGGGATTGGCGGTCGGCACGAGGATCAGCCGCGCCCCCTGCGCGGCAAGCGCCGCGACATGGGGCGCAAATTCCACGTCATAGCAGATCAGCAGGGCGGCACGGACCCCGGCCAGATCGAACAGGCAGTAGCTGGCGCCGGGGCGGAAGCTGCCCTTTTCCATCGGGCCGAACAGCTGGATCTTGCGGTAATGGCCCAGTTCCTGCCCTTGTGCGTCCCATGCGGTGGCGGCGTTGTAGACCGCCGCCCCGTCCCGTTCCGCCCAGCCCAGCACCAGCCCGCAGCCCGCAGCCCGCGCCATGGCGGACAGGCGCTGCGTCCAGTCCCCGCCGCGCGGCTGCGCCAGCGCCCCGTGCAGATCCGGCCGGTTGTAGCCCGGCAGGAACAGTTCGGGACAGACCAGCATCAACGCCCCCGCCCGTGCCGAAGCCTCCAGCAGCGCCCCGAGCCGGGTCAGCCCCGCCTCGGGATCGCCCGTGCCCGGCGGCCCCTGATAAAGCGCCAGCCGCATGGTCACTTCTTCAGGTTGGTCCAGATCGCGTCATACATGACCTGCACCTCCTGCGGGCAGGGCTGCACGAACACGCCGGTCACGTCCGAGGGCGGGTTGCTTTCCGGGGAATTGGCCACCTCGGGCGCCAGAAACTCCGACACGCCCTTCACCCCCGCCGAATACTGGGCGTAATTGGTGACGGCGGCGGCGTTTTCCGGCTCCAGCAGGAAGTTCATGAACTTCAGCGCGTTGTCGCGGTTGGGCGCATCCTTCAGCAACACCACATTGTCCATCCAGACGATCATGCCCTCCTTGGGGAAGACGTATTCGATGGGCGCGCCTTCGGCCCGCGCCTTGGCGGAAAAGCCCGACCAGATCATGCCCGCCGCCGCGTCGCCCGACACCAGAACATCCTTGGCCACATCGGAGCCGAAGCTCGCCCACTCCGCCTTGGCGCCCATCACCAGATCGTTGAGCGCCTTGAGCTGCGCGCGGTCGGCGCTGCATTGCGGGATGCCCAGATACAGCGAGGCCAGCGTCAGCGTCTCGCCGCTGGTGTCCAGCACGTTGATCTTGCCCGCCAGTTCCGGCGGCGGCGCGAAGATCAGGCCAAGGCTGTCGGCGGTGCCGTCATAGACCTCGCGGTTGACCGCAAAGGAGGTGCTGCCCCACTGATAGGGGATCGAGGAGGTGCGGCCCGGATCAAAGGCCACGTCCAGCCAGCGGTCTTCGATATTGCCGTGGTTGGGCAGCTCTTCGGGGGTGAAGCTGTCGAGCATGCCTTCCTGTTTCAGGATGTCGACCATGTAATCGCCGGGCACCGCCACGTCATAGCTGCCCAGTCGCCCGGCTTTCAGCGCGGCCAGCAGCGCCTCGTTGCTGTCGAAGGTGTCCATGGTCACCTCGACGTCGTATTCGGCGGCGAACTTGTCCAGCAGCTCCTGCGGGATGTATTCGAACCAGTGATAGATCGACAGCTTGCCTTCGGCCTGAGCGGCGCCTGCCAGCGTCAGCGCCAGCAGCGAGGTGGTGAGAAGGGTCTTCATGTCTTGGTCTCCGCTGTTGGGGTTTTATCGTTTCTGTCCCGCCCGTCCGATCAGCCAGGACAGCGTGACGCAGACCACCGAAACGCCCAGGAGCAGCGTCGAAATGGCCATGATGTTGGGCTTGATGCCCTGTTTCACCGATCCGAAGATGGCGGTCGGCAGGGTCTCGACCCCCGCCCCCTTGACGAAGTTGGTGATGAGGAAATCGTCAAGCGAGATGATAAAGGCGAGCAGGAAGCCCGACAGGATGCCCGGCGCCATCAGCGGCAGCAGGATCAGCCGGAACGCCTCCCACGGGGTGGCGTAAAGATCCATCGCCGCCTGTTCATAGACATCGGGCACCGACTGCATCCGCGCCGAAATCGGCAGGTAGGCGAAGGGGATGCAGAACACCACATGCGCAAGGAAGATGGTCAGCAGCCCGGTGGTCAGCCCGATGGTGATGAAGAACACCAGCGAGGCGACGGCGGTCACGATCTCCGGCACCATCAGCGGCAGGTTGATCAGCGCAAGGCTGGCCAGCTTGCCCCGGAACCGCCCCGCCCGGGTCATCGCCACGGCGGCGGCGGTGGCGATCAGCGTGGCGCAGGTGGCGGCACCGATGGCGATGGTGAAGCTGTTGATGGCGGCATCGCGGAATTTCGGCGCCTCTGGCCCGGTGAACACGTCCACGTACCATTTCAGCGAAAACCCGCCCCAGCGCGTGATCGAGGTGCTTTCGTTGAAGCTGTAGACCGCGACGATGACCAGCGGCGCATAAAGGATGAACAGGCACAGCACGGTCAGCGGGCGGAAGCCGGTGAAATGGCGCAGGTCGGTCATGTCCGGTCTCCCTTGGTCTGGGCCCGGGCATGCAGCAGCAGCACGGCCATCACGATGCTGAGCAGGATCATCGAGGCGGCGGCCCCGAACGGCCAGTTGCCCGCAGCGCCCTTGAACTGCTCCTCGATCAGCGACCCGATCATGAAGGTCTTGGCGCCACCCAGCAGTTCGGGCGCAAGGAACGCCCCCAATGAGGGCACGAAGACCAGAATGCAGCCCGCCACGATGCCCGGCTTGACCACCGGCAGGATGATCAGCCGCAGCGTGGTCCAGCTGTCGGCATAAAGATCCGCCGCCGCTTCGGAGAGCGAGAAGTCATAGCGTTCCACCGCCGCATAGATCGGCAGCACCATGAAGGGCAGGTAGCTGTAGAACAGCCCCAGCTGCACGGCGAAATTGGTGTTCACCAGCGCCAGCGGCGTGTCGATGATCCCGGCCCAGAGCAGGAATTCATTCAGCGGCCCGGTGTCGCGGATCAGGAATTTCATCGACACGGTGCGGATCAGCAGGTTGACCCAGTAAGGAATGGTGATGAGGAACAGCCAGACCGACCGCACCCGCGCGGGCCGGGTGGCGATGAACCACGCGGTGGGAAAGCCGATCAGCAGGCACAGCACCGTCGCCAGCCCCGCCTGCCAGATCGACCGCCAGAAGATGCCGATATAGGTCCATTCGATGCGGGGCGGCTCGTCCCCGAACAGGCCCCGGTCCAGAAAGAACTGGTCATAGGCGGCCAGCGTGAAGTCCCAGATGACCCCGCCCCGGAATTCCTTGGTCAGCACGGAATAGACCGCCATGATCAGCACCGGCGCGACAAGGAAGATGCCGACCCACAGCCAGACCGGCAGCAGCAGGCGCGGCCCGTTGCCGCGATAGATGTCCGACCCGGCGGAGGCGCCCTGTGGCGCGGCGCCCGCCATCAGTCCGCCAGCAGGCGCGCGGCGCCCGCCTCGATCCGCAGGCCAAGGGCTGCGCCTGGGTCCGGGACGGTCCCGCTGCCCGCCTGCTGCCGCACCACCAGCCGCGCCCCGTCCGCCAGCCGCATCAGCAGCTGCGTGTCGGTGCCCAGATAGACGTGATCCTGCATTACCGCCGCCAGATCGCCCTGCCCCGCAGCGCAGAGCGACAGCCGCTCTGGCCGCACCGACAGATGCCCCGGCCCGGGTCGCGCGCCCGGCGCGGCGGGACAGTCCATCGCAGCACCGCCCGGCAGCTGCAGCCGCGCCACGGCACCGCTGACCTGCGTCACGGTCACGTCGATCAGGTTGGTCTCGCCGATGAAATCGGCGACGAAGCGGGTCTGCGGCGCCTCGTAGATCTCGCGCGGGGGGCCCACCTGCTGCACATGGCCCGCCGACATCACCGCGATGCGGTCGGACATGGTCAGCGCCTCTTCCTGATCGTGGGTGACAAAGACAAAGGCGATGCCGGTCTCGCGCTGGATGGATTTCAGCTCGCTGCGCACCGCCTGCCGCAGCTTCAGATCCAGCGCCGACAGCGGCTCGTCCAGCAGCAGCACCTTGGGCCGGGGGGCCAGCGCCCGGGCCAGCGCCACGCGCTGCTGCTGCCCGCCCGACAGCTGCCCCGGTCGGCGCTGCGCAAATTCTGACAGCTGCACCAGCCGCAGCACCTCGCGGCCCCGCGCCTCGGCATCCCGCGTGCCCCAGCCCCGGCGCAGCAGGCCGAAGGTCACGTTGTCGAGCACGGTCATATGCGGAAACAGCGCGTAATTCTGAAAGACGGTGTTCACCATCCGCTTGTGCGGCGGCAGCGGCGCGATGTCCTCGCCATGCAGGCGGATCGCGCCGCCCGACACCTGCTCGAAGCCAGCGATGCAGCGCAGCAGCGTGGTCTTGCCACAGCCCGAGGGCCCGAGCAGGGTAAAGAACTCTCCCTCTGCAATCGCCATCGAGACGCCATGCAGCGCGGTCACGGTGCCATACCGCTTCACCACGCTGTCGATTTCCACCGCCTGTGCCACGTCCAGCATCGAATCCCCTTGAACCATACCCCCGGTTTCTGGTGATTCAGGCTAAGGCCCCCGAAATCGAGGGGTATATACCCCCAAGGAGGTATCATGCGGGAGCTTCCCAACTCTGCCGAAGAGCATCTGGGCCGCGCCATCGCGGCGCTTGGCGGCGAAGGGTTTGCCCCTGCGTTTTACCTTTGGCTGTCGCGCTGCTTTGAAATCGACAACACCACGATGCTGGCCTATTTCCAGCAGCACCGCCCGCAGGTGCTGTTCACGCAATCGCGCGAGAAGCGGGTGCATGAAAAGCTGGAAACGGATTACCTGTCAGGGGCTTACCTTCTGGACCCGTTTCATGACCTGCATGTGCGGCGGGTGCGTCCCGGGATCTACCGGCTGCGCGACATCGCCCCCGATGCCTTTCAGCGGAACGAATATTTCGCCGCCTATTACCGGCGCACCACCCTGATCGACGAGATCGCCTATGTCGCCTATCCCGCCGAGGGGGTTTCGGTGCATGTCTGCCTTGGCCGCGATGCCACATCCGGTCAGGGGTTTTCGCCGCGCGATCTGGATCATGCCCAAAGAATAGCCCCGATTGCCTGCGGATTGTGCGAAAAGCAATGGCAGGGCCTGTCCTCTTCGGGGGATTATACCGAAGCCGCGCTGACCGGGCGGCTGATCGAGGCGCTGCGCCGCCGCCATGCCATCACGCTCAGCCCCCGGCAGGCAGAGGTGGCGCTGCTGATCCTGCGCGGCCACAGCTCCGTTTCGATCAGCCTGCGGCTGGAGATCAGCCCGCAGACGGTCAAGGTGTTCCGCAAGCAGCTTTACCGGAAATGCCGCATCTCCTCGCAGGGGGAGCTGTTTTCGCTGATCCTGCCGCTGCTCTCCGACTAGGCCGGGAAAAAATCGCCCGGCATGGCAGGCAGGTCGGCCATGCGCGTCCGCCAGTCGGCCATGGCAGGCGACGGCGCCACGCCTGCCCTGTCGATCCAGCGGACATAGCCCCAGATGGCGCAGTCGCCGATGCCGGGCGCTGCCCCGTGGAAAAACGGCCCCGCCCCCAGCAGCCGATCAAAATTGTCCCGGTCGGTGGCATAGCGGGCGCGCAGCCAGTCCAGCGCGCCGGGCGGGAAGCTGTCGCCGCCGGGGCGGCGCGATTCCACCAGCTGCGGCAGGCACATGCCGATGCGGTTGGCCTCCCACAGGATCAGCTCTGCGCCGCGGCGCAGGTCATGGGGCTGCTGCCCCGGCAGCGGCCAGCGCCGCGCCACCTCCATCAGGATGGCGCCGGACTGCAGATGCGGCACGCCATCGACCATAAGCAGCGGCACCTGCGCCAGCGGACTTGCCGCCAGAAACTCCGCCGGGCGGGTGGCAGCGGGCGCCCAGATATCGACCCGCCGCAGCTCATGCGGCACCCCCGCCAGCGCGAGGGCCAGCGCCACCTTGTTGGCATGGCCGCTGTCGGGGTGGCCGTAAAGAACAAGCTCTGTCATCGCGCGCTCCGCATCCTGTGGCCCCCAGCCAAGCCGGGAGGCGGCGCCGCTGTCAAATTCCGTTTTGTGGGCGCTCCGTCACCCCCCGTGATGGCGCCTGCGCGCGGGGGCTTGACGCAGGCAGGGCAAAGGCGCGGAATGCCGCGCAGCGCGGTGCCGGGACGTGCCGCCACACAGCCGGAGGCCGCCATGACCATCCACGATCCCGCCGCCGCCCTGCGCGCCAATGTCGCCACGCCGTTCGAGGCGGCCCACGCCATGCCGGTGTCGGTCTATACCTCGGACGAATTTCTGGCGCTGGAGGAGCGCCATGTCTTTGCGCAAAGCTGGCTCTGTGCCGGGCGGGCCGATGCGCTGAAAGCGCCGGGCGATTACCTGACCATGGAGATTTCGGGCGAGCCGGTGATCGTGCTGCGCGACCGCGACGGCGCGCTGCGGGCGATGTCGAATGTCTGCCGCCACCGCATGTCGATCCTGCTGGAAGGGCGCGGCCATGTGCGCGCCATCACCTGCCCTTATCACGCCTGGACCTACAATCTGGATGGCAGCCTGCGCGGCGCCCCCGCGATGGATCTGAACCAGAGCTTCTGCAAGGAAGCGCTTGGCCTGCCGCAGATCCGCTGCGTGGACTGGAAGGGCTGGATCATGGTCACGCTTGATCCCGACCTGCCCGACCCCGGCGCGGGGCTGCGCGAGGTCGACGATCTGGTGGGCTACCTGCCGATGCAGGACTATGTGGAGACCTTCCGCGAGGAGCATCGCTGGAACACCAACTGGAAGATCCTCGCCGAGAATTTCATGGAAAGCTACCACCTGCCCATGTGCCATGGCGGCACCATCGGCGGGGCGGTGGATCTGCGCAAGATGACCTGCCCCGAAGGCTTTGCGGGCTTCAATTACCACCACATCCTGAAAGACGACAGCATCGCGCTCTCCATCGCCCACAAGGACAATACCGAACTGCAGGGCGAGGACCGCTACCGCACATGGCTGCTGGCGATCTATCCGTCGCTGCTGATCACGCTGACCCCGGGCTATTTCTGGTATCTGTGCCTGACCCCGGACGGGCCGGGGCATGTGAAGATCCTTTATGGCGGCGGGCTGCATCCGGATTTTGCCAAGGATGCCGAGGCGCCCCAGCATTTCGCCACGCTGAAAAGCCTGCTGGATGCGGTCAATGACGAGGATCGCGGCTGCACCGAGCGGGTCTGGAAGGGCATGCAGTCGCGCCATGCGACCCCCGGCGCGCTGTCGCATCTGGAGCGGCCGAATTATGAATTCGCCCGCTGGATCGCCTCGAAACTCCCGGCCTGAGCCCGGGGGGAGAGGAGGCCGGGGGTTTCACACCCCCGGACCCCCGTGGAGTTTAGGGGCAAGATGAAGGGCGGATCAGTCGCGCGGACCGACATTTTCGCGGAACGCCTTGTCGAAGGCGGCCTGCTGGTCCGGGCTGGCTTCGGTCTGGGTCTGCGCCCGCCAGTCCTCATAGGGCATGCCGTAGAAGATCTCGCGCGCCGTGTCCTTGTCCATGTCGAGGCCGCGGGCATTGGCCGCTTCCTGATACCAGCGCGACAGGCAGTTGCGGCAGAAGCCCGCCAGCGTCATCAGGTCGATGTTCTGCACATCGGGGCGGTCTTCCATCAGGTGCTGGCGCAGGCGGCGGAAGGCGGCGGCTTCGAGTTCGAGGCGGGTCTGGTCGTCCATCGGGGTCTCCTGTCAGTCGGGGATGCGGGCAAGGGCCCGGCGCAGCAGCGGCGCGAGGCGGTCTGCCCAGTGCTGCTGGGTTTCGGGCGTGGCGATCAGGTCGTTGCGCAGTTCGATCAGCGTGTTGTGGCGGCCATGGCGCAGGGCGTGCCGGTCGATGGAATCGCCCGGAAGGTGGCCGGGATAGGGCTGGTTGCGGCCGACCACCAGATCGGGCTCCGCCTGCAGCAGGTCGATCAGCGGATCGGAGAGGCGGCTGTCGGAGGCATGCAGGATCCCCACCTGCCATGGCCGCGGCGCGCGGCCCCGCAGCTGCGGCGTGAAGCTGTGCAGGGCGACGATCACCGGGTCGGGCTGGCGGGCGGCCAGATCCGCGATGGCGTCGTGATAGGGCTGCCAGTAGGCCGCGATGCGGCGCGCGCGCTCTTCCGGTCCGGCGTGGCGGTTGCCGGGAATGACCGATCCGTCGTAAAGCCGCATGAGCTGCGTCGGGTCGCGCCCGCCCCGGTTGGGGTCGATCACCAGCCGCGAGAACCCCGCCCAGACCACCGGGCTGTCGAGCGCCGCAGCCAGCGCCCGCGCCACACCCAGGGCGCCCGGATCCCACGCGATGTGGCGGGCCATGTCCTCGGCCGGGAGTCCCAGCGATCCGCCCAGATCCGCGGGCACGGCATTGGTGGCGTGGTCGCAGGTGACGAGAAACCGGCCTTGCCGTCCCGCGCCTTCGATATGGACGGGCTTGTGGGTCATGATACCTTCGCAGTTTGCCGTCATTTCATAGAGGAGTTGCGCGGCAAAGGGAATTCGACAATAACGGCGGCGGCGTTAGCGATAACCGTCCGCGAGATCGTTCAACGGTAAACCATCGCCGCCGCACCGCGTGTTGTGCCGAGCCAGGGAGACGAAGATGAGACGTTTGCGCAAAGTCAAGATTGTGGCCACGCTGGGCCCGGCAAGCAACACCTACGAGATGATCCGCGCCCTGCACGAGGCCGGGGCTGACGTGTTCCGGCTGAACATGAGCCATGGCACGCATGAGGACATCACCAAGATTCACCGCGCCATCCGGCAGGTCGAAAAGGATCTGGACAGCCCCATCGCCATCCTCGCCGACCTGCAGGGGCCGAAGCTGCGCGTGGGCGAGTTTGCCAATGGCTCCGAGGAGCTGGAATGGGGCCAGACCTTCCGGTTCGACCTGGAGGAGGCGGCAGGCGACAGCCAGCGCGTCTGCCTGCCGCATCCGGAGATTTTTGCGGCCCTTGGCGTGGGCGCGCATCTGCTGGTCAATGACGGCAAGATCCGCATGCGGGTCGAGGAATGTGGCCCCGATTTCGCCAATTGCGTGGTCGAGGCGGGCGGCACCATTTCCAACCGCAAGGGCGTGAACGTGCCCGATGTGGAACTGCCGCTGGCGGCGCTGTCGGCCAAGGACCGCGACGATCTGGAATTCGCCGCAGCCCTTGGGGTGGACTGGCTGGCGCTGAGCTTCGTGCAGCGGCCCGAGGACGTGCAGGAGGCGCGCAAGCTCTGTGACGGGCGCGCCGCGATCCTGTCGAAGATCGAGAAGCCCACCGCCGTGAAGCGGTTCGACGACATCCTTGCCGTGTCGGACGGCATCATGGTGGCGCGCGGCGATCTGGGTGTGGAACTGCCGGTGCAGAGCGTGCCGCCGATCCAGAAGCGGCTGATCCGCAAATGCCGCTCTGCCGGCAAGCCGGTGATCGTGGCGACGCAGATGCTGGAATCGATGATCGAAAGCCCGATGCCCACCCGCGCCGAAGTGTCGGACGTGGCCACCGCGATCTATGAAGGCACCGATGCGATCATGCTGTCGGCGGAATCGGCGGCGGGGCAGTATCCGGTCGAGGCGGTCACCACGATGAACAACGTGGCGATCAGCGTCGAGAAGGATCCGACCTATACCGAGATCATCGAGGCCAGCCGCAACATCAAGCGCACCACCGTGGCCGATGGCATCGTCGCCGCCGCGCGCGAGATCGCGGAAACCGCCGATGTGAAGGCGATCTGCTGCTTCACCTCCTCGGGGACCACGGCGGCGCTGGTGGCGCGCGAGCGTCCGCGGGTGCCGATCATCGCCCTGACCAGCCTGCGCGGCACCGCGCGGCGGCTGTCGCTGACATGGGGCACGCATTGCGTGATGACCGGCGAGCTGGAGCGGTTCAAGCAGGCCGTGGTCAATGCCGCGCGCGCCGCCCGCGCGCAGGGCTATGCCGGGGCGGAAGACCACATCATCGTGACGGCGGGCGTGCCCTTCAACATGTCGGGCACCACCAACATCCTGCGCGTCGCGCCCTGTGACGAACGGCTGATCTACTCCACCGATCCGGAATAGGCCGCAGCGCCGTTGCCAGACGGGCCCGCCCCGGTCTACGCTGATGCGTCGGACCATGGGCGGGCCTTTTCATGTCGACGGATCAGTTTCTGGTGCTCGGGTTTGTTCTGGGCGTGCTTGGGGGTGCGGCGGCCATTGCGGCATGGGCCGATGGCCGGGTGCCCCGGCTTGGGGCGGTGCTGCTGGTGGCGGGTCTGGCGCTGGCGCTGCACGCCCATGTCAGCAAGCCCGGCGGCTATACCGCCGAAAACCTGCCCGATGTCATCTATGGGGTGATCGGCGATCTGATCCGCTGATCTGCGCCGGAAGGGCTTGCACAGGCGGGAGCGGGCTTTTATAGGGGCGCTTCCAACTGCGCGGCCGGCCGGAGTGGCATGCCGAGTCGCGTTTTGTCACGCACTCGTGAAGGAGACGAAAATGCCCAAGATGAAGACCAAGTCGAGCGCGAAGAAGCGCTTCAAGATGAGCGCCACCGGCAAGGTGATCACCGCTCAGGCCGGCAAGCGCCACGGCATGATCAAGCGCACCAAGAAATTCATCCGCGACGCCCGCGGGACCACCACGCTGTCCCCCCAGGACGCCAAGATCGTCAAGGGCTATATGCCCTACGACCGCTGATAGGAGGCCAGAGACATGTCCCGAGTCAAAGGTGGTACCGTCACCCACGCCCGTCACAAGAAGGTCATCAAGGCTGCGAAAGGCTATTATGGCCGTCGCAAGAACACCTTCAAGGTGGCAGCCCAGGCCGTCGACAAGGCCAACCAGTACGCGACGCGCGACCGGAAGAACCGCAAGCGCAACTTCCGCGCGCTGTGGATCCAGCGGATCAACGCTGCCGTCCGCGCGCATGACGAAGCGCTGACCTATTCGGCCTTCATCAACGGCCTGAACAAGGCCGGCATCGAAGTGGACCGCAAGGTGCTGGCCGATCTGGCCGTGCACGAGCCGGAAGCCTTCGGCGCGATCGTCGATCAGGCCAAGGGCGCGCTGGCCGCGTAAGCGCAGCTGCCCTGTGCAGAGATGCAACGCCGTCCGGATCTCCGGGCGGCGTTTTCCGTTTGCGGCCCGTGCCTGCGGGGCCGGGCAGAGGGGGGCTCTGCCCCCGTCTGCGCCAAGGCGCAGCCTCCCCCGGGATATTTTCGGTCAGAAGATGCCGGGCGCGCGGCGGCGCTTCTTGCGCAGACGGGGCGCAGCCGGTAGGTCAGGCGCGCAAGTGATGCACCGAAGAGGCCCCCGATGGACGATCTGCGCGACAAGTATCTGGACCTGATTGGCACCGCGGCAGGCGAGGCCGCGCTGGAGGATCTGCGGGTGCAGGCCCTTGGCAAGAAGGGCGAGATCAGCCTGCAGATGCGCGAACTGGGGCGGATGAGCCCCGAAGAGCGGCAGGTGATGGGGCCGAAGCTGAACGCGCTCAAGGACGAGATCACCGAAGCGCTGGCGCTGAAGAAGGCGGCGCTGGCCGATGCCGCGCTGAACGAGCGGCTGGCGGCGGAATGGCTGGACGTGACCCTGCCCGGGCGCCTGCGCCGCATGGGCAGCCTGCACCCGGTCAGTCAGGTCTGGGAAGAATGCACCGCGATCTTCGCCGATATGGGCTTTGCCGTGGCCGAAGGTCCGCAGATCGAAGAAGACTGGTATAATTTCGACGCGCTGAACATCCCCGGCCATCACCCGGCCCGCGCCGAGATGGACACGTTCTACATGCACCGCGCGGAAGGCGACAACCGCCCCCCGCATGTGCTGCGCACCCATACCTCGCCGGTGCAGATCCGGTCGCTGCTGGCGCAGGGCGCGCCCATCCGCATCGTGGCGCCGGGCCGCGTCTATCGCGCCGATTACGACCAGACCCACACGCCGATGTTCCACCAGATCGAAGGTCTGGCCATCGACCGCGAAATCTCCATGGCCAATCTGAAATGGGTGCTGGAGGAATTCTTCTCCGCCTATTTCGGACGGTCGGTGAAGACCCGCTTCCGCGCCTCGCATTTCCCCTTCACCGAACCTTCGGCGGAGGTGGACATCCAGTGCCAGTGGAAAGACGGCACCGTGACCGTGGGCGAAGGCGATGACTGGCTGGAAGTTCTGGGATCCGGCATGGTGCATCCCAAGGTGCTGACGGCGGGCGGGATCGACCCCGCGCAATGGCAGGGCTTCGCCTTCGGCATGGGCATCGACCGCATCGCCATGCTGAAATACGGCATCCCGGATCTGCGGGCGTTCTTCGAATCGGATCTGCGCTGGCTGCGGCATTACGGCTTTGCCGCGCTGGATATGCCCACCCTGCATGGCGGACTGTCGCGCTGACCGGTGACCCCGCGCGGCATGGGCCATCAGGATGGAGCGGCCCAGGGCGCGGCGCCGGGCCTCTGGCCGACCCAGTCCAGACCGTCGCGGATGGTGCCGCGGCGGTCTTTTCCTGTCCGGTCCGGGGCTGAAGGTCATCGGCGGTGCCGGGCTGTTGCCGCGCAACCCGGCGCCCGGGGCCCGGCAAGCCCGCGCGGCAGGACAGAGGGCTAGGAGGGCTCTGGCAGGCGGATGCCCGGCACGCTGCGCGCCGTGATCTGGCTGCGGCAGAAGTCGACAAAGGCGCGCACGGTGCGTGGCGCCTGTGCCCCCTGCATCAGCACCAACCCCAGCACCAGAGGCCGTGGCGCCCCGGTCAGCGGCACATAGCGCAGCGGTCGCCCGTCCGGGGCCAGATCGGAGCGGGGGTGGATATTGGCCAGCGAATAGCCGAAGCCATTGGCCACCAGCGACCGCATCGTGGCGAAATCCCGCGTCCGTTCCGCAATCTGCGGCACCAGCCCCTGCGCGGTGAAGAAGGACAGGAAATAGGCGCCGCTCTGCGGCAGATCCAGCAGCACCATGGGACAGGGCGCCAGATCGGCCACCGACAGGCTGGTGCGGGAGGCCAGCGGATGCGCCTCGTCCAGCAGGGCATAGGGCGGCAGGCTGACCAGCGGCAGAAACTCCAGATCGTCGGGGATATCCAGATCATAGGTCAGCGCCACGTCCAGATCGGCGCGGCGCAGCGCCTCGATCAGGGCGGGCTGGGTCATTTCCTGCTGGGTGAAGGCGACCTCGGGCCAAGTATCGGTGAAGCCGCGGCGCAGCTGCGGCAGCACGAATTGCGCGAAGGTCAGGAAACAGCCCACCCGCAGCGGGCCGCGCACGGTGCCCGAAATCTCGCCGGCCAGCGTGGTCAGCGCCGCAGCCTCTGCCAGCACCACGCGGGCCTGCGCGATCAGCCGCTGGCCGCTCTGCGTGGGCAGCAGCCCCTGCGCGTGGCGGCGGATGAACAGCGGCAGGCCAAACTCTGCCTCAAGCTGGGCGATGGCGGCAGAGATCGACGGAGAGGAGACATTCAGCCGTTCGGCGGCCCCGGCGATGGACCCGGCCTCGCCCACGGCCACCAGATAGTCCAGCTGCCGGAGGGTGAAGCGCCGCGCCATCTCAGCGCCGCGAGCCCAGCCATGCCAGCCGCACGAAGCTGCGTTCGACCAGCGCCATGGCCGGGGCGCGCTGCCCGGCGGAGCG
Source organism: Salipiger marinus (assembly GCF_900100085.1). Classification (GTDB taxonomy): domain Bacteria; phylum Pseudomonadota; class Alphaproteobacteria; order Rhodobacterales; family Rhodobacteraceae; genus Salipiger; species Salipiger marinus. The sequence continues at coordinate 148,971 of NZ_FNEJ01000001.1, forward strand.
CAGCGTCAGGTCGGTGTCCATCAGCATGGCCAGCGCATCCTCCAGCCGGTCGGCGGTCCAGCCAGAGGCCTGCCGCAGCATCCGGTCGCGGCGCGGGCCAAACAGCGGCGGGCGCAGGCGCTGCACCCCAGCCTGCGGTCCGCCGGGGGCGGCGGCCAGCGCGTAAAGCACCCGGAAATGCCGCATCGCCATGATCAGCAGCGTGACCGGCGCCACCCCCTGCCCGCTCAGCCGCTGCATCAGCGGGCCGATATCGGCGGTGCGGCCTTCGGCCACCACGTTCAGGATGTCGTCCAGCTCCGCCTCGATGGAGGCGGGGGCGCAGGCCTCCACCTCTTCGGGGGTGAGGGGGGCGGGATCGTCCAGCTTGAAAAGCGCCACCTTGTCCAGCACCTGCCGGAAATCGCCCGGGTCCAGCGCGCGGGCCAGATGCTCCAGCGCGTCCCATGCGGCGCGGTCCACCCGGTCCAGCCCGGCCTTGCGCAGCGCCGCCTCGATCTCTTCCCGGCCGGGCGGGTCGGAATAGATGCCGATGGCATAGGCCTGCGGCGCGCTCTCAAAAAGCTTGCGCAGGGCGGATTTGGCGGTCAGCGATCCGGCGGTGACCAGAATCTGCGCATCCCCCGGACGCCAGTCCGACAGCGCGGCCCCCAGCGGTTTGACCAGACCATCGGTCGCTTCTTCGACAAAGACCACGCGCGGGCCGGGAAAGAACCCCTGCGCCTTGACCGCATCCAGCAGCAGCGCCGGATCCTTGCGCAGATCCGCCCCCGACATCCGGGTCAGGCGCATTTCCGCCTCGCCTTCGGGGCCGACCAGCGCCGCGATGATCTCCTGCCGCCGATGCGCGATGCGCATCACATCCTCGCCGAACAGCAGCACGCCCGCCCGGTCGGGATCAGGCCGCCGGAAATAGGCCTGCGCGTCGCGGCCCGACAGCTTCATTGCGCAAGTTCAGCCGCGTGCAGCAGCAGCTCGTCCAGAATCTGGTCGGCCAGAATGACCATCAGCCGCTCTTCGGCATCCCGTTCGGCGGATTGCGTGGCGGCGGTGGAGCCGGTGGTGGAATAGGCGGTGAAGGATTCGGTGGTGCCCCGCAGCCGCGCGGCATCGCTGGCCCGGTCGCGCAGCGTGTAGACGGCGGTGCCCTGCAGGCGGACGCGGGTGATGTTGCCATCGGCCAGCGCGCCCAGCCCCTGCGATTCCGTCTCCACCGCGACCTGCAGCAGATAGGCGCCGCCGGGCGCGCGGCCCAGCCGTTCCTCCAGCCGCCGGTGCAGCAGATACTGCTCGGGGCTGTCGGGTTCCGGCAGGGCGACATTGTCCAGCAACGCAGACCCGCCGCCCTGCGGCCCGTAGACCGGGGTGAACCCGCAGCCGCCAAGGGCTGCGAGCGAGATCAGAAAGGTTCTTCGGTCAGGCAACCACATTGACGATCCGGCCCGGCACCACGATGAGCTTCTTCGGCGCGGCGCCATCCAGCGTCCGCACCACAGCTTCGTGTGCCAGCACAAGTTTTTCAATCTCTTCCTTCGCCATGTCCTTGGGCACGGTCAGTTCACCCCGGCGCTTGCCATTGACCTGAATCGGCAGCGTCACGGTATCCTCGACCAGCATCGCCGGATCGGCCTTGGGCCAGTCCGCATTTGCGATCAGCCCCTCGCCGCCCAGCATCTGCCACAGCTCTTCGGCCAGATGCGGCGTCATCGGCGACATCAGCTGCGCCAGAACCCGCGCCGCCTGCCGCTTGGCCCCGGATCCCGCCTGCGATTTCGACAGGGTGTTGGTGAAGCCGTAAAGCTTGGCGATGGCGGCGTTGAAGCCGAAGCTTTCGACCCCCAGCGTCACGTCATGGATCGCCTTGTGCATCTCGCGCAGCAGCGCCTCGTCCTCGGCGCTGGCGGGCGCGTCGGCGGCGACAACCTCCGCCGCGATCCGCCAGACCCGCGCCAGATGGCGGTGCGCCGCCTCTGCCCCGGCGGCGGTCCATTCCACGTCGCGTTCCGGCGGGCTGTCGGACAGCACGAACCAGCGCGCGGTATCGGCGCCATACTGGCCGATGATCGCCACCGGATCGACCACGTTGTTCTTGGATTTCGACATCTTGGCCGAAGGGATGATCTCTACCGCGCGGCCATCGGCAAGGAAGGCGCCGCCGTCGCGCAGCTCCACCTCTTCGGGATAGTGATAGACCGGGCGCCCGTCCTTTTCGGTCTTGTAGATCGCGTGCGTCACCATGCCTTGCGTGAAAAGCGCATTGAACGGCTCGCGGCACTGCTCGGGCAGATGGCCGGTGATGTTCATGGCCCGCGCGAAGAACCGCGAATAAAGCAGGTGCAGGATCGCGTGTTCGATGCCGCCGATATACTGGTCGACATTCATCCAGTAGGCGGCGTCTTCGGCCACGGTGGGCGTGTCGGCATCAGGCGCGGTGAAGCGGGCGAAATACCACGAGCTGTCCACAAACGTGTCCATCGTGTCGGTCTCGCGCCGCGCGGCTGCGCCGCAGGTGGGGCAGGTGCAGTCGCGCCATGTCGGGTGGCGGTCCAGCGGGTTGCCCGGGATGGAGAAATCGATGGGCGTGCCGCCTTCGTCATAGGGCAGCAGGACCGGCAGGTTTTCCTTGGCCTCGGGCACCACGCCGCAGGTGTCGCAATGCACCACCGGAATCGGGCAGCCCCAGTAGCGCTGGCGGCTCAGCCCCCAGTCGCGCAGCCGGTATTTGGTCACGCCATGGCCCACGCCATTGGCTTCGCAGAAGGCCACCGCCGCCTCGACCGCCGCATCGCCGGTCTGCTCTTCCTCGCCAGCGACCAGCCGGGTGTAGCGCACCTTTTCCGACTTCATCGGCACGAAGGGCGCCGCCTGAATGTCATGCTCTCCCTCCAGCGGGGTGAAGGTGGCGACAATCGGCAGGCCGTATTTGGTGGCGAATTCGTGGTCGCGCGCGTCATGGGCCGGGCAGCCGAAAATGGCGCCGGTGCCGTAATCCATCAGGATGAAATTCGCCACATAGACCGGCAGTTCCCATGCCGTGTCAAAGGGATGGCGCACCCGCAGCCCGGTGTCGAAGCCGCGCTTCTCGGCCTTTTCCAGTTCTTCCTCGGAGGTGCCCATGCGGCGGCAGTCGGCGTTGAACGCGGCAAGCTCGGCATTCTCCTCCTCCAGCGCCCGGGCCAGCGGATGATCCGGCGAGATGCCGACAAAGCTTGCGCCCAGCAGGGTGTCGGGCCGGGTGGTGTAGCATTCGATCCGGTCAAAGCCCTCGGGGGCCTCGATGGTGGAAAAGGCGAACTGCAGCCCGCGCGACCGCCCGATCCAGTTGGCCTGCATCAGCTTCACCTTGGCGGGCCAGTCGTCCAGACTGTCGAGCGCATCCAGAAGCTCGCCGGAGAAATCGGAGATCTTGAAGAACCACTGCGTCAGTTCCTTGCGCTCCACCAGCGCGCCCGACCGCCAGCCGCGTCCGTTCTCCACCTGCTCGTTGGCAAGCACGGTCATGTCGACCGGATCCCAGTTCACCACCGCGTTCTTGCGATAGACCAGCCCCGCCTGCAGCATGTCCAGAAACAGCGCCTGCTGCTGGCCGTAATATTCCGGATCGCAGGTGGCGAACATCCGCGACCAGTCCAGCCCGAAACCCAAGGGCTTCATCTGCTCGACCATCGTGTCGATGTTGGAATAGGTCCAGTCCTTGGGATGGCCGCCGCTGGCCATGGCGGCGTTTTCGGCGGGCATGCCGAAGGCATCAAACCCCATCGGGTGCAGCACGTTGAAGCCGTTCTGCTTTTTGTACCGCGCGATCACGTCGCCCATGGTGTAATTGCGCACATGGCCGATATGGATGCGCCCCGATGGATAGGGGAACATCTCCAGCACGTAATATTTCGGCTTGTCGGCGGAACGGATGGCCTTGAAGGTCAGGGCCTCGTCCCAGACTTTCTGCCATTTCGGCTCGATCAAGGCGGGGTCATAGCGCTGCATCTTGCGGTCCCTCGGAACGGATGGGTCTGGGCGGGTGATAGGGCCAAGCCCGGTCAGCGTCCAGTGCAAGGCGACATTTCGGCCACCGGAGGGGGGAAATGCGGGCAAGGTGCGGTTTTGGGCCATTGGCGTAAAGGCCGGGCGCGTGGCAAGCTGGGCCACCCGTCAGGCAATGAAACTGGGCGCCATGAAACTGCTTTTGATCCATCAGAATTTCCCCGGACAGTATAAACACCTCGCCCCCGAACTGGCCCGGCTGGGGCACGAGGTGGTGGCGCTGACCCCCAAGGTGAAAAAGCCCGCGCTGTGGAACGGGGTCAAACTTCTGCCCTATGCGATCAGCGGCGGCAGCACGCGCGGCATCCACCCCTTTCTCACCGATTTCGAAACGAAGATCCTGCGCGGCACCAGCTGCTATCAGGCGGCGCTGGCGCTGCGGCAGCAGGGTTTCCAGCCGGACGTGATTCTGGCGCATCACGGCTGGGGCGAAAGCCTGTTCCTGAAGGATGTGTGGCCCAAGGCGCGGCTGGGGCTTTATTGCGAGCTTTACCACCTGACCAGCGCCGATTTCATCGCCTTCGATCCGGAATTCTCGCAGATCGATTCCGTGACCGAACCGCTGCGCATCCGCATGAAGAACCTCAACAACCGCCTGCACGAGGAAGTCATGGATGCGGGCATCAGCCCCACCCGGTTTCAGGCGGGCACCTTCCCGGAACACTGGCGCGACCGCATCACCGTCGCCCATGACGGCATCGACACCGATCTGGTGAAGCCCGATCCGCAGGCCAAGCTGGAGGTGACGCAGGGCCGCATCCTGACCCGCGACGACGAGGTCATCACCTTCATCAACCGCAATCTGGAACCCTATCGCGGCTATCACGTCTTCATGCGCGCGCTGCCCGAGATCCTGCGCCGCCGCCCCCACGCCCATGTCACGCTGATCGGCGGCGACGAGGTCAGCTATGGATCACGCCCGCCCGAAGGCCAGACGTGGAAGCAGATCTTCATCGACGAGGTAAAGGACCAGATCACCCCCGAAGACTGGGCCCGCGTGCATTTTCTGGGCCGCGTGCCCTATGACCGCTTCCTGTCGATGATGCAGGTCAGCCGGGTGCATGTCTACCTGACCTACCCCTTCGTGCTCAGCTGGTCGCTGCTTGAGGCGATGAGCGCGGGCTGCGCGATCCTTGCCAGCGACACCGCCCCGGTGCGCGAGGCGCTGACCGAGGATGACACCGGTTGGATGGTGGATTTTTTCGACCGCGCGGCGCTGGTGGACCGGCTCTGCGCGCTGCTGGATGATCCCGCCACGCGGGCGCGGCTTGGCGCCAAGGCCCGCAGCTTTGCGCAGGACACCTATGATCTGCGGCGCATCTGCCTGCCGCAGCATCTGGCCTGGGTCGAGGGTCTGGCCGCCCGGACCCCGCGGGCCCCGCGCGACTGACGCGCGGGATCAAAGCCTGTTCAGATGCGGCTGTCCTGCGCGCGCAGCTGCCGCGCGCGGGTCAGGATGGCATCCTCCACCGCCAGCACGGTGGCCGCATCCGCCGGACCCGAGGAGGTCATCAGCGCCACGTTCAGCGACCGCGCGTCCAGCGCCGGATCCGACACGAGGATGGTGGCGCGATAGGCGCGCCCGCCGCCCGGCGGCGTGCCAAAGCCGGTGGTGATGACGCCGGTGAACGGATCGACCGATTCCACCGGCAGGAAATCCAGCACTTCCAGCGAGGCATTCCAGATGTATTTGTTCACTGCGCCGATCTGGCCCGCATCGGGCCGCGCGCGGAAAATATCCCAGATGGTCGAGGTGGGACGCCCCTCCCGACCATAAAGCTCCTGATCGATGATCTCGTCGGCGGAAGGGGTCTGCACCGGCCGCGCATTCTCGCGCCCGCCGCCAAACATCCCGCAGCCGGACATCGCCAGCATCCCGGTGGCGAGCACAAGACCCTTCGCAATCCGTGTCTTACCCATGTGTTCCAAGCTCCTGCCCGTCCGCTCCTTCGCTCCTGCATACCTGCGGGCAGGCCGCGCGACAAGCCGTCATCGCCCCGGCCTGCGGAGCCCCGCGCGCCATCCGTCCCACCCCGTCCCATGGTTTGTGGCAATTGCGCATCACTGAACCGCTTGTTGGACTAACGGGGCACCTGCGGGTTGCCAGAACCGGGCGGCAAAGCGCATAGAAACTGCATCAAGGCCGGGCTATCCGGATTGGTACGTGCCTTAGAACACATGAGGGAAACAATGAAAAAGATTCTGTTTGCTACCACCGCGCTGGTTGCAACCGCAGGCTTCGCCGCAGCAGAAGTCGCCATCACCGGTGAAGCGGAAATGGGTATCTTCAACCCGAACACCGAAGCACAGGAAACCCAGTTCTTCACCGACCTCGACGTGCGTTTCACCATGACCGGTGAAGCCGACAACGGCCTGACCTTCGGTGCGACCATCGACCTGGACGAAGCTGCCGACCGCTCCAACCCCGGCAAGTTCGAAAGCCCGAACACCCAGGGCGGCGAAAACATGTTCGTGGCCTTCGGCGGCGCACGCCTGACCATGGGCGACACCGACGGTGCCGTTGACTTCGCAGTGCCGGAAATGGGCCTTGCAGGTGGTTCGCTGAACGACGACGAAACCGCACACGCCGGCTTCAACGACGCTGACGGTTTCCTTGACGGCACGATCTTCGGCGTTGCCGATGACTCCGGTCTGGCCTTCGACGGCGCAGGCGACGGTCAGGTTGCCCGTTTCGACTACTCCTACGACGCCTTCACCTTCTCGGTCTCGGCTGAACAGCTGGCAAACGGTGATGACGTCGAAGTGACCGTCGGCACCGAAACCTTCGATCTCGGCTCGACTGTTTGGGGCGTGGGCGTCAGCTACTCCGGCGACCTGTCGGGCGTCGCTCTGACCGCCGGTCTGGGCTACCAGACCATCGAAGACATCGGCGACATCACCAGCGTTGGTGTGACCGGCGAACTGACCAACGGTCTGTCCCTCGGCGCGACCTACACCCAGTTCGCTTCCGACATCGACGGCTTCGATGACATCGAGCACGTCGGCGTGGGCGTCGGCTACTCCATGGACGCTGTCGCAGTTGGCGTGAACTGGGGTCAGTTCGATCAGGACGGCGACACCATCGAAGGCTGGGGCCTGGCAGGCACCTATGACCTCGGTGGCGGTCTGTCCGCTCGTCTGGGCTACGGCAAGAACGACTTCAGCGATGTGGGCGGCGACGACTACAACACCTGGTCGCTCGGTCTGCGCATGAACTTCTGATCTCTCCCGAGATCGGTTATGGAAAGAGCGGGCCTGTGCCCGCTCTTTTCTTTTGTCCGAGGACGCGATGCTGCCGCTTTCCGCCGCCCGCAAATCCAGCCTGCTTCACGCCGTGCAACAGCATCTTGCGCGCGGCGATCTGGCACAGGCCCGCGCCACGCTGGACCAGCTGATCCGCGCCGAGCCGCAGCGCGCCGATCTGGCCTTTCAGATGTCGCGGATCTGTTTCGAACTGGGCGACCGCGCCGCCACGCTGGACCATCTGCGCCGCGCGCTGCAGCTGTCCCCCGACGATGTCCGCCTGCAGCAAAGCGCCGCCGAACGGTTCCGCCATCTGGGCTGCGCCGAAGAGGCGCTGGCGCTGTATGACCGCCGGATCGCCGCCGATCCCCGCGCGATCAAGCCGCAGGCCGACAAGGCGCATTACCTGCAGCTGCTGGGCCGCTTCGCCGAGGCCGAAACGATCTTCCGCGCGCTGATCCGCCGCCACCCCGCCGAGGCCGAGCTCTACCGCATCTTCCTTGCCACGCAGAAGCTGCCTGCCGGGGATCCGCTGATCCGCGCCATGGAACAGCTCTGGGCGCGCCGCGACCTGCCCGAGGGCAAGCGGCTGCATCTGGGCTATGCGCTGGCCAAGGCGATGGAGGATACCGGCCAGTTTGACCGGGTCTTCCCCTATCTGCACCGTGCCAATGCCCTGCAGGCCCGCGCGGCGCCCTTTGACGAAGCCGCGCAGGACCGCGAATTTGCCGCCGTGCTGGCCGCGCAGCAGAAGCTTGCCCCCCTGCCCGACAGCGCCGGGGCACCGCTGCGCCCCATCCTCGTCACCGGTATGCCGCGCTCTGGCACCACGCTGGTGGAACGCATCCTCGCCGCCCATAGCGGGGTCAGCGCCGGGGGGGAACTGGGCCACGCGCTGAAGCTGGCCTATCACCTTTACGGCGCGGGCGAGGCGATGCGCCCCATCGCCCCCGGCCAGACCGGCAGCTTCGCGCAGCGCTACCTGACGCTGGCCGCGCGGGACACCGACCGCAGCACCGGCGCCTTCACCGACAAATCGATTCTCTGCCATCTGATCTTTGGCCTGATGGCGCAGAGCCTGCCCGGCGCGCGGATCGTCGTGGTGCTGCGCGACCCACGCGATGTCGCGGTGTCGATCTACAAGAACCACTTCACCACCGGCACCCACCGCTACGCCACCGATCTTGCGATGATCGCCGGGGCCATCAAACGCTTCCGCCGCAGCCTGCGCCACTGGCAGGACCGGATGCCCGACCGGCTGCATCTGCTGCGCTACGAGGATCTGGTGCGCGATCCCGAACCGCAGTCCCGCGCGCTGGTCGCCGCCGCCGGGCTGGACTGGGAAGACGCCTGCCTCTCGTCGCACAGGACGACAGGTGCTGTGCGCACGCTCAGCGTGGCGCAGGCCCGCGCGCCCATCCACGCGGGCGCGGCCCAGGGCTGGACAAAATACGCAAGCGAACTTGCGCCCTTCTTCGACGCATGGGGAGACGAGACATGGGACTGACCGACATCACCGCCCGCGTGGCCAAGGCCGAGGCCGCGGCAGGCCGCGCCCCCGGATCGGTGCAGCTGATCGCCGTCAGCAAGGTGCAGCCCGACGCGCGGGTCGAGGCCGTGCTGGATCAGGGGCACCGGCTTTTCGGGGAAAACAAGGTGCAGGAGGCGGCAGGCAAATGGCCGGACTTCCAGCAGCGCTTCCCCGGCGCGCAGGTGCATCTGATCGGCCCGCTGCAGACCAACAAGGCGCGACAGGCCATGACCCTGTTCTCCGCCATCCAGACGCTGGACCGCCCGAAACTCGCCAGCACCCTCGCGCGGCTGGCGCAGGAGCTGGGCCACTGCCCGCAGATTTTTGTGCAGGTCAATACCGGGGAGGAGCCGCAGAAAGCAGGCATCCTACCCGCCGAGACCGATGCCTTCATCGCCGAGGCCCGCGCGCTCGACCTGCCGGTGACGGGGCTCATGTGCATTCCGCCCGTGGACGAGGCGCCGGGTCCGCATTTCGCCCATCTCGCCCGCCTTGCAGAGCGCAACGGGCTTGCAGATCTGTCCATGGGCATGAGCGCGGATTTTGAAGAGGCCATCACCCATGGCGCCACCCATATCCGCGTCGGCTCCGCCATTTTTGGCGAACGCGACTACGGCTGAGCCCCTGCCCTGACGCGCGCCTGCGTCACGGTCCGGCCTGCCTCCGGCGGGAGTTTAAGGGGCAAGATGAAGACGGGGCCTGCTTTTCATCTTGCCCCTAAACTCCGGGGGTGAATTGGCCGCAGGCCAAGAGGGGGCAGCGCCCCCTCCACCGTGCCACCGGGACGGATTGCGGGCACAGGGCGCGCCGCCTAATCTTCTCCCATGGCGATCCCGGTCCAGACCTTTTTCCTGCATCCCGGCGCGACAGGCACGCTGCAGGCCCGCATCCAGCAGATGGTGGCCGAAGGCGTGCTGTCGGGCCGTCTGCGGCGCGGCGAAAAGATGCCCTCGACCCGCGCGCTGGCCCGGCATCTGGGGGTCAGCCGTCTGACCGTGGCCTTGGCCTATACCGAGCTTCTGGCCAGCGACTATCTGACCTCGCGGCAGCGCTCCGGGCATTTCATCTCGGAGAACGCGCCGGCCCCCGCCGGGTTTCCGCCAGCCGCGCGGCAGGAGCGGGTGGACTGGGCGCGCGCCATCGGCCAGCGCTTCGCCGGGGGGGCGGTGCCGGAACGGCCGCAGGACTGGGCGAGCTACCGCTATCCGTTCATCTACGGCCAGACCGATCCGCAGCTTTTTGACCATGCCAGCTGGCGGCTCTGCGCGGTGCAGGCGCTGGGGGCGCGGGATTTCCGCGCCATGACGCAGGATTATTACGACCGCGACGACCCCGAACTGGTGGAGTTCATCACCCGCCAGACCCTGCCCCGCCGCGGCATCTCGGCCCGGCCAGAGGAGGTGCTGATCACGCTTGGCGCGCAGAACGCGCTGTGGCTGGCGGCGCAGGTGCTGCTGACGCCGGAGCGGACCGCAGCGCTTGAGGATCCGGGCTATCCGGCGCTGCGCGCGATCCTTGCCCAGACCCGCTGCCGCATCGCGCCGGTGGCGGTGGACGCGCAGGGCCTGCCGCCCGAGGCGATTCCCGACGGCACCGGCGTGATCTTCACCGCGCCCAGCCATCAGTGCCCCACCTCCGCCACCCTGCCCATGGCGCGGCGGGAGGCGCTGCTGGCGCGCGCCCGCGCGCTGGACGCGATCGTGGTCGAGGATGATTACGAATTCGAGATGGCCTATCTGACCCCCGCCCTGCCCGCGCTGAAGAGCCTCGATCCAGACGGGCGGGTGGTGCATGTGGGCAGCTTTTCCAAATCGCTGTTTCCGGGCCTGCGGCTTGGCTATCTGGTGGGATCCGAGCCCTTCATCCGCGAGGCGCGCGCGCTGCGCGCCGCCGTCTTCCGGCATCCGCCCGGCCATGTGCAGCGCACCGCCGCACATTTCCTGCGGCTGGGGCATCACGACAGCCTCGTGCGGCGCATCGGGCGCGCCCTGACCGAAAGGCGCGCGGTGATGGAGGCCGAGATCGCCCGCGCCGGGCTGACCATCGCCGGGGTGGGCGCGCATGGCGGATCGAGCTTCTGGATGATGGCGCCCCCCGGCATCGATACCGGCGCGCTGGCCGAGACCCTGCGCGCCGACAGCGTGCTGATCGAACCCGGCGCGCCGTTTTTCCTGCGCCCCGATCCGCCGCGCGGCCATTACCGGCTGGGCTACACCTCCATCCCGACCGACCGCATCGGCCCGGGCATCACCCGCATCGCAGAGGCGCTTGCACGCGCCCGCGGTCGGGGCTAGGGCTTGGCGCCATGCGGATCATCCGGGATCATACATCAATCGCGCCCGAGGACCGGGGCGCCAGCGTTGCCATAGGCAATTTCGATGGCGTGCATCTGGGCCACAGGGCCGTCATCCGCATGGCCGAGGCGGGCGCCAATGGTGCCCCCTATGGCGTGCTGACCTTCGAGCCGCATCCGCGCGAATATTTCCAGCCCGACGCGCCGCCTTTCCGGCTGATGTCGCAGGCGGCCCGCGCCTCCCGGCTGGAAAAGCTCGGCGTGGACCACCTTTACGAGCTGCGCTTTGACGCCGCGCTTGCGGCGCTGACGCCAGAGGAATTTGCCCGCGAGGTGCTGGCCGAGGGGCTGGGCCTGTCGCATGTGGTGGTGGGGGCGGATTTCTGCTTTGGCCGCGACCGGCGCGGCAGCGTCGCCGACCTGCAGCGCTTCGGCGCCGCCATGGGGTTCCGCGTCACCGTCGCCGACCTGCTGGATCAGGCGGGCGCGCAGATCAGTTCCACCGCGATCCGCCGCGCCCTGACCGAAGGCCGCCCGCGCGAAGCGGCAGCACAGCTGGGGCACTGGCACCGGATCGAGGGGCAGGTGATCGGCGGCGAAAGGCTGGGCCGGACGCTGGGCTATCCCACCGCCAACATGTCCATCGACGGGCTGCACCCGCCGCGCTTTGGCGTCTATGCGGTGCTGGTCGATGTCCGCGACGGCCCGCACAAGGGCAGCTATCACGGTGCCGCCTCGCTGGGGGTGCGCCCGATGTTTGGCGAAAACCGTCCCAATCTGGAAACCTTCGTGTTCGATTTCAGCGGCGATCTTTATGGGGCCACGCTGTCGGTGGGGCTGGTGGAATTCCTGCGCCCCGAAGAGAAATTCGACGGGCTGGAGGCACTGATCGCCCAGATGGACCGCGACTGCGCGCAGGCCCGCGCGATCCTGACCGCGCTATGACGGACGATGACCCCATCAACCGCTCCGGCCTGACCCCGCGTTTCTGGGAGAGAAAGCCGCTGACCAAGCTCAGCCCCCGCGAATGGGAGGCGCTGTGCGACGGCTGCGGCAAATGCTGCCTGAACAAGCTGGAGGACGAGGAGACCGGCGAGGTGGCGCTGACCAATGTCGCCTGCCGTCTGTTCGATGACGGCACCTGCCGCTGCGCCCAGTATGAAATCCGCCATCAGTTCGTGCCGGAATGCATCGTGCTGACCCCGGCCAATATCGACCAGCATGCCTACTGGATGCCGGAAACCTGCGCCTACCGGCTGCTCTGGCAGGGCAAGCCGCTTTTTGACTGGCATCCGCTGATTTCGGGCACAGCAGAGTCGGTGCATGACGCGGGCGTGTCCATGCGCGACCGGACCGTGCCCGAATTCGAGATCGACGAAGACGATTGGGAAGACCACATCATCGAGGAGCCCATCTGATGTTTTTTGCCTCTGACAATTCCGGCCCCGTGCCCGCCCCCGTTCTGGAGTCGCTGACCCGCGCCAATGACGGCTATTCCATCGGCTATGGCGGCGACGCGCTGTCGCAGGATGTGGCCGACCGCATCCGCACCCTGTTCGAGGCGCCCGACGCCGCCGTCTATCTGGTGCCCACCGGCACCGCCGCCAATGCGCTGGCGCTGGCCTGTCTCTGCCCGCCCTACGGCACGGTGTTCTGCTCTCCGGTCGCCCATATCCACGAAGACGAATGCAACGCGCCGGAATTCTATTCCGGCGGCGCCAAGCTGACGCTGGTGCCCGGCGGCGACCGCATGACCCCGGAAGCGCTGCGCGCCACCATCGCCGCCGAGGAAACCCGGGGCGTGCATGGGCCGCTGCGCGGCCCGGTCTCGATCACGCAGGTGACCGAGCGCGGCAATGTCTACAGCATGGACGAACTGCGCGCCCTGACCGCCGTGGCAAAGGACTTCGGCCTGCCCGTGCATCTGGACGGCGCGCGCTTTGCCAATGCCGCGGTCAAGCTGGACGTGACCCCGGCAGAGATGAGCTGGAAGATCGGCGTCGATGTCTGCGTCTTTGGCGGCACCAAGAACGGGCTGATGGGCGTGGAGGCGGTGGTGATCTTCGATCCCGCCCGCGCGCAGGAATTCGAATTCCGCCGCAAGCGCGCCGCGCACCTGTTTTCCAAGCACCGCTATCTGGCCGCGCAGATGGAGGCCTATCTGCAGAACGACCTGTGGCGCGATCTGGCGGGCCGGGCCAATTCCCGCGGCACGCAGCTGGTGCAGGGTCTGACGCAGGCCGGGGTGCGGGTCCATAACGACACCCATGCCAATATGGTGTTTTTCGACCTGCCGCGCGGCGCGCATCGCGCGGTGATGGCAGCGGGCGCCACCTATCACGTCTGGGGCAGCCTTGACGGCCCGGCGGATGAAATGCTGATGGGGCGGCTGGTCTGCGACTGGTCGGTGCAGCCCGAGGCGGTCAGCGCCTTTCTGGCGGCGGTGCAGGCGGCGGGCTGACAGCCCCCGGCCCTGCCCTGCGGCGCTGCTGCTCAGTTCATCTGGAAATGAAGCTCGTAGCTGCCATCCTGAAACGCGCCGAACAGATCGGGGATGTCGGGGTGATCCACCGGCTCCCCGGAATAATCGGCGATCAGGTTCTGTTCTGACACATAAGCGATGTAAAAGCTCTGCTCGTTCTCGGCCAGAAGGTGATAGAACGGCTGCTGCCGCGAAGGCCGCGCGTCTTCGGGAATGGCCTCATACCATTCTTCGGTGTTGTTGAACTCCGGGTCGACGTCAAAGATCACGCCACGGAAGGGATGCTTCCGATGGCGGACGACCTGTCCCAGATGGTATTTCGCGCGCTGTGTGTGCATGGTCACCTCTGGGCCGATTTTAGCCGTTTTCTAGGCGGTTTGTCCAACCACATCCAGACGGTCCACGGAAACACTGTGTAAACCTTATGCGTCAGGGCCCGTCGTCGCGCGGGCACCGGCACCGGCATCTTCCCGCCGCAGCCCCCACCCCGAGGAAATGTGATTCCAACCACGGTCACAATCGGGTAATTTGACCGGAGGCAAGAACCACAAAAAAACCAGAAAAAGCGAGAGGCAGATGAGCAGATGGCTTCGCGCGGCAGCACTTGTTCTATTGGCAGCGTCCTGCGGCGGCGGGGGCGGCGGAGAGTCGCCCAGAAATCTAGACGATGCGTGTTCCATCCTTGAACAGCGGCCCGGCTATTTCCGGGCCTTCCGCGATGTGGAACGGCGCTGGGGCGTGCCGGTGCATGTGCAGATGGCGACGATCTATCAGGAAAGCAAATTCATCTCGGACGCGCGGACCCCGTTCCGCTACGCGCTGGGGGTGATTCCCTATGGCCGGCAAAGCTCGGCCTTCGGTTACAGTCAGGCGCTGGACGGCACTTGGGAGGAATATCTCGCCGCCACCGGCAAGAACCGCGCCCGCCGCGATGACATCCGCGATGCCACGGACTTCATGGGCTGGTACATGGCGGGCACCCGCGACAGCCTCGGCATCACCACCCGCGACGCGCGCAACCAGTATCTGGCCTATCACGAGGGCCGCACCGGCTATCTGCGCGGCAGCTACAACAGCAAGGCATGGCTGGTCCGCGTCGCGCAGGAAGTGGGCAACCGCGCGGTCATCTACGAGGTGCAGCTCGCCAATTGCCGCGCGGCGCGCTGACCGCGGCGAGGGGTGGGGCGCTCAGCGCCCCGCCACCTGATCCACGTCGAACAGCCGGTTCGGCAGGGTTGCGTCATCCAGCGCGCCCAGCACCACGGTGGTCTGGCTGCCATTGCCATCGGTGATGACCCACTGACGCAGCTGGGTGGGGTTGCCGGTGAACTTCATCTGGATGGAGCCATATTCCGGACGGCGCGGATCCTGCGCCGTCACCGTGGTGGCCGTGCCGTCATAGCTGTGGCCCGTCACCATGCCCGCCTGCCCCAGATTGACGTTGCGCGCCAGAATGATCGACAGCGGCGTCTGGCTCAACGGATAGGTCTCGGGCTGGCCGCCCAGCTTGCGGTCAAAGACATAGACCGCCCCCGACCATGCCAGAACCAGCGCCTGATCCGGCGGGTTGTATTCGAACCGCACCTTGCCGGGCCGCTTGATGGAAATCGTGCCGGTGGAAATCGTGCCGTCGCCGTTGATCTGGGTGAACTGCCCCTGCGCCGACTGGATCGTGTTCAGGTAACGCGACAGTTCGGACAGCGACAGCTGCTGCGCCTGTGCGGGCAGCGCCCATGCGGCAAGCGCCAGCAGCGCGGCGGAAAGGAATCGGATCATATGTGCGTCCTTCGTGGTGCAAGTCTGCGGCCTTGTCGCATTCCGCGCGCGGTCATGCGATAGCAGCGCCGTGTTTCCGGCTATCTAGGGCCGGGATGGCCCGCTGCAAAGCCCGCTCACAGCGCCACCACGGCGGATTGATGCCGCCCGCCTGCCCTGCCGGTTTCCATTGGCTGAAAATATCCCCGCCGGAGGCAGGCCGGCCCCTGCCGCCCGCCCCCCGCCGGGGCATGTGTGCCCCGCCCCGGCGGGGCAGGGGGGTTACTGCTCGGGTACGAGGATCTCGCGCTTGCCGACATGGTTGGCGGCAGAGACCACGCCCTCGTCCTCCATCTGCTCCACCAGACGCGCGGCCTTGTTGTAGCCGATGCCCAGCTTGCGCTGGATATAGGAGGTGGAGCATTTGCGGTCCTTGATGACGATGGCCACCGCCTGATCGTAAAGCGCGTCCTCGCCATCGGTGTTGCCGCCGGTGTTCAGGCCCAGCACCGCGTCGATGTCATCGGCCTTGTCGTCATCCGGCCCCTGCACCACGCCGCCCACATATTCTGGCGGACCATAGGCCTTGAGATGGTTCACCACCTCCTCGACCTCTTCATCCGACACGAAAGGACCGTGGCAGCGGGTGATGCGCGCGCCGCCCGCCATATACAGCATGTCGCCCATGCCCAGAAGCTGCTCGGCGCCCATCTCGCCCAGAATGGTGCGGCTGTCGATCTTCGAGGTCACCTGAAACGAGATCCGGGTGGGGAAGTTCGCCTTGATCGTGCCGGTGATGACGTCGACCGAAGGCCGCTGCGTCGCCATGATCAGGTGAATGCCGCTGGCCCGCGCCATCTGCGCCAGACGCTGGATGCAGGCCTCGATCTCCTTGCCCGCCACCATCATCAGGTCGGCCATCTCGTCGACGATGACGACGATATAGGGCATCTTCTTCGGCTCGAATTCCTCGGTCTCGAACACCGGCTCGCCGGTCTCGTCGTCAAAGCCGGTCTGGACGGTGCGCTTGAACATCTCGCCCTTTTTCAGCGCCTCGGCGACGCGGCCGTTATAGCCGTCGATGTTCCGCACGCCCATCTTGGACATCTTGCGGTAACGGTCCTCCATCTCGCCCACGACCCATTTCAGCGCCACGACCGCCTTCTTGGGATCGGTCACCACCGGGCTCAGCAGATGCGGGATGCCGTCATAGACCGACAGTTCCAGCATCTTGGGGTCGATCATCACCAGACGCAGGTCATCCGGGGTCAGCTTGTAGAGCAGCGACAGGATCATCGTGTTGATCGCCACCGACTTGCCCGAACCCGTGGTGCCCGCGATCAGCAGGTGGGGCATCTTGGCAAGGTTGGCCACCATCGGATCGCCACCGATATCCTTGCCAAGCGCCAGCGGCAGCTTGTGGGTGCCGTCGCTATAGTCGCGGCTGGACAGGATCTCGCGGAAGCTGACCATCTCGCGCTTTTCATTGGGCAGTTCGATGCCGATCACCGACCGGCCCGGCACGGTCGACACCCGCGCCGACAGCGCCGACATGGACCGCGCGATGTCATCGGCCAGACCGATGACCCGGCTGGCCTTCAGGCCGGGCGCCGGTTCCAGTTCATACATGGTGACCACGGGACCGGGCCGGACCGACACGATCTCGCCCTTCACGCCGTAATCCTCCAGCACCGATTCCAGCATCCGCGCGTTTTCTTCCAGCGCGTCGTCGGACAGGATGTGGCGTTCGATATGTTCGGGGCTGGCCAGCAGATGCAGCGGCGGCAGTTCATACTCCACCTGCCGCGCGTCAAAGCTGCGCGGCGCGGGGGCTTCCTGCCGGGCGGCGGGGCGCGGCGGCTGCGGCGGCATCGCCTCGGGCGGCGGCGGGGGCGCCCGGCGCGCGATCACCGGCTCGGACTCTGCCGCGCGCGGCAGCGGCGGCAGGTCGTCTTCCTCCTCCTCGCGATAGCCGTAGCTGTCCTCGTCGCCGTAATCGTCGAAATCGCGCAGATCGTCATAGCCCTCTTCCTCGGCCAGATCCTCCTCCACCGGGGCAGGGGGGACGGCGCGCGGACGCTCCAGCACCGGGCTCGGCGCTGCGGCATAGCTCTGCACCGGGGCGGCGGGCGGCGCGGGCGGCAGGTCGGGTTCCGGCAGCCAGCCCGCCTCGGGGGCAAAGCCGTCCTCTTCCGGCCAGTGCTGCTGCGCCCAGTCCTGCTGCGGCTCGGGCCGCAGCGCCTCGGGCGCGGGCGGCAGATCGCGGCGGGCGGGTCCGACCGGGGCCACGGGCGGCACAGCAGCCCGCGCGGCGGTCAGCGGCGGTTCGGTGCGGCGCTGCGCGGGCTGCGCCTGTGCGGCGGTGACCGGCGGTTCGGCCCGCATCGGCCCTGCTGCGGCGGGGGCGGCGCGATAGATCAGCGGATCCGGCCCGCGGCCACGGCCCTTGGTCAGCGGCTTGGTCGGGTCATAGGCCGGTGCCGCGGCAAAGGCGGGCTGAACGCGGCGGCGCGCCTTGACCACATCCGCGATCTTGGCGCGGATCCGGTCCTCGCCGGGCGGATCCACATAGTCTTCGAAGTTGTGCGGCGCATAAAGCTCGGGCTCCGGCATCGGGTCGGCGCGCTTGATGAGCGCGGGCACCAGCCCCAGCAGCCCCGGCTTCTTGACGTGATGGGCCTGAGGCTGCGCCTGCAGCTGCGGAGTCCAGACCTGCGGCGCGTCGTCCTCGTCCAGCAGGCCCATCGGCTCCACATCCAGATCCAGTTCGGGTTCCGGATGGCGCAGACGCGGCTGCGGCGCGGGCGGCACGGCGGGCGGCGGCGCGGCCCGGTGCACGCGGGTGACCGGGGCCTGCACCGCCTCGGGCATCACGGCGCCCTGCTGGCTTGCGGCCCATGCGGCGGCTTCGGCGGCCTCTTCGGCGCGGCGGGCACGGCGTTCGGAATGGGCGGCCTGCAGGCCCTGTGCCGCGCTCAGCGCATTGCCCGCGCCCCGGCCCAGCAGGTTAAGCAGGGTGGCATAGACCATGACCAGCCCCACCAGCAGGAAGCGCGCGATATTGCCCAGTTCCGCCCGGGTAAAGCCGGTGACGAAGGCGCCAAGCGCCAGCAGGCCCAGACCCAGCACGACCATCAGCAGCTTCAGCCCAAAGCCTGCGCCAAAGGGCAGCAGACCCAGCGCCGAGCCCATCATCATGTCGCCAAACAGCCCGCCCATGCCAAAGCTGTGCGGCCATGTCGGACCCACGGCGATGCCCGCCGCATAGACAGAGGCCAGCGCGATCCAGATCGGCGCGAACACCACGCGCGACAGCGCGCGGTCCTCGCCCTGATGCAGGGCGAAGCGCAGGCCCCATGCCACCAGCACCACGGCCAGCCCCCAGCTGCCCAGACCCACGATCATGTAAAGCGGCGCCGAGATCGAGGCGCCAAGCCGCCCCAACCAGTTCTTCACCGGCGCATCGGTGGCCGACAGCCAGCTGGGATCATCGGGCGTATAAGACCCGATCATCGCCGCCGCCATCAGGCCAAGCACAACCAGGGCCAGTCCGGCCAGCTCCTTGCCCCGCTTTTCGATCGCGGCCTGCATGTTGCTGTCGAAAAGGGGATCGCGCCCCCGCACCTGATATGCCATCGCTCGCCTCGTCTTTTTCTTATTGCCCGTAAAGGCAGTCCCGGATCCGGGTCAGCCCCTGTTCGGTCTCGTGTTTCGGGGCCACCAGGGCGACCCGGATATATCCCTTTCCCGGATTTCCCGCGTCCGTTTCGCGCGACAGATACGCGCCCGGCAGCACGCGCACGCCGGTTTCCTGCCACAGCTTCAGCGCCGCCGCCTCGCCATCCTCGACCGGCAGCCACAGGAAGAAGCCCGCGCGCGGCGGCAGATAGCCCGGCACATTGCCAAAGATGCGGTCCGCGATCTGGAACTTCTCCAGATAGAGCGCCCGGTTTTCCTCCACATGCGCCTCGTCGGCCCAGAGCCGTTCCGACACCCGCTGGATCGGCAGCGGCAGCGGCGCCCCGGAATAGGCGCGCAGCTGGCGGATGCGGCGCAGGCTTTCAGGCCCCCCCGCCACAAAGCCGGAGCGCAGCCCGGGCAGGTTGGACCGCTTCGACAGCGAATGAAAGATCACCACCCGTTCGGGATCGGCGCCCGTTTCCTGCGCGACCTGCAGCGCCCCCACCGGCGCCTCGCCCCGGTAGATCTCGGAATAGCATTCATCGGCAAGGATGCGGAAATCGTGCCGTTCGGCCAGCGCCAGAAGGCTGGTCCAGTAGGCACGATCGGCCACGGCGCCCTGCGGATTGGCCGGAGAGCAGATATAGACCAGCGCGGCGCGGTCCAGCACCTCGGCGGGCAGCGCGCCAAAGTCGGGCAGATGGCCGGTTTCGGCGGTGGCGGGCACAAACATCGGCTCCGCCCCGACAGAGGCGGTGGCCACGGCGTACACCTGATAGAACGGGTTCGGCATCAGCACCAGCGGCGCCCTGCCCCCCTTGGCTTCCGGGCACAGCGCCATGGCGGCGTTGTAAAGCCCCTCGCGCGTGCCGTTGAGCGGCATCACCTGCGTGTCGGCATCGACGCGCACGCCATAGCGCCGCGCGATCCAGTCCGCGATGGCGCCGCGCAGTTCCGGCGTGCCGTCATTGGGGGGATAGACGCCATAACCGGCGACATTCTCGGCCAGCACCTCCCCCACCCAGGACGGGAACGGATGCTTCGGCTCGCCGATGGTCATGTGAACCACCGGGCCGCCCGCCGCATGCACGTCAAGAAGCGCCCGCAGGCGCGGGAACGCATAGGCCGGAAGGTTGGAGAACCGGTCGGGAAACATGCCTGCACTGCCTTTGTCAATCCGGGATCATGGACGCCCCGTTTGGCTTGAAGGATACGCAAGGCGGGCCGCTTCGTCTACCGGAAGTCCAAGCCACACAGGGGCTGTGGCGCGAAAGCCTCAGACTCTCGAAAACCCTCCGGACCGGTGGCGGATCGCCCGCTTTTGGCGGGTGATCCCCGGGGACAGCCCCCCTGCCCAGCCGTCAGGACAGAGCGGTTTCGGCGGCAGCAGACAGACGCAGCAGGCGGTCTTCGGCCATGGGCGCACACATGACCGACACCCCGCAGGAAGCTACTCCGGTGGGCAGCGAGGTGGCGCAAAGCCCCATCACATTCGCAACCCGGGTGTTGCGCAGCGCGAGCAGGTTGGCGGTGACGTAGTATTCGCCCTGCTCCATCAGCTTGTCGATCTTGGGCGGCAGAATCGGCGCGGTGGGGCAGAGCACGGCGTCAAACCCCGCCGTGGCCTGCGCCCATGCGGCGCGCGCGCCCATCATCCGCTCCCACGCGGCCAGATAGTCGGCGCCGCCGAAGGCCTTGCCGGATTCGAACCGGGCGCGGATCGGCGGGAACATCACCTCGCCGTGGCGGGAAATCAGATCGCCCCATGTCGCCCAGGCCTCGGTGGTGAACAGGATCCCCGCATCGCCCATGGGGATCTCCAGTTCCGGCACGGTCAGCGGCACGATCTCTGCCCCGGCATCGGCCAGCCGGTCCAGCGCGCTGCAATAGGCGGCGCGCGGCGCATCGCGGATGTCGTCCATCACCACATTCGACAGGCTGGCAAAGCGCACGCCCTTCAGCGAGGCGCCCTGCAGGTCGGGCGCCGCCCGGCCTTCAAGTGCAGCGAGCATCAGCGCCGCATCCTCCACCGTGCGGCAGAGCGGGCCCACCGTGTCAAAGCGCGCGGCCAGCGGCACCGCGCCCTCGATGCTGATCCGCCCCGAGGTGGTCTTCAGCCCGACCAGATCGTTCCAGACCGACGGGATGCGCACCGACCCGCCGGTATCCGACCCCACCGCTGCCGCGGCAAGGCCAAAGGCGACCGAGGCCGCAGCCCCCGACGAGGATCCCCCCGCCACCGCCTCGGGGTCGTTGACCGAAGGCGGCGTGGCGGTGACCGGGTTCAGCCCCAGCCCCGAAAACGCCAGTTCCGACATATGGGTCTTGCCCAGACAGACCAGCCCCATGGCGGTGGCGGTGCGCAGCACCGGCGCGTCGGCCTCGGGCACCCGGCCTTTCAGCAGCGCGCTGCCTGCCTCGGTGGCCACGCCCGCCGTGTCGAACAGATCCTTCCAGCTGACCGGCACGCCATCCAGCGGCGACAGCCGCCGCCCCAGCTTGGCGCGGCGCTGCGCCGCCTCGGCCTCGGCCAGCGCGCGGTCGGGGGTCAGGCGGGCATAGATGCGGTCGCGCAGCGGATGTGCCGCGATGCGGTCCAGAAAGGCCTGCGTCAGCGCCACCGGATCGATCTCGCCGCTGCCGATGCCCCGTCCCAGCGCCGCGGCGCTTCTGCTTGTCCAGTCCGTCATGACCCGTCCCTTTCTGGTTTTGGCGAACGGTAGCGGCAGAGCGGCGCATGGACAATCCCGCGCACAGCGCCATAGTTGGAGCATGACACAGGACAGCGATCTTCTCATCATCGGCGGCGGGCTCAACGGCCCCGCGCTGGCGCTTGCCGCGGCTGAGGCCGGGCTGCGCTCCATCGTGATTGATGCCCTGCCCGCCGACACGCGGGCCGAGCCGGATTTTGATGGCCGCGCCTATGCGCTGGCGCTGGCCTCGGTGCGGCTGCTGGCCAATCTGGGCCTGTGGGACCGGCTGGCCCCAGACGCGCAGCCGATGACCGGGATCCGCGTCAGCGATGGCCGCGTCGGCGAGGCGGAGTTGTTTCTGGGGCTCGATTTCTCCTCGGCAGAGATCGAGGAAGGCCCGATGGGCCATATGGTCGAAGACCGCTATCTGCGCCGCGCCCTGCTCGACGCGATGGAGGCCGCGCCGCAGGTCACCCACCGCCCCGCCGCCCGCGTCACCGCGCAGACCGTCACCGCCTCGGGCGTGTCGGTGACGCTGGAGGATGGCAGCACGCTGACCGGACGGCTGCTGGTCGGCGCGGACGGGCGGCAAAGCGGCACCGCCGCGCGCGCAGGCATCCGCCGCACCGGCTGGAGCTATGGCCAGACCGCGCTGGTCTGCCCCATCGCCCATGAGAAGCCGCATGAGGGCACGGCGCATCAGCTGTTCCTGCCGCCCGGCCCGCTGGCGATCCTGCCGCTGACCGGCAACCGCTCCTCCATCGTCTGGAGCGAGCGGGACGCGCAGGCCCAAGCCATCAACGCCCTGCCCGACGCCGAATATCTGGAGGTGCTGCGCCCGCGCTTCGGCGATTTCCTCGGGCAGATCACGCTGGCCGGGCCGCGCTACACCTATCCGCTGGGGCTGACGCTGGCCAATGCCTTCGTCGCCGACCGTCTGGCGCTGGTGGGTGATGCCGCGCATGGCATGCACCCGATCGCGGGTCAGGGGCTGAATGCCGGGCTGCGCGACGTGGCGGCCCTGGCGCATGTGCTGTCCCATGCGCAGCGGCGCGGCGAGGATGTGGCCTCTGCCGCCGTGCTGGCGCGCTACCAGCAGTGGCGGCGCTTTGACACCGCCACGCTCGCCACCGCGACCGATCTGTTCAACCGGCTGTTTTCCAATGACAACCCGCTGCTGCGGCTGGGTCGGGATCTGGGCATGTCGCTGGTGCAGCGTCTGCCCGACCTGCGCCGGGGATTCCTGCGCGAAGCGGCGGGCCTGACCGGCGACCTGCCCGACCTGATGGCGCGCTGAGGCGCGGGACCCTAAGGGGGGCGGGGCCCGACGGCCCGCGCCCCTCGGCTTGGGTCAGCGGATGCGCTGGCCATTGGCAAAGACCTGCCCCTGCCCGTTCACCTCGATCCGCGAGGACAGGCTGTCAGGCTCGGATCCGGCCACGCCGAACATGCTCATCATCATGCGCGCGCCCATGGCATCCTCGTTGGTCATCAGACCCATCTCGATCAGCCGGTCAAGCAGCGCGTTGGCACCCTGCACCCGCAGTTCCACCTGACCTTCGGGGCGGGGCATGCCGTCAAAGCTCTGCAGGTCGGTATTGTCGAAGGTGAAGGCGCCTTCACCGGTCACGCGGGCGCCTGCGGCATCCAGCGTCAGGTTGCGCAGGGTCAGCGCGTCCAGCTGCGCGGGCGGCTGGTCGCCTGCTTCAAGCGTGGCCATCTCTTCGGGGTCGAAGACGTTGACCAGCGGCGTGACCTTGCCCGCCAGATCGATCTGCAGCGTGGCCGGATCGCGCGGCAGCACCGCAGCGGGATCGAAAACGCCCCAGATCTCGTCCGACAGCGTCAGCCCGTCCAGCGTCAGACCCAGCGCCATGTCCTGAGACCTGCCATCGGCGGCCAGCGGCAGGTCCAGCGAAAAGCCCATCTCTTCGGCGGAAACGCTGATCGGGAACGGCAGATCGCCGCCCGTCATGGCATAGGCGACGCCGGTGCCGGAGGTTTCCAGCCGGAAGCCGCTGTCCGACAGGGCGCCCGACAGCGTGCCGCCGGTGCTGGAACTGGTGCCGCTGCTGGTCTGCGGCGCGCCAGGGGCTGTGCCCTCCGGCCCCGGCGCGGCGGGTTCGGTGAAGCTGAAGGTGCCTTCGGATCCTTCATGCCGGAACGCCAGTTCCGAGACAAAGCCCGCCCCCACCAGCGCGGCAATATCCTCGCCGCTTGCCTCTTCCGGCACTTCGGAGCCGGAGGTGGTGGTCACATCCACGAACCGTCCGCTGAAGGCGCCGCTGCCGCCGGTTTCGGGATCGGTCAGGGTGATGTCATAGGCCAGATCCTCGATGCTGCTGGACTGGCTGTAGCCGCGCATCCCGTCAGCCGTGGTGACGCGGGTTTCGCTGTCGGTCTGGCCCATCTCGATCCGGGCGCTGGCCTCGGACCGGGGCACCTCGCGGCCTTCGGCCACCAGCCGCACCAGATCCAGCGCGGCAGAGGCGGCGGAATAGCTGTAGCGCATGTCTTCGGGGGTGCCCGAAACGATCATCTCGCCGCCCTGCGAGGTGTAATGCAGCCCGATTTCCACCGGCTGCTCCCCGGTGGGGCGGACGATGGTGTCGATGGGCAGCATCTCGGGCAGGATCACCTCGACCGTGCCATCGCCGCGATCCTCTAGGATCAGCGTGCCCAGCGTCACCTCGGAGGTGCCGCCCTCCTCGGGCAGATCGGAGGTGACCGACAGCCCGCTCAGCGTCAGGGAGCCGCCGCTGGCGGTTTCCTCGACCTCGACCTCATAGCCCAAGGTTTCAAGATAGCTGCGCAGATCGGTCCAGACCTGATCCGGTGTCACATCGGCCGCAGCCGGAGCGGCGAGGCAGAGCGCCGTGGCTCCGGCCCCCAGAAGCCCTGTCAGAACCCGCATCATCGTTCCTTTCCTCATCGCCAAAAGCGGTTGTGCTGCCGTCAACTTCGGTCCGCCCGCCCCCGGGGTCAAGGGGCTGGACCGGGGGTATTCCTGCCTTTACCAAGGAGGAAACCCTGACTGACGAGGCTTGCACATGGATTTGACCGGAAAAAGCGTGCTGATCACCGGCGCCAGCCGTGGCATCGGCGCCGCCGCCGCGCGCGCCTTTGCCGCAGAGGGCGCCAATGTCGCGCTGGTGGCGCGCAGCCGTTCCGCCCTTGCCGATCTGGCGGGCGAAATCGGACCGCGCGCCGTGGCCATCCCCTGCGACATCTCGCGCTACTGGGAAATGGCGCAGGCGGTGCAGGCCTGCCTGACCGCCTTCGGACGGCTGGACGTGCTGGTGAACAACGCGGGCGCCATCGAGCCGATCGCGCATCTGGCCGAAGCCGATCCCGACGCATGGGGACAGGTCATCGACGTGAACCTGAAAGGCGTGTTCCACGGCATGCGCGCGGCCCTGCCGGTGATGCTGGCGGCGGGCGGCGGCACCATCCTGACCATCGGATCGGGCGCGGCGCAGAACCCGGTGGAGGCGTGGTCGCATTACTGTGCCTCCAAGGCGGGGGCGCTGATGCTGACCAAGATGGCCGATGCCGAAAACAGCGCGCAGGGCATCCGCGCGCTGTCGTTGTCGCCGGGCACGGTGGCCACGCAGATGCAGCGCGAAATCAAGGCCTCTGGCATCAACCCGGTCAGCCAGCTGGACTGGGAGGATCACATCCCGCCCGACTGGGTGGCGCGCGCGCTGGTCTGGATGTGCGGCGCGGAGGCCGACGGCTATCTGGGCGGCGAAGCCTCGCTGCGCGATCCCGACCTGCGCCGGAAGCTGGGTCTGGAATGATCGCGCTGGAGCGCTGCGGCGGATTCTGGACCGCGCGGATCAACCGCCCCGAGCGGGCGAACGCGCTGACCCCGGAGATGCTGGAGCGGCTCTGCGAGATCGCCGAAGACGCGCAGGAAGCGCGGGCGCTGGTGCTGACCGGAGAGGGCCCGGTGTTTTCCGCCGGGGCCGATCTGGAGGCGGTGCGGACCGGGCTTGCCACCTCGCCGCTGTGGGAGCGGCTGTCGGCGGCCATCGCCGCCCTGCCGGGGCTCAGCATCGCGGCGCTGAACGGCACGGCGGCGGGGGGCGCGCTTGGCATGGTGCTGGCCTGCGACCTGCGGCTGGCGGTGCCGGGCGCCCGGATCTTCTATCCGGTGATGAAGCTGGGCTTTCTGCCGCAGCCGTCTGATCCGGTGCGGCTGGCGCGGCTGGTCGGGCCCGCCCGCGCCAAGATGATCCTGCTGGCCGGGCAGAAGGTGCCGGTCGAGGAGGCGCGGGACTGGGGGCTGGTCGACCGGGTGGTGCCCGCCGAGGCGCTGCTGCCCACGGCCCGGGCGCTGGCGGCGGACTGTCTGGGGGCGCAGGCCGCGCATGTGCGGGCGATCAAGGCGCTGATCCCCTGAGGTGAAGGGAGGGGGCTCTGCCCCCTCTTGGCGCTTTGCGCCAATTCACCCCCGGAGTTTAGGGGCAAGATGAAAGGCGCCTAGCGGCAGAGCCGGGCGACGATGCTTTCGGCGCTGATCTGGCCAACCGTCCGGCCCTGGTCGGTGACGGTGAGGCGGCGCGCCTGCTGCAGCTGCGCCATGAGCGCGCGCACCGGGGTTTCGGGCGCGACCTCCGGGGCGGCGGGGTCGGCGCCCGGCGCGACGGTCATCACGTCGCGGGCGGTCAGCACCCCGAGCGGGTTCATGTTGGCGACAAATTCGGCGACATAGGGCGAGGCGGGATCGGAGAAGATCTCGCGCGGGGTGCCGGTCTGGACGATGCGCCCACCCTCCATCAGCGCGATGCGGCCACCCAGCTTGAACGCCTCGTCCAGATCATGGCTGACGAAGAGGATGGTGCGGCGGAGCTTGCGCTGCAGATCCAGCAGTTCGTCCTGCAGCCGGGTGCGGATCAGCGGATCCAGCGCCGAGAAAGGTTCGTCCATCAGCAGGATCGGCGCGTCGGTGGCAAAGGCGCGGGCAAGGCCGACGCGCTGCTGCATGCCGCCCGACAGTTCCGCCACCGGGCGGTCGGCCCAGCCGTCCAGCCCGACCAGCGCCAGCTGGTCGGCGATGCGGCGGGCGCGGTCGGCGGGGCGGACCCCCGCCAGTTCCAGCCCGAAGCCGACATTTTCGGCGACGCTGCGCCATGGCAGCAGGCCGAACTGCTGGAACACCATGGCGACGCGGGTCTGGCGCAGCTGGCGCAGGGTGGCGGGGCGGCAGGTGGTGACATCGACCATGGCGCTGCCGTCATGCACCCGGACACTGCCCCGCGTCACCGGGTTCAGCCCGTTGACCGCGCGCAGCAGCGTGGATTTGCCCGAGCCGGAGAGGCCCATCAGCACCACGATCTCGCCCTCGTCCACCTCCAGCGAGGCGTCATGCACGCCCAGCACCTGCCCGGTTTCCTTGCCGATCTCGGACCGGCTGCGGCCCTCGTCGGCCAGCGGCAGGGCGCCATGGGGATCATCGCCAAAGACGATGGACACCTCGTCGAAGATCACCGCCCGCGTCATGTGCGGCCCCGCAGCGCGCGGTCCAGCAGGATGGCCAGCACGACGATGACCAGCCCCGCCTCGAACCCCAGCCCGGTATCAACGCGGTTGAGCGCGCGCAGCACCGGCACGCCCAGCCCGTCCGCGCCGACCAGCGCCGCCACCACCACCATGGACAGCGACAGCATGATGGTCTGGTTCAGCCCGGCAAGGATCTGCGGCAGCGCGCAGGGCAGTTCCACCTTCCAGAGCTTCTGGCGCGGGGTGGCGCCAAAGGCCTCTGCCGCCTCGATCAGCGCGGACGGGGTGGAGGTGACGCCCAGATGGGTCAGCCGGATCGGTGCGGGCAGCACGAAGATCACCGTGGCGATCAGGCCCGGCACCATGCCGATGCCGAAGAACACGATGGAGGGGATCAGATAGACGAAGCTGGGCAGGGTCTGCATCAGGTCGAGCACCGGGCGCAGCGTCCGGTAAAGCCGGGGACGGTGGGCGGCGGCGATGCCGATGGGCACGCCCAGCCCCATGCAGACCACGCAGGCCGACAGCACCAGCGTCAGACTTTCGGTGGTTTCTTCCCAATAGCCCTGATTGACGATGAAGAGAAAGCCGAAGCCCACCAGCGCGGGCACCTTCCAGCTGCGGTGCAGCGCCCATGTCAGCGCGGCGAAGACGGCGATCACCAGCAGTTCGGGCGGCGTCTGCAGCACCCAGAGGATCGCCTCGATCAGCGCCTCCATGGCCTCGGCCAGCCCGTCAAAGGCCCATGTGCCGTGGCGCTGCAGCCAGCCGAACCCGGCCTCTGCGGCATCCCCGACGGGAAGTTTGTAGGCGGTAAGCCAGTCCATGCGCAGACCCTGTGCCGCGCGCCCGCAAAACCGGGCGCCATGAGATGCCGGAGCGGCGGCGCGGGTCAGCCCCCGCGCCGCGCCTGCCTTGGATTACTGCAGGGTGGCCAGAACGGCGGGCTTCGCCTCGGCGCCGTCCTTGGTGGTGACGCCGTCCAGCCAGCCATCCAGCACCTGCGGATTGGCGGCGAGCCAGTCACGTGCGGCCTCCTGCGGATCGGCGCCGTCATCAAGGATGGCGCCCATGATCTCGTTCTCCATCTGGAGCGAGAATTCCAGATTGGTCAGGAACTGGCCGACATTGGGGCATTCCTCCACATAGCCCGCGCGGGTGTTGGTATGCACGGTGGCGCCGCCCAGATCCGGGCCGAACCAGTCATCGCCGCCGGTGAGATAGGTCAGGTCGTAATTGGCGTTCATGGGATGCGGCTCCCATGCCAGAAACACGATGGGCTCGTCGCGGTTGGTCGCCCGGCCCACCTGCGCCAGCATCCCCTGTTCGGAGCTTTCCTTGACCTCGAATTCCGACAGGCCGAACGCATCGGCCTCGATCATGTCGAGGATCAGGCGGTTGCCGTCATTGCCCGGCTCGATGCCATAGATGGTCTGGTCCAGCGCCTCGGCCTGTGCGGCGATGTCGGCGAAATCCGCGATGCCTGCGGCGGCGCCCGCCGCATTGGTGGCCAGCGTGTATTTGGCCCCGGTCAGGTTGGCGCGCAGGCTGTCGACGGTGCCCGCCTCGCGATAGGGGGCGATGTCGGCCTCCATCGTCGGCATCCAGTTGCCAAGGAACACGTCGATGTCGTTATTGGCGAGCGAAGTGTAGGTGACAGGCACCGACAGCACCTTCACATCGGTCTCGTAGCCCATGGCCTGCAGCACCACGGTGGTGGCGGCGGTGGTGGCGGTGATGTCGGTCCAGCCCACATCGGAAAAGGTGACGGAGTCGCAGTCCGCATGGGCGGCCCCTGCGGACAGCAGCGCCGCCGCGAGGGCAAGGCGGGATGTGGTCATGGTGATCTCCCCGGTGATGTTGGTCTTTATGGCCGCCAGTAAGCGCGGAAATCCCCCGTTTTGCAACCAATCGCCGGGACAAGCCCCCTCGCCTTCGCCCCTTGGGCCATGGCATGCTGCGGCGACGTCAGAAGGAGACTGCCATGGCCGAGCTTGAAACACGCATCGCACAGGGCCGGGGCGATGCCCCCGCCGATCTGGTGCTGCGCGGCGGACGGCTGTTCGACCTCGTCACCGGCGCGCTGCTGGAGGGCGACGTGGCGATCTGCGGCGACACCATCGTGGGGATCCTCGACCATTATGAAGGGCGCGAGGTGATCGACGTGACCGGCCAGATCCTTGTGCCCGGCTTCATCGACACGCATCTGCATATCGAAAGCTCGCTGGTCACGCCGTTCGAATTCGACCGCTGCGTGACCCCGCGCGGGGTGACCACCGCCATCTGCGACCCGCATGAGATCGCCAATGTGGTGGGGGCGGCGGGCATCCGCTATTTCCAGCAGGCCTCTGAACACACGCTGATGGACATCCGGGTGCAGCTGTCGTCCTGCGTGCCGTCGACGCATATGGAAACGGCAGGGGCGGAGCTTCTGGCCGAGGACATCGCGGCGCTGCGCGGGCACCCTTCGGGCATCGGGCTGGCGGAGTTCATGAACTATCCCGGCGTGATCTTCCGCGATCCGCAGGCCATGGCCAAGCTGCGGCTCTTCGAGGGCGGGCATGTGGACGGGCACTGCCCGCTGCTGTCGGGGCGGGATCTGAACGCCTATGTGGCGGCGGGCATCCGCACCGAACACGAGGCGACCAGCGCCGAGGAGGCGCTGGAAAAGCTGCGCAAGGGCATGCGGGTGCTGATCCGCGAAGGCTCGGTCAGCAAGGATCTGCACGCGCTGCAGCCGCTGCTGGACGAACGGACCTCGCCCTACATGTGCCTGTGCACCGATGACCGCAACCCGCTGGACATCGCCGAACATGGCCATCTGGATTACATGATCCGCACCCTGATCGCCCTTGGCACGCCGCCGCTTGCCGCCTATCGCGCCGCGACCCTGTCCGCCGCCGAAGCCTTCGGCCTGAAGGATCGCGGCATGATCGCGCCGGGCAAGCGCGCCGACATCGTGGCCGTCGACTCGCTGGAGGGCTGCCATGCGCAGCTGGTTCTGGCGGGCGGGGTGCGGGTGGATCAGGCGGCCTTTGCCGCGCGGGGCCATATCCCCGAGGTCGGGCGGCAGTCCGTGCATGCGCCGCACCTGCGGGCGGAGGATTTCCGCAGCACCGCCAACCGCACCGCCACGGATGTCATCGGCATCCGCGAGGGGCAGATCCTCACCGATCATCTGCACGAGGACATCGCGCTCAGCGACGGGGACAAGCGCCCCGATCCCGCGCGCGACCTGATGCGGATTGCGGTGGTGGAACGCCACGGGCGCAACGGCAACATCGCCACCGGCTTCGTGCGGGGATTCGGGCTGCAGCGCGGCGCCATCGCCTCCACCGTCTGTCACGACCATCACAACATCGCCTGCGTCGGCGCGGATTATGCCGACATGGCGCTGGCCGCCAACCGGCTGGCCGAAATCGAGGGCGGGTTTGTCGTGGCCGAGGCCGGGCAGATTCTGGCGGAACTGGCGCTGCCAGTGGCGGGGCTGATGAGCCTTGAACCGTTCGAGGCGGTGCGCGACCGGCTGACCGACCTGCGCGCCGCCGCCCGCAGCCTTGGCGTGACGCTGGAAGAGCCGTTCCTGCAGCTGGCCTTTCTGGCGCTGCCGGTGATCCCCGCGCTGAAGATCACCGACCGCGGCATGGTGGATGTCACGAAATTCGAGATCATCCCCGGCTAGGCCGCGTCACGGGCAGCGGGTATAGACCAGCGGCTCGGGGATTGCGCCCTCGCCGGTTTCGCGGCGGGTCAGGGTGTCGCCGCTCTGCTCCAGCAGGATGTCGCGGGACCATGTCATGCCCTCGCCGCTGAAGTTGAACCGGGCGGCGATGCGGCTGGGGGTGGCTTCGGTCACCTCGCCCAAGGTGGCGCGGGATTCGTAGAATACCAGCCGCTCCGGCTCCACCGTCAGCAGTCCCTTGGCATCGTCGCGGCCCGGCTCGCAATCGGCGGCAACAAGGCCCCACTGGCCCTGCAGCGCGGCAGGAATGGTGCCTTCGGGCACGGTGGCGGAGGGGCGGTCCTGCGGCAGGCAGGCGGCGGCAAGGGCAATGACGGTGGCGGGTATCAAAAACTTCTTCATCTTATTCAACGCTCCCGCCCGCGCAAAAGTTCCATCCTACAGCGCCGACAGCAGCGCCGGGGTGGGCCAGCCATCCACCGGCAGGCCCAGATCCGCCTGCACCGCCCGCACGGCGGCGCGGGTGCCCGCGCCAAGGATCCCGTCCACCTCGCCCACGTCATGGCCGCGCGCCTGCAGGCGCTGCTGCAGCGCCTTCATCTGCGCGCCGTCCAGCCCCGGCTGCGGGCTGCCCGCGTCATAGACCGGCGCTCCTTCCAGCCGCGTGGCGAAATAGGCGGCGGTCAGCACATAGGTAAAGCTCTGGTTCCAGTCGAAAAACACCCGGAAGTTGGGATAGGCCAGAAAGGCGGGTCCGCCCCGCCCCTGCGGCAGGATCACCGAGGCCTCCAGCCGCCCGTCATCCAGCGCGCCCTGCCGCGCGGATACGCCCAGCCGTTCCCATTCGGCCACGCTGCGCGTCACCTCCAGCCCGGTCAGCCGCAGATCCAGATCGGCAGGCAGCACCACCTCCTGCAGCCACGGCTCGCGCGGGCGCCAGCCGAGCGAGGACAGCATCGCCGCCCCCGACATCAGCGCATCCGGCACCGAGGTTTTCAGCTGCACCTGCCCGTCGCCATCGCCATCGGTGCCATGTTCCAGAATGTCGCGCGGCAGCATCTGCACCATGCCGATCTCTCCGGCCCAGGCGCCGCGGGTGGTGGCGGGGTCGAATTCGCCGCGCGCATGAAGCTGCATCGCGGCCAGAAGCTGCGGCCGGAACAGGCCGGGCCTGCGGCAGTCATGCGCCAGCGTCGCCAGCGCGTTGGCGGTGTTGAACTCGCCCTGCACCGCGCCGTAATCGGTCTCGAACGCCCAGAAGGCCAGCAGCACCCCCGGGGCGATGCCCAGCTCGGTCTGGATCCGGTCAAAGACGGCATCCCACTCCTCCGCCTTGCGGCGGCCCCGGTCCAGCCGGTCCTGACTGATCAGCCGGCGCGAAAACTCGATGAACGGCGCCTGAAAGATGCCCTGCCCGCGATCCGCGCGCAGCACCGCCGGATCGGGCCGCAGCCCCGCCACAAAGCTTTGCGCCGCCTGCGGATCAATGCCCGCCGCCACCGCCTCGGCCCGCACCCCGTCCAGAAAGGCGGCAAAATCGCCGCCGCAGGGCACCGTCTGCGCCAGAGCGGGAGCAGGCAGCGCAAGGGCAAGGCTCAGGATCAGGGCGCGCATGGACCACCTATCTGCTTGGTTGTGCCGCAACCTAACACCGCTCTTTCTGCGCGCAACGGGCAGGCGGGGTGCCGCCCAATGCACCGGCAGGAAGGCGCTGTTTGCATTTCGTTCACGAAGTTTACGAGAGTATTAATCATTTGTTTAGGGTTGGCGACGAAAAGAAACAGACGTGAGGCTGGGGCGAAAACGGGGTTGTGGGACGGCGGAGGTCGGAATGAAGGTGCTCATCGTCGAGAGCAGCAAGGAGCTGTCGGCGCTCTGGCGTCGGCATCTTGAACGGCTGGGAGCGGTCGTGGCGATTGCCCATGATCAGGACAGCGCCACCACGCTGCTGCAGCGGCGCGATTTTTCCATCATGGTGCTGGATCTGGTGCTGGACCACGGCAGCGCGCTGGCCGTGGCCGATTTTGCCAGCTACCGCCGCCCCGACTGCCGGGTGATCTTTGTCACCAACACCTCGTTCTTTTCGGACGGGTCGATCTTCCGGCACTGCGCCAATGCCTGCGCCTATCTGCAAAGCCAGACCGAACCCGCCGATCTGGCCGCCATGGTCGAACATTACGCCGGGCAGCGCGTGGCGGCGGGCCGCTCCGTCTAGAGCCCGCCGCGCCCGTGCGGCGCCTCCAGATCCAGATCCGGTCCGATGGGCACGATCCGGTGCGGATTGATGGTGTCATGGCTGTAATGGTAATGCCGGGTGATGTGGTCGAACCGCACCGTCCCGGCCACGCCGGGCCATTGATACAGCTCGCGCAGATAGCCCCACAGGCTGGGATAATCCACGATCCGCGCCCGGTTGCATTTGAAATGCCCGTGATAGACCATATCGAACCGGATCAGCGTGGTAAAAAGCCGCCAGTCCGCTTCGGTCAGCCTTTCGCCCATCAGATAGCGCTGGCCGGCAAGCCGTGCCTCCAGCCAGTCCAGCGTCTCGAACAGCGGCACCACGGCGGCGTCATAAGCCTCCTGCGTTGTGGCAAAGCCCGCCTTGTAGACGCCGTTGTTCACGGTGTCATAAATGCGGTCATTGACCGGCTCGATCTCCGCGCGCAGCGCTTCGGGCCAGTAATCATCGGTATTGCCGGTCAGCCCGTCAAAGGCGCTGTTGAACATGCGGATGATTTCGGCGCTTTCGTTCGACACGATGGTGCCGCGGCTCTTGTCCCAGAGCACAGGCACCGTCACCCGCCCCGAGATCTGCGGATCGGCGCGCAGATAGACCTCGCGCAGGAAGCTCAGCCCGTGCAGGCGGTCGCCGGTGGTGCCGGGGAAATCCAGATCGAAGGTCCAGCCGTCGGACAGCATGTCGGGATGCACCACGCTGACCTCGATCAGATCCTCCAGCCCCTTGAGGGCGCGAAAGATCAGCGCGCGATGCGCCCAAGGGCAGGCATAGCTGACATAAAGATGATAGCGCCCCGCCTCGGCGGCAAAGCCGCCCTCGCCCGAGGGCCCCGGCGCGCCATCCGGCGTCACCCAGTTGCGGAAGGCGGTGTCGGACCGGACAAATTTCCCGCCCGTCTTTTCGGTGTCATACCACTGGTCGCTCCAGCGGCCGTCGATCAGCTGGCCCATGACGTGCTCCTTTTCCGGTGTCGATGGGCAAGCTAGCGCCCTCGGGCCCACCCGCAACCGCGCCCCGCGCGCAGCAGCCCCCGCAGCAGCGCACAGATGCCGGTCAGCCCAGCATGTCCCCCGGCCCCAGCGGCAGCCCCCGCAGGAAACTTTCCGCCTCCTGCGCGCCCCGGCCCGCGCGCTGCGCCCGCGTCACCTGCACGGCGCCGCTGCCGCAGGCGACGGTAAAGCCCGTGTCCAGCACCGCCCCCGGCGCGCCGGCGCCTGCGGCCAGCCGCGCCCCCAGCAGCTTGATCCGCTCGCCCTGATGCGTGGTCCATGCGCCGGGAAAGGGCGACAGCCCCCGGATCAGCCGGTCAACCTCTGCCGCAGGACGGGTCCAGTCCAGCGCCGCCTCGGCCTTGTCGATCTTCTGCGCATAGGTGACCCCCGCCTCCGGCTGCGGCTCGGGCACCAGATCGTCCAGCCGCGCCAGCGCCACGCCGATCAGATCCGCCCCCAGCGCCGACAGCCGGTCATGCAGCTCGCCCGTGGTCTCCTCGGCGCCAATCGCCACCGCCTGCCGCAGCAGCACCGGGCCGGTATCCAGCCCCGCCTCCATCTGCATGATGCAGATGCCGGTCTCGGCATCGCCCGACAGGATGGCGCGATGGATCGGCGCCGCCCCGCGCCAGCGCGGCAGCAGCGAGGCATGGATGTTCAGACAGCCGCGCGCGGGCGCGTCCAGCACGACCTGCGGCAGGATCAGCCCATAGGCCACCACCACCGCCACCTCGGCGCCAAATGCCGCAAATTCCGCCTGCGCCTCTGCCCCCTTCAGCGAGACGGGATGCCGCACCGGCAGACCTAGCGCTTCGGCCCGCGCCTGCACCGGCGAGGGGCGGTCCTTCTTGCCCCGGCCTGCGGGGCGCGGCGGCTGGCAGTAGACGGCGGCAATCTCGTGCCCGCCTGCCACCAGCGCGTCCAGCACCGGCACCGAAAACTCGGGCGTTCCCATGAAGATCACGCGCATGCCGCTGCCCTTCCCCTGTTCTTCTTGGTCCAAATATCCCGGGGAGCGCGAGGGGCAGAGCCCCTCGCCCTGCTTCGTGCCGCGCCTCCGGCGCGAGGGGCAGAGCCCCTCGCCTTTCCCAGTTCCGCACCTCCGGCGCGAGGGGCAGAGCCCCTCGCTTCTGTCTTCCCGCGCAGTCCGATCCGTCGCCTGCCGCGCCTAGCGCGCGCCCTTGCGGGCCCGGCGCAGCAGCATGTCGCGCTTGAGCTTGCTCAGGCGGTCAAAATACATCCGCCCTTCCAGATGGTCGATCTGATGCTGCACCGAGGTGGCCCAGAGCCCGACCAGATCGCGCTCCTCGGTCTCGCCCTCGGCATTGAGGAAGCGCACCGTCACCGCACGCGGACGCTCGATCTTGGCCGAAACGCCGGGCAGGTTCGGGCTGGCCTCCTCGTGGCTGCGCAGCTTGACGCTGGCATGCAGCACCTCCGGATTGGCCATGCGCAGCGCCTGTCCGCGCGTGTCCGAGGCATCGACCACCGCCAGCCGCAGCATCACGCCGATCTGCGGCGCGGCAAGGCCGACGCCGGGCATCGCCTCCATCGTGTCGATCATGTCGGCCCAGATCGCGCGGATCTCGTCGGTAATCGCCGCCACCGGCTGCGCGGGGGTGCGCAGCCGCGCGTCGGGCCAGGGCAGGCAGGGCCGCGCGGTCATGGCAGCGCGCCGTAATCCGCCATCAGCGCGGCGCGAACCTCGGGCTCCAGCCGGTCGAAATGCACCAGCCCGTCCAGATGGTCATATTCATGCTGCGCCACGATGGCCTCGGCCCCGTGCAGGTCCACCTCCTGCGCCGCCCCGTCAAGGTCGGTATAGCCCAGCCGGAGACGGGCGGCGCGGCGGACCTGCGCGGTCACGCCCGGAATGGACAGACAGCCCTCTGGGCCCACTGCCGTTTCCTCCGACATCCACAGGATGCGCGGATTGATGCAGGCGCGCGGCGTCATCTCGCCATCTTTCCAGCCCGCATCCATCACGAAGACGCGGAGCATCGCCCCCACCTGCGGCCCCGCAAGCCCGCGCCCGGGCGCATCATACATGGTTTCGAACATGTCGCGGATCAGCGCGTCCAGTTCGGGGCCCGGCACTGCCTCGGCGCAGGGTTGGCTCAGCCGCGGGTCGGGCCAGCGCAGGATCGGGCGCAGGCTCATACCCGGGCCCGGTCGCGTTTCAGCTTCACCATCTTGCGGGTGATCAGCTGGCGTTTCAGCGGGGTGAGGTAATCGATGAACAGCTTGCCCTCCAGATGGTCGATCTCGTGCTGCACGCAGGTCGCCCAGAGCCCGTCAAAGGTTTCGGTGCGGGGATTGCCGTCGCGGTCGATCCATTCCACATCCACCACCTTGGGGCGCGTCACCTCGGCATATTGATCGGGGATCGACAGGCAGCCTTCTTCATAGACGTTTTTCTCGTCCGATCCGGCCAGAACCCGCGGATTGAACATCACCAGCGGGCGCGGCGTCTCGCCGATATCGGGCTTCATGCAGTCCAGCACGATGAGCCGCTGCAGCACGCCGATCTGCGGCGCGGCCAGCCCGATGCCCGGCGCGTCATACATGGTGTCCAGCATGTCATCCGCCAGACGGCGCAGATCGTCCGACAGGTCGGGGACAGGGTCGCTGACCTTTTTCAGGCGGGGGTCGGGATGGATCAGGATGGCGCGTTTCATGGCCTGTCACTTAGGCAAATCCTGCGCCCTGCGCAAGCTTCCGGGGCTTGCGTCCCGCGCCCCGCCGGGTAGCGTCTGCGGCAGAGGAAAAAAGGACCGCAGACCATGACCAGCCGCTTTGACGAGGTGATCGACCGCACGGGAACCCATTGCGCCAAATGGGACAAGATGGAGGCGCTGTATGGCGTGGCGCCGCAGGACGGGCTGGCCATGTGGGTGGCCGACATGGATTTCCGCCCGCCCGAGGTGGTGCAGGCGGCGCTGCAGCAGATGCTGGATCACGGCATCTATGGCTATTTCGGCGATGACGCCGCCTATCTGGAGGCGATCCGCTGGTGGATGGACACGCGCCACGGCTGGGATCTGGACCCGGCGCATGTCTTCACCACGCATGGGCTGGTGAACGGCACCGGGCTCTGCGTGCAGGCCTATACCGATCCGGGCGACGCGGTGGTGCTGTTCACCCCGGTCTATCACGCCTTCGCCCGCGTCATCACCGCTGCGGGCCGCGAGGTGCGCGAGCTGCCGCTGGTGCAGCAGGATGGCCGGTATCAGATGGATTTTGCCAGCTATGACGCGCGGATGACCGGGCGGGAAAAGCTGCTGATGCTGTGTTCGCCTCACAATCCCGGAGGCCGCGTCTGGACCCGCGAAGAGCTGCAGGCGGTGGCGGAGTTTGCCGAACGGCACGATCTGGTGCTGGTGTCGGACGAGATCCACGCCGATCTGGTCATGCCCGGCCATCGCCACCTGCCCATGCCGGTGGCCGTGCCCGAAAGTGCGGCGCGGCTGGTGATGATGACCGCCACCACCAAGACCTTCAACATCGCCGGATCCCATACCGGCAATGTCATCATCCCCGATCCGGCGCTGCGGGCGCGGTTTGCCGCAGTGATCGGCGGGCTTGGCATTTCGCCCAATTCCTTTGGCCTGCACATGGCCACCGCCGCCTACAGCCCCGAAGGCGCCGCTTGGGTCGACGAGCTTTGCGGCTATCTCGACGGCAACCGGCGGCTGTTTGACGGCATGGTGAACGAAATCCCCGGCCTGCGCTCGATGCCGATGGAGGCCACCTATCTGGCATGGGTCGATTTTTCCGGCGCCGGCATGGCACCTGCGGATTTTGTCGCCCGCGTCGAACAGGGCGCGCGCATCGCCGCCAATCACGGCACCACCTTCGGATCGGGGGGAGAGGACTTTCTGCGGTTCAACTTCGCCACCCCCCGCGCCCGCGTCGAGGAGGCCGGA
Source organism: Salipiger marinus (assembly GCF_900100085.1). GTDB lineage: Bacteria > Pseudomonadota > Alphaproteobacteria > Rhodobacterales > Rhodobacteraceae > Salipiger > Salipiger marinus. The sequence goes on from NZ_FNEJ01000001.1 coordinate 187,037, forward strand.
CGGCGCCTGCAGGAGGCCTTTGCCGATCTGCAGTGAGGCGGCGGGGCGAGGGGCTCTGCCCCTCGCGCTGGAGGCGCGGCACTGGGTAAAGACGAGGGGCTCTGCCCCTCGCGCCGGAGGCGCGGTACGAAGCAGGGCGAGGGGCGCTGCCCCTCGCGCTCCCCGGGATATTTTGGCCAAGAAGAAGGGGGCGGGAGGCGGCGCCGCGGCGCGCGCGCTTACTGGCGGGGCGGGCGCGGGCGGTAGACCGGGATATGCCAGCCGAAGGCGAGGCTGCTGGCCCGCAGCGCAAAGGTGACCCCGGCGCAGAGCAGCGCGGCAAAGCCCGGCGCCAGCCCCAGCGCCGTGGCGGTCCAGAGCGCCAGCGCGCCCCCCAGCGCGCAGGTGGCATAGGGTTCGCCCTGTTTGAGCAGCAGGGGCACCTCGTTGGCCACCACGTCGCGCAGCAGACCGCCAAGGCAGCCGGTCATCACCCCCATGACCAGCACCACCGGGGCGGGGGCGCCTTCGGCCTGTGCGATGCCCGCGCCTGCGGCCACCGCCACCGACAGCGCCACCGCATCCAGCCAGATCAGCGTGCGGTAGCGGCTTTCCAGCAGATGTGCGGTGAAGAAGACCAGCAGCGCCGCCCCGGTGGCCACGCCCAGATACAGCGGTTCGGCGATCCAGAACACCGGATGGCGGTCCAGCAGCAGGTCGCGGAAGGTGCCGCCGCCCATGGCGGTGAGGTTGGCAAGAAAGGCGAAGCCCACCACGTCAAGCTGCGCGCGGCTGGCGACCAGCGCCCCGGTCAGCGCGAAGATCAGGACCGAGGCGAAATCGAGCAGCGCGGCGGCGGCCATCGGCTCAGGTCTTGAACGGGGCCATGCCCGCGCGGGCCAGTTCATCCGCGCGTTCGTTTTCGGGATGGCCCGCATGGCCCTTGACCCATGTCCAGACCACCTGATGGCGCTTCTGCGCCTCGTCCAGCCGCTGCCACAGTTCGGCATTCTTCACCGGCTTGCGGTCGGCGGTTTTCCAGCCGTTCTTCTTCCAGCCATGGATCCAGCCGGTGACGCCGTTCTTGACATAGGCGCTGTCGGTGACGACCGTGATCTCTGACGGGCGGGCGAGGCATTCCAGCGCGCTGATCGCGGCCATCAGCTCCATCCGGTTGTTGGTGGTGGCGGCTTCGCCCCCGGAGAGTTCGCGTTCCTTGACCACGGCATCGCCCTCGACGGCGCGCAGCAGGACGCCCCAGCCGCCCGGGCCGGGATTGCCGGAGCAGGCTCCGTCGGTATAGGCAAAAATTCTGGTCATCCGCCTGCCCTAGCCGTGCCGCGCGGGGGGCGTCAAGGGGCGCGGGATCACGTCACCACGCCCAGCCCCAGACAGGCCACCACGGCCAGCGTCATCGGCACGCGCAGGCGCAGCCACCAGCCCGGCGCCAGCCCCCAGCGTGCGAACTGCCAGTCCAGCAGCAGCACCCCCAGAAAGCCGAAGATCAGGTTCAGCGCGGCGGAAACCGGGCCGCCCCCCACCATGAAAAAGGCCCAGAGCGCCGGGATCACCGACAGGCCGTAGCCCACCGCCGCCTGCCCGCCCGAGACCGGCGCGCGGGCGGCAAAGCCCCAGAGCACGCCCGACATGAAGGCAAGGATCACCGTGCCATAGCTGAGCTGCACATAGGGCGCCACGAAGCGCCCGCCAAGCGTGGTCAGCGCGGCCTCGTAAAGCGGGTCCGACAGCGCGGTGGCCACCCCCCAGACGAAGGGCAGCAGACCCGCAAGGGCAAGCAGCAGGGCGGCGCGGGGGACGGGCATGGCGGGGCTCATGGATCAGGCGGGCACGCGCAGCACGCGCGGCACCTTGAATTCCACATCCTCGCGCGCGGTTTCCACCATATCCACGGTCAGATCGTAGCGGTCGCGGAAGGCCTGCACCACCTCGTCGATCAGCACCTCGGGGGCAGAGGCGCCCGCCGTGACGCCGATGCTGCGGATGCCCTCCAGCGCGCGCCAGTCGATGTCCGTGGCACGCTGCACCAGCTGCGCATAGGCGCAGCCCGCGCGCCGCGCCACCTCGACCAGCCGCTTGGAATTGGAGGAGTTGGGCGCCCCCACCACCAGCAGCGCGTCGCAGTCGGGCGCGATGGCCTTCACCGCCTCCTGACGGTTGGTGGTGGCGTAGCAGATGTCTTCCTTGTGCGGGCCGATGATCGCGGGAAAGCGCGCCTGCAGGGCCGCCACGATTTCCGAGGTGTCATCCACCGACAGTGTGGTCTGGGTGACAAAGGCCAGCCGCGCGGGATCGCGCACCTGCACCTGCGCGACATCCGCCACGGTTTCCACCAGCAGCACCTCGCCTTCGGGAAGCTGGCCCATGGTGCCGATGGTTTCGGGATGGCCCGCATGGCCGATCATGATCATCTGCAGCCCGGCCTCGTGGTGGCGCTGCGCCTCGATATGCACCTTGCTGACCAGCGGGCAGGTCGCGTCCACATAGACCATCTCGCGCCGCGCGGCTTCGGCGGGCACGGCCTTGGGCACGCCATGGGCGGAAAAGATCACCGGGCGGTCGGGCGGGCAATCCTCCAGCTCTTCGACAAAGACGGCGCCCTTGGCGCGCAGCCCGTCCACCACGAATCGGTTATGCACGATCTCGTGCCGCACATAGACCGGGGCGCCCCATTTCTGCAGCGCCAGTTCGACGATCTTGATGGCACGGTCGACACCGGCGCAGAAGCCGCGCGGCGCGGCGAGGTAAAGGGTCAGGGCGGGTTTGGTCATGGCGGTCTCCTGTCCGGCAACAGGTAGGCAAAAGGACGCGCGGGGTCCAGTGCCCGGCGGTCAGCCCAGCGTGAGCGCGGTCAGCCAGGCCAGAATGATGTAGCGCCCGGTCTTGGCCAGCGCCACCAAGGCCACGAACAGCCAGATCGGCGTGCGCATGATCCCCGCGACCACGGTGAACCCGTCCCCCAGCGGCGCCCAGCTCAGCAGCAGCGACCAGACGCCCCAGCGGGCATACCAGTCTTGGGCCTTTTCCAGCTGCGCCTCGGTCACCGGGAACCAGCGGCGGTGGCGGTAGCGTTCCAGCCCAAGCCCCAGAACGTAATTCACGACCGATCCCAGCGTGTTGCCGATGCTGGCCACCAGCACCAGCAGCCACAGCGCCTGCGTGCCGCGCAATTGCAGCCCCACAAACACCAGTTCCGACTGGAACGGCAGGATCGTGGCGGCCCCGAAGGCCGCGAGAAAGAGACCGCCTAGCGCGGCGGTCTCAGCAAGCATGCGGAAGGAGCCTCATCCCCATAAGGTTCCCCTTCCCGTCGCTCAGTTGCCCGAGCTTGCAACCTCGAAGTTGCGCTCCGCCTGCTGTTCGCGCGGCGGACGACCGATGACTTCGCGCAGTTCGTCAAGCTCGATGAAATTGTCGGCCTGACGGCGCAGTTCGTCGGCGATCATCGGCGGCTGGCTGCGGATGGTGGATACCACCGACACGCGCACGCCCTGACGCTGAAGCGATTCGACGAGTGGGCGGAAATCGCCATCCCCGGAGAAAAGCACGATGTGATCCACGCGCGGCGCAAGCTCCATGGCATCGACGGTCAGTTCGATGTCCATGTTGCCCTTGACCTTACGGCGGCCCTGGCTGTCGGTATATTCCTTCGCGGGCTTCGTCACCATGGTGAAGCCGTTGTAGTGCAGCCAGTCCACCAGCGGACGGATCGGGGAATACTCGTCATTTTCCAGCAATGCGGTATAGTAGAAGGCGCGAACCATCTTGCCGCGGCGCACGAATTCCTGACGGAGCAGTTTGTAGTCGATGTCGAACCCGAGCGCTTTTGCAGCGGCATACAGATTCGATCCATCGATGAACAGCGCGAGCCGTTCGTCCTTGTAAAACATCAAATGTCCTTTCGAGCAAATGGGCGCCTGCGGTCCGTGAGTGAGTGAAATATCCGGCACCCTGTCAGCAAACAGTAAAGTTTTTGGTCAAGGTTTCAAGCTGACCAATATTGCCTCATGGATACCTTATTTATGCCAAAAGAACAAGAAATCCTCATCGCTTTGGGATCAAATCTCGGGTCCGAGATCGGGCATTCCGCCGCCACGCTGAAGGCGGCGCTGGCGGCGCTGCACCGGCGCGGGCTGGCGCTGCGGCGCTGCAGCCGGATTTACAAAACGCCGTGTTTTCCGGCAGGTGCGGGGCCGGACTATGCCAATGCCTGCGCCGTGCTACATAGTGCCGAAACGCCTGCGGGGGTGCTGGATCTGCTTCATGCGACCGAAGCGGAATTTGGCCGACAGAGGATCACGCGCTGGGGCAGCCGGACGCTGGATCTGGACCTGATTGGCATCGGCGAAATCGTGCTGCCTGACGCAACGACACAGGCGGCGTGGCGCGCGCTGGATGTGGCGGAACAGGCGCAGCGCGCTCCGGCGGAGCTGATCCTGCCCCATCCAAGACTGCAAGACCGGGCTTTCGTTCTTGTGCCGCTCTGCGATGTGGCCGCAGGCTGGCGGCACCCGCTGCTGGGGCGGTCCGTGGCAGAGATGTGCGGCGCCCTGCCCGCCGCCGATCGCGCCGCGGTGGTGCCCCTGCAGGACGCGGCACCGTGATCGCTTTCGCCTTGTCTTCCTGACCCTGCCGCGCTAAACGTGCCCTTTCTGACGGACAACCCCGAAGGTGATCTCCCATGGCCCGTGTGACGGTAGAAGACTGCGTCGACAAGGTTCCCAACCGCTTCGAACTGGTGATGCTGGCGGCCCATCGCGCCCGTGAACTTACGGCGGGCGGACATCTGACCGTGGACCGGGACAACGACAAGAACCCCGTTGTCGCGCTGCGCGAAATCGCCGAGGAAACCCAGTCCGCTGACGAGCTGCGCGAACGGCTGATCGAGTCGAACCAGACCCAGATCGAAGTCGACGAGCCCGAAGAAGACAGCATGGCGCTGCTGATGGGCTCCGAAACGGACAAGCCCGCCGAAGACGACATGTCCGAAGAAAAGCTGCTGCGCGCTCTGATGGAAGCTCAGGGCGAAAACTGAGGCGCGGCCCAGCAGATGCGGGCCGGGTAAGGATAGGCGCCCATGATCGCGGCGGAAGACCTTGTTGCACTGGTCCGCAACTACAATCCCAGAACCAACGAAAAGCTCATCCACGAGGCCTATGAATTTGGCCGCCGGATGCATGACGGGCAGTTCCGGCATTCGGGCGAGCCCTATTTCACCCATCCCGTGGCGGTGGCCGCGATCCTGACCGAACAGCAGCTGGATGATGCCACCATCATCACGGCGCTGCTGCACGACACGATCGAAGACACCCGCGCCTCCTATTCCGACATCCAGCAGCGGTTTGGCACGGATGTGGCGGATCTGGTCGATGGCGTCACCAAGCTGACCAACCTGCAGCTGTCCAGTTCCGAGACCAAGCAGGCCGAGAATTTCCGCAAGCTGTTCATGGCCATGTCCAAGGATCTGCGGGTGATCCTCGTGAAGCTGGCGGACCGGCTGCACAACATGCGCACCATCAAGGCGATGCGCCCGGAAAAGCAGGTGCAGAAGGCGCGCGAGACCATGGACATCTACGCCCCGCTGGCGGGCCGGATGGGCATGCAGTGGATGCGCGAGGAGCTGGAGGATCTGGCTTTCCGCGTCCTCAACCCCGAGGGGCGCGCCTCGATCATCCGGCGCTTCATCAACCTGCAGAAAGAAGCGGGGGACGTGATCCACCGCATCACCGGCGACATGCGCACGGAGCTTGAGGCCGCGAATATCGAGGCCGAGGTATTCGGTCGCGCCAAGAAGCCCTATTCGATCTGGCGCAAGATGCAGGAAAAGGGCATGGGCTTTTCCCGGCTTTCCGACATCTACGGCTTTCGCGTCATCACCCGGTCCGAAATGGACTGTTACCGCGCGCTTGGCGTGATCCACCAGCGCTGGCGGTCGGTGCCGGGGCGGTTCAAGGATTACATCAGCCAGCCCAAATCCAACGGCTACCGGTCGATCCACACCACCGTGTCGGGCCGCGACGGCAAGCGGGTAGAGGTGCAGATCCGCACCCGCCAGATGCATGACGTGGCCGAAACCGGCGTGGCGGCGCACTGGTCCTATCGCGACGGCGTGCGCACCGAAAACCCCTTTGCCGTGGATCCGGCGCGCTGGATCGCCTCGCTGACCGAACAGTTCGACGCCGAGGAGGATCACGACGAATTCCTCGAGGCGGTGAAGCTCGAGATGTATTCGGACAAGGTGTTCTGCTTTACCCCCAAGGGCGATGTGGTGAAGCTGCCGCGCGGGGCGACGCCGCTGGATTACGCCTATGCCATCCACACCCGCATCGGGTCGGCCTGCGTCGGCGCCAAGGTGGACGGCATCCGCGTGCCGCTCTGGACCCGGCTGAAGAACGGCCAGTCGGTGGAGATCATCACCGCCGAAGGCCAGACCCCGCAGGGCACATGGCTGGACATCGCCACCACCGGCAAGGCGCGCACCGCCATCCGCCGCGCGCTGCGCGAGGCCGGGCGCGAGCGCTTCATCAAGCTGGGCGCGGAACTGGCGCGGTCGGCCTTTGAACATGTCGGCAAGAAAGCCACCGACAAGGTGCTGGAAAAGGCTGCCAAGACGCTGCGGCTGGAAAACGCGGGCGAGGTTCTGGCCCGGCTCGGCAGCGCCGAGATCACCTCGCGGCAGGTGGTGCATGCGGTCTATCCCGACCTGACGCCCTCGGACGAATCGCAGGTTGAGGCGCATCGCGCCGTCATCGGCATGGAGCCGGGCACCGGCTTTACCCGCGCGCGCTGCTGCCAGCCCCTGCCCGGAGAGCGCATCGTGGGCATCACCCAGCGCGGCAAGGGCGTGTTCGTGCATGCCATCGACTGCGAGGCGCTGGCGGGTTTCGAAGACCAGCCCGACCGCTGGCTGGATCTGCACTGGGCCGAAGGCACCCACCCCGCCGCCTATGACGTGACGCTTGAATTGACCATCGGCAACGACGCCGGGGTGCTGGGGCGCATTTGCACCTTGATCGGCGAGCGGTTGGCCAATATCTCGGACCTGCACTTCATCGACCGGAAACCGGATTTCTTCAGACTGCGGATGGATATCGAGCTGAGGGACGCGGAGCACCTGCATTCGGTGATGTCCGCGCTCGATGCCGAAAGCGATGTGGCGTCGGTGAGCCGCAGGCGGGATCCATCCCTAACGGCGGTTGCGACCGCTGCGGAATAGAGGGGGCAAGGCGCCTTGGTCTTCAAGCGCCGCGACAGACGGCCGGTCTGGAAGATCGTGCTCCAGTTCTTCTGGCCGCGAGGTGGCTGGGGGCGCGCGGCGCGTTACATCCAGCATCGTCTGCATCGCCTTCCCGATTCTCCTGAAAAAATCGCCCGCGGCATCTTTGCCGGGGTCTTCACCACCTTCACGCCGTTTTACGGGCTGCACTTCATCGTCGCGGCCACGCTGGCCTTTCTTGTGCGCGGCAACATCCTTGCCGCCCTGCTGGGCACGTTTTTCGGCAATCCGCTGACCTATGTGCCCATCGGCATCGTGGCGCTGGAGACGGGGAATTTCCTGCTGGGCATCGACCGGCGGTCGCCGCACCACGGTTCGCTGCTGCAGAAATTCGGTGATGCGGGACAGGGCCTGTGGGACAATCTCTGTGCGATGATCGCGGGCGAGCCGGTGCATTGGGACCGGCTGCTGACCTTCTATCACGAGGTGTTCTACCCCTATCTGATCGGCGGCATCCTGCCCGGCATCGTGGCGGGGCTGGTCTGCTATTACCTGTCGGTGCCGGTGATCCGCGCCTATCAGAACCGCCGCAAGGGCGCGCTGAAAAACAAGCTTGCCGCGTTGAAAAATCGCAAGAAACAGGCTGACGGCGACGGCGGCGCGGACTAGGCTCCGGGCCATCGCAACCCGGAGCTTTGCCATGACCACCTTTGCGGGCCGCCTTCGTCTGGGCGTCAACATCGATCACGTCGCCACCGTGCGCAATGCCCGCGGCGGCGCCTATCCCTGCCCGCTGCGCGCCGCGCAGGTGGCGCAGGAGGCGGGGGCTGACGGCATCACCGCGCATCTGCGCGAGGACCGGCGCCACATCTCCGACGCCGATATCGACGGGCTGATGCAGGTGCTGACCGTGCCGCTGAATTTCGAGATGGCGGCGACCCCGGAAATGCAGGCCATCGCGCTGCGCCACAAGCCGCACGCGGTCTGCATCGTGCCCGAAAAGCGCGAGGAACGCACCACCGAAGGCGGGCTTGACGTCGCGCGCGACGAAAACCGGCTGGCGCATTTCATCGCGCCGCTGCGCGAGGCGGGCAGCCGCGTGTCGATCTTCATCGCCGCCGACCGCCCGCAGGTGGAGGCCGCGCATCGCATCGGCGCGCAGGTCATCGAACTGCATACCGGCGCCTATTGCGACCTGCATGCCGAAGGACGGCTGGAGGAACGCGACGACGAACTGGCCCGCCTGCGCGACATGGCACGCTTTGCCCATGATCTGGGGCTGGAGGTCCATGCGGGCCACGGCCTGACCTACGAGACAGTGCAGCCCGTCGCCGCCTTTCCCGAGGTGATGGAGCTGAACATCGGGCATTTCCTGATCGGCGAGGCGATCTTTCGCGGGCTTGGTCCGGCCATCGCGGAAATGCGCCGCATGATGGACGAGGCGCGGACATGATCCGCACCACAGCCATGGCGCTGGCGCTCTGTGCCGCATTGCCCGCCGCCGCAGCCGAAGTCACCGACTGCGACCGGCCCGAAGCCAATGTGCGCAACCTTGCGCGGCCCTTCGCCAGCGCCACCCGGGAATTTGCCAATGGCGACGTGGCGCTGGTCTCGCTGCTGCTGGAAGAGCCCGCCTGCTGCGGCGCGCATCTGGTCGTGACCCTGCCCGATCCGGAAATCGGCTACGGGCTCTGCCGCTTCGTCACCAGCGATGACGGGCTGGGCTGGTCCTCGCTGGATCTGGTGGGCGCGCAGGCGCGCTATGACCCCGCGACCGGGCTGCAGATCGCACTGCCGGGCCAGCGCTACGAAGGCACGGGGTTTGTGCCCTTCACCCTGCACCTGACCGTCAATCAGGCGGAGTCGCGGGTGGAGGCGCGCGAGGAGTGATCCTTGGCATCGGCACCGACCTTGCGAATATCGACCGCATCGCCGCGACGCTGGACCGGTTCGGCGACCGGTTCCGCAACCGGGTCTTCACCGACACCGAACAGCGCAAAGCCGAGCGGCGGCATGACGTGGCGGGCACCTATGCCAAACGCTGGGCCGCCAAGGAGGCCTGTTCCAAGGCGCTTGGCACCGGGCTGCGCATGGGCATCGCGTGGCGCGACATGGCGGTGTCGAACCTGCCCACCGGCCAGCCGGTGATGCAGGTCACCGGCTGGGCGCAGGAACGGCTTGCCGCCATGACCCCGCCGGGGCACGAGGCGATCATCCATGTGACCCTGACCGACGATCACCCATGGGCGCAGGCCTTCGTGGTGATCGAGGCTCGGCCCCTGCCACCCGCCTGACGCGGGGCACGGCGCGGTGAGCGCGCGGCAGCCCGGCTTGACTCCGCCCCGCCTGCCGCCCATGAAGCCTGCGAAACAAGGCACAAAGGGGCAGAGGTCCATGGCAAAGGCAGAGAAATCGGGCGGCGGGATCTGGGAAACCGTCAAGACGGTGTTCTGGGCGCTGATCATCGCCGGGGTGTTCCGCTCGCTGTTTTTTCAGCCGTTCTGGATCCCCTCCGGGTCGATGAAGGACACGCTGCTGATCGGGGATTTCCTGTTCGTCAACAAGATGTCCTATGGCTATTCCTACGCCTCCTGCCCCTCGGTCTATCTGCCCGCCGTCGGGGTCGACATCGACGCCAAGGACATCTGCGGCTGGATGGATGGCGACAACACCCGCATCTTCGGGTCGGAGCCCGACCGGGGCGACGTGGCGGTGTTCCGCCATCCGGTGACCGGGCGCGATTTCATCAAGCGGGTGATCGGCCTGCCCGGCGACCAGATTCAGGTGCGCAACGGCGTGCTGCACATCAATGACGTCCCCGTCGAGATGGAGCGCAACGGCACCTTCACCGAAACCGCCGCCCCGCAGGGTCCGCAGCAGCTGCGTCCGCGCTGCGAAAACGGCCCCGTCGGCGATGGCGGCGTCTGCGAAAAATCGCGCTGGACCGAAACCCTGCCCAATGGCGTGGCGCATGACGTGCTCAACATCGCGATGCAGGGGTCGGACAACACTCCCGTCTATACCGTGCCCGCCGGGCATTACTTCATGATGGGCGACAACCGCGACAATTCCTCCGACAGCCGGGTGCCCAGTGCGGCGGGCGGCGTGGGCTTTGTCCCGTTCGAGAACCTGATCGGCAAGGCCAACCGGGTGGTGTTCTCGTCGGCGGGCAATTCCATGCTGTATTTCTGGACATGGCGCGGCGACCGCTTCTTCGAGAAGATCCAGTGAAACGGTCGGCCGAGATCACGGCGCTCGAGACGCGGATCGGCCATCGTTTCGCCCGGCCAGAGCTTCTGCGCCGGGCGGTGACGCATTCCTCGATGTCCGGTCCCGGGCGCGAGGACAACCAGCGGCTGGAATTTCTGGGCGACCGCGTGCTGGGGCTGGTGATGGCCGAAGCGCTGCTGGCGGGCGACCGCGCCGCCTCTGAAGGCCAGCTGGCGCCGCGCTTCAACACGCTGGTGCGCAAGGAGGCCTGCGCCGAAGTCGCGCAGGCGATCGACCTTGGCGCGGCGCTGAAGCTGGGCCGGTCCGAGATGATGTCGGGCGGGCGGCGCAAGCAGGCGCTTCTGGGCGACGCGATGGAGGCGGTGATCGCCGCCGTCTATCTGGATGCGGGGTTTGACGCGGCCCGCGCCGTGATCCTGCGGCTTTGGGGCGACCGCGTGGCCGCCGTGGACACCGACGCGCGCGATCCCAAGACCGCGCTGCAGGAATGGGCGCAGGCGCGGCGGATGCCGCCCCCCGCCTATGTGGAAACCGCGCGCACCGGTCCCGACCATGCGCCCGTTTTCACCATCGAGGTGCAGCTTGCCTCTGGCGAGACCGCCACCGCCACCGCCGGATCCAAGCGCAAGGCCGAACAGGAGGCCGCTGCGGCCCTGCTTGAACAGGTCTCCGCCGGTGAGTGACCCCGGCGCACCGCGCCGGAGCATCAGCGCCAATGCGCGCGGCGCGGGGTTCATGGTTCTGGCCATGACGCTGTTCGCGGTCGAAGACAGCCTGTTCAAATCCGTGGCCCCTGCCCTGCCCCCCGGCGAGGCGACCGCGATCTTCGGCCTGTCGGGCCTGCTGATCTATGCGGTGCTGACATGGCGCGCGGGCGAGCCGGTGTTTCACCCCGACATGATCCGCCCCCGCCTGCTGCTGCGCACCGGGTTCGAGATCATGGGGCGGCTGTTCTTCGCGCTGGCGCTGGCATGGACCCCGCTTTCCGTCACCTCGTCGATCCTGCAGGCGGCACCCTTGGTGGTCACCGCAGGCGCCGCCCTGCTGCTGGGGGAAAGGGTCGGGCCCCGGCGCTGGATCGCCATGACCGTGGGCTTTGCGGGTGTGCTGCTGATCCTGCGCCCCACGCCGGAGGCCTTTCGTGTCGACGCGCTGCTGGCGGTGGCGGGGATGGTGGGCTTTGCCATGCGCGACCTGTTCACCCGCGCAGCACCACCCGCCGTCTCCTCGCGCCAGCTGGGGATCTTGGGCTTTGCCGTGGTCACCGTGGCGGGTCTGCTGCTGCTGCCGCTTGACCCTGCCCCGCCGCGCCTGCCCCTGCCCGCCGAATGGGGCCGCCTGCTGCTGACCGGCGTGGTGGGGGTTGCCGCCTATACCGCGCTGACCCGCGCCATGCGCAGCGGCGACGTGTCGGTGGTGGCGCCCTTCCGCTATTCGCGGCTGCTGGTGGCGCTGGTCTTTGCCTTCGTGTTCTTCGGCGAACGGCCTGACCTCTGGACACTGGCGGGCGGCGCGCTGATCGTGGCCAGCGGGGTCTATACGCTTCTGCGGGACACACGCACTGGTCCGCCGCCTCCGGATGCTGTAAAGCCCGTGGATCATCAGAACCGGGAAGCCCCCAAATGACCACACGCGCCGGATTCGTCGCCCTGATCGGAGAGCCCAACGCGGGCAAATCCACCCTGACCAACCGCATGGTGGGGGCCAAGGTGTCGATCGTCACCCACAAGGTGCAGACCACCCGCACCCGCATCCGCGGCGTGGCCATGGAAGGCGACGCGCAGATCGTCTTTGTCGACACGCCGGGGCTGTTCCAGCCACGCCGCAGGCTGGACCGCGCCATGGTCGCCGCCGCATGGGGCAGCGCCTCGGATGCCGATGTCATCGTCCTGCTGGTCGAGGCGCATCGCGGGCTGGTCGAGGGCGTGGAGCGCATCCTTGCCACGCTGGCCGACCAGCTGCCGCGCGGCGCCAAGGTGGCGCTGGCCATCAACAAGATCGACCGCGTCAAGGCAGAGTCGCTGCTGGCGCTGTCGCAGGCGCTGAACGACAAATATCCTTTCGCCAAGACCTTCATGATCTCTGCCGAACGCGGCTATGGCGTGGATGACCTGCGGCAGTGGCTGGCGAAAGAAGTGCCCGAAGGCCCGTGGCTTTACCCCGAAGACCAGATCGCCGACCTGCCCATGCGCATGATCGCGGCGGAAATGACCCGGGAAAAGCTGACGCTGCGCCTGCATCAGGAACTGCCCTACCAGCTGACGGTGGAAACCGAACACTGGCAGGAACGCGATGACGGCTCGGCCCGCATCGATCAGGTGATCTATGTCAGCCGTGACGGCCACAAGGGCATCCTGCTCGGCCATCGCGGCGAGACGATCAAGGCGATCAGCCAGGCCTCCCGCGCCGAGCTGGAGGAGTTTCTGGGCCGCAAGGTGCATCTCTTCCTGCAGGTGAAGGTGCGCGAGAACTGGCTGGAAGAGGCGGAGCGCTACAACGAGATGGGGCTGAATTTCCGCGACGGAAATGCCTGAACCCCGGCTTGTCACCCATGTCTGGGTCGGCGCCTATCTGCGCCACCTGTCTCTGGCCGACATTCCAGCCTATGTGACCGCGCGCGGCGATGCCACGGCGGGCGCGGTGCTGGTCAAGCTTGCCACGCTGGACGGTCAGGCCCGCGCCTACGTGCGCGAATGGGATCTGGTGCTGGACAGCCGTCGCTGGACCGTGCTGGCCGAAGGGCCGGAACGCGAGGTGGATGCCGCCGTGACCCGGCAGCGCAGCTTTGACCCCGATCTGTGGGTCATCGAGATCGAGGACCGTCAGGGGCGGCATCTGCTGGAGGGGATGGACGGCTGAGCCACTGCCCCAGCGCCACCAGTGCCCGCCCCGCGCTCCAGAAAGCCGCGCCAAGACCCAGCACCCACAGCCCGACGGCAGGCCAGCCGATCAGCGGCGGATCCACAAAGAAATACGGATGCCGCCCGTCGATCTCGCCCCGGATCAGCGCATAAGCGACATAGATCGCGGGCCATGACAGCCACCAGACCGCATGGCGGGGCGCCAGACCCCGTTTCGGCGCAAACATCATCCACCACAGCAGCGTCAGCAGCGGCACCACCGTGTGCTGCCCCGCATCGGCCAGCCGGCGCAGCCCCTCCAGCTCGCGGGCCAGCAGCGCGTGATAGACGATGCCGACAATGCCGATCCACAGCACCAGACCGGCCAGCCAGCTGTCGCGCGCCCGCCAGCCCAAGGCGATGGCGGCACAGCTCAGCCCCAGCAGCAGATTGGTCAGGACGGTGAAATAGCGCCCCATCCGCCAGCTTTCGACCCAAAGCGTGCGGCCCGGCCAGCGCTCCAGCCCCAGATGCAGCTGCAGCGCCAGCGACCCCAGCGCAAGGGCAGCGATCAGCGCGGCGGTCAGCCGGTAAAGCACGGGGGTCATCATCATCATCCCGCAATTCCGCCCTGCCGCGCGCGCAAGGTCAAGCCTCCGCGCGCCCGCGCCGCATCACCGTCGCGTCAGGCTGGACGCCGCGCCGCCCAGCCCCCAGAGTGCCGCCATGGACTGGCGCGACACCGGCATTCTTCTTTCGGCCCGCAGGCATGGCGAAAGCTCGGCCATTCTCGACGTGTTCACCCCCAGCCGCGGGCGGCACATGGGGGTGATGCGCGGCGGCGGCTCGCGCAGGCTGGCGCCCACGCTGCAGCCCGGCGCACAGCTGGATCTGGCATGGCGCGCCCGGCTGGAGGATCAGATGGGCAATTTCTCCGCCGAACCGCAGCGGTCAAGGGCCGCCATCGCCATGGCCGATCCGCTGGCGCTGGCCGGGCTGCAGGCGGTCTGCGCGCTGCTCGGCTTCTGCCTGCCCGAACGCGAACCGCATCCCGCCCTTTATGCCCGCACGGAATCGCTGCTGGATCTGCTGGGCCAGCCCGAGCTCTGGCCGCTGGCCTATCTGCGCTGGGAACTGGCCCTGCTGGAGGAGATGGGCTTTGGCCTTGATCTTGCGGCCTGCGCGGTCACCGGCGGGACCGAAGGGCTGGCCTATGTCTCGCCCCGCAGCGGGCGTGCGGTGTCGCGGCAGGGCGCCGGGGACTGGGCCAGCCGCCTGCTGCCACTGCCGCCGGTGCTGCTGGGACAGGGCGCCGCCCCCGATGCCGAAATCGTGACGGCGCTTGGCACCACCGGCCATTTTCTGGACCATCACATGGCCCGCGACCTGCGCGACCGCCCCCTGCCCGCCGCCCGCGCCCTGTTTGTCGACCGGCTGGCGCGCCGGGCGTCGCATGGATAACAGGCAGCCCCCGCCATCTGCCCCGCGGCATCTTCCCTGTCCGGGCAAAGCGCGCTAGGTATCGGCCATGCGCTGGACCATACCCAACATCCTCACCGCGCTCCGCCTGCTCGCTGCGCCGGGTCTTGCGGTGATGTTCCTGTATTTCCAGCGCCCATGGGCGGACTGGTTCGCCCTTACGCTGTTTGTCGCCGCCGCCGTCACCGACTGGTTCGACGGCTATCTGGCGCGGCTCTGGGGGCAGGAATCAAAGCTTGGCGCCATGCTCGACCCCATCGCCGACAAGGCCATGGTGGTGATCGCGCTGATGGTCATTGTGGGCTATTCCTCCATGTCGCCCTGGCTGGTGCTGCCTGCCACCTTCATCCTCTTCCGCGAGGTGTTCGTGTCGGGCCTGCGCGAATATCTGGGCGACACGGCAGGCACGCTGAAGGTCACGAAGCTCGCCAAGTGGAAGACCACGCTGCAGATGATCGCCATTGCCACCCTGTTTGCCCAAGGCATGTTCGAACATTACCTTGCCCTGTCGCTGGACGGGATCGACCCCGCCGCCGCGGCGCAGGTGATGGAGGGTGGCGCCCCCGACACCCACGGCCTGCGCTGGAAGGAAACCGGCATGGAATGGGCCGGCCATCTGGGGCTGACCCTGCTCTGGATCGCCGCCGCGCTGACGCTGGTCACAGGCTGGGATTACTTCACCAAGGCGCTGCCGCATCTGAGGGAGGACCGCTGATGGATCTGCTCTATTTTGCATGGGTGCGCGAACGCATCGGCCTGCCCCGCGAACGCATCGACACGCAGGCCGCCACCGTCGCCGAACTGGTCGACGAACTGCGCGCCCGCGAGGACCGCTATGCGGCGGCCTTTGCCGACCTGTCGGCGCTGCGCGTGGCGCTGGATCAGGATCTGGCCGATTTTGACGCGCCGCTGGCCGGGGTGCGCGAAGTGGCGTTCTTTCCGCCGATGACGGGGGGCTGAGCCATGCGGATCGTCGTGACCGAAGCCCCCTTCGACTTCGGCGCCGAAGCCGATGCCTTTGCCAGCGGCCGCACCGACATGGGCGCCGTGGTCACCTTCACCGGCACGGTGCGCGACGGCACCGGCACGCTGGCGGGGATGGAGATCGAACATTACCCCGGCATGACCGAACGCGCGCTGGAAAAGATCGCCGAACAGGCCCGCGCCCGCTGGTCGCTGGGCGACGTGCTGGTGATCCACCGCTACGGGCGGATGGCACCGGGAGAACGCATCATGATGGTCGCCACCGCCGCGCCGCACCGCCGCGACGCCTTCGAGGCGGCGGAGTTCCTGATGGACTACCTCAAGACCCGCGCCCCGTTCTGGAAGAAGGAAAGCGGCACCGCGGGCGAGGCCTGGGTTGCGGCCAAGGACGAGGACGAAGACGCGCTCCGCCGCTGGTGAGCCCGCACCGCTTGCCGCGCCGGGGGCGTGGTCATATGATCTGACCAATTCCCGTCAGGATCCTCAAGATGCCCTTCCGACCCGTCATGTCCGAAAAACTCGCCGCCGCGGTGGTGCGCCAGATCGAGGAACTGATCCTGCGCGGCATCCTGCGCCCCGGCGAACGGCTGCCCGCCGAACGCGACCTGTCGGAACGGCTGGGCGTGTCCCGCCCGTCGCTGCGCGAGGCGGTGGCCGAATTGCAGGCGCGCGGCCTGCTGGAAACCCGGGCGGGGTCGGGGATCTTCGTGACCGAGGTGCTGGGCTCGGCCTTTTCCGACGCGCTGATCCAGCTTTTCGCGAATCATGACGAGGCGGTGTTCGATTACCTGAGCTTCCGCCGCGACATGGAAGGGCTCGCCGCCGAACGCGCCGCGACCCATGGCACCGACTCCGACCTCCGGGTGATCGACACGCTCTTCACCCGGATGGAGGCCGCGCATCAGAAACGCAATCCCGCCGAAGAAGCGCAACTGGACGCGGATTTCCATCTGGCCATCATCGAGGCCAGCCATAACGTCATCATGCTGCACATGATGCGGTCGATGTATCAGCTGCTGCGCGAAGGCGTCTTCTACAACCGCTCCATCATGTTCCGCCAGCGCAGCACCCGCGACGCGCTGCTGGACCAGCACCGCGCCATCAACACCGCGCTGCAGGCCCGAGATGCCGCAGCCGCCCGCGCCGCCGTGGCCATGCATCTGGGATTTGTGGAAACGGCGCTGGCCGCCGACCGCAAGGCCGCCCGCGACGAAGACGTGGCCCGCCAGCGCTACGACCGCCTGCACCCGCGCGGCTGACCGCGCGGCAATCGGGGCAAATGCAGAGGGGGCTCCGCCCCCGTCCGCTGGCGCGGACTCCCCCGGGATATTTGCAGTCAGAAGAAGGCTCAGAACACGCTGTCGCTTCTTCTGACCCGAAATATCCCGGGGGGAGCGCGCAGCGCGCGCGGGGGGCAGAGCCCCCCTTCCTTCCTTTCCGCAGGGGCAACAAAAAACCCGGGCGCGAACGCCCGGGCAGTTGGTCACAAAAGGCTGACGGGAAGGAGGAGATCAGCCTTTGGAGAACTCGGGATAGGCCTCCATGCCCAGTTCGGCCATGTCGAGCCCGTTGATCTCGTCTTCTTCGGAAACCCGGATGCCGACCACCATCTTGAGGATGAACCACAGCACGAAGGAGACGACGAAGGTGAAGATGCCGACCACGACGATGCCGTAAAGCTGGGCGCCAAGGGTGGCGTCGCCATTGGTGAAGACCACGGCCAGCGTGCCCCAGATGCCGCCCACGAGGTGGACCGGGATGGCGCCCACGACGTCGTCGATCTTGATCTTGTCGAGGAAGGGCACGGCGAAGACCACGAGGATGCCGCCGATCGCGCCGATGAGGGTCGCGGCCCCCAGCGTCGGGGTCAGAGGTTCGGCAGTGATCGACACCAGACCGGCCAGCGCGCCGTTCAGCACCATGGTCAGGTCAGGCTTCTTGTAGAGCAGCTGCGTCAGGATCATCGCTGCCACGGCCCCGCCTGCGGCGGCGGCATTGGTGTTGGCGAAGATGCGGCTGATGTCTGCCACGTCGCCCACAGTGCCCATCGCCAGCTGCGACGCGCCGTTGAAGCCAAACCAGCCCAGCCACAGGATGAACGTGCCCAGCGTGGCGAGCGCGAGGTTGGAGCCCGGGAAGGGCGTCACGCGGCCATCCTTGTACTTGCCGATCCGCGGGCCAAGCAGCAGCGCGCCAGCCAGAGCGGCCCAGCCCCCCACGGAGTGCACGACGGTGGAGCCTGCGAAGTCGAGGAAGCCTGCTTCGTCAAGGAAGCCGCCGCCCCATTTCCACGACGCCTGCAGCGGGTAGATGATCGCGGTCAGCACGACGATGAACATCATGAACGGCCAGAGCTTGATGCGCTCGGCCAGCGTGCCCGACACGATGGAGGCAGTGGTGGCGCAGAACATCAGCTGGAAGAAGAAGTCCGAGCCGGTGGAGGCGTAGGAATAGTCATCCGCCGCATCGGCGGTCACGCCGACGGCTTCAAGAACCGCAGGGCCCCAGACGCCGGACAGGATGCCCTCGATGCCCCAGGTGCCCAGCGGATACATCAGGTTATACCCGATCAGGTAATAGAAAATGGCTGCAAAGGAAAACAGCGCCACGTTCTTCATCAGCTGCATGGTCACGTTCTTGGACCGCACGAGGCCCGCTTCCAGCATCGAGAAGCCAGCGGCCATCCAGAACACGAGGAACCCGCCGATGAGGAACAGCAGCGAGTTGAAGATGAAGACGGTGTCGGTCGCGGCGTTCACGCCGGGGGCCGGCGCGTCGTCCTGCGCCAGCCCGAGGCTCGGCAGCGCGATCAGCGCGGCAACCGGAGCGAGGGTCTTGAGAAATTTCATCTGATTTGTCCCTATCTGTCGTTCCGCGGCGGTCAGAGCGCGTCCGCGTTGATCTCGCCGGTCCGCACCCGCACGGCCTGCAGCACATCCAGCACGAAGATCTTGCCATCGCCGATCTTGCCGGTCTGCGCGGTCTTCATGATGGTCTCCACCACCTGATCGGCCATCGAGGCCGCAACCACGATTTCCAGTTTGATCTTCGGAACGAAGTTCACCGCGTATTCCGCACCACGGTAGATCTCGGTATGCCCCGACTGCGAGCCGAAGCCCTTGATTTCCGTTACCATCATGCCGCGCACGCCGATGGCGGTGAGCGCCTCGCGCACCTCCTCCAGCTTGAACGGCTTGATCGTCGCAATGATCAGTTTCACCTTGGTCCCTTTCGGTTCTGGCAAGCGCTGCCTGCATTGTGCACAGGCAGAAAGCCGCCGAGCCGCGCTTTTGGGAAGGAAACAGCCGGGAACCGGGGCGGGCGGGACCCCCTGCGGAGCAAAAAACGGGCATATTTTCCCCTGATGCACACACAATGAGCACACCAAAAAGTCACCATTCCCGTGGTTTCCCGGTCAACATCCCGCCCCAAACCAGCTATCTTGCGGCAAAACAAAACAAAACGGGCCGGGCAGAGGCATATGAGTGATTCAGGGCGTGGCAAAGGCCGGCTGGTGGCCGATCGCCGCTACACGGCGACATCCTCCAAATCCACGGGGTCGGGTTCCCCGGACAAGGGGTCTCGCAAACCCGCCTCGGGAGGCGGCAACGGCTCCGGGCGCAGACCCGCGCGCCGCAAGCCCCCATCGCGGCGCAACCCGCTGGTGGCGCTGGTGCTGGGGCTGTTCCGCTGGGTGGTCCGTATCCTCTGGACGGTGACATGGCGGGTGGGCACCGTGGCGCTGCTGCTGCTGGCCGCAGGCGTGGGCTACTATTACACCAAGCTGCCGCCGCTGGAGGCGCTTCTGGACGGGCGCGCGCGCGGCTCGGTCACGCTCATGGACAATAACGGCGAGATCTTCGCGTGGCGCGGCGACCAGTTCGGCGGCCCCGTCACTGCCACCAGCGTGTCGCCGCATCTGCGCAATGCGGTGATCGCCACCGAAGACCGGCGGTTTTACCAGCATTTCGGCGTATCGCCGCGCGGCATCGCCTCGGCGGTGCGCATCAACCTGTCCGAAGGGCGCGGGCCGCTGTCGGGCCATGGCGGGTCGACCATTTCGCAGCAGACGTCGAAGCTTTTGTGCCTTGGCACCACCTTTGATCCCGATGTCTGGGAGACCGAGGCGGATTATGTCGCCGAATGCCGCGAGACCACGCTGGCCCGGAAGGGCAAGGAAGCGCTGTTCGCCATGGCCATGGAGGCCAAGTATTCCAAGGACGACATCCTGTCGATCTATCTCAACCGCGCCTATATGGGCGCCGGGGCCTATGGGGCAGAGGCGGCGTCAGAGCGGTATTTCGGCAAACATGCCGCAGAACTTCAGCCGCAGGAGGCCGCGATCATCGCGGGCCTGCTGTCCGCCCCGTCCAGCCTGTCGCCCACCAATGACCTTGAACGGTCGCGCGCCCGTGCCGCCACGGTGCTGCGGCTGATGCGGGATCAGGGCTATCTGACCGCCGAGGAGGAACAGCGCGCGCAGGCCAATCCCGCGTCGCTGTCGGATGATGCCGACCGGCGCGCGGGCGGCTATTTCGCCGACTGGGTGATGTCCACCGGCCCGGATTTCCTGACCCGCGACACCATGGAGGACGTGGTGATCCGCACCACGATCGACCCCAAGCTGCAGGCCGCAGCCGAGGCGGCGATGCGGTCGGTCTATGACAACAAGGTGCGCGAAGGCTCCAACGCGCAGGCCGCGATCGTGGTCATGTCCGCCGATGGCGCCGTGCGCGCCATGGTGGGCGGGCGCAAGACCGGCGTCTCTGGCGTGTTCAACCGCGCGACGCAGGCCAAGCGGCAGACCGGCTCGGCGTTCAAGCCCTTCATCTATGCCACCGCGCTGGAACTGGGCCATTCCCCCTATGACACGGTGGTGGACGAACCGTTCTGCATGAACATCGCCGGATCCGGCCAGTGGTGCCCCGAGAATTACAGCAAATCCTACAAGGGCCGCGTCACGCTGACCGATGCGCTGGCCAATTCGCTGAACATCCCCGCGATCAAGATCTCGGAAAACGTGGGCCGCGATCTGGTCCACAAGGTGGCCTATGATTTCGGCATCCAGTCGGAACTGCAGAACACCCCCGCCATGGCGCTTGGCACGTCCGAGGCCTCGCTGCTGGAAATGACCGGGGCCTATGCGGGCATTCTCAACGGCGGCTCCGCCGTCACGCCTTACGGTCTGGTCGATCTGCGGCTGAAGGGGGATGACACCCCGCTGATGGGCACTGGCGGCGGCATCCGCGAACGGGTGATCCAGCCCGAGGCGGCGGGTCAGCTGATCTGGATGCTGGAGCATGTCCTGACCGAAGGCACCGGCCAGCGCGCGCGCCTGCCCGACCGCGAGGCGGCGGGCAAGACCGGCACCTCCAACGACGCGCGGGATGCGTGGTTCATCGGCTTCACCGCCGACTACGTCACCGGGGTCTGGATGGGCAATGATGACAACTCGCCGCTGACCGGCGTCACCGGGGGCGGCCTGCCCGCCGAGATCTGGAAGGAAACCATGGTGCGCGTGCATGAAGGCCTGCCCGCCAACCCCCTGCCCGATCTTGCCCCCGCCGCACCGGAGCCGGTGGCCCCGCCGCAGCCGCAGGTCAGCCAGCAGGCCCCCGACCCGGAACGGCAGCAGCGCGACAACATCATCCAGCAGGTGCTGCGCGACCTGCTGGGGCCCCGCGACTGAGACAGGGAACCGGCGGGTGACAGGCGAAATGCCGCGGACCCGCCGGCCCGCCCGAGAAATCCGGCTCCGGGCATTGCTGATTCGGGATTTCTCCTGTAAAGACAGAGTCGCTACGTTATTCATGCTGCATCCTGTATCCTTCACCGGCCTCAGTCTGCTATCGAACTGACCAGCCGGGCTGTCGCATACTGCGGGCAGCAACATCTAAGAAGGAACATCACGATGGCCAACGGCACCGTGAAATGGTTCAACCAGACCAAAGGCTTCGGCTTCATCCAGCCCGAAAACGGCAACAAGGACATCTTCGTCCACATCTCCGCCGTTGAGCGCGCGGGCATTTCGCATCTTCCGGACGGCCAGAAGGTCACGTTCGAGATCGAAACCGGCCGTGACGGTCGTGAATCGGCACGCGATCTGGCTCTGGCCTGAACCGCGTCAGGGCTTTCAGCCCGACCTGATGATTTTGATCGCGCCGCATCTGCGGCGCGATTTGCATTTGGGGGATCCGCCTCGCGGGCTCAGCCCGCCTGCGCCAGATCCCGGATCATCGCGTCCAGATCGCCGCGGCGGCGGTCCAGCATGGCGCCAATTTCGGTCCGTTCGGTCAGCAGCATGTTCACGCCTTCGATATACATGTTGTAAAACCGGCCCGATTTTTCCCCCACAAAGAACGTCACCTCGAATGGCGACTGCCCGCGCAGATAGGCGGTGGTGGACACCTGATAGGCGTTCTTGACCTTCGAGGCGCCGTTGACCTCGATCCGGCCTCCGATGAACTTGCGGAACTGCTTGCCGTATTTGCGCGCCACATAGCCTTGGAAAGCGGCGGAGAACGCCTTTTTCTGCGCGGGGCTGGCGCGGCGCCCGTCCGCCCCCAGCGCATAGGCGGCGATATAGGGCATGTCGGCATAGGTGATGAAGATCCGCTCGAAATCCGCGATCATCGCCGCTTCGGATTTCCCGGCGGTGATCACGGCGTTGATGTCGGCCACCAGCCGGTCGACAAGGCCGCGCGCCTCGGCCTCGGTGGCGGACAGCGCCGCGCCGGGCAGGGCCGCGATCAGGGCCAGCGACAGGGCAGAGCCCAGAAGCTGGCGCCGGGTGAAATGATGCGTCATCAGAATCCCTCCGTATCAAGCGCTTCGGGGTCGATATAGTCCTCGCCCCCCGCGCGGTCATCGCCCAGTTCAAAGCGCCGGTTCTGCAGCCAGATCAGCCGCAGCTGCGCGTAGCTGTCGGCGCTGTCATTCATCAGCGCGTCGATCTGGTCGCCATAATCATCCAGCTTGATGACCTTTGCCGCCACGCGCGCGCCGGTGCCGTAGTAACGGTCGGGGCTGGGTAGCAGATAATAGAGCGGATCAGTGAAAAGATCGACGAACCGCCCCACCGCATCGCGTTCGGTGGACGGCCCCAGCACCGGCAGTTCCATATAGGCGCCTTCGGGCAGGCCCCAGACATACAGCGTTTCGCCAAAATCGCTTTCGTCTTCGGGCAGGCCCAGCGGGCTTGCCACGTCGAACAGTCCCGCCAGCCCCAGCGTGGCGTTTACCGTGAACCGCAGCGTGTTGCGCGAGGCGCGCAGCAGACGGCCCTGCAGGATCTGGTTGGCCACGGTCTGCGGCAGCGACGCGGTGTCGGCAAAATTGGTCACCCCCGCCTTCACCGGCTGCGGAATGGCGGCGATCACGCCACCGCCCTGCCCGGCCCCGCCGGTCAGCGATTTGTTGAAGGCATGGATGCGGCGGTTGGTGGCCTCCTGCGGGTCATGGATGCCGTCGGGGGCCTCTCCGGGGCCGGGCACCGAACAGCCCGCCAGCGCGACCAGCAGCCCCGCCAGAGCGACGCCCGCACGGGCCCGGGTCAGGTATACCGCCATAGGAATTCGCATTGGAAAAATCCGATCATGCTGTACAAGGCCCTCATAATTCGAAACGGCCCGAGGCCCAAGCCACCGGCGGGTGTTGGCCTTGATCCGTGTCGCAAGAGCGACAGGCCATCGCGACCGAACATCCCTGCGGAGCCCCCGTCGGGACATTGAAAAAAGACATGGAGAGCGGACCCACGCTCATGCAGAACAGATCCCAGACCGCCGGCCGCGACGAACTGGCCGCCGCCCGCAGGCAAAGCCGCCCCTATTACTGGACCGTCGGCATTTTCAGTTTCTTCGTCAACATGCTGATGCTGACCGGACCGCTTTACATGCTGCAGGTCTATGACCGCGTGCTCGGCTCCCGCTCTGAGGCGACGCTGATCGCGCTGTCGGTGCTGGTGGTGTTTCTGTACGGCATGATGGGGCTTCTCGACTATGCGCGGGGCCGGATCATGGGCCGCGTTGCCGCCCGCTTCCAGTCCGCGCTGGATCTGCGCGTGTTTGACGCCGTGATGCGGCGCGCGGCGGTGAAGCCTGACGAGCTGTCCTCCTCCGGGCTCAAGGATCTGGAATCGGTGCAGCGGCTGATGTCCTCGCCGGTGCTGATGGCGATTTTCGACATTCCGTGGACCCCGCTTTTCATCGCGGGGATTTTTGTCTTCCACCCGTGGCTGGGCTATCTTGCCATCGCGGGCGGGCTGGTGCTGATCGTGGTCACGGTGCTGAACCAGGTGATGACCCGCAACCCGACGCTGAAATCCAACCGGCAGATGCTGGTGGCCGAACAGACCTCGGACCAGATCCGGCAGGATGCGGAAACGGTGCAGGCCATGGGCATGCGCACCGCCGCCTTCAAACGCTGGGAAAAGGCCCGCAGCGACTCGCTGGAGGGGCAGATCACCACCAGCGATCTGGTCGGCACCTTCACCACCTCGACCAAGACCTTCCGGCTGTTCCTGCAATCCGCCATGCTGGGCCTTGGCGCCTATCTGGTGCTGGAGGGGCAGCTGACCCCCGGCGCGATGATCGCGGGGTCGATCCTGATGGGCCGCGCGCTGGCCCCGGTGGAAACCGCCATCGGGCAGTGGCCGCTGGTCACCCGCGCCCGCAAGGGCTGGGACAATCTGGTGCAGCTTCTGGGGGAAATGCCGCCCGAACCGGCGCGCACCCCGCTGCCCCGCCCCCGCGCCAAGCTGGAGGTGCAGCAGCTGACCGTGGTGCCGCCGGGGGAACAGCAGGCCTCGCTGCGGCTGGTGTCCTTTGACGTGCTGCCCGGTCAGGCAATCGGCGTGATCGGATCCTCCGGGGCGGGCAAATCCACGCTGGCCCGCGCCATCACCGGGGTCTGGCGGCCTGCGGGCGGGCGCATCCGGCTGGATGGCGCCACGCTGGACCAGTATGGCGAAACGCTGGGCGACCATATCGGCTATCTGCCGCAGCGGGTCACGCTGTTCGACGGCACCATCGCCGAGAACATCGCCCGCCTGTCCCCCAATCCCGACCCCGCCCGCATCGTCGAGGCGGCGCGCAAGGCCGACGCGCACGAGATGATCCTGAAGCTGCCCGGCGGCTATGACACCCGCGTCACCGCCAATGGCGGGCGGCTGTCCGGCGGGCAGATGCAGCGTATCGGTCTGGCCCGCGCCATGTATGGCGATCCGGTGATCCTTGTGCTGGACGAGCCCAATTCCAACCTCGACAACGAAGGTTCGGAGGCGGTGAACCTTGCCATCAAGCGGATGAAGGAAGAGGGCAAGTCGGTCATCATCATGGCGCACCGCCCCTCTGCCATCCGCGAATGCGACACGCTGCTGATGCTGGATCAGGGCGCCCGCGCCGCCTTTGGCCCCAAGGACGAGGTGCTGCGCTCGCGCGTGGCCAACCACGACCAGATCACCAAACATGCCGGACCCGGAGGAGTGCGCTGATGTCCAGCGAAGCGGATAAGCGGTTTCCGACCCGTGGTCCCCTGATCATCGGCCTTGCGGCGCTGGTGCTGCTGGTCGGCGGCTTCGGCACATGGGCCGCCACCACCAACATCTCTGGCGCCATCGTCGCCAGCGGCCAGATTCAGGTAGAGCGCAACCGGCAGGTGGTGCAGCATCCCGATGGCGGCGTGGTGGCAGAAATCCTTGTGGATGAAGGCGATACCGTCGAAGCGGGCCAGACCATGATCCGGCTTGATCCCACGCTGCTGCTGTCGGAACTGACCATCATCGAGGGGCAGTATTTCGAACTGGTGGCGCGGCGCGGCAGGCTGCAGGCGGAACGCGACGGCAAGGACGAGATCAGCTTTGACGAGATCGTGCTGGCGCAGGCCGATCTGGACCCGGAGGTCGCGGAACTGGTCGAGGGCCAGCGCAACCTGTTCTTCGCCCGCCGCGACACCGTGGCGCGCGAGATCGAACAGCTGGCCAAACGCCGCGACCAGATCGGCAATCAGGTGGATGGCATCGCTGCGCAGCAGACCGCGCTTGCCAGCCAGCTGTCGCTGATCGAACGCGAACTGGCCGACCAGCAGT
The DNA here is from genome assembly GCF_900100085.1 of Salipiger marinus. Lineage (GTDB taxonomy): Bacteria > Pseudomonadota > Alphaproteobacteria > Rhodobacterales > Rhodobacteraceae > Salipiger > Salipiger marinus. The sequence goes on from NZ_FNEJ01000001.1 coordinate 212,868, forward strand.
CGCTGCTGGATCGCGGGCTGGCGCAGGCCAGCCGGGTGCTGGCGCTGCAGCGCGAAGAGGCGCGGCTGTCGGGTTCGGTGGGCGACATGACCGCGCAGAAGGCGCAGGCCGAAGGCCGCATGACCGAGATCGACATCGAGATCCTGAAGCTCGAGACCACCCGCCGCGAAGAGGCGATCACCCAGCTGCGCGACATGCAGTATCGCGAACGCGAACTGGCCGAACAGCGGCTGTCGCTGATCGAACAGCTCAAGCGGCTGGACATCACCGCCCCCGTGTCGGGCGTGATCTACGGGCTGACGGTGTTTGCGCCGCGCTCGGTCATCCGCCCCGCCGATCCGGTGCTGTTTCTGGTGCCGCAGGACCGTCCGCTGGTCATCACCGTGCAGGTGCCGCCGATCCATATCGACGAGGTGCACATGTCCCAGCAGGTGACGCTGCGCTTTGCCGCGCTGGACCAGCGCGAGACGCCGGAACTGTTCGGCACGGTCACGCTGATCTCGGCGGATGCCTTCACCGACGAGCAAAGCTCGGCCAGCTATTACCGCGCCGAGATCATGCTGAGCGAAGGCGAGATCGACCGCCTGCCCGAAGGATCGGTGCTGGTGCCCGGCATGCCGGTGGAGGCGTTCCTGCGCACCGCCGACCGCACGCCGCTGGCCTATCTGGTGAAGCCCTTCACCGATTACTTCACCAAGGCTTTCCGCGAAACCTGAGCCCGTGATGGGCAGCATGGCAGGGGCCGCGCCCGTCCGGGCTGCGGCCCCTTTCCTTTGGCGGCGGGCGGGTCTAGCGTCGCGGCAATGCTTGCCAAGGAGACGACCATGACCGATTTCGACACCCGCCTTGCCGATCTGGGGCTGAGCCTGCCCGACGCCCCCGCCCCCGCCGCCAACTATGTGCCCTTCGTACAGAGCGGCGCGATGCTTTATGTCTCGGGCCAGATCTGCCAGGACGAGAATGGCCTGATCCTTGGCAAGCTCGGCGCCGATCTGGACACCGCCGCAGGCGCCAAGGCCGCCGAACGCTGCGCGCTGTCGCTGCTGGCGCAGGTGCGCGCGGCCTGTGGCGGCGATCTGTCCAAGCTGAAGCGGGTGGTGAAGCTGACCGGCTTCGTCAACTCCACGCCCGACTTCACCGAACAGCCCAAGGTGGTCAACGGCGCCTCGGATCTGATGGTGGCCCTGCTCGGCGATGCCGGACGCCATGCCCGTTCCGCCGTCTCTGCCGCGTCGCTGCCTCTGGGTGTCGCGGTCGAGATCGAAGGCATCTTTGAGCTGAGCTGATGCCCGCCCTGCCCCCGGCCTTTCTGGACCGCCCCATCGCGCACCGTGCCCTGCACGACCGCGCCTTGGGGCGGCCCGAAAATTCCCGCGCCGCCATCACCGCCGCCATCGCGGCAGGCTACGGGATCGAGATGGATCTGCAGCTGTCTTCGGATGGCTGCGCCATGGTGTTCCACGACGATCTGCTGGACCGGCTGACCGGGGCCAGCGGCCCGCTGCGCCAGCGGCGGGCGGCGGATCTGGCGGCGCTGCGCCTGCGCGACAGCGACGAAGGCATTCCCACGCTGGCCGAGGTGCTGGATCTGGTGGCGGGCCGCGTGCCGCTGCTGATCGAGGTCAAGGATCAGGATGGCGGCATGGGCGCCAATGTCGGCACGCTGGAACGCGCCGCCGTCGCCGATCTGGCCGGTTACCGGGGGCCGGTCGCGCTGATGTCCTTCAACCCGCATTCGGTGGCGGCGCTGGCCGAGCTGGCGCCCGACCTGCCGCGCGGGCTGACCACGGATGGCTATGAGGCCGAGGGCTGGCCGACGCTCTCTGCCAGCCGCCGCGCCGAACTGCGCGAGATCCCCGATTACGACCGCACCGGCGCCTCGTTCATCAGCCATCACTGGCGCGATCTGGCACGGCCCCGCGTGGCCGAACTGGCAGAGGCCGGGGCAGAGGTGCTGTGCTGGACCATCCGCAGCCCCGAAGCCGAGGCCGAGGCGCGACAGATTGCCCGCAACATCACCTTCGAGGGATACCTCGCGTGAGTGTGGCTTGAACCCCGGGGGCAACGGTCCAGATACTGGCCCGCAGGGGACAGGACAGATGACCAAGCCAATGGAACAGGACAGCATTTCCGTAACCGTGCTGCACGGGCTGGACCAGATCGCCGAAGCCGACTGGGACGCCTGCGCCTGCCCCGAGACGGCGGAGGGCGGCGCGCCCTTCAGCCCCTTCACCACATGGCGGTTCCTGCGCGCGCTGGAAGTGTCGGGATCGGTCGGGCCGGGCACCGGCTGGGAACCGCATCCGATGGTGGCGGAAAAGGACGGGCAGGTGATCGCGGTCTGCCCGCTTTATGCCAAGGGCCACAGTCAGGGCGAATACATCTTCGACCACAGCTTCGCGCAGGCCTACGATCAGGCGGGCGGCAGCTATTACCCGAAGCTGCAGATCGCCGCCCCCTTCACCCCGGCCACCGGGCGCCGCTTCCTGACCCGCCCCGGATTCGAGGCCGAGGGCATGTCGGCGCTGGTGCAGGCGGCGGTGCAGCTGACGGCGGAAAACGGGCTGTCATCCCTGCACGCGACCTTCTGCACCGAAGCCGAGGCGATTGCCGGGGAAAGCATGGGGCTGCAGCGCCGCGTCACCCAGCAGTTCCACTGGTTCAACGACGGCTATGCGGATTTTGACGCCTTCCTTGCGGCGCTGTCCTCGCGCAAGCGCAAGGCGATCCGCAAGGAACGCCAGCGCGCGCAGGCCTTTGGCGGCAGCATCCACATGCTGACCGGTGACGCGATCGAACCGCGCCACTGGGAGGCGTTCTGGCGGTTCTATCAGGACACCGGCAGCCGCAAATGGGGCCGCCCCTATCTGACCCGGGCGTTTTTCGACGAGGTGCACCGCACCATGCGCAACGACGTGGCGCTGGTCATGTGCGAACGCGACGGGCGGCTGGTGGCGGGGGCGCTGAACTTCATCGGGCGCGACACGCTTTATGGCCGCTACTGGGGCTGCACCGAAGATCACCCGTGCCTGCATTTCGAAGCCTGCTATTATCAGGCCATCGATTACGCCATCCAGCACGGTCTGGCCCGTGTCGAGGCGGGGGCGCAGGGCGAACACAAGCTGGCGCGCGGATACCTGCCCAGCGAGACCCATTCGCTGCACTGGTTTCCCGACAAGGGCTTTTCCCGCGCCGTGGCACACTATCTTGAAGCAGAGCTGCGGGCCGTCAACGAAGAGGTGGAAATCCTGACCGCCTACGGCCCCTTCCGCAAGACGACCGACCGCGAGGAAACGGAATGACCGAGAAACTGTCCGACACCGGGCGCGACACCATGCTTGCGCCGCTTTATGCCACCGGCTGGACGCTGTGCGAGGGCGAAGATGCGATCTGCAAGACCTATGAATTTGCCGATTTCATCGAAGCGTTTTCATGGATGACCCGCGCCGCCTTCTGGGCGGAGAAGTGGAACCACCACCCCGACTGGCGCAATGTCTACAAGACCGTGGAGGTCAAGCTGACCACCCATGACGTCGGCGGGCTCAGCTCGCTCGACGCCAAGCTGGCGCGCAAGCTCGACGCGCTCTGACGAAAAAGGGCCGGGCGCAATGCCCGGCCCTGTCGCTTACATCGCGGCGAGCAGCGATTCGCCTGCGGACACCTCGCAGGTGCCGGGGCTTTCCTCGGCATGAACCAGCGTCACCTTGCCGTCTTCGACCAGCATCGCATACCGCTTGGACCGTGCGTAAAGCCCGGCGGGCGGTGCCGTGAACTCCATGCCGATGGCGGTGGTGAAGCTGCTGTCGGGATCGCCCAGCATGGTCAGACCGGCCTCGGTGGCGCCGGTCGCCTCGCCCCATGCTTTCATCACGAAGGGATCGTTGACCGACAGGCAGATGATTTCATCCACGCCCTTCTCGTCAAACCCGGCCTTGGTGCGGATGAAGCTCGGGACATGCGCCGAGGAACAGGTGGGGGTATAGGCGCCGGGCACGGCAAAGATCACGACCTTGCGTCCCTTGACCAGATCGCCAAGCGCCACCTGTTCGGGGCCGGATGCGCCAAGTTTCACCAGCGAAACATCGGGCAGCGTATCACCTGCGGCTAGGGCCATGCGGGTCTCTCCATCAATTGCGTTTCCGTGCGTCGGGGATATAGGCTGCGCGCGATCTTGGCAAAAGTTATCGGGGGCAGGCATGGGCGATATCGTGGTGATCGGGGCGGGGCAGGCAGCGGCCTCGCTGGTGGCACGGCTGCGGGGCAAGGGCCACGAGGGCGCGATCACCGTGATCGGCGCGGAGTCAGAGCCACCCTATCAGCGCCCGCCGCTGTCCAAGGCCTATCTGCTGGGCGAGATGGACAAGGACCGGCTGTTCCTGCGCCCGCGCAGCTTTTACGACGACCAGCGCATCACCCTGCTGCTGGGGGAGCCTGCCGTTTCCGTGGACACCACCGCGCGCCATGTGATCGCGGCAGGGCGCGAGATTGCCTATGACGATCTGGTGTTCTGCACCGGATCCACGCCCCGCACCCTGCCCGAGGCCATCGGCGGCAGGCTGGAGGGGGTCTGCGTGGTGCGCGGCATCGCCGATGTGGACGCGATGCGGCCCCGCTTCACCCCCGGCGCGCGGGTGCTGATCGTGGGCGGCGGCTATATCGGGCTGGAGGCGGCGGCGGTCGCGGCCAAGCTGGGGCTGAAGGTGACGCTGGTGGAAATGGCCGACCGCATCCTGCAGCGCGTCGCCGCCCCGCAGACATCGGACTGGTTCCGCGCCCTGCATGTCGCGCATGGTGTCGATTTGCGCGAAGGCGTGGGGCTGGGCCGCCTGACCGGCAGCGACGGCCGCGTGACGGCGGCGGATCTGACCGATGGCAGCACCCTGCCGGTTGATTTCGTGATCGTGGGCGTGGGCATCCTGCCGGAAACCGCGCTGGCCGAAGCCTCTGGCATTGCCATCGAAAACGGCATCCGCACCGACGAGATGGGCCGCACCTCCGCCCCGAACGTCTGGGCAGCGGGCGACTGCGCGTCTTTCCCGCATGAGGGGCGGCAGATGCGGCTGGAAAGTGTGGGCAATGCCATCGATCAGGCCGAGGCGGTGGCCGACAACCTGATGGGGGCCGCAGCCCCTTATGTGCCCAAACCGTGGTTCTGGTCCGACCAGTATGACGTGAAGCTGCAGATCGCCGGGCTCAACACCGGTTACGATCAGGTGGTGGTGCGCGCGGGCGGCGATGGCCCGGTGTCGCACTGGTATTACCGCGCGGGCCAGCTGATCGCGCTGGACGCGATGAACGATCCCCGCGCCTTCATGGTGGGCAAGCGGCTGATCGAGGCGGGCAAGAGCGCCGATCCGGTGGTGGTGGGCGATGCGGGCGCCGACCTCAAGGCGCTGCTGCGCGCGTGAGGATCATCGCCGGAGACTGGCGCGGCCGCGCGCTGAGCGCCGTGGGCAAGGGCGATCCGGGCGCGCATCTGCGCCCCACCACCGACCGCGTGCGCGAAAGCCTGTTCAACATGCTGGGCGGCGGGCGGTTTGGCGCGCCGTTTGACGGGGCGCGGGTGCTGGATCTGTTTGCAGGCACCGGCGCGCTGGGGCTGGAGGCGCTGTCGCGCGGCGCGGACCATGCCACCTTTGTCGATGATGGCCGGGTGGCGCAGCGGCTTCTGCGCGACAATATCCGCCTGCTGGGCTGTGCCGACCGGGCCGTGGTGCTGGGCACCTCCGCCCTGCGCCTGCCCGCCGCACCGGCGCCCGCCACGCTGGTCTTTCTGGATCCGCCCTATGACAAGGGTTTCGGCGCCCGCGCGCTCGCGGCGGCGCAGGCGGGCGGCTGGCTTGCCCCCGAGGCGCTGATCGTCTGGGAGGAACGGCTGCCGCAGGACGCGCCGGAGGGGTTTGCCCTGCTCGACAGCCGCCGCTATGGCGACAGCACGGTGACCCTGCTGCGCGCGCCCTGACCGGGCGGTTTTGCTGGCAATCCGGGGCTGGGGCAGTATTCTTTCATTCAAAGCCGTGAATGGGAGGATACCATGACCATCTTCAGACCGAACCGCCGCCAGATGCTCGCCATGGCCGCCAGTGCCCCGGCGCTGAGCCTGCCCGTGGCCGCCCGCGCCGATCTGGGCGGACCCGCCACCGGCAACCCTGCGCATTTCTCCTTCACGCTGGGCGAGGCGAAGCTGACGGTGATTTCGGATGGCGCGCTGGTGCTGCCCGCCAGCGGGCTGGGGGTCAATGCCGACCCCGAGGAGGTGAAGGCCTTTCTCGAAAGCTACTTCCAGTCGCCCGAGACACATTATTCCCACACCAACCACCTGCTGATCGAGACGGGCGAGGCGAAGGTGCTGGTCGATGTCGGATCCGGCAACCGCTTTCTGGATACGGCGGGGCGGCTGATGGCCAATCTGGAGGCGGCGGGGGTGGATCCCGCCAGCATCACCCATGTGGTCATCACCCATGCCCATCCCGACCATGTCTGGGGCATCCGCGACGATTTCGACGAGGCGATCCTGCCCGACGCGCAGTATTTCATCGGCCGGGCCGAGCATGAATTCTGGATGCAGGACGGGCTTGCCACCACCGTGCCCGCAGAAATGCAGCAGTTCGTGGTGGGCGCGCAGAATTCGCTGCAGGTCGAGGGCGCCGACTGGACGCTGCTGGACGACGGGCAGGAGGTGGCGCCGGGCGTGCGGGTCATCGCCTCTCCGGGGCATACGCCGGGCCACATGTCGGTGGTGGTGGAGTCCGGCGGCCAGCAGCTGATCGCGCTGGGGGATGTGATGACGCATATCCACACCAATTTTGTCCATCCCGACTGGTTCAACGGCTTCGACATGGACGGCGCGCAGACCGTGGCGACCCGCCGCCGGATCCTCGACATGGCCGCCACCGACCGCATCGCGGTGCTGGGCTATCACTTCCCCTTCCCCGGCGTCGGCCATGTCCGGCGCGAGGGCGAAGCCTACAGCTTTGTGCCCGCGCTCTGGCAGTGGGGCTGAGCTTGGGGCGCAGGGGGGCATGCCCTCTGCGCCACAGCCCGCCCGGGGCACCCGCACAGACCCTTGTCCCGCCGCGCTGCCGTTCCTATAACCGCGGCAACCTGCCGGGAGCCCGTCCATGCGTTTCGACCAGCGCCACCTTCTGGGCATCGAGCCCCTCCGTGCCGACGAGATCACCACGCTTCTCGATCTGGCGGATCAGTATGTCACCCTGTCGCGGCGGCGGGAGAAACATTCCAGCCTGCTGTCGGGGCTGACCCAGATCAACATGTTCTTCGAAAACTCCACCCGCACCCAGTCCAGTTTCGAACTGGCGGGCAAGCGGCTGGGGGCCGACGTGATGAACATGTCGATGCAGGCCAGCTCCATCAAGAAGGGCGAGACGCTGATCGACACGGCACTGACCCTGAACGCCATGCATCCTGATCTGCTGGTGGTGCGGCATCCGCAGTCGGGCGCCGTGGATCTGCTGGCGCAGAAAGTGCATTGCGCCGTCATCAACGCGGGCGACGGGCGGCACGAACACCCGACGCAGGCGCTGCTGGACGCGCTGACCATCCGCCGCGCCAAGGGACGGCTGCACCGGCTGAATATCGCCATCTGCGGCGACATCGCCCATAGCCGCGTCGCCCGGTCCAACCTGCTGCTGCTGCACAAGATGGAAAACCGCATCCGTCTGGTCGGCCCCGCCACGCTGATGCCCGCAGGCATCGACGCCTTCGGGGTCGAGGTCTATGACAACATGGAAGAGGGCCTGCGCGACGTCGACGTGGTGATGATGCTGCGTCTGCAGAAGGAACGGATGGACGGCGGCTTCATCCCGTCCGAGCGCGAATATTACCACCGCTGGGGGCTGGATGCCGAAAAGCTGGCCCATGCCAAGCCCGATGCCATCGTGATGCATCCCGGCCCGATGAACCGCGGCGTGGAGATCGACGGCACCATCGCCGATGACATCAACCGCTCGGTCATTCAGGAACAGGTGGAAATGGGCGTGGCGGTGCGCATGGCGGCGATGGATCTGCTGGCGCGCAACCTGCGGGCCCGCCCGACGGAGCTGTCGGCATGACCCGGATGCAGATCAACGGATCGGAAACCGGCGTGGTCCGGGTGTTCCATCTGGATCTGCCCCCCGAAGCCGTGGAACGGTTCACCACCGAAGCGGGCACCGGCGAATGGCCGCTGCGCTACGCGCTTGGCGCGCGCCACCTGCGGCCCGCCTTTGTCGATGTGGTGGCGATCCGCGATCTGGGCGACATGCCGCTCTCTGCCTATCTGGCGCAGGCCCATGCCGTGAAGGGCGAGGAGGCGCGGCAGATGCGGCCTCGGCTGGACGCGCTTGCCGGCCATGTGGTGATCCTGCCCAGTCAGGCCTTCGACCACGAGGCGCAGGATCTGACCATCGCCGCCCCGCTGCGCTGGATCGCCACCTTCGCCGAAGAAGCCGCCCGCCCGCGCGGCCCCGCGCTGCGCAGCGCCTCTGCCTTGGGCAGCACGTCGGGCGCCCCCGGTGCCGCCGCGCCGCGCAGCCGGGTGCTGCTGCTGGTTCTGGCGGGTCTGGCCGCGCTTGTGCTGGCCGGGCTTTACGTCGTTCTGGCGCGCTGACCATGATCCGCCCTGCCTCCCAACCGTCCGGAGCCCCGCGATGACCCGAACCCTGCTGACCCATGCCCGCCTGATCGACCCCGAGGCAGGCACGGTCGCCCCCGGCGCGCTGCTGCTGGAGGGCGGGGTGATCCGCGCCGTGCTGGCCGATCCCGCCGGGACCGAGGCGCGCGACGGCGCCGAGGTGACCGACTGCCGCAACGCCTTTCTGGCGCCCGGCATCGTGGATCTGGGCGTGAAGGTCGGCGAGCCGGGCGAGCGCCACAAGGAAAGCTTCAAGACCGCCGGGCTGGCCGCTGCGGCGGGCGGGGTGACCACCATCGTCACCCGCCCCGACACCAGCCCCGCCATCGACACGCCCGAGGTGCTGGAATTCATCCGGCGCCGCGCCAACGAGGTGGCGCCGGTGCGGGTGCTGCCGATGGCCGCGCTGACCAAGGGCCGCGAAGGCCGCGAGATGACCGAGCTGGGCTTCCTGCTGGATGCGGGGGCCGTGGGCTTTACCGACTGCGATCATGTGGTCACCGACACCAAGGTGCTGTCGCGCGCGCTGACCTATGCCCGGTCGCTGGGGGCGCTGGTGATGTGCCATCCGCAGGATCCGGGCCTGTCTGCCGGGGCTTCGGCCAGTTCGGGCAAGTTCGCCTCGCTGCGCGGCCTGCCTGCGGTCAGCCCGATGGCGGAACGCATGGGGCTCGACCGGGATCTTGCGCTGGTCGAGATGACCGGCGTGCGCTACCACGCCGACCAGATCACCACCTCCCGCGCCCTGCCCGCGCTGGAACGGGCCAAGCGCAACGGCTTTGACGTGACGGCGGGCACCTCCATGCACCATCTGACGCTGAACGAGATGGACGTGGCCGATTACCGCACCTTCTTCAAGGTCAAGCCGCCGCTGCGCTCCGAAGACGACCGGCAGGCGGTGATCGAGGCCGTGCGCAGCGGGCTGATCGACGTGATCGGCAGCTTCCACACCCCGCAGGACGAGGAATCCAAACGCCTGCCCTTCGAGGCCGCCGCCGCAGGCGCCGTCGGGCTGGAAACGATGCTGCCGGTGCTGCTGCGGCTTTACCATTCCGGCGAACTGGATCTGCCGACGCTGTTCCGCGCCCTGTCGCTGAACCCGGCAAAACGGCTGGGCCTGCCCTGCGGGCGGCTGGCGGCGGGCGCCCCCGCCGATCTGGTGCTGTTCGACGCCGACAAGCCTTTCATCCTCGACCGGTTCAAGCTGCAGTCCAAGTCCAAGAACACCCCGTTCGATGGCGCGCGGCTGCAGGGCAAGGTTCTGCAGACCCTTGTCGCGGGCCGGTCCGTTTACCGGAGTGCCTGAGATGTTGCCCGAAATCGTCACCTCCGCCCCCATGCTGGCCGTCTGGGCCGTGCTGGGCTATCTTCTGGGCTCCATCCCGTTCGGGGTGGTGCTGACGCAGGCGCTGAATCTGGGCGACCTGCGCAAGATCGGATCCGGCAATATCGGCGCCACCAACGTGCTGCGCACCGGCAACAAGGCGGCGGCGGCGGCGACCCTGATCCTTGACGGGGCCAAGGGCGCCGTGGCGGTGCTGCTGGCGCGCTGGCTGGCGGCAGAGGATGCGGCGCAGCTGGCGGGCTTCACCGCCTTTCTGGGCCACTGCTTTCCGGTCTGGCTGCGCTTTCACGGCGGCAAGGGCGTCGCCACCTTCCTTGGCCTGATGCTGGCGCTTTACTGGCCGGTGGGGCTGGTCAGCTGCGCCACATGGCTTGCCGCCGCCGCTTTGTCGCGCATTTCCTCGGTGGGCGCGCTGGTGGCGGCGCTGCTCTCCACCGCGTGGATGCTGCTGTTCGGCCGGATCGAGATGACGGCGCTGTGCCTTGCGCTGACGCTGCTGATCTTCTGGCGGCACCGCGCCAATCTGGACCGGCTCCGTGCGGGCACGGAGCCGAAGATCGGCAAGAAGACCTAAAGCTTGCCGGACAGGTGCAGGTCCAGATCCTCCAGCCGGTCCTGCCCCCAGAACGGCGTGCCGTCGGCGGTGATGTAGAAGGGCGCGCCGAACACGCCGCGCGACACCGCTTCTTCAAGGTTGGCGGCATAGGTTTCCGCCCCGGCCAGCAGGCCGCGATCGGCCAGCGCCGGATCGAATCCCGCCCGGTCCAGACAGTCGCGGATCACGTCATCCTCGGCCACGTTACGCTCTTCGGCCCAGCAGGCGCGCAGGATGTTCTGCACCAGCGCCCCCACATCGCCGCCGCCCGCGTTCTGCGCCGCGATCACCGCATAGGCCGAAGGTGCCGGGTTGGTCGGCCAGTGCGCGGGCTTCACGTTGATCGGCAACCCCAGCTTTTTCGCCTGCCGCGCCAGATCGATCAGCCGGTAGGCCTGACGGCTGGGATGGCGGTCCTTGGGGGGCAGCCCGCCGGTGCGCGGGAACAGCGACATGGCATCCAGCGGCTTGTAGGTCACCGTGGCCCCGTGCCGGGCGGCGATCTGCTCCAGCCGGTTTCCCGCCAGATAGGTGTAGGGCGAGGTGGTGGCAAAAAAGTAGTCGATTTGTGCCATGGTCTTCGATCCTTCCGGCATGAGCTTTGCCCCACGCTATCCGCGTGTTAAGGGCACCGCAACGTCACGAATCTGTCATTCGCACTGCCGGAGCGTCCTCCCCCATGCCCACCGTCATCGAACCCAAGCTCATCGCGGGTAATGCTAACCGTCCCCTGGCCCAAGCCATCGCCCGCCGCATGTCGCTTTATCGCGGCATGTCGGTCGGTCTGGTCGATGCCCGGGTCGAACGCTTCAACGATCAGGAGATCTTTGTCGAGGTTTACGAAAACGTCCGCGGCGAGGACATGTACATCCTCCAGCCGACCTCGAACCCGGCCAATGACAACCTGATGGAACTGCTCATCATGGCCGATGCGCTGCGCCGGTCCTCGGCCTCGCGCATCACCGCCGTGATCCCTTATTTCGGCTATGCCCGTCAGGACCGCCGCACCAAGGCGCGCACGCCGATCACCGCCAAGCTGGTGGCAAACATGATCCACGAGGCAGGGATCGAACGGGTGCTGACCATGGATCTGCACGCCGCGCAGATTCAGGGCTTCTTCGACATCCCGGTGGACAACCTTTACGCCTCGCCGATTTTCGCGCTGGATATCCTCAAGCAGTTCAAGGGCCACGAGGACGAGGTGATGGTGGTGTCGCCCGATGTGGGCGGCGTGGCCCGCGCCCGCGAACTGGCCAAGCGCATCAACGCGCCGCTGGCCATCGTCGACAAGCGCCGCGAAAAGGCTGGCGAGATCGCCGAAATGACCCTGATCGGCGAAGTCACCGGCAAGCGCTGCATCATCGTGGATGACATCTGCGACACCGCCGGCACGCTGTGCAAGGCCGCCGAGGTGCTGATGGATCACGGCGCGACCGAGGTGCATGCCTATATCACCCATGGCGTGCTGTCCGGCCCGGCGGTGGAGCGGGTGAGGAATTCGGTGATGAAATCGCTGGTCATCACCGACAGCATCGCCGCCACCGAGGATGTGGCGACCGCGGGCAATATCCGCGTGCTGCCCACCGCGCCGATCTTTGCGCAGGCGATCCTGAACATCTGGAACGGCACCTCGGTGTCGTCGCTGTTCGAGGCGGATGTGCTGGGCCCGATCTACGAAGGCATTCTCTGATCCTGCGCCGGGGCGCCGCACGGCGCCCCGCCTGCCCCCTCTAGACCTGCCAGTCGTCCTCGCTGCCGATCTCTCCGATGGCGAGCCATGTCATCCGCGCCCGCGCCACGCGCGTGTCCGACCATGTGCGGAAGACCAGATCGAAGCCCTGTTCGGTGACATTCTCCGCCAGCAGATCGGCACGCAGATTGGCGCCGTGATCCACATCCCAGAGCGAGACTGCCACCTGCACCACCGGCGGCTGGCGGTAGGGTTCGGAAAAGCTGACGGGCTTGCGCCGTTCCCTTGGCCCGGATCCGGTCCACATGTCGCCGCCGGTGGCAAAATCGGAAAACAGATCCTCGGTGCCCTGATCGATGCCGATCACGCTGGCCCTTATCCTGCGCATGCGGCCTCTCCCCCCGTGTCGCGTCGCGCGGCATCTTCGGCAAAGCCCGCGCAAAAGGAAACCGCCGAATCCGCGCCCCCCGCAAGAGAAAACCGCCGCGGCATCACCGCGACGGCCCGTCCTGCGCCTGCCGGGGGGACAAGGCTCAGGCCGGTTCCAGATGACCCTCCGGCACGGCGGCGCCGGTCATGTAGGCCACGGCATCGGACATGCTATGCGCCTTGGGGTCAATGACACAGAGCCGCTTGCCCAGCCGGTGAATGTGGATGCGGTCCGCCACCTCGAACACATGCGGCATGTTGTGCGAGATCAGGATGATCGGGATGCCCCGCGACCGCACCGACTGGATCAGCTCCAGCACGCGGCGGCTTTCCTTGACCCCCAGTGCTGCGGTGGGTTCGTCAAGGATCACCACGCGCGACCCGAAGGCCGCCGCCCGCGCCACCGCCACCCCCTGACGCTGGCCCCCGGACAGGGTTTCCACCGTCTGGTTGATGTTCTGAATGGTCATCAGCCCCAGTTCGGCCAGCTTTTCGCGGGAAAACTCCTCCATCCGCTTGCGGTCAAGCTTGCGGAACACCTTGCCCATCACGCCGGGCATCCGCAGTTCGCGGCCCATGAACATGTTGTCGGCGATGGACAGCGCGGGCGACATGGCCAGCGTCTGATACACCGTCTCGATGCCCTGCGCCCGTGCATCGTTGGGCGAGGTGAAGGCGACGGGCTTGCCATCCAGCAGGATTTCGCCGCCATCCGGGATCACCGCGCCGGACAGCGCCTTGATCAGCGTCGACTTGCCCGCGCCATTGTCCCCGATCACGGCCAGAATTTCGCCCGGACGCAGGTCGAAATCGCAATGGTCAAGCGCGGTCACCTTGCCGTAGCGCTTGACCAGCCCGCGGGCTTCAAGAACCGGAGTCGTCATGCCGTCACCTTTCTGATCCACTGGTCCACGGTCACGGCGGCGATGATCAGCACGCCGATCAGCAGATAGGTCCATTGCGGGTCCGCACCGGCCATGCGCAGGCCCAGTTCGAACACGCCCACGATCAGCGCGCCGAAAAACGCCCCCACGATCGACCCGCGCCCGCCAAAGAGCGAGATGCCCCCGATCACCACGGCGGTGATGGCCTGAATGTTGCCGATGACGCCGGTGGTGGCCGAGGGAGAGACGGAGCCGAAGCGCCCGATCATCACCCAGCCCGCCAGCCCGCAGATGAAACCCACGACCATATAAACCGACATCAGCGTCTTGTGACGGTCGACCCCGGCCAGCTGCGCGGCTTCGGGATCGTCGCCCACGGCATAGACATGGCGGCCCCATGCGGTCGACCGCAGCACATAGGCCAGCACCAGCACCACCAGCAGCATCAGCACCACGCCCAGCGTGAACACCGCCCCGCCAAGGGTGAACTTGGTGCCAAGGAACTGCAGGAAGGGCGCGCTGGTCTCGATGTCCTGAGCGCGGATGGTCTCGTTCGCGGAATAGAGGTAATTCACCGCCAGCACGATCTGCCACATGCCCAGCGTCACGATGAAGGGCGGCAGGCGCAGGCGGCTGACCAGCCAGCCATTGGCCGCCCCGATGGCGGTGCCGCAGGCAAGGCCGATGGGCACAGCCAGACCGGCGGGCACGCCATAGCGGAAGCTGACCTGCCCCATGATGACCGAACACAGCACCGCGATGGCCCCCACCGACAGGTCGATGCCTGCGGTCAGGATGATCAGCGCCTGCGCGGCGGCCAGCACCCCCACGATCTGCACCTGCTGCAGGATCAGCGTCAGCGCGAAGGGCGAAAAGAATTTCGACCCCAGCACAAGGCCGAAGATGATGCAGGCCGCCAGCAGCACGATCAGCGGCACCAGCGCGGGCGTGCTGTGCAGCGCGTCGTGGAAGCGGGACCAGACGCTCTTCTTGCCCCGGTCGAATTCGGCAAATTTTTCGGCGTTGCGCGTGCGCACAACGTCTTCGTATCTGTCAGAGCTGGCCATGTGGCGCCTCCCCCCTATCGGGCATGCGCCCTGAACGCAGGGCACATGCGGTCCGTCTGTTCAGGATTGCCAGAACGGCCCGCCCCGGCAGGGGCGGGCCAGAGCGGGGATCACCCCCAGCAGAGTTTCTGGCCTTCTTCGACCGAAATCGACTCCACGCCGTCCACCGGCTCGTCGGTCACCAGCGTCACGCCGGTGTCGAAGAAGTTCTTGCCCTCGGTCGCTTCGGGCTTGGTGCCGTCCTTGGCGAAGGCGGCGATCGCCTCGATGCCCTTGGAGGCCATCAGCAGCGGATACTGCTGCGAGGTGGCGCCGATCACGCCATCGGCCACGTTCTGCACACCCGGGCAGCCGCCATCCACCGACACGATCAGCACGTCATTTTCGCGCCCGATCGCCTTCAGCGCCTCATAGGCGCCCGCGGCGGCGGGTTCGTTGATGGTGTAGACCACGTTGATCATCGGATCGCTGGCCAGAAGGTTCTCCATCGCCTTGCGGCCACCCTCTTCGTTGCCCTGGGTCACGTCATGGCCCACCACGCGCGGATCGGTCTCGTCGCCCCAGCGGTTGGGATCGCCCAGATCGATGCCGAAGCCCTGCAGGAAGCCCTGATCGCGCAGCACGCCCACGGTGGGCTGGCTGACATCCAGATCCAGCATGGCGATCTTGGCATCCGCCGCGGCATCGCCCAGCTTGGCCAGCGTCCATTTGCCGATCAGCTCCCCGGCAAGGAAGTTGTCGGTGGCAAAGGTCATGTCGGCGGCGTCGATGGGATCAAGCGGCGTGTCCAGCGCGATGACAAGAATGCCCGCGTCGCGCGCCTGCTGCACGACCGGCACGATGGCCGAGGTGCTGGACGCGGTGATCAGGATGCCCTTGGCGCCGTTGGCGATGCAGGTTTCAATCGCGGCCACCTGCGTTTCGTTGTCGCCATCGACCTTGCCGGCATAGCTGTTCAGCGTGATGCCCAGCTCCTTGGCCTTGGCTTCGGCGCCTTCGCGCATCTTCACGAAGAACGGGTTGGTGTCCGTCTTGGTGATGATGCAGGCCGACACGTCCTGCGCGGCGGCGGCGCCTGCGGTGGCGGCAAGCGCAATTGCACTGATGGAAAGCAGTTTCTTCATGGTATCCTCCCGATGGTCGGGCAGCGGGCCGGGCCGCGCTACCCTCTCTCCGTCCTCCAACGGATCGCTGCCTAGATAGGCCTGATTCCCGGCTTCGGTCAATAAATAAATCCACTTGATTTATTAACCCACCGCCGTAGGGTCCGGCTCAGGGAGGACCGGAGAGATGGATGCAGGAGAGATCCGCAAGCTGAGCGACGGTGCGAACCAGTCGGGCGTGCGGGCCCATAACGAACGGCTGATCCTGTCGGTGATCCAGCGCCATGGCGAGATGCCGGGCAGCGACATCGCCAAGCTGACCGGACTGTCGGCACAGACCGTGTCCAACATCCTGCGCAAGCTGGAGGCCGAGCAGTTCGTGCTGCGCCGTGCGCCGAAACGCGGGCGGGTGGGCAAACCTTCGGTGCCGATGACGCTGAACCCCGATGGCGCGCTGTCCTTCGGGCTGAAGATCGGGCGGCGCTCGGCGGATCTGGTGGTGATGAACCTCGCAGGCGAAGTGCTGGGCGCCAGCCAGACCACCTTCCGCTATCCCATGCCGGGCGAGGTGTTCGGCTATCTGGCCGATGGCATGGCCGATCTGGCCCGCGATCTTGATCCGGGCCAGCGGGACCGGCTCTGCGGCATCGGCATCGCCGCGCCCTCCGAGATCTGGGCATGGACCGAGGTGCTGGGCGCGCCGGAGGATTTCACCGTCTGGCGCGAGATCGACGTGGCGCAGGAAGTGGCGCGGATCAGCCCGCTGCCGCTGTTTACCGAAAACGACGCCACCGCCGCCTGCCGCGCCGAACATGTGTTTGGCCGGGGCCGGGAATATGTGGATTACGCCTATTTCTTCATTGGATCCTTCATCGGCGGCGGTGTCGTGCTGAATTCCAGCGTGGTGGTGGGCGGCAAAAAGAACGCGGGCGCCTTCGGCTCGCTGCGGGTCTGCCAGCCGGGGGGCGAGGTGCCGCTGCTGGATGCTGCCTCGCTTTATCTGCTGGAATCGGCCCTGACCGGGACCGGACGCGACACCACGGCGCTGTGGCAGATGCCGCAGGTCTGGCACGGGTTCGAACCGGAGCTGAGCGGGTGGATCGCCACCACGGGCCGGGCGCTGGCCCATGCCACGCGCAGCATCGGATCGGTGATGGATTTCGAGGCGATCCTGATCGACGGCGCCTTTCCCGCTGACGTGCGGCACCGGCTGGTCGATGCCACACGCACCGAGCTTTCGCGGCTCGACACGCGGGGCCTGCTGCCGCCCCGCCCCGAGGCCGCGCAGGTGGGCGGCAATGCCCGGGCGCTGGGGGCGGCCTGCGCCCCGATCTGGGCGCAGTATTTCTTTCAGTGACCGTTTTCAGGGGCGGCGCGGCTCCGCCCCGAGGCGGGCCAGCGCCAGCGCCTCGGCGCGCTGCAGGCGGGCCAGCGCCGCGTCCGGGCTTTCGCCGCGCGCCCGCGCCGCCTGCCAGATCCGGCGGCAGGAGGCGGGCGACCATGGCAGCGCCGCTTGGGTCAGCCAGCGGCGCAGCACCGGCGGCAGGCTGTCGAAGGCGCGCATCGGATCCTCGGCCCGGCGGCGGCGCGGCAGGGCCACCTGCCCCAGATTGCCGCCACGCATCACGCCGCCGCCGCCTCTGCCCGGCGCCAGACCGGGAAGGGATCGGCGCCACCCGGCGTCACCTCGGCGCAGAGGGCGGCGTCCAGCGCGGCGGACAGGTCCGGCCAGTTGATGCCGCTGCCGATGAACACCAGTTCCTGCCGCCGGTCCCCCCATGGCTCCTGCCAGTGGCGGGCCAGATAGTCGCGGGCGCCGTCATGGCCGGGCCAGCGGTCGCGCGGCACGGCGGCCCACCATGTGCCCAGCGGGGCGACGCTGGACAGCGCCCCCGCCAGCGAAAACTCCGCCACCCAGTCGGGGCGGGTGGCGATCCAGAAATGCCCCTTGGCCCGGATCACCCCCGGCAGCGGTCCGTTCAGCAGATCATGGACCTTCTGCGGGTCAAACGGCCTGCGCGCGCGGAAAACATGCGAGGTGACGCCATATTCCTCGGTTTCGGGCACGTGATCGGCAAAGCCATACAGTTCCTTGGCCCACATCGGATGGCTGTGCGCCCTGTCGAAATCGAAAAGCCCGGTATCCAGCACCGCCGCCACCGGCACATCGGCGCGGTCCACCTCAAGAATGCGGGCATCGGCGTTGAGACTGCGCAGGATCAGCCGCGCCGCCTCGGTCCGCTCCGGTCCGGCATCGCTGACCTTGTTGAGCACAAGGACATCGGCGAATTCGATCTGGTCGGTCAGCAGATGCACCAGCGTGCGGTCATCGCCCGCTCCCATCGTCTCGCCCCGGTCGCGCAGCAGGTCATGCCCCGAGAAATCGCGCAGCAGGTTCACCGCATCCACCACCGTCACCATGGTGTCGAGCCGCGCCACATCCGACAGGCTCTGCCCCTCTGCGTCGCGGAAGTCAAAGGTGGCGGCGACCGGCAGCGGTTCGGAAATGCCGGTGGATTCGATCAGCAGCGTGTCAAAACGGCCCGCCTCGGCCAGTCGGCGCACCTCGGTCAGCAGGTCGTCGCGCAGGGTGCAGCAGATGCAGCCATTGGACATTTCCACCAGCGTTTCCTCGGTCCGGCTCAGATCGGTTTCCGCGCGCACCAGATCGGCGTCGATGTTGACCTCCGACATGTCGTTGACGATGACCGCCACGCGCCGCCCGTCGCGGTTGTTCAGAAGGCGGTTGAGCAGCGTGGTCTTGCCGGCCCCCAGAAAGCCGGACAGCACGGTGACGGGAAGGCGGGGATCGGTCTGCATCGGGCAGGCTCCTGTGGCGGATGTGGCGGATCAGGGGCCGGAGTCGTCCGGCGCCCATGTAGTTACGTTATAACGTAACGATTCGCAAACCGCAAAACCGGGGCCTAGCGCGCTTCCGCCGCAGGCAGCCGCAGCCGCGCGCAGAGCCCGCCTTCGGGCGCTTCTTCCAGCGTCAGGGTGCCGCCGTAAAGCGCCACGCGATCCGCCACGATGGCCAGCCCCAGCCCGTGACCCGGCGCCCCCTCGTCCAGCCGCGCGCCGCGCGCCAGCAGGCGCTGCCGGTCCTCTGCCGGGATGCCGGGGCCATCGTCGCAGACCTCGAACACCAGCGCGCCCGCCTCGGCAAAGGCGCACATCCGCACCGTCAGCGCCGCCCATTTCACCGCGTTTTCGGCCAGATTTCCCAGCATTTCGGCCAGATCCTCGGCATCGCCGCGAAACTCCGGGGCGCCCTCCACCTCCAGCCGCAGGGCAATGTCGCGGCGCAGCGCCTCGGGGCGCAGCACCTGCACCAGATCCTCCAGCACCGGGGCCACCGGCGTGGCCACATGCGCCGCCTGCCCCGCCCCCACCGCGCGGGCGCGTTTGAGATGCCAGCGCAGCGTCCGGTCCATGCGGTCGAGCAGGGCGCGGTCCGCAGGCGTGGCGCGGTTGGCCAGCACCGCCAGCGGCGTCTTCAGCGCATGGGCCAGATCCCCGGCATGGGCACGGGCGCGCGCCACGGCCTCAGCATTGACCACCAGCAGCCGGTCCAGTTCCGCCGCCAGCGGCTGCAGTTCCACGGCGCGCGGCGGCGGCAGGCGGTCACGGCGGCCCGCCCGCACCTCGGCCACCCCGGCGGCAAAGCGCGCCAGATCGGTCAGCCCCAGCCGCACAGCCAGCCCCTGCGCCAGCAGCAGCAGCGCCCCCAGCACGGCAAGCGAGGCACCCAGCGGGCGGCGGATGGCGGCCAGTTCGGCCTGCCGGTCAGCTTCGGGCAGGGTGACGGTCACGGTCAGGTCGCGGCTGTCGCCGGGGGCGGTGAAGCGGTCAAGATGGGTCATCAGCGCCGCGCCATCGGGACCGGTCGCTGCCGAGCCGCCCGTCCCCAGATCGCCGGTGACCAGCCCCGGCGCGCGGGCCAGCACCTCGGTTCCGTCGGTCACCTGCCAGTACCAGCCCGAGAGCGGCGTCTCGAACCGGGCATCGGGCGGGGGGGCGGCCACGGTGAACTGCCCCGCCGCGTCCCATTCGGCAAAGGCCATGATCCCGCGCGCATCCGCCGCAAGCTCCGCCGCCAGCCTGCGGGTCACGAAGCCCTCAAGCAGCGCCGACAGGGTCAGATAGGCGGCGGCCAGCGCCACCAGCGTCAGCGCCCCGGTCCAGAGCAGCAGCCGCCCCCGGATCGACCGGGGAGTCATCCGGCAGGTGCCACCGGATCGGCGGGCAGCAGCCGGTAGCCCTCGCCGCGCCGGGTTTCGATGCGTCCGTCGCCCACCTTCTTGCGCAGGCGTCCGATCACCACCTCCAGCGAGCGGAAATCGCGGTCCGAGTCGCGGTCATACATATGTTCGGACAGCTCCGTGCGGCTGATGACCCGGCCCTTGTGCAGCATCAGAAACCGCAGCAGCCGCGCCTCGAACGCGGTAAGCTTCAGCGGCATTCCGTCGAGCGAGGCCAGCCCCGTGGCGGTGTCGAACCCCAGCGCCCCTGCGGTCAGTTCGGCGGTGGCATGGCCTGCGGCGCGGCGGATCAGCGTGGTGATGCGCAGCACCACCTCCTCCATCCTGAAGGGTTTCAGCACATAGTCATCGGCCCCGGCCCGGAACCCCGCCACCTTGTCGGCCCATTCGTCGCGCGCGGTCAGGATCAGCACCGGAAAGCCCAAGCCCGCGCCGCGCCAGCGCCGCAGCACCTCGATCCCGTCGAGCTTCGGCAGGCCCAGATCCAGCACGGCAGCGGCACAGGTTTCGGTGGAGCCCAGAAACTCGCCCTCCTCGCCGTCATGGGCAAGTTCCGGCGTGTAGCCCGCAGCCTCCAGCGCGCTGGCGATCTGGGCGGCCAGATCGCGGTCATCCTCCACAACCAGCACTCTCATGGGCGTTCGCCGGGCAGGATGCGCGCTTCGGCCTGTCCCACGCCCTCGACCTCGAGGAAGCGGCAGCCGGGTCCGGTCAGGTGGATGCGCAGCACGTTGCCCGCAGGCGTGCGCCAACGCAGTTCCTGCACCAGCCCGTGGTCGCGGTCGCGCAGCGCCAGCGCCTCCCCCCGGTAGCGTTGCGCGGCGCAGGCCAGCGCCGCCTCGGGGCCGATGGGCTGCGCATGGCGCGGCGGATCGGCCAGCGCCAGCGCGGGCAGCCCGCAGAGACAGATCAGAAGAAGGTGTCGCATCGGGGCACTCTAGCGCAAAAAAGCTCAACAGATCCCAAACGGGACCGTTTCGGATGGGTTCGGGGGGGCCGTGTCAGAAAGGGCGCATCAACAACACGAATCATATCAAGGAGATCACGATGAAACATGGTTTTTCCGCTCTCGCCCTGACCGCCCTTCTGGCAGGCCCCGTCGCCGCGCAGGACAGCACCCTGTCCGGCACCGTGGCCGAAGTGTTCGACCGCCAGATCGTGCTGGCCGCCCCTGAAGGCCGGATGCTGGTCACCCTGCCCGACGACGCCACCGTTCCCGAGGCGGGCGCCCGCGTCAACCTGACCGGCACGGCGGAGGGGCGCAGCTTTACCGCCAGCAGCCTGTCGCTGGCCCCCGCCGAGGCCCCGGCCCCCGCGCCGGCACCGCAGGCACAGGCGCAGGCCGGAGAGCTGCCGCAGCCGCTGCGGGATCTGGGCCTGACCGAGGTCATGACCCGCATGGAGGATCACAAGGACGACCGCGAGCTGCATTTGCACGCCCGCCTGCCCGAAGGCGGCTGGCTGCGCGCCAAGACCGAACGCGGGCAGCTGACCGATGTGGAAACCGACAGCGGCGCCCTGCCGGAGGCGCTGCTGGCCGCGCTGCTGCCCGAGGCGGCGCGCAATGCCCCCGCCATGGCCGAACTCACCCGGCTGGAAAAGATCGACCTCGACGAGGATGATGGCGAGATCGAGGTGGAAGGCCGCGCCAGCGACGGCACCCGTCTTGAACTGACCTTCGCCCGCGATGGCCGCCTGATGGAACTGGACCGGGAGCGGGACGACAAGCGCCGGTCGATGACCGAAGCCGAGGCACGCGAGACCCTGGGCGCGCTTGGCTATAGTGAGGTGGGCTTCGTCAAGCGCGGCGGCCGCCATGTGGATGCCGTGGCGCAGTCCCCCGATGGCGACTGGGTCGAGGTGCGGCTGGACGATCGGGGCCGTCTGGACCGCGAACGGCTCTGGGACCGCTGAGGGTCTGTCCGGCCCCGCGGGTTGGCGGGGCCGGATCCCTTACAGCCGCTGCTGCAGCTCGTGGCGCAGCGCGTCATAGCTGCGCGCGGCGGGGCTGCTGGCGGCAAAGGTGGCCACGGGTGCGCGATGCACCCCCATCTTTTCCACATCGGTGGAAAACGGCACCGCGATGTCCAGCAGCCGCTTGGGATAGTCCTGCCGCATCCGCGCGATGGTTTCGGCATGAAGCTTCTTGGTGCCCTGCACCATCGAGAAGAAGCCGAGGATCTTTTTCTTCGACAGCTTCGTTTCGGCAAAGAACTCCAGCAGCTGCTCGAAACTGCGTTCCGACAGCGTGGTGGGGATCACCGGCACAAGGATCGCATCGGCGCTGGCAAAGACGTTTTCCGACAGGGTCGACAGGTTCGGCGGGCAGTCGAGCAGCACGATGTCATAGTCGGATGCCACGCTTTTCAGCGCCTTGTGCAGCCGCGAGCGGCTGTTTTTCATCCGCGACAGGAACACGTCGAAATCGCGGAAGGTCAGGTTCGACGGCAGGATGTCGAGGTTTTCGTAATCGCTGCCCCGGATCGAGTCGGTGAACCGCTTCACATCGGTGAAGAAGCGCTCGTCGGTCAGTTTCTTCGACGGCTTCACCCGGAAATAGAACCCCGAGGCGCCCTGCGGATCCAGATCGCACAGCAGCACGCGCAGCCCGGACTGCGCCAGCCCATGGGCAAGATTGACCGAGGACGCGGTCTTGCCCACGCCACCCTTGTTCGAATAGCTGGCAACGATCTTCATGCCGTCCCCTCCTCTGGCTTGAATATCCTGCGGAAGCCCGCCTGCGTGTCCGGCCCGTCAAACGCCGCGAAAGAGCTGGTGATGCGGGCCCTCTCTTCCATCTGGCGCTGATGCAGCACGGTGACAAGGGCACCAAGGCTGGTGGCGATGGCCACGCCATCGGAGCCCGGATCGCGCGCCAGATCCTCGGCCACCCGGCCCAGCGCCGCCTGCTGCACGGAGTAGTCGTTGAAATTGCCCAGATTGTCCTGCAGCCGCTTCAGCGCCTTGACCAGACGCGGCACTTCGGGATCGTCAAAGAGCGGCGTGAAGAATTCGATGAGATAGCGCAGTTTCTTGCAGGCGATGCGCAGCTCGTGCACCTCGGTGTCGGGGGTCGCGTCGTCGATGCCCCGGGCGATCTTGTTGACCTTGCGGTAGCGTTTCCAGATCAGCGTCTTGGCATAGTCCAGCGCGGGGCGCTCGGCCTCGGGGCCCTTGGCCAGCCGCTTCGGTTTTTCAAAGAGCCGGGCCAGACCGTGAAGTTCGGCGCGATAGGCGTCGCTGTCCATCCATGCGGTCAGCACCTTCAGTTCGGCCTGACGCTCGGCGGCCAGCCGGTCAAAGAGTTTGCCCAGCCCCGGGCGCATCGCCTCGGGCACCAGCGACAGGTATTTGTCGCGCTCGATCAGGTAGACATCCAGATCGCGCAGCCGTCCGGTATGGGCCATGACCGCGCCGAACCGCGCCTTGAGTTCGGTGGTGCGCTCTGCGCTGTAGACGCCCTTGAACAGCGACACGACCGACCGCACCCGGCGCAGCGCCACGCGGTAATCATGCAGGAATTCGCTGTCCAGATCGGCCAGCACCCCCGGCTCCTGCTGCCGCGCCACGGCAAGCTGGCTGCGGATGATGTCGCCCGCCGCGCGAAAGGCGGTTTCGTCCGGCGCCATGAGGACAGGGGCAGAGGCCCCGGTGCCGCGCAGCGCCTGAGCAGCGCCGCGCGCATCGTGGATGTCTTCGACCACGGGGGCCAGCGCAGCCTCCAGCCGGGCCAGCGTCGGCGCGTAGCCGCGCAGCGCCGCCATCTCCAGCAGGCTGACCGTGCCGCCGCAGATCGGCGCGAACACCCAGAGCGTGCCGCGCAGATGGGTCTTGTCCAGATCGTCCACGCCCCGCACCGCCTGCCGGGTCAGATGGCCTTCGGCCACGCGCATCAGCGTGCGCAGCGGCGAGACGAGACGGCGCAGCCGTTCGGTCACCGGCCCCTGCGGCAGATCCGACACGAAACCGGGGGCGGCACGTTCCTGCCGCAGCAGGCCCTGCGGCTCCAGCAGGACCAGCGCGTCTCCGGCGGCCACCAGCAGCGCGCCCTTGGCCGCCACCTGCCCGTCGAAGGTGTCGAGAAGATCGAATTCCATCTCCTCGGCGGCGGGCTCCAGAAGGATGCGGCCCTTGCCCAGATCCAGCCCGTCCAGCCGTTCGGGCAGCTCCGCTCCGTCAAAAACGGTCATCCGCTCGGATCCTGTCATGTCAGACCTCGTGGGGTGGCGGGCACGATGCAACCTCTTCTGTCAGGGGTGCCGCAGCAGAGGCAAAGGCGCCACGCTGCGAAACGAAACAGCGTTGGTGTCATGAAACCGTGATCTCCGTCAAGGCTCGTGCCCTGCCGGACGCCACGGCAGCCGCCGCGACGGGGTTTGCCTTCGGGTTCAGTTCTGGCAATGTTCCCCCTCATCTGCTGATTCTCCGGAGGCCGCATGTGCAATCTTTATTCCCAGACCCGAAGCCAGGACGCCATGCGTCAGGTTTTCGAGTCCGTGCTGGACCGCGAAGATCCGCTGCTGGACGAAACCGGCAACCTGCCGCCGCAGCCCGGCATCTGGCCCGACACCGCCGCCCCGATCCTGCGCCACGCCCCCGGGACGGAGAGCGGCTGGCGGCTGAGCCGCGCGCGCTGGGGCATGCCCACGCCCCCCGCCTATCTGAAGGGCAGGCGCACCGATCCCGGCGTGACCAACATCCGCAACGTCGCCTCGCCGCACTGGCGGCGCTGGCTGGGGGTGGAGCACCGCTGCCTTGTGCCCTTCACCAGCTTTTCCGAACTGGACCAGCGCCCCGGCGCGCCGCGCAACCATCCGGTGTGGTTCGCGCTTGGCCCTGACCGCCCGCTGGCCTTTTTTGCCGGGATCCGCACCGAATGGACCTCGGTGCGCAAGCTGAAGGAGGGCGAGGTGACGGCGGATCTGTTCGCCTTTCTTACCTGCCCGCCCAATGCCGAGGTGGGCGCGGTGCATCCCAAGGCGATGCCGGTGATCCTGACCCGGCCCGAGCAGTGCCGCCTTTGGCTGACCGCCCCGGCAGAACAGGCGCTGCGCCTGCAGCAGCCGCTGCCGGACGGAACCCTGACGCTGGTGCAGGAGGGCATGCGTGAAGATCCAGCCTGACCGCCGCTCCGCCGACACCCCGCGCGATCCCTTTGCCCTTGCGTCCACCCGCGTGCACGAGGCTGCAGGCCCGGGCCGCCGCGCCTTTGCGCTGTTTCAGGCCGCGCGCCATCCCGGCCCGCTGGTCTGGGTGCTGCCCGCGCACCAGCACCAGCGCCCGCTGCCCGCCGGTCTGCCGCAGGGCGTGGCCGACCGCCTGCTGCTGATCGAGGCCCGGTCGGAAACCGATCTGCTCTGGTCGGTGGAGGAATGCCTGCGCGCCGGGCCGCTGGGGCTGGTGCTGGCCGAACCCGAAAAGCCGCTGTCGCTGACCGCCGGACGCCGCCTGCAGCTGGCTGCCGAAGCCGGGCGCACCCCCGGGCTGATGCTGATCCGCGAAGGTCAGGGCAGCACCGCCGCCGAAACCCGATGGGCCTGTGATCCAATTTCCGCGCCTTGGGACTCGACAGGGCACCAATGGCGCCTTATAAAGAACAAAAAGGGAACTACTGGACTTTGGACTGTGCACTGGGATGGGACGTCGACAACTTGTCATATGGTTTCCGAGGCTGTCCAGTGACATCAGCCTGCGCCGCCGCCCCTGTGCGGGGCCCTTTGCGCTGACGCTGCGCGCGGGCAGCGCCGATCACCTGCACTGCCTGACCGCCGAGACCGAGGCGCGCGGCCTGCACCGGGGCATGGCGCTGGCCGATGCCCGCGCCATCTGTCCGGATCTGAGCACGCGGCCCGCCGATCTGGCGCAGGACGCGGCGGGGCTGGAAAGCCTGCGCCGCTGGGCCGGACGTTATGCGCCGCAGGTGGCGGTGGACGGGGCGGACGGGCTGGTGGCCGACATCACCGGGGCCGCGCATCTGTTCGGGGGCGAGGCCGAGCTGCGCGAGGATCTGCAGGCGCGGCTTGACCGGGCCGGGATCACCGCACAGAGCGCCATCGCCTGCACCCGGGGCGGGGCGCATGCGCTGTCCCGGCATGGCGGCGGCATCGTCCCCGAGGGGCTTCTGGCCGACCGGCTGGGCCCGCTGCCCGTCACCGCGCTGCGGCTTGACCATGACACCGCCGAAACGCTGGCGCGCATGGGCCTGCACCGCATCGCGGATCTGATCCCGCTACCGCGCGCGCCGCTGGTGCGGCGGTTCGGGCCGGGACCGCTGCAGCGCCTCGACCAGATGCTGGGCACCCTGCCCGAACCGGTCGGCGCCCCGCCGGAGCCGCCGCATTTCGGCGTGCGGCTGACCCTGCCCGATCCCATCGGGCTAAGCGCCGATGTCATGGCCGCACTTGACCGGCTGCTGGCCCGGCTCTGCGACCGGCTGGCGCAGGCCCGCTGCGGCGCGCGGCGCCTGCGGCTGGAACTGCGGCGCGTCGACCGCGCCACCACCGCGCTGGAAATCGGGCTGGCCCGCGCCATGCGCGATCCCGACCGCATCGCCCCGCTGTTCCGCAAGCAGGTGGAGACGGTGGATGCGGGCTTTGGCATCGACGGGATGCGGCTGGAGGCGACGCTGATCGAACCGCTGCTGCCCGAACAGATCGGCGCCCGCGCCAGCCGCCCGCAGGATGATCTGGCCGATCTGCTCTCCCGGCTGGGCAACCGGCTGGGCTTTGACCATGTGCTGCGTCTGCTGCCCGCCGAAAGCCGCATCCCCGAACGCAGCTTCCTGACCGCCGCCGCCGCATGGAGCACGCCTGCCCCCCATCCGCCGCTGCGCCGCCCGCCCCGCCCGGCCACGCTGTTTCCGCCAGAGCCGCTCAGCCAGACCTCGGGCCATCCTCCCGCGCGCTTCCGCTGGCGGCGCATGAGCCTGACCACGCTGCGCGCCACCGGGCCGGAACGGATCGCCCCGGAATGGTGGTTCGACGATCCGGCATGGCGGTCCGGCCTGCGCGACTACTGGCGGATCGACACCCGCGAAGGCCCCCGTCTGTGGCTGTTCCATACCCCGCAGGCCGCCAGATGGCCGTCGGAGGGCTGGTTCGCGCAGGGGGAATTTGCATGACCCGCCCCGCACGACCCGGCCCGGACCTCCCGGCGGAGGGGGGTGACAGCTCTCCGCCCGGGGCGGCGGGCGTCACTGCGTCGTTCAGCCCTCGCCCCCCCGGGACCGAGGCGGACAGCGCCCTGTCCCCTGCCGATTCCTATGCCGAACTTTGCGTGACCAGCAACTTCACCTTCCTCACCGGCGCCTCCCATCCCGAGGAACTGGTGATCCGCGCCGCCGAACTGGGTCTTGCCGCGCTGGCCATCACCGACCGCAATTCGGTGGCGGGCGTGGTGCGCGCCTTTTCGGCGCTGAAGGAACTGACCCGGCTGCAGGATCAGGCGCGGACCGATCACGCCGCCGCCATGGACGGATCCGGGATCCGGTCGCACCGGGTGACCGACCCTTCCAGCCGCCAGACCCGGTGCATGGGCGAAAGCGGAGAGGAAGGCGCCCCGGCGCTGCCGCTCGACCGGCCCCTGCCCCGGCTCATCCCCGGCGCACGGCTGGTGCTGACCGACAGCGCGGTGCACTGGCTGGCCCTGCCCACCGATCTTGCCGCGTGGTCGCGGCTGACCCGGCTGCTGACGCTGGGCAAGCGCCGCGCCCCGAAAGGCGACTGTCACCTGACCCGCGCCGATCTGCTGGACTGGGGTCAGGGCATGATCCTGATCGCCCTGCCGCCCGATCCGCTGGATCCCGACCCGCAGAAGACAGAGGCCCCCGCCCGCCGGACCGAGGCCGATCTGCGCCAGATCGCGCGGGCCTTCGCCGGGCAGTGCCATCTGGGCGCGGCGCCGGTCTATGACGGGCAGGATCAGGAACGGCTGGACCGGCTGGCGGCGCTGTCGCAGGGCACCGGCCTGCCCATGGTGGCGGTGGGCGAGGTGCTGATGCACCGCGCGGCCCGGCGGCCTCTGGCGGATGTGCTGACCTGCCTGCGCACCGGCTGCACCATCGACGGCATCGGCACCCGGCGGCTGGCCAATGGCGAACGCCGCCTCAAATCCGGGACGGACATGGCGCGGCTCTTTCACCGCTATCCCGCCGCGCTGCGCCGCACGCTGGACATCGCCAATGCCTGCGCCTTCCGCCTTGACCAGCTGCGCTATCAATATCCCGCCGAAACCCGCAACGGCGAGGCGGCGCAGGACCGGCTGGAGCGGCTGACCCGCGAGGGGCTGGGCTGGCGCTATCCCGGAGGCCCGCCGCCCAAGATCGTCAGCCGCGCCGAAAAGGAACTGCGCCTGATCGCGGAGGTGGGCTATGCGCCCTATTTCCTGACCGTGCATGACATCGTGGCCTTTGCCCGCTCGCGCGGCATCCTGTGTCAGGGGCGCGGCTCCGCTGCCAATTCCGTGGTCTGCTACCTGCTGGGCGTCACCGAGGTGCCGCCCGAATCCATCACGCTGATCTTTGAGCGGTTCATCAGCAAGGACCGGGGCGAGCCACCCGACATCGACGTGGATTTCGAACATGAACGCCGCGAGGAGGTGATCCAGTGGATCTATGACCGTTACGGGCGCGAC
The DNA here is from genome assembly GCF_900100085.1 of Salipiger marinus. Lineage (GTDB taxonomy): Bacteria > Pseudomonadota > Alphaproteobacteria > Rhodobacterales > Rhodobacteraceae > Salipiger > Salipiger marinus. Next base: position 241,506 of record NZ_FNEJ01000001.1, read on the forward strand.
CGGGCCGGGCTGACCGCCACGGTGATCCATTTCCGGTCCCGCGCCGCCATCCGCGAGGTGGGCAAGGTCATGGGGCTCAGTCAGGATGTGCTGGCGCGGCTGTCGGGCCAGATCTGGGGCTGGTCCTCCAGCGCGCCGGGACCGGACCGGCTGCGCGAGGCGGGGCTTGATCCCGCTGACCGCCGGGTGCGGCTGGCGGCGCAGATCATCGCGCAGATCATCGGCTTTCCCCGCCATCTGAGCCAGCATGTCGGCGGGTTTGTCATCACGGAGGGCCGTCTGGACGATCTGTGCCCGATCGAGAATGCCGCGATGGACGACCGCACCATCATCGAATGGGACAAGGATGACATCGACGCGCTGGGGCTGATGAAGGTCGACATTCTGGCGCTGGGGATGCTGACCGCGATCCGCAAAAGCTTTGCCCTGCTGGCCGAACACCGGCGCAAGACCTACACGCTGGCCAATGTGCCGCCCCATGACGAGCAGGTTTATGACATGCTGTGCCGCGCCGATGCCATCGGGGTGTTTCAGGTGGAAAGCCGGGCACAGCTGAATTTCCTGCCCCGGATGCAGCCCCGGGATTTCTACGATCTGGTCTGCGAGGTGGCCATCGTGCGCCCTGGCCCCATTCAGGGCGGCATGGTGCATCCGTTCATCAACCGCCGTCAGGGCCGCGAGCCGGTGGAGGATCTGGGCCCCGCCCTGATGGAGGTGCTGGGCCGCACCTATGGCGTGCCGCTGTTTCAGGAACAGGCGATGCAGATTGCCGTGGTCGCGGCGGGTTTTACCCCCGCCGAGGCCGACCGGCTGCGCCGCAGCCTTGCCACCTTCAAGCGCATGGGCACCATCGGCAGCTTCCGCGACCGCTTCGTGTCCGGGATGCTGGCGCGCGGCCATGCGGCGGATTTTGCCGAACGCTGCTTCGCGCAGATCGAAGGCTTCGGCAGCTACGGCTTTCCCGAAAGCCACGCCGCCAGCTTTGCCCGGCTGGTCTATATCTCGGCATGGCTGAAATGCCATCATCAGGAGGTCTTTACCTGCGCGCTGCTGAACAGCCAGCCCATGGGGTTCTACGCCCCGGCGCAGCTGGTGCGCGACGCCCGCGATCACGGGGTGGAGGTGCGGCCTGTCTCGGTCAACCATTCGCACTGGGACTGCACGCTGGAGCCGCGCGCGGATGGCGCGCTGGCGCTGCGGCTGGGTCTGCGCCAGATCAAGGGCCTGCGCGAGGAGGACGCGCGCTGGATCGTGGCGGCGCGGGGCAACGGTTATCCCGATGTGGAAAGCCTGTGGCGCCGCGCCGGGGTGCCGCCGCTGGCGCTGGACCGGCTGGCGGAATCGGATGCCTTTGCCCCGCTGGGACTGACCCGGCGCGATGCGCTCTGGGCCGCGCGCGCGCTGCGCGCCCCTGCGCCGCTGCCGCTGTTCGGAGAGACCGGCGAAGGCCTGCGCGAACCCGAGGTGATGCTGCCGCAGATGACACTGGGACAGGAGGTGGTGGAGGATTACCTGTCGCTGCGCCTGTCGCTGCGCGCCCATCCGATGGAGATGCTGCGCCCGCGCCTGCCCGGCACCACCCCGCATGACCGGCTGGCCAGCGCCACGGGCCGCGTCACCGTGGCGGGGCTGGTCATCACCCGGCAGCGGCCCGGCACCGCCTCGGGGGTGATCTTTCTGACGCTGGAGGACGAGACCGGCACCGCCAATGTGGTGGTCTGGTCGCGCATCTACGAAACCTTCCGCAAGGCGGTGATCGCGGGGCGGCTGCTGCGGGTCAGCGGGCGGATCGAACGCGAAGGCCGGGTGGTTCACCTGATCGCGGAGCGGATCGAGGATCTGTCGCCGCATCTGGCCACGCTGGGCCGCCCGCTGCTGATCGCGCCGAATGACGGGCGGGCGGATGAAACCCGCCGCCCTGCCGGGGGCAGCCTGCGCGCCTCGGCCCGGCATCCGCGCGATCAGGCCAAGGTGCTGTTCCCAAGCCGGGATTTCCACTAGCCCCCGGCGGCCTCTGCCGCTGCCTGCCGCCCGGCGGCGGCACGGTTCTGCGCCACGCCCCAGACCGGTTCCTGCAGCGGCAGCACCCACGCATCGGCGCGCAGGTAGTTCAGGCGCACGGCGGTCAGGTCGGTCTGCGGGTCGATGAACAGCTGCGCCGGGCGCCCGTTCAGCGACTTGTAGATCTCGGCATGGACCGCAACATCGCCATGCCCCGCCTCCTGCCAGATGCCCTCCAGATGCCCGGCGAACTGGTGGACCATGTCGCTGCGCACCAGCATCTTCGATGTCTGCCGGGGCGTCAGATAATCCTCGGGATCGACCAGCCATTCCTGATCGCCGGAGCGGACGCGGAACAGGCCCGTCGCCTGCCGGTCATAGATGCGCATCCGCCATGACAGCCGGTGCCCGTCGCCGGTCCAGCGCACCTCGGTCGGGAAGGCGCCCGCGCGCAGCGGCAGCGCCACCTGCACCGCCAGCCACAGCGCAAGCCCGGCCAGCGCCAGCCCCGGCAGCGCCCGCGCCGGAGGTGCCACGGGATCGGGCAGCGCGGGCAGCGGCTCGACCCGCGCATGCAGCCAGCGCAGCAGCTGCCGCGGCCAGTCGGGGGCGAAAAAGATCGTGCTGGCGGCGATGGTCATCCACGGGAAGATCCCGATGTTGAAAAACACCGCATTGGCGCTGTGGAACAGCACATAGATGCCAAAGACCGGCAGCCGCGTGCGCCGCCACATCAGCAGCGGCGCCCCCAGCAGATGCAGCGCGACGGTGGCCCATGCCCCGGTCAGGATCACCCAGTCCTGTTCGAACAGCGCGCCAAAGGGAAACGCGCCCGACTGCGCGCGCAGCCACAGCCCCAGCGGCTCGCCCGCCAGCCAGTCCGGCGTCAGCTTCACCAGCCCCGCGAAGATCAGCATGATCTCCATCTGCGCGCGCAGCACGAAGACCGCCGCATAGGGCACATGATCTGCCGCCACGCCGGGAAACCACGCGGCATCCAGCGACAGCGCGCGATGCGCGGGCAGCACGCACATCAGCAGCAGGAACAGCAGGACAAGGTAGAAATGGTTGAGGTATTCCGCCTTGTCGAGCAGGAAGAAATAGGCAAACAGCACCGTCAGCGCCACGATGGCGACGCGGTAGAACAGGCCCAGCATGACCAGCAGCGCGGCCAGCCCCATGCCCAGCCACGCCACATGAATCCACGGGTCCGGCAGCGGCTGCACCCAGCCGAAACCCGGCCATGTAAAATGCAGATCCGGCGCCACCCAGTAGCGCCAGATGCGGTCATGCCAAAGGAAGCGCCAGCAATCCACCACCAGAAGCGCCCCCAGCGCGATGCGGAAGACGGCCAGCGACAGCACGGGCACGGGACGGGCAAGCGCCTGTGCCATGGAGGTGAGGCTTGGAATGGATGGGGTCATCGGTCTCTCCCGCTATGTCTTGTCCATGAGGGAATAACGGGCGGGTGCCGGGCGTATTCCCGACAGAGTCAGACTGGAGCAAGTTACGATGCCGGAAAAGCCGCTTGTGATCATCTATGACGGCGACTGTCCGTTCTGCACTGCCTATGTCACCCTTGTCCGCCTGCGCGAAACGGTGGGCGCGGTCGAGCTGGTGAATGCCCGCTCCGACGATGCGCGCGTCGCCACGCTGCTGGCCGAGCGCGTGGATCTGAACGAGGGCATGGCGGTGCTCTGGCAGGGCCGCCGCCATGTCGGCGCCGAGGCGGTGCATCTTCTGGCGCTGCTGTCCGGGCAGGGTGGCGGGCTCAACCGCCTGCAGCGGCGGCTGTTCCGCAACCCGCGCGCGGCCCGCCGGATCTATCCGTGGCTGGTGCGCGGGCGGCGGCTGTGGCTGCGGCTGGCCGGGCGCCGCCCCATTGCCGCCGAGAAAAATTCGCAGCGGCGGGAATAGGGGGCGGGGCAGCGCCGTTGTCTGGGAACAAGGGCCGCACCGGCCCGCATCCCGGAAAGGAGACCCCCTTGACCCCGACAAGACCCCTTCTGCTGGCGCTGGCCGCCAGCGTGGCGCTTGGCGCCTTCGCCGCCCCCGGCATGGCCCGGGCCGACGATGATGACGATGGTGGCCGCCGTGCCGGGCTGTATCTGCCCCATGATCTGCGCGCCCTGATCCGGACCAGCTCGCAGCTGCGCCGCGACGATGATGACGACGACCGCGGCCACTGGCGCCGGGCCGCCCCGCATCAGGGCCGCGCGCACTGGCACCGCCGGTCCGATGACAGCCCCCGCCGCCGTCACGACGACGACGACGACTGATCCCCCTTCCCTCCCCCACATTGCCCTTCAGAAAGGATACACCATGACCCGCAGCTTCACCCTTGCCACGCTGGCCCTGATCCTTGGATCCACCACGGCGCTGGCCCAGCCTGTCCGGTTTTCGGAAATCGACCGCAACCGCGACGGCCTGCTGTCCTATCGCGAGCTTGAAAACACCTTCGGCAGCCGCGGCGCCGACGAAGTCTGGAGCCGGGGCGACGGCTCACCCCTGTCGGCCCGCGACATCCGCTCCGCCGCGTCGCGGGACGATGACGACGACAGCCGGGGCGGCTGGGGCGGTCGTGCGGACCGCGACGATGACGACGACCGGCGCGGCGGCGGCTGGGGCCGCGACGATGACGACGACGACAGCGGACGCGACGGCAACGACGATGACGATGATGGCGGCCGGGGCGGCGATGACGGTGGCCGTGGCGGCGATGATGATGACGGCGGGCGCGGCGGCGATGACGACGGTGGCCGTGGCGGCGATGATGACGACGACTGACGCGACCTGACACAGACCCGGACCGGCCCGCCCTCGCGCGGGCCGGTTGCGTTTCGGGCCCCCCGGATCACGCTCGCCCCGGTCGATAGAATTTTCAGAAAAATTCGCGCTCCGAGGAATAAGCCCGCGCCGCCAACGTAATCCATATGAAGGCCAGGACGCACCGGCCCTTCAGCACACCAACCCTTTGATGAGTGACAACGGAAGGACTTCAAAATGGCACGTATTACTGGAAACGACTCCGCCAACCGCCTGTTCGGCACCGGCCTTTCGGACGTGATCCTTGGCCTTGACGGCGCAGACACCATCTATGGCCGCGCAGGCAATGACCGGATCGAAGGCAATGACGACGAGGACCGGCTCTATGGCGAAGATGGCAATGACGTCATCCTCGGTGGCAAGGGCGAGGACACGCTGGACGGCGGCGCGGGCGACGACACGCTGACCGATGAAAGCGGCGACGACCTGCTGGTCGGCGGCGCGGGCCATGACCTGATGGACGCGGGCGAAGGCAATGACCGGCTGAATGGCGGCGACGGCAACGACCGCATGTATGGCCGCGAAGGCAATGACAAGATGGTGGGCGGCGCGGGCGCCGACCGCATGTTCGGCGGCGCGGGTGACGACCACATGGATGGCGGGTCGGGCAGCGACCGCATGATCGCCGACGAGGGCAATGACACCCTTCTGGGCGGCACCGGCAACGACATGATGTCGGGCGGCGAAGGCAATGACGTGCTGCATGGCGGCGCGGGCAATGACATCATGACCGGGGGCGAAGGCGCCGACCGTTTCGTGTTCAACGCGGGCCGCGACGTGATCCGCGATTTCGAAAGCGGCGATGACGACATCGACCTGCGCGCCTTTGCCGACAGCTTCGGCGATGTGCAGGCCGCAGCGGTCCAGCAGGGATCGGATCTGCTGCTGCGCTTCGGCGCCCACGAACTGCGGCTTGAAGACACCCGGCTGTCGCAGCTCGACTCCGACGATTTCATCTTCTGAGTGAGGCAGGCAGAAGATGATCCCCCGCCGCGGCTGGTCCGCGGCGGGCTTTTTTGTGCCCGCCCCGATCTGCGACCCGGCGCCGGCCATAAAAAAACCCCCGCCATGGCGGGGGTTTTCTGCTGCTTAGGACGGCGGTCAGAGAGACTGCAGCGCCTGCGCCTCTTCTTCGGGGGTCAGCACCGGCCCGGCGCCCACGGCGGAGAGATAGGATTCCAGCGTCTCCATCGACGAGGCGGGGGCATAGCCGCCCTCCTCCGGGGCTGCGGCAAGGGCCAGCGTCGTGCGCCAGCCGCCCGCCTCGAAACAGGCCACCGACACCACGCTGCCAAGGCTGCCCTCCACCTCGAATTCGCGGCAGAGCCGGTCCTGCGCGTCGCGGAACGAGGCCAGCACCGCGATCTCGCCCTGATCCAGCGCGCGGCCCTCGCCCGAGGGCAGGCTGCTCAGCGCCTCGGTCACGCCCGGCACAGCCAGAGCCGCAAAGCCAAGCGGCGCCGCGGCATCCGGCGCGGCCAGCCGCGCGGCGCCAAATCCCGCGCCCAGCCCCACGGCCAGCGCAAGGCTCGCCGCCAGCGCCATCGGCTGCCAGCGCGGTGCGGACGTGTCGCGGCCCCGGAACGGCACCACCTTTTCCTCTGGCGCCTGCTCGGGCACGGTTTCGGGCGCGGCGGCCCCCGCCTCCAGCGTGGCGCGCACCCGCGCCATCAGCGCATCGGGCACCGGGTCCAGCGGACGCGCGGCGGCAGCCTCTGCCAGCACGTCGCGCGTGCCGGTGAACAGCGCCAGCCGCCGCAGCAGTTCCGGATCACGCGCCAGCGCCTGATCCAGTTCGGCGGCGGTGGCATCGTCCAGTTCGCCGTCGGCATAGGCCATCAGCGTCTCGTCCGGATAATTATGCTCCTGCATCCTGCATCTCCTTCGGGTCCGGAAGATTACGCATCACCCACCCGATTTATTCCAAGCTTTTCCGCCAAAGCCACCCGGCCCCGCGCCAGACGGCTCATCACCGTGCCCTTGGGGATGCCCAGAACCTCTGCCGCCTCGGCATAGCTCAGATCCTCGAAACAGACGAGGCGCACAACCTCCTGCTGCTCGGGGGGCAGCGTGGCCAGCGCCGCCTCGGTCTGGCGCAGCAGGATCGCCGCCTCGGTGGCGCGCCCGCCATCGAAAACCGCCGCTTCCGGCATGTCCACCACATCGACTTCGGTGCCGCGCGTGGCGGTGCGCCGGGTCTGGTCGATCCACGCATTGCGCAGGATGCGGAACAGCCACGCCTCAAGGCTGGTTTCGGGGTCAAACCGCGCCTTTGCGGTCACCGCGCGTTCCACCGTGATCTGCACCAGATCATCGGCCACATCACCGCGACGGCAGAGCGACAGCGCGTAACGCCGCAGTTTGGGGAGGGCTGCAATCAAGGCAGTCTCGAACGGCTCGGTCATGTCCCTCTCGATTTTTTTATGGCGCGGGTGGAATAATCGCAAAGCGGATACGTAGTCATTCCTGACGCCGCAACCAGTGGAGAATGTTAACCATGCCTCGTTTTTGCCTGCTTTTTCTCCTTGTGCTGGGTCTGGTCTCCGGCCTGCCGCAGCTGGTGCTGGCGCCCGGCCTGCCGGGCGGGATGGCGCTGGCTGATGACGATGACGGCGGCGGCGATGATGGCGGCGGCGGCGGTGGCAACGATGATGACGATGGCGGCGGCGGCAGCAGCGGCAACGATGACGACGATGGCGGCAGCAGCAGAGGCAGCAGCGCCCGCAACGACGATGACGATGACCGGGGCGCCGCCCGGCCCCGCCGCGTGATCCGGCTGCCCGGCCTGCGCCGCGCGGCACCCGCCGCCCCCGCGCCCCGCCGGGCCGCGCCGGTGCAGGCGCCCCGTCCGCCCGCGCCCGACTTCGCCCCGTCCGAAATCGTGACGCTGGCGCTGGACGAAACCGATCTGGCCGCGCTGCTGGCGCAGGGCTTCACCGTCACCGAAGAGGCGCAGATCACCACGCTTGGCCTGACCTCGCGGCGGCTGGCGATTCCGGCGGGCCTGACCCTGACCGAGGCGCGCGCCGCCGTGCGCACCCTGCCAAGCGGTCAGGACGCGGATTTCAACCATTATTACCGCAGCGAACAGGCCTTTGACGGCAGCTGCAAGGGCGCCGACTGTCCCGCGCGCCAGATGATCGCATGGCCCGCGCCCAGCTCCCGGCTGGGCACCTGCGGCAGCAGCGTGACGCTGGGCATGATCGACACCGACATCAACGAGGATCACGAGACCTTCGCCGGGGCCCGGCTGGAGGTGACGCGGCTGAACCGCGACAGGGCCGATCCGTCCAAGGCGGTGCATGGCACGGCGGTGGCGGCGCTGCTGGTGGGTGATCCGTCGACCCGGTCGCCCGGGCTGGTGCCGGGGGCGCGGCTGGTGGCGGTGGACACGTTCCACCGGCAGGGCGGCGACGAACGGTCGGATTCCTTTTCGCTGATCCAAGGGCTTGACCTGCTGGCGCAGGGTGGCGCGCAGGTGGTCAATCTCAGCCTTGCCGGGCCAGCCAACACCGCGCTGGCCGCGATGGTGGACCGCATGGTGATGGAGCAGAACATCGTGGTGGTGGCCGCCGTGGGCAATGACGGGCCCCGCGCCGAGCCCGCGCATCCCGCCGCCCTTGCGCCGGTGATCGCCGTCACCGCCGTGGACCGGCGCGGCACCGTCTTCCGCCGCGCGCAGCGGGGCGAGGCGGTGGATCTGGCCGCACCGGGGGTGAACGTGTGGACCGCCGCCTCGATCTCTGGCGCGCGGTGGAAGACCGGCACCTCTTTTGCCGTGCCCTTTGTCACCGCCGCCGCCGCGATGCTGCGCGAATCCCGGCCCGAGCTGACCGCCGCCGAAATCGCTCAGGCTCTGGTGGAGCGCGCCCGGGATCTGGGAGATCCGGGGCGCGATCCGGTCTATGGCGCGGGGCTTCTGAACATTGACGAGCTCTGCGACAGCCCGCTCTGAGGCTAGTCCGCCGCCAGCCGCCGCGCCGCCAGCCAGCTTGCCGCCGCCATGATCCCGGCGGTGGCAAGACACAGCGACAGCCCGCCCAGCTGATAGCTGACCCCCGACAGCAGCGTGCCGATCAGCCGCCCCGCCGCATTGGCCATGTAGTAGAAGCCCACGTCGCGGGTGATGCGCTCTGCCGATCCGAAGGCAAGGATCAGATAGGAATGCACCGAGGAATTGACCGCGAAGACAAAGCCGAAGAGCAGCAGCCCCGCCACCAGCACGATGGTCAGCCAGAGCGCGGGACCGTCCGACAGCAGCGCGGCCAGCGACAGCGCAAAGGGAATGGGCACCAGCAGCCCGGACCACAGGATCGCCTTGCGGGTGATCTGCGCCTCGGGCTGGGCCCGTCCGCCGAGCAGACGCGGGGCAAAGGCCTGCACCGCGCCATAAGCGATGATCCACAGCGCCATGAACCCGCCCACCAGAAAGAACGCCTCGCGCCGCCCGTCCGGGGTGCCGTCCGACAGCACGGAGTGGAAATAGACCGGGATCCCCACCACGAACCACACGTCCCGCGCGCCGAACAGGAACATCCGCGCCAGAGACAGCCGGTTCACCCGCAGGTCGCGCGACCGCCAGCCCGACCAGCCTTCGGCGCTTTTCATCCGGCCCGGCAGGCCTGCGGGCAGGAACAGCACCACCGCCAGCAGGATCGCCGCCAGCACCGCCGCCATGGACCAGATCGCCGTCTGAAACCCGGCCCAGCCCAGCAGGGCCGCGCCCAGAAAGAAGCCCAGCCCCTTGACCGCGTTTTTCGACCCGGTCAGCGCCGCGACCCAGCGGAACAGCCCGCCATCCTCGGCAGGGGCCAGCAGCTTGACCGCCGATTTGGACGACATCTTGGACAGATCCTTGGCCACGCCGGACACGCCCTGCACCGCCATCACGAACACGACCGAGGCAGCCACGCTCCAGCCCGGATCGAGCTGCGCCAGCGCGGCCAGCGCGCCGATCTGCAGCGCCAGCCCGGCATACAGCGTCGCCGCCAGACCGAAGCGCGCCGCGAGCCAGCCTGCGGCCAGATTGGTGACGATCCCCGCCACCTCATAGAGCAGGAACAGCCATGCCAGCTGCACCGGGCTGAAGCCCAGCACGTTGAAATGCAGCAGCACCAGCATGCGCAGCGCGCCATCCGACAGCATGAACGCCCAGTAGGCGGCGGTGACGGCGGCATAGGCGCGCAGCGGATTGGCGGGGGCGGCAGACAGGCTCATAGCGACGCCGCCACCAGCCGCGCGATGTCGGCCAGCCGGCAGGCATAGCCCCATTCGTTGTCATACCACGCATAGATCTTCACCTGCGTGCCGCCCACCACCATGGTGGAGGGGCCGTCGATGATGGCCGAGCGCGGGTCGTTGACGTAATCGCAGGACACCAGAGGCCGCGCCTCGAAGCCCAGAATGCCCTTCAGCGGACCCTCGGCTGCGGCCTGAAACAGCCCGTTGATCTCTTCGACCGTGGTGGGCCGGGCCACCTCGAACACGCAGTCGGTCAGCGAGGCGTTCAGCAGCGGCACCCGCACCGCATGGCCGTTCAGCAGCCCGGTCAGTTCGGGATAGATCAGCGTGATCGCGGTGGCGCTGCCCGTCGTGGTGGGGATGAGGTTGGTCAGGGCCGACCGCGCGCGGCGCATGTCCTTGGCCGGGCGGTCCACGATGGTCTGGGTGTTGGTCACGTCATGGATCGTGGTGATGGAGCCGTGGCGGATGCCAAGGTTCTCGTGGATCACCTTGACCACCGGCGCCAGACAGTTGGTGGTGCAGCTGGCGGCGGTGACCAGATCATGCTGCGCGGGATCGTAAAGATCGTGGTTGATGCCATAGACGAGGTTCAGCGCGCCCTCTTCCTTGATCGGGGCGCTGACCACCACCTTTTTGACACCGGCGGCAAAATAGGGCGCGGTCTTGGCGGTGGTCTTGAACACGCCGGTGGCATCGATCACCAGATCCACGCCCAGCTCTGCCAGCGGCAGCGCCTCGATCGTCTTTTCGTGGCTCAGCCGGATGGAGGTGCCGTCCAGCACCAGCGCCCCCTCCTCGGCCCGGACCGGCGTCGGCCAGCGGCCATGCACGCTGTCGAATTCCATCAGCAGCGCGTGCTGGTCGGCATCCCCCACGGGATCGTTCAGCAGGACGATGTCGCCGCCCGCGCCGGTGTCGATCAGATCCCGCAGGACCAGCTTTCCAATCCGGCCAAGGCCGTTCAGGGCAATACGGGGCATGAGTCAGGCCTTCTCTGCGCTTTGCGCGTCGGTGTCGATATGGTCAACGCGGGCCTGCAGCGCCATCCGGTCCAGCGTGGAGAAAGGCAGTTCCACAAAGGCCGCGATCCGGCGGTGCAGCGCGCCATAGGTCTGGGCAAAGACCAGCGCCTTTTCGGCATCGGTGCCCTGCGCCTTCACCGGGTCGGGCAGACCCCAGTGGCCGGTGATGGGCTGGCCCGGCCATGGCGGGCATTCCTCGGCGGCGGCGGTGTCGCAGACGGTAAAGACAAAATCCATCTTCGGCGCGTCGGGGGTCTGGAATTCCGACAGATGCTTGGACCGCAGCGTCTGCGTGTCATGGCCGTTGCGCGCCAGCACCTCCAGCGCAAAGGGGTTGAGCTGCGTGCCCGGACGGGTGCCCGCCGAATGCGCGGCAAACCGTCCCTTGCCCAGATCGCGCAGCAGCGCCTCGGCAAAGATCGAACGGGCAGAGTTTCCGGAACAGATGAACAGCACATTAAAACCGGTGGTGCGCATGACGGGATCGTCCTTTTGATGCGACAGAAACGCAGACAGCAGATCGGGACGGGCGCGGCCCACATCCAGCGCGAGGTAGCCGATCAGCCCCTCGGTGGTGTCCAGATCGACGGAATAGAACAGCGACCGCCCCTGCCGGTCCACCTGCACCAGCCCCGACGCGGTCAGGTCCGACAGATGGTGCGACAGCGTGTTGGGCTTCAGCCCCAGCGCCCCGGCAATCTCTGTCGGGCGCACGCCACGCGGGGTAAACCGCATCAGCAGGCGAAAGACAGCAAGACGGCCGGGATGGCCGAGGGTGGCAAAGGCATGAGCGGCGCGATTCTGTTCCATATTTCCGGAATACAGGAAATATAAACGCAATGCCAGAAAAACCGGCACAGCCCCGCCTGCGGTGACAGAAGCAAGGCAAACGGCAAAAAGCCAGCGGCATGGAACGCGCGGGCTTGGGCGATTTTTCTTCTGAGGGGGAAGGCGCAGCGTTCGGGAGCTGCTGCGCAAATTGGTCGGAGTGAGAGGATTCGAACCTCCGACCCCCTGCTCCCGAAGCAGGTGCGCTACCAGGCTGCGCTACACTCCGACCGTGCCGCGCGAACTACCGCAGGCTCAGCGCTTTGGCAAGGCCTCTTTCATCACCTTGTCACGGCGGCGCAGCGCGCGCAGCAGCGGACCGACCCGCAGCGAGGTGCCGAATTCGATCCGGGCGCGGGTGCGCAGCACCGGCGTGTTCTCCGACGTGCCCGCGCGGCCCTCGCGCAGCACGATGTAAAGACCGCTGCCGATGATCAGCGCGGCGCCCAGCAGGGTCACCGTGTCGGGATATTCGTCAAAGAACAGCGCGCCATACAGCACCGCCCACAGCAGCTGCGAATATTGCATCGGCGCCACGATCACCGCCTCGCCCGCGCGATAGGCCGAGATCAGCAGCAGCCCGCCCAGCGAGGCCAGCACCGCCATCAGCCCGACGGCGCCCAGATGCTCCACCGGCATGGGCGTGTAAACAAAGGGCATGGCGCAGGCCATGATCAGGAAGTTCGCCATCATCGGGTAAAGCAGCAGCACCACCGACCGCTCGTCCTGCCCGATCTTGCGCACCACGATGGAGGCGAAGCTGCCGCAGACCGCCGCCACCAGCGCCGCCGCATGGCCCAGCGTCAGATCGGTGCTGCCCGGGCGCAGCACCACCATGACCCCGGCCAGACCCACCAGCACCGCGATCCAGCGCCGCAGCCGCACCTGTTCGCCAAGAATGGGAATCGCCAGCACGGTGATCAGCAGCGGCTGCGCAAAGATGATGGCGTAGGTTTCAGCGAGCGGCAGCACCGAAAAGGCGTAGAACGCCGCCACCCCGGTGATCACCGCCGACAGCGTGCGCAGCGCGGTCCACCATGGATGGATCGGGCGCAGATGGCCGGGGGTCGTGTCGCGAATCAGCATCAGGCTGACCAGCGGAAAGCTCAGCAGCACGGAAAAGAACACGATCTGGAACGGGCTGTAATCGGCGCCGAGGAATTTCACGATCACATCATGTGTCGAGTAAACCCCGAAGGTCAGCAGCGCCAGCAGCGCGCCCTTGGCATTCGGTCCCATGTCATTCCGCCTGTTCTGCCCGAGTTCCGGGCAAGGGTTAGCCTCAAAACCTGCGGTTTCAATGCCGGAGGGCCCGCGTCCTGCCTGCGGAGGCGGCGTTACGCCGCCCCCGCCCTGTCACGAGGCGCCTGCCTCAGAGGCTGGCATCCAGCGCGGCGAGGATCGCGCTGCCCATTTCGGCGGTGGTGACGGGCGCCACGCCCTCCTGCCCCAGCAGATCGGCGGTGCGCAGACCGTCAGCCAGCACCCGCTCCACGGCCTTTTCCAGCCGGTCGGCCTCGGCGCCCTGATCGAAGCTGTATCGCAGCGCCATGGCGAAGCTGAGGATACAGGCGATCGGATTGGCCTTGCCCTGCCCGGCGATGTCAGGGGCGGAGCCATGCACCGGCTCGTAAAGCGCCTTGGGACGGCCATTCGCCATCGGCGCGCCCAGCGAGGCGGAGGGCAGCATGCCAAGGCTGCCGGTCAGCATCGCCGCCAGATCCGACAGCAGGTCGCCGAACAGGTTGTCGGTCACGATCACGTCGAACTGCTTGGGCCAGCGGGTCAGCTGCATGGCGCCGGCATCGGCATACATGTGGGTCAGCGCGACCTCGGGGTAATCCTTGCCGACCTCGGTCACCACCTCGCGCCAGAGCACGCCGGATTCCATGACATTGGCCTTTTCCATGGAACAGAGCTTGCGGTTGCGGCGCATCGCCAGTTCGAAGGCCGACCGCGCCACCCGGTCGATTTCCGATTCGGTGTAGCGCTGGGTATTGATGCCCACCCGCTCGTTGCCCTCTTCGAAGATGCCGCGCGGTTCGCCGAAATAGACGCCGGAGGTCAGTTCGCGCACGATCATGATGTCGAGCCCGGCCACCACATCGGTCTTCAGCGAGGAGAAATCGGCCAGCGCGTCAAAGCACTGCGCCGGGCGCAGGTTGGCGTAAAGATCCATCTCCTTGCGCAGGCGCAGCAGGCCACGTTCCGGCTTCAGCGAGAAATCGAGGCTGTCGTATTTCGGCCCCCCCACGGCGCCCAGCAGCACCGCGTCCACCTCCTGCGCCTTGGCCATGGTGTCATCATGCAGCGGCGTGCCATGCGCGTCATAGGCGCAGCCGCCCACCAGATCCTCGGACACATCGAACACCAGCCCGCGCTTCGCGCCATACCAGTCGATGATCCGGCGGACCTCGGCCATCACCTCGGGGCCGATGCCGTCCCCCGGCAGGATGAGAAGCGAAGGGTTGCTCATGGGTCTGTTCCTCTCCTCGGAATGTTGGTCATCGCCTAGCCGAGGGGGGACGGCTGGTCAAGAAATCAGGGGGATGGCCCCTGTGGCGGCCAAGCCAGCGACAGCGCCACCAGCCGGTGCAGCTGCCCCTCCGCGGCGGGCCAGACCCGTGCCGCGGTGACCCGCAGGCCAGCCGAGGGCAGCGCGTAGCTGACCCGCATCGGACCGGCGGTTTTCCACGCGACGGTGGGCTCGTCCGGCAGCGGATCCTGCAGCCGCGGATCGGCCAGCAGCGCCTGCATGTCCTGCCGCAGCCCCTCGCCCCGGTCGGGGTCAAGATTGGCATTGCCCATCAGCACGAAAGGCCCCGCCCCCCCCGTCAAAGCCGCCCTCCATCCACAGCGACCACAGCCGCAGCTCGTCGGCGTTGCGGCGGCCATTGCGATCCTCCGGCCCGTCAAAGACCGGGGGCGTGGCGGCGAAGGCCAGCAGGGTCAGCGGCCCCTCTGGCGCGTCCAGCGTGACCACCCAATGGCCGGTGGAGGACAGGCGCTGCAGGTCATGCCCGGGATCATCGGCGGCGATGCGGCTCTGCGGCAGATCACGCCACAGCAGCTCCGACAGATCGCGCGCCACGGTCAGAGGCCAGCGCGACAGCAGCGCCATGCCGCCCTGCCCGGCAAAGCGGCCATAGCCCTGCGCGTCCCGCGCGCCGCCCAGCCGCCCGTCGCCATCCAGATCGCGCCCGGTGGCCATGCCGGTATTGGGCAGCAAGGCCAGCCGGTGCGGATAGGCGGCCCCGCCTTCCGCCAGCAGCGCCGCAAGGGCCGACAGCGCGGCACCGCCCGCGTCAAAATCCACATGGGTCAGCAGCAGCACATCCGGCGCCGCCTCTGTCACCTGCGCCACCAGCGCCTGCAGATCCGGCCCCGGTTCCTGCAGGTCGCGCAGCAGCAGGCCCGGCCCGTCACGGGACAGATCGGCATGCCATGTCGCAAGGGTCAGATCCGCCGCATGGCCGGGCAGCGCCAGCAGCAGCGCCAGAAGCAGGCTCAGGCCGCCTGCAACTGCGCCTGCGCATAGGCGCGACGGCGTTTTTCTTCGATCAGCTGGGCGATGCGCGTCAGCGCGATGCCCCGCATGATCAGGCTGGCAGGAAGAAAGGCCCATGCGCTCATCGTCCAGATCAGGGTCTGCGGATGGGTGAGGGACAGCGGGTCGATCATTCCAACCGCAAACTTCATGATCGCCGGGATCAGGAATGGCAGAAGAAACCCTAAGGCCACGTTAACATGCGCATCCCGTTTCAGGCGGCGCAGCACGTCGCCGCCGGTGGTGGGATCAAAAAGCGGCAGATTGACCCAGAAATTGAAGGATCCGCGCCGGACCGGCCAGTTCAGCAGCCGCACCGTCACCACAAAGGCCGCCATGGTCAGCAGCGAGGCGAGATAGGCGAGCCCGGCATGCGTGCGCAGCCGCGCAAGTTCGGCGCCAGACATGTCTTCGGTGCCCAGAAGCACCATCAGCCGCACCGGCGAGAACGGAAAATCCAGCGCATGGCCGATTCCCGTGCCCAGCGTGGTCAGCCAGACGGTCAGCCCGGTCGGATGGATCTCGCCCCGCGCGATCAGCGTCAGGCTCAGCACCGTGGCCAGAAGTGCTATGGCGCGGATGCGGTTGAACGGCGGCGCGTCACGGAATTCGACGATGGAGGGATAGTCGCCATAATATTCGGCAAAGGTCAGAACGGCGGCGATCAGCGCCAGAAGTGCGGTGATATGCGCGCTGTCCACAGGCTTTTCGGGCAGCAGCAGCGCGGGCGCCGCCACCAGCAGCGCCATCACAACGGCCCGCGAGCCGGCTTTCACCAGGCGATCAATCACGTGCTCTGCCTCTCTGGTCCGGACGGAGTCGGTCTGGCGCCAACCCTTTGTCCCACCTTGCCGCCTTGGGGCGGACTGCCTCATTATCGCCCAAATTCTGCCCACTTTCACTCCAGCCATCAATATTTCCGTAATAAAGACAGCCACAATCGGGCGGATTCGTGGAGAAACAGGTGCCATTTTGCATCAATCCCCAAGGCAATAGCGGATCCTCCCCCAGACGCCACAAGATATGGTCAGAGACGTTGCGGGATCCCGCCGCGCCGGTTTGACATGGCTCATGGCCCGGTGCCGCCGGACAGGGTTCAACGGACGCAGCACGAGCAGCAATCACGGAGACGCGCATGCATCCTGCCATCACCCCCGAAGACGCGGCAGCGCTGATCCCGGACGGGGCCTCGGTCCTGCTGTCGGGATTCATGGGCGTGGGCACGCCCGACCGCGTGGTCCGCGCGCTCGCCGCCTCCGGGCGCCGCAACCTGACGCTGATCGTCAACGATGCCGCCCGCCCGCATCTGGGGGTAGGCCCGCTGATCGCCGCGCGCTGCGTGCGGAAATTCATCGGCAGCCATATCGGGCTGAACCCCGACGTGCAGGCGCAGATGCGCGCGGGCACGCTGGAGGTGGATCTGGTCCCGCAGGGCACCTTTGTCGAACGCATCCGCGCCGCAGGCATGGGGCTGGGCGGGGTGCTGACCCCCACCGGGCTCGGCACGCTGGTGGCCAAGGGCAAGCGGGTGATCGAGGTGGAGGGCAAACCCTTCCTGCTGGAACCGCCGCTGCGCGCGGATTTTGCGCTGATCGCCGCGCGCAGCTGCGATTATGTCGGCAACCTGACCTACATGCTGAGCGCCACGAATTTCAATCCGATCATGGCGCTGGCCGGGGCGGTGGTGATCGCGGAACCCGAAGAGATCGTGCCGATCGGAATGATCCCGCCAGATGCGGTCAAAACGCCGGGCGTGCTGGTGGATCATGTGATCCGGAGGGCGGCATGAGACCGGATCCGCACCTGATGACCCCCAAGGATCTGATCGCCCGCCGCGTGGCGCAGGAGATCCGGCCCGGCACGCTGGTCAATCTGGGCATCGGCATTCCGACCCGGGTCTCCGATCACCTGCCCGAAGGGATGGGCGTGTTCTTCCAGTGGGAAAACGGCGTGGTCGGACTGGGTCACCGCCCGCCCGAGGGCATGGGCGACCGGCACCTGACCGATGCGGGGGGCAGCTGCGTGTCGGCGGTGCCCGGCGCCTCGATCATCGACAGCGCCTTTTCCTTCGGGCTGATCCGGGGCGGGCATCTGGATCTGACCGTGCTCGGCGGGCTGCAGGTGGATGCGCGGGGGCGGCTCGCCAACTGGATGATCCCCGGGGAATATGTGCCCGGAATGGGCGGCGCCATGGATCTGGTGACCGGGGCCAAGCGGGTGATCGTGGCGATGCTGCATTGCGTCCACGGCCAGTCCAAGATCGTGCCGGAATGCACGCTGCCCCTTACCTCGCCGCGGCGGGTCGACCTGATCGTGACCGAGCTTGCGGTGATCGCCCCGCGCGAGGACGGGCTGCACCTGCTGGAAACAGCACCAGATGTCAGTCTGGCCGAGGTTCTGGCCGCGACCGCAGCGCCGCTGCTGGTGGCGGGGGAAGTGCCGGAGATGGATCTTCGCTGAACCGTCGCACGGGAGGGCGAGGGCAGAGGGGGCGCTGCCCCCGCGCCTGCGGCGCCCCCCGGAGTTTATCCGGCAAGATGAACCGCAGGCTCCGCACCCGGCTTCATCTTGCCCCTAAACTCCCGCCGGAGGCAGGCCGGAGCGTGCCCCGGGCGCGGGGGCGGGACATGGCGCGGACGGCTGCCAGAAGCCGCCCGCGGATTTCGCAGTCAGGCAGGGATCAGACCCAGGGGCGGGACTGGGCGGACTGGCTTTCGAAGCTGTCGATGGCGGTGACCTTTTCCATGGTCAGGCCGATGTCATCGAGCCCGTTCATCAGGCAATGCTTGCGGAACGGATCCAGTTCGAAGGCGAAGCTTTCGCCATCGGAGGTGGTGACGGTCTGGTTTTCCAGATCCACGGTCATGCGGGCGTTGGAGCCTTTTTCGGCATCCTTCATCAGCACGTCGACCGCCTCCTGCGGCAGCACGATGGGCAGCATGCCGTTCTTGAAGCAGTTGTTGTAGAAGATGTCGGCGAAGGAGGTGGAGATCACCGCCTTCACGCCAAAATCCGCCAGCGCCCAAGGCGCGTGTTCGCGCGAGGAGCCGCAGCCGAAATTGTCCCCGGCGACGAGGATCTGCGCCTCGCGGTACTGGGGTTTGTTCAGCACGAAATCGGGGTTCTCCGTCCCGTCGGCGAGATAGCGCATCTCGTCAAAGGCATGCACGCCGAGGCCGGAGCGCTTGATCGTCTTCAGAAACTGCTTCGGGATGATCATGTCGGTGTCGATATTGACCAGCGGCATGGGCGCCGCGATCCCGGTCAGCTTTTCGAATTTTTCCATCTGTCCCTCCTGGGGGCCGGGGCCGGGATCCGGGGTCTGCGCGGCAGGGCTGATGTCCTGCGCGGGACCGGGCCGGATCCTGTCTGCCCGAACTGCAAAACAGGGGCCCCGCACCGGGGCCCCGGGGATCGTTCAGGCCTGAGCCGGTTCGGTCATCAGGTCGCGCACATCGGTCAGGCGCCCGGTGATGGCCGCCGCTGCCGCCATGGCGGGCGACATCAGATGCGTGCGTCCGCCCTTGCCCTGCCGGCCCTCGAAATTGCGGTTCGAGGTGGCGGCGCAGCGTTCGCCGGGCGACAGCTGGTCGGGGTTCATGGCAAGGCACATGGAGCAGCCCGCCAGGCGCCATTCGAAGCCCGCATCAAGGAAGATCTGCGCCAGACCTTCCTCTTCGGCCTGAGCGCGGACCAGACCGGAGCCCGGCACCACCATGGCGCGCATGCCGTCCTTGATCTTCTTGCCCTTGAGGATGGCGGCAGCGGCGCGCAGATCCTCGATCCGGCCATTGGTGCAGGATCCGATGAACACCGTGTCGATGGCGATGTCGGTCAGCTTCTGCCCCGGCTTCAGGCCCATATAGTCCAGCGCGCGCTGCGCCGCCTCGACCTTGCCGCCTTTGAAATCGGCAGGCGCGGGCACGGCGGCGGTGATGGGCAGCACGTCCTCGGGCGAGGTGCCCCATGTGACCACGGGGGCGATGTCTTCGCCGCGCAGGGTCACGACCTTGTCCCAATGCGCGTCGTCATCGGAATAAAGCGTCTTCCACCACGCCAGCGCCGCCTCGAACTGGGCGCCTTTGGGGGCGTGCGGGCGGCCCTGGACATAGGCGAAGGTGGTTTCGTCCGGCGCGATGAGCCCCGCGCGGGCGCCGCCCTCGATCGCCATGTTGCAGACGGTCATCCGGCCTTCCATCGACAGCGAGCGGATCGCCTCGCCGCAATATTCGATGACATAACCGGTGCCGCCCGCGGTGCCGGTGGCGCCGATGACGGACAGGGTGATGTCCTTGGCGGTGACGCCCGGGGCAAGCTGCCCGGTGATCTCCACCTTCATGTTCTTGGATTTCTTCTGGATCAGCGTCTGGGTGGCCAGCACATGTTCCACCTCGGAGGTGCCGATGCCATGGGCCAGCGCCCCGAAGGCGCCATGGGTCGCGGTGTGGCTGTCGCCGCAGACCACGGTCATGCCCGGCAGGGTCCAGCCCTGTTCGGGGCCGACGATATGCACGATGCCCTGACGGACATCGTCCACCGGGTAATAATGCACGCCGAAATCGCGGGCGTTGCGGTCCAGCGCCTCGACCTGAATGCGGCTTTCCTCGTTCTCGATGCCCTTGGCGCGGTCGAGCGTGGTGGGCACGTTGTGGTCGGGCACGGCGATGGTGCGGCCCGGGGCGCGCACCTTGCGGCCCGCCAGACGCAGGCCTTCAAAGGCCTGCGGGCTGGTCACCTCGTGCACGAGGTGGCGGTCGATAT
Organism: Salipiger marinus; assembly: GCF_900100085.1. GTDB lineage: Bacteria > Pseudomonadota > Alphaproteobacteria > Rhodobacterales > Rhodobacteraceae > Salipiger > Salipiger marinus. The sequence continues at coordinate 261,735 of NZ_FNEJ01000001.1, forward strand.
ACAGAAGGCAGGTGCCGTCTTCGTCCTGCTGGACGACATGGGCATCCCAGATCTTGTCATAGAGCGTCTTGCCGGACATGGGGGTCCTCTCCGGATAGGTGAACTGGCTTGAGCTTCAGCGCGGGCTGTTCGTCCCGCGCCGGGGCGGGCTTGGGCAGCCTTATAGACGCGCCAGAACCGAAAAGGTGGCGCCGTGGAACCGTTCGCGCAGACGCACGCGGTCTCCGAGGTCGAATACCCGAGTCATGCCAGCGGGGATACAGGGCTTCGCGCCGCCGATCAAGAGCGGCTGGAACCTGCGGGCCCTGTCGCGCGTAGAGGCGGGTGTCCGGGAGTCCGCCGATGAGTCCGCTCAACATCGTCCATCTGTGCCTGATCGCGCTGCTGCTGTCGGCGCTGGCCCTCAGCCTGCCCGTGGCCGAGCCACAGGATCTGTCGCTGATGCTGCCGCGCCGCTGAGCCCCCTCGCGCCAGAGGCGCGGCAATGCTTAAGGCGAGGGGCTCTGCCCCTCGCCCCGGAGGCGCGGTAATGGGAAAGGCGAGGGGCGCTGCCCCTCGCGCCGGAGGCGCGGCACGAAGCAGGCGAGGGGCGCTGCCCCTCGCGCTCCCCGGGATATTTTTGCCAAGAAGAAGGGGCGGGCCCGGCGCTAGCGCAGGTCGATACGGACGCGGCCAGAGCGGCCTTCGGCATCGATCACCGACAGGGTGGTGAAGCCGGGACCGGAGAGGGGCGCCAGAAATTCCGGGCTGCGCTGGCCGGTGAGCAGCGGCGCGCCATCGGCCAGCAGCGTGTAGGGTGGCGTGCCGCCCCGCAGCTTGACCGGCACGCCCTGCGGCGTGGCGGCAAGCCGGGCGCCATCGGGCGGGAAGGTCAGGCGCAGCGGTTCGGCCTCGGCCCGGGGGCCGAAGCGCTGCAGATGCGGCGGCAGGTCGGCATTGGCCAGCAGCAGCGTGTCGGGCGGCGGTGGCGGCAGCGGCGTGGGGTGCAGGCGGCCCAGCGCCTCGAAGAGCAGCGGGGCGGCAAGATCGCCGCCAAAGGCGCCGGGCACCGGGGTGCCGTCAGGCCGCCCGATCCAGACGCCCGCCACATGGCGCCCGTCCCAGCCCAGCGCCCATGCGTCGCGATGCCCGTAGCTGGTGCCGGTCTTGTAGGCGACGCGCCCGGGTGGTCCCGCCTGTGGTGGCGGCGGCAGCCCGGCCAGCACATGGCCCACCATCCATGCCGCGCGCGGCGCCATCAGCGGCGTGGCGGCGGCGGGGGCCGCATGGCGCTGCCAGCGCAGCGGGCGCGCCTGCCCGCCTTGGGCCAGTGCCGCGTAAAGCGTCACCATCTCTTCGGGGGTGAGACCGATGCCGCCAAGGCTGATGGCGAGCCCTGCACGCCCGCCCGCCAGATCGGGGGCAAGCCCCGCGCCCTGCAGCGCCGCCATGACATGGGCGGGGCCCAGCGCCTCGGTCAGGCGGACCACGGGGATGTTGAGCGACAGCTGCAGCGCCTCGGCCACGCGGATGTCGCCGCGGTAGGCGCCGTCGAAATTCTGCGGCGCCCATGTGCCGAACTGCGCGGGCGTGTCAGAGATCAGCGTTTCGGGATGGGCGAGGCCCCGGTCGAAGGCCAGCCCGTAGATCAGCGGCTTCAGCGTCGATCCGGGCGAGCGCCGGGCGCGGGTCATGTCGACAAAGCCCTGCCCCTGTTCGGCATAGCGGGCGGATCCGAGGCTGGCGAGGATCTCTCCGGTCTGGTGGTCGGCCACGATCAGCGCCAGCGACAGGCCGGGATCGCGCCCGGCCATATAGGTGGCGGCCAGATCCTCCAGCCGTGCCTGCAGCCCCGCCTCCAGCGTCAGGTCATGGCGGCCCGGCCCCAGTGCCGCGGCGCGGTCGGCCAGATGCGGCGCAAGCTGCGGCAGGGCGCGGCGGGTGGCGGGCACCGGTTCGCCCTTGGCGGCGGCGGCGCTGGCCGCATCCAGCGCGCCCGCCGTCACCAGCCGGTCCAGCACCCGGTCGCGCGCGGCGCGGGCGGCCTGCGGATGGCGGTCAGGTCGGCGGGCCTCTGGCGATTGTGGCAGGGCCACCAGCAGGGCGATCTGCGCAGGGGTCAGGCGGGCCGGTTCCTTGCCGAACCAGACAAGGCTCGCGGCGCGCAGCCCCTCGACATTGCCGCCATAGGGGGCGCGGCCCAGATAAAGCTGCAGGATCTGCGCCTTGGTCAGCCGCCGTTCCAGCGCCAGCGCCAGCCGCACCTGCCGCAGCTTGCCCGCCCATGTGCCGGTGCCGCTGTCCTCCAGCAGGCGGGCGACCTGCATGGTCAGGGTCGAGGCGCCGGAGACGATCCGCCCCGCCGTCAGCCCCTGCCCCGCCGCGCGCAGCACCGCCAGCGCATCGACCCCGGAATGCCGGTAGAACCGCCGGTCCTCATAGGCGACCAGCATGTCGAAGAAGCGCGGATCGACCTGATCGCCCCCCAGCGCCATGCGCCAGATGCCGTCTTCGACCTGATAGGCGCGCAGCAGCACGCCGTTTCGGTCGCGCACCTCGGTGGCGGTGGCCTGTAGCAGCGGCGGCAGATCGGTGGCGGCGATCCAGTCCTCGGCCCGGTCGCGGGCAAAGGCCAGCGCCCAGAGCAGCAGGACCAGCGCGAGCAGGCCGCGCCTAGCCATCCTCCGCCGTCCAGAGCCCGGGATAGAGCGTGACAAAGCCCGACGCCGCCACCGCCAGCTGGGTGCGGAAATCGGTCTGCCACGCGTGATAGCTGACCAGCCCGCCCCGGTCGCGCAGATAGGTCTGGTCCAGCGGATCAAGGCTTGGCCCCGGCAGGCGCAGCCATGCGGCGCGGGTGGCGATGCGCCCCACCTCGGGCAGGCGGCGCAGCGGCATCAGGTTGGTGGCGGGGGTGAAGGCGAAATCCACATCCTCGCAGCCGTGAAGATGCGGCTGGGGCACGCCGTTCAGCGTCCATTGCCCCTTGTCGCAGGTCAGCCGCAGCGCCAGATCCTGCCCGGCATGGCTTCCGGTCACATCGGCGCTGCGGGTGCGCCAGTCCGGCCCGGTGCGGATGACGTAATCCAGCGCGGCCCAGCCGGTGCCATCGCGGAACCGGGCATGGCCCAGCAGCATGAAGCCGCCCTCGTGCCGGGCAAGGCGGCATTTGTCCTCGCCGTCGCGGTCCAGCGCGCGCCAGTGGATATGGGCCAGTGTGGTGCCGGTCATTGCACGTCCAGCGTGCCGGAGGCGGTGGTGGCGCGATAGTCAGGGCGATACATGTCCAGCACCAGCGCCGCCGGGTGATGGAACCGCCCCGGGCTGACCGCGCGCACCACATAGGCCAGACGGATCGGCGCCGTGCCCTCCTGCGTCAGCGCCGCCAGAAAGCGGTCGCTGCGGAATTCGGCGTGATCGGGCGTCGCACTCTCCAGCCAGTCGAGCCAGCGCAGATCTCCGGCGCGCAGCAGGGTCGGATTGTCGATCTCGAACCCGGCGGGCAGCGGATCGTCCAGCATCAGCCGGGCGCGCACATCTTCGGCGGGGCGGATGGTCAGCACCGTCACCAGCCGGTCGCCCTGCGCCACCTCTCCGTCCAGCGGGGTGCCGTCCATGCGGTAATAGGCCCGCTCCAGCGTGTAGCCGGTGCCGCCCGCCTCTGTCGCGCCTTCTGGCACGCCCAGCGTGGTCAGGGTCAGCGCGGTGGGGGTGCTGGCGGTGTTGGCGAGGGTCATGGGCGCAAGTTCGGCGCCCGGAATGCGGCGCAGCAGCGGGCCCGAGACCGGCGCCCCGTCCAGCGTCAGGCCAGAGGCTGCGGGATCATCGACCAGCGCGCGGGCCGCCATCAGCGACCACGCCTGTTCCTGCGGCGAAAGCGGGCGCCCCGCCTCTGCCACAAGCGCCGCCAGCGCGGGACGGTCCAGCGCCGCGCTGCGCGCCTCGATCCCCAGCGCCAGCGTGGCGGCGGCATCGCGCAGCACCGAGCCGTAATCGCTGCGCCAGACCTGCCCTTCCGCAGCAGAGGCCCCGGCCAGCCGTGCCCCCGCGCGGGAGAACATCGCATCGGCGCGGGTCTGTTCGCCATAGGCGGCCAGCGCCGCGCCCAGCTGTGCCTGCGCCAGCGGTGTGGCAAAGGCCCCGGCGCGCTGGTCGGCGTAATAGCGCAGATCGCCGATGGCCGCCTGCCCTTCGCGGGCCAGCACCAGCAGCGCATAGGCCAGATCCTCGCCGCCCTGTTCGAAATCGGGGGCATAGGCGACGCGGTTGCGCAGGTTGTCGAGCGCGCTGGTGAAGGCGCGGTCCGGCACCTCATGCCCTGCGGCACGGGCGCGGCTGAGGAAATCGGTGACATAGGCGTCCAGCCACAGATCCCCCGCCTCGGCCCGCCACAGGCCGAAGCCGCCGCTGCCCGCCTGCCGGGTCAGCACCCGGGCCACCGCCTGATCGATGCGCTGCGTGATCCGCGCGGCATCGCCCAGACCCAGCGGCCCGGCGAGCGGCGCCAGCGACAGCAGCGGCAGCGCCTGCGAGGTCACCTGTTCGGTGCAGCCATAGGGATAGCGGTCGAGCGAAGCCAGAAGCCCCGGCACGTCGAACCGCGCCATCGGCCCGGCAGAGACCATGACCTCGGCGCTGTCGGGCAGAAGCCCGCTCAGGATCTCGGCATCCAGCGTAAAGCTGTCGCCGGGATCCAGCGTCAGGCGGCGGGTGCTGGCGACCTGCGGATCATTGGCGCGCACGCCCACCGTCAGATCTTTGGTCAGGCGCTGACCGTCAGGCGTGGTCAGCGCCACGGTGATGGCGTGATCGCCCGGCGCCGCTGCTGTCAGCGGCAGGGTGATCCGGGTGCTGCCGCCTTCGGGCAGGGTGACCGTGGCAGGGGCGGCGCCCAGCGTCAGGCCCTCGGCGCTGACCTCCAGCGCCATCTCGCCCGCGGCCCCGGTGGTGTGGGTCAGATCCAGCGCCAGCCGGGTCTGGTCCCCCGGCGCCAGAAAGCGCGGCAGTGCTGCGGCAATCACCACCGGGTCGCGCACCAGCACATCGGCCTGCGCCTGCCCCACCGCCGTCTTGGTCCATGCCACCGCCATCAGCCGCACCGTGCCGTTGAAATCCGGCAGGTCAAAGCTGACCTCGGCGCGGCCATCGGGGCCGACCGTGACCGGGCCGGAGAAGAAGGCGACCAGATCCTCGGTCGGCGGCGGGCTTTCCAGACGCATCATCGCCCCCGCATCCCCGCCGGAGCGCAGCCGCCCCATGGCTCCCTGCGATCCGTCGATGAGCCGACCGTAGATGTCGCGAATTTCCACCCCCAGACGGCGCTGGCCGAAATAATGCTCCAAGGGATCGGGGCTTTCAAAGCCGGTCAGGTTCAGGATGCCCAGATCCACCGCCGCCACGGTGACATGGGCGGTCTCGCCCTCGGGCAGGCTGTCCAGCACCACGGCAGCGCGCAGCGGCCCGCGCGGCGCAGCCTCGGTCGCGGTGTCCAGACTGACCTCAAGCGCGCGGTCGCCCGGCGCGATGGCGGCATGGGCAAGGCCAAGGCTGCGCGCGGGCTGCTGCCCGCTGGCCTGATCCATGGGCCGCAGCAGCTGCGCCGTGACATAGGCGCCCGCCCCCCATTCATCCGTCACCGGCAGGTCAATCACCGTCTCGCCCTCGGGCAGATCCACCGCCTGCATGGCGATGACATGATCCGACAGCACGGTGATCAGCGCCTTGCCCGCATGGCGCGGCACCACGCGCAACTGCGCGGTCTCGCCGGGGGCATAGGCGGGCTGGTCCAGCGACAGATCCAGCATGTCGGGGGTGGCCACGGCCCCGGCGGGCGCATACCAGCCCGCCTCGAACCCGACAGAGGTGGCGCTGTAGGCACCATCGGTGCGCGCCACCACCAGTTCATACTGGCCCCAGTCCAGATCCGCGCTGACCCGCACCGGATCGCCGCCCAGCGTGGCGGTGCCGGTGGCGATGGTGCTGCGGCTGGTCACCGGTTCCCAGTTCCAGCTGCCGTAAAGCTGATACCACTGATAGCGGGTTTCGATGCGGTTCACCTGCCATTCAACCTCGGCGCTCACCGGCGCCAGACCGGCGCCAAAGGCCTGCAGCAGAAAGCTGGCCTCGGTGCCTTCGGGCAGGGTGCCGTCAAATTCCGGGCGGATGCCCAGCATCGCGGCTTCGGGCAGCAGCGGACGGGTCAGGCTGCGTTCCACCGGACGCCCCGATCCTTCGGCCACGCGCAGCGTCGCGCGCAGCTCCTGCGGCTGGCCGGGGCTGGCGGGGTCGGGCAGCGGCAGCAGCAGATCCACAGCCCCTTCGGCATCGGTGCGCAGTGCGGCGGCAAGGCTGTCGCGGCGCGGATCCCCCGGCGCGTCATGCCGGCCAAAGCGGTAGCCCGGCAGCGCCTCCAGCGTGGCGAGCGGGGTCAGCGTCACCTCCCCCTCCAGCGGCAGATCGGCGCCGGGCGCGCCAAACAGGTAATCGGCCTGAACCTGAAGGCGCGGCAGGGCCGCGGCGGTCAGCGGACCTTCGGGCAGGGACAGGGTCAGATCCAGCCGTTCGGGCACAAAATCCTCGACCAGCAGCGGGGTGGAGGTCAGCGGCTCGGCCTGCGGATCGCCGTAAAGCGCCAGCCGCCACGTGCCGCGCGGCACCGACGGCGCCAGCGGAAACTGCAGCACATGGCCGCCCTCCACCCCCGTGCCGGACACCTGCCGCGCATGTTCCACGCCATCGGGGCGGGTCAGCACGGCGGTCAGCGGCAGATCGGTCACCGCCCGCACCCGGGCATCGCGCAGCAGCGCCGTGGCATGGATGGTCTCTCCGGCGCGATAGGCGCCCCGGTCGGTGGTGAGGAACGCATCCACCGGCCCGGCAGGCGCGCGGCCCGCCACCCCCCGGTCGGACAGATCGAAGGCCGGATCGGTCAGCGACAGGAAGGCCAGATCCGCCTCGCCCTGCCGGGCCAGAACCAGCGCGGGCGCGGCGCCGCCGGTGCCACGCATCAGCCCGGCGGCAAAGCGCGCCACGCCCTGATCGTCGGTCTGCACCGTCTCCAGCACGCGGTTGGCGCGGGAGACAAGCTGCACCTCCAGCCCCTGCAGCGGCGTGGCCCCCGACAGCGCGCGGGCAAAGACGGTCAGCCCGTCAGTGCCCGACAGCGTGGTGAGCCCGATATCCGACAGCACGAACCACTGCGTGGCGGCGGGCGTGTCATAGGGATCGGCCCCCGGCACGGCAGCGGACAGCGCATAGATCCCGGCAGGCAGCCCGCCCACCACCTCGCCCAAGGGCAGGCGGGTGGTGACATCGGCGTTAAGCTGATTTTCCACCTCGCCCGTGCCGGTCCAGATGGTTTCCGACAGATCGGCGCCAAAGCGGTCCTGTTCCCACGCATCCAGCGGACGCCCGAACAGATCCTCCTGCAGGGTGCGGATCAGGCTGCGGTCCGACACGCGGCGCAGGGTCAGGTCGATCTGCGACAGGTTCACCGTTTCCACCGGCAGGCCCGCGCCTTCGGTCTTGGGCAGCACATAGGCGCGGCCCGGAAAGCGCACGGCGGGGGTCCGGTCGCGCACATAGGCGGTGATCGGCACGTCGTTCGGCAGCGCCTCGCCCTCGGCAGAGGGCAGACCGGCGCGGAAGGTCACCTCATAGCTCTGGCCATGGTCCAGCCCCATGACGCACAGGCGGCTGTCTTCGGCGCTGACCGCAAGCCGGGGATCGGGCAGGCGCACGAAGCTGGCATAATCCACCCCCGCCGCAGCCAAGGGTTCGGAAAACTGCGCGCAGAGCCGGGGATCGGCGGCGTCGGAGCTGACCTCGTGATCGGTGATGCGGAAGCCGAACTGCGCGCGCGCGTCCTCCAGCGCTGCCGCGATTTCGGGGCGCGGCGCCAGATCCTGCGCCAGCCGCAGCGCGGGCACGGACTCGCGCCCGCGATCCACCGCCTGCAGGGCCTGCGCCAGCTGCAGCAGCGCGCTGCCGGTCTGGGGGCCGGGGGCCGCGCGCAGCGTGCCGTTCACCGCCGCCGACAGCGCCTGACTGCGCAGGGTCCACGGGTCATCCCCGGCCTCAGCCCGGGCCAGCGTCAGCCGGGCATAGTCCAGCCACAGGTCGGCGGCATCGCTCTGCGCCAGCGCGGCCCCGGTCCAGCCCCATGCGCCGCGCAGATCGCCCTGCGCCTCCGCCTGACGGGCGGCCTCCAGCAGCGCGGCGCTGTCCCAGTCGCCGCCCTCGTGGCGCAGGCCAAGCGCCAAGGCCTCCTGCCGCGCCGCCTCCAGATCCTCGGGGCGCAGCATGTCCAGATCGGCAGCCCGCGCCGTGGCCTGTGCCGCCAGCGCCGGATCGGCAGTCAGAACCCGGGCCGAGATGGCGCCGTCATAGGGCTGCACCTCGGTCACGCCGGATTTGGGGAAACAGGCCCGCGAACGGGTGTTGTAGGTGAAGGCGCCACAGGCGGGATCGTTCAGGCACTGCGCCTGACAGGCCTCCAGCGTGGTGTCGAACAGCGCGGCCAGATCGGATCCGTAGAAATCCGCGCCGCGCGTGACCACCATCCGTCGCTCGGGGATCAGATCCTGCGCGGCCCCCGCCGAAGCTGCCGCCACTGCCAGCGCGATCCCAAGAAACAGCGTCCGCATGCCAATCTCCTCACCTGACCGCACCATGGTGCCCCTGCCCCGGAGCGAAGGCAAGGATTCCCCGAAAGGTTTGCTCTTTAAGCCAATCTTCACCTCAACCCACCCATGCTGCGCCGGTCTGTTAGGGTTGGCATCGGATGGAACTGGCGGCACGGCTGGCGGAGGAACGGCGCGCAAGGCTGGCGGCGGAACGGCTGCTGGAACTGAAACAGGCTGAACTCTTTGCCGCCAACCGCAAGCTGAACAAACATGCCCGCCAGCTGACCCATGAAATCAGCGAAACCCGCGCCGAGGTGGCGGAGGTGCGGCACGAGAATCAGCGGGTGAAATCCCAGCTGGGCGCCGCCCATCAGAAGATCGAACTGGTGGAGGGGCAGCTGTGGAAGGCGCTGCAGACCATGCGCGACGGTTTTGCCATGTTCAACCGCGACCGGCTGATGGAACTGGCCAATGGCGCGTGGCTATCGGTGTTCGAGGATCTGGACACGATCGGCCCCGGCGCCAGCTACGGCCATGTGCTCGACATGATGGTAGAAGAAGGCATCGTCGATCTGCAGGGCGAGGACGGGCGGTCATGGCGGATGCGGATGCTGGCCCGCTGGGACCGCGACCCGATCCCGTCGGAAACCATCCGGCTTTATACCGGGCAGTTCCTGAAACTGCAGGACCGCCACATGCCCGATGGCGGCATCGTCAGCCTGACCTTCGACATCACCGAACTGATGCGCATGTGGTCTGCGCTGGAGGAACTGCCCGATGGTTTCGTGATCTATGACGCAGAGGACCGGCTGCTGATGTGCAACGAACCCTACCGGCAGATCTACCACGAAAGCACCCCCGCCATCGTGCCCGGCGCCAGTTTCGAGGACATCCTGCGCTACGGGCTGGAGCGGGGGCAGTATGCCGATGCCTGCGGGCGCGAGGAGGCATGGCTGGAGGACCGGCTGCGCATCCATCGCGACGCCACGCAGGAGGCGGAGCAGCAGCTGGGGGACGGGCGCTGGCTCCGGGTCTATGAACGCCCGCTGTCGGATGGCGGGCGCGTCGGGCTGCGCATCGATATCACCGAGGCGAAGCGCATCGAACAGAAGCTGCAGGAGGCCAGCCTGCGCGCCGACATCGCCAACCGCGCCAAATCCACCTTCCTCGCCAATATGAGCCACGAAATCCGCACGCCCATGAACGGCGTGGTGGGCATGGCCGCCCTGCTGCTGGAGGGACCGCTGTCCGAGGAACAGCGGCTTTACGTCGAAACCATCCGCAATTCCGGCGAAAGCCTGCTGGTGATCATCAATGACATTCTCGATTATTCCAAGATCGAGGCGGACAGGATGCAGCTGAAGCTTGATCCCTTCGATCTGGAACGCGCCATCCACGAGGTGGTGATGCTGCTGCAGCCCTCCGCCCGGGAAAAGCAGCTGGATCTGCTGGTGGATTACGATCTGTTCCTGCCCACGCATTTTATCGGCGATCTGGGCCGGATCCGGCAGATCCTGACCAATCTCATGGGCAATGCGGTGAAATTCACGCCTTCGGGCCATGTGCTGGTGCGGGTCACCGGCACGGTAGAGCCCGATCACAGCGCCGCCATCCACATGACGGTCGAGGATACCGGCATCGGCATTCCCCGCGAAAAGCTGGATCACGTCTTTGGCGAATTCAATCAGGTGGACGATGCCCGCAGCCGCGCGTTCGAAGGCACCGGGCTGGGGCTCGCCATCACGCGGCGGCTGGTGACGATAATGGGCGGCGAGATCTGGGTGGAGTCCGATCTGGGCCAAGGCGCCTGTTTCGGGCTGCGGCTGGTCCTGCCGGTCGAAGAGCCGATCCTGCGCGACACCGCCCGGCTGCCCGCCACGCTGCGCCGCGTGCTGGTGGTGGAGGATCAGGCGGTCAACCGCTCCATTCTGGCCAAGCAGCTGGACATCATCGGGCTCTCGCCCCGCTTCTGCCTGACCGCCGATGCGGCGCTGGCCGCCATGGCCGATCCGCCGGATCTGGTGATCGCGGAACAGGATCTGCCCGACATGACCGGATCGGAACTGGCGCGGCGGCTGGCCGAGGCGGGCCATGCCACCCCGGTGCTGCTGCTGGCGGCAAGCCCCGGCGCGCTGCCCGGCCCTGATCCGCACGGGCCGCCCCGGCTGGTGCTGCAGAAACCGGTGCCGCGGCGGACGCTCTTCGCCGCGCTGGAACAGATCGCGCCGCCGCCCCCGGCACCGGTCAGCCCGGATCTGCCCGCCTTCCGCCATCGCGGCCCGCCCGGACCCCGGCTGCTCGACGTGCTGGTGGCAGAGGACAACCGCACCAACCAGCTGGTGTTCCGCAAGATGATCGGCGCGCTGGATCTGCCGCTGACGCTGCGCTTCGCCAATAACGGGCTGGAGGCGGTGGAGGCGTTCCGGGCGCAGCGCCCCGACCTGATCTTCATGGACATTTCCATGCCGCAGATGGACGGCAAGGATGCCACCCGCGCCATCCGCGCGCTGGAAGGCGACGGGCCGCATGTGCCGGTGATCGCCGTCACCGCCCATGCCATGGCGGGCGACCGCGAAACCATCCTTGCGGCGGGGCTGGATGATTACCTGACCAAACCCCCTGCGCAAGCCCGATCTGGCGGCGCTGATGGCCCGCTGGACAGAGACCGCGCGCGCCATGGCCGACTGACCTCCCGTTGCGGCCCGGCCGCGCCCCGCCTACTGTCCGGCACAGGGCCGGGGCCGGAGGAAACCATGGGCGAAATCGTGTTTCATGTGCCGGAACTCTGGCTTGGCGCCGCGCCGGAAAAGATGCCCCGCTTTTACCGCCGCCTGTCCGAGGGGCTGGCGGCGCGCGGCATCGCGCAGACATGGGTGCCGATGGATCGCGCCACGCTGGCCGACCGGATCGCGTCGGACAGCGCCTTTCACATCCTGAACCACGCCCGGCACCCGCATCCGCGCGTGCTGACCGCAGGCATCGCCTATATCTACCCCTACTGGCATCTGGATCCCTTGGGCATCCGCGCCTTTTCCACGATCACCGACAGCGTCTTCCGCCCCGCCGAAGTTGACGGGGACAGCGCGCAAGCCTTCTTTCGCCGCCTGCGGCAGCGCATGGTGGGGGCGCGGCAGTCACGCTATCCGCAGCAGCAGGCGGTGGAGCCGGTGCCAGAGGGCAGCATCGCCGTCTTCCTGCAGACCGAGGGCCAGCGCAGCGTCGAGGAAACGCTGTGGCTCGACCGCTGGACCATGCTCGACACCTGCCTTGCCGCCGCTGACGGGCGGCCCGTGGTCGTCAAGCCGCATCCGCGCGACCGCGATCCCGACACCGGCAGCGGGCTGGCCGCGCGGCTGGCCGCGCATCCGAACCTGCATCTGAGCACCGCCAACATCCATGACATCCTCGCCACAGCCGACCGCGTGGTGACGATCAATTCCGCCGTGGGGATCGAGGCGCTGCTGCACCGCAAGCCGGTGATCCTGTGCGGAAGGGCCGATTTTCACCACATCTGCACCAGCGCGCGCGATCCGCAGGCGCTGCGCGCCGCCCTGCGGGCCACACCGCCGCGCCGCGCCTTTGCCCGCTACATCGCGTGGTATTTCGGCACGCAGTGCCTTGACGCGGGGGCCAAGGATCTGACCGACCGCGTGCTGGACCGCCTCGCGGCAAGGGGCTGCCCGCTCTAGCTCAGGCGCGCACGAAAACCGGGCGCTGCGCGGTCGAGGCTTCGGCGTCAAAGCCATAGCCACCGGTTTCGAACTGCGCCAGATCCGCCGGATCGGTGACGCCCTGCTCCAGCACCCAGCGCGCCATGGCCCCGCGCGCCCGCTTGGCCGCAAAGGCGATGACCTTGCGCGTGCCGCCCCGATCCTCCTCAAACCGGGGCTCCACCACCGCCAACGTGCCAAGCTGGCTGCGGTCCACCGATTTGAAATACTCGTCAGAGGCGAGGTTCAGCACCGTGTCCGCGCCAGCCTCCTGCGCGTCCCGCGCCACCGCCTGCGCGATCTTGCCGCCCCAGAACTTATACAGCGTGCCCGCGTCATGGCCGGGCAGCTTGCGGCCCATTTCCAGCCGGTAGGGCAGCACGGCATCGGTGGGGCGCAGCAGACCGTAAAGCCCCGACAGGATGCGCAGCCGCCGCGCCGCCTCGGCCCGGTGCGGATCGTCCAGCGTCGCCATGTCCAGATGCCGGTAGACATCGCCATCGAACATGTCCGCCGCCGCCTGCGTCTCGGCAGGCTCGCGCGACCATGCCGCAAAACGGTCCCGGTTCAGCGCCGCGATGGCGGGCGAGACCTGCATCAGACGCGCGATCTCCGCCTCGGACCAGCCCCGGGCAAGCTGCGCCAGTTCGGCGGCCTCGTCCAGAAAGCGGGGCTGGGTGGTGGCGCGCCCGGCACCACGGGATTCGTTGAGATTCTTCGCCGGAGACAGCAGGATCAGCATGCAGGACAGGTCCGTTTTCAAGATCTGGGGAGGGCGCCGCGCAGGCCGCAGATCGCGGGGGCGCCCAGTCTGGAATCGTTCTAATCCGCTTCCGCGAGAACGTCCAGAAAGGCCGCGCCAAAGCGGTCGAACCGCCGCTCTCCCAGCACCCGCTCCAGATCCTCTGGTCCCGGATCGCGCAGCTGCGCCACCTTGGCAAGCTGGGCTGCCGAACAGGACAGCGGCTTGTCGATGCCGTCGCTGCCGCGCATCAGATCGGCCTGCACCGCCATCAGCCGGTCATAGACCGTGCCCGCCCCCCGCGCCGCCGCGCGCAGCCGCTGCGGATGGCTTTCCTCCAGCGCGCCGGTGATGACCGACAGGAACTCCGCGCCATAGCTCGACAGTTTCTTGGCCCCAACCCCGCTGATCGCCGCCATCTGGTCCAGCGTGGCGGGCCGCTTTTCGGCCATCTCGATCAGCGTGCGGTCGGGAAAGATCATGTAGGCCGGCAGGGAGGCGCCTTCGGCCAGCGCGCGCCGCTTCGCCTTCAGCGCCGACAGCAGCGGCGCGTCCTCGTCCGACACCAGCGTCTTGACCTGAGGCCGCCGCTCCGCCGCGCGGTCGATCACGTCGCGGCGCAGCGAGATCGTCTCCTCGCCGCGCAGGATCGGGCGCGCAGCTTCGGTCATCACCAGCGCGCCATGGCGGGCGGCATCGGGCCGCATCAGATCGCGGCCCATCATCTGCCGGAACACCGCCTGCCATTGGCTGCGGGTCAGATCCCGCCCGACCCCGAAAGTGGGCAGGCTGTCATGGCCGCGCTGGCGCACCTTGTCAGTCACCTGCCCCAGCAGGATGTCGATCAGATGCCCGGCGCCAAAGGACTCCTCGGTCCGCAGCGCGGCGGACAGCGCCTTGCGCACCGCCTCGGTGCCGTCGAACACCTCGGGCGGACGGTCGCACAGATCGCAGTTGCCGCAGGCCTCGGCCTCCTCGCCGAAATAGCCCAGAAGCTGGCGGCGGCGGCAGCCCAGAGCCTCGGCCAGCCCCAGCAGCGCGTTAAGTCGCCCGTGATCCGCCGCCTGCCGCTCCGGCGGGGCGGCGCCCTCGTCGATCTGCGACCGGCGCAGGCGGATGTCATCGGGACCATAAAGCGTCAGCGTCTCGGCGGGGGCGCCATCCCGGCCCGCGCGCCCGATCTCCTGATAATAGGATTCGATGGATTTGGGCAGATCGGCATGGGCCACCCAGCGGATGTCGGGCTTGTCCACGCCCATGCCAAAGGCCACCGTCGCCACCACGATCAGCCCGTCTTCGGTGGCAAAGCGCTCTTCGACGGCGCGGCGGTCCGCCGCCTCCATGCCGCCATGGTAATAACAGGCGGGATGCCCCTCCTGCGCCAGCGCGGCGGACAGGCTTTCGGTCTTGGCGCGGGTGCCGCAATAGACGATGCCCGACCGCCCGCGCCGCGCCGCCGCAAAGCGCAGGATCTGCGCGCGCGGCTGGTCCTTGGGCAGAAAGGCCAGATGGATGTTGGGCCGGTCAAAGCCGCGCAGAAAGGTCTCGGGCTGCTGGCCATCAAAAAGCCGGGTGACGATCTCTTCCTGCGTCTCCTGATCGGCGGTAGCGGTAAAGGCCGCCAGCGGCACGTCAAGCGCGCGGCGCAGCTCGCCGATGCGCAGGTAATCGGGGCGGAAATCATGGCCCCACTGGCTGACGCAATGCGCCTCGTCCACCGCGATCAGCGACACGCCCGCCTGCGCCAGCATCCGCTGCGTGCCGCCCGAGGCCAGCCGTTCCGGCGCGAGATAAAGCAGCTTCAGCGCTCCGGACTGCAGGCTGTCCCAGACCGCGTCGCTTTCTTCCTGCGTGTTGCCCGAGGTCAGCGCCCCCGCCGCCACCCCCGCTTCGCGCAGGCCGCGCACCTGATCCCGCATCAGCGCGATCAGCGGCGAGATCACCACGGTCAGCCCCTCGCGCATCAGGGCAGGCAGCTGGAAACACAGCGACTTGCCGCCCCCCGTGGGCATGATGGCCAGCACGTTGCGCCCCCGCGCCACAGCCTCCACGATCTCGCCCTGACCGGGGCGAAAGGCGTCATATCCAAAGATGTCCTTGAGCAGCGCCTCGGCGGGCGCGGTGTCGCGTGGCATGGGATCAGGTCCGGTGATGTCGCTCGGGCGTTGGCCGCACAGTCTCATACCCTGATTCGCTTGCCAAGCCCCGCACCCGGCCGCAATTTCCGGCCTGCCTCCGGCGGGGATATTTTTTCCAAGAAGAAGCATCGGACGCGGCTTCTTCTTGGCGAAAATATCCCGGGGGAGGCCGCGCGGCACGCGCGGGCGGGGGCAGAGCCCCCATGCGGCCTTTCAGTCCGGATCGACCTTGCCGCGCAGGGCCTTGACCTCGCCGCGCTCTTTCTTGGCGGCGAGCCTGCGGCGTTTCGAACCGAGCGTGGGGCGGGTGGCGATGCGCGGGCGCGGCTTTTCCAGCGCCTGCCGGATCAGGGCCACCAGCCGCTCGCGCGCGATCTCGCGGTTGCGCACCTGACTGCGGGTTTCGTCGACCTGCAGCACCAGCGCGCCTTCCTTGGTCCAGCGCCGCCCGGCAAGGCGGCGCAGCCGCGCCTTCACCGGCGCCGACAGGCTGGGGGACCGGTCGGCTTCAAAGCGCAGTTCCACCGCGCTTGAGACCTTGTTCACGTTCTGCCCGCCGGGGCCGGAGGCGCGGATGAACTGTTCGGTGATTTCCCAATCCTCGATGCGGACGGTGTCGGTGATGTGCAGCATGGGGTCCGGGTCAGGTTCTTCGGGATTGGATTTTAACGGAAATGGGCCGCCCGGCCTGTCGGGCGACCCATTCGAGACGTCAAGGAGGCGGGCCGGTTAGGCGCAGCCAATTCGGGTTCCTTCACGCCAGGGGCTGCCCTAGCGCACTGCCCTCCAAACTGTTCCGACACCTCTCTCCAATGTTTCTCTGGACACTGGATCACCTCCTTTCAGCTGTTATGACAACGCCTCTCAAAGGTGGCACGGAGCGCGCGCAAGTCAAAGCGTTTTTCTGCCCTCAGGCGGTGGCGCCGCGCGACTGTGCCTTCGAAACGATCAGACGGAACGGCAGCAGCGCGATCAAGGCCAGCGACAGCTTCACCAGCCAGTCCGCCATGCCCAGCGACACCCAGAGCGGCACCATGGGCCCGACCCCCAGCAGCGGCAGCGCCTCGGCGGCCCAGGACACGTCATTGCCCGGTTCCAGAAAGCTCAGCGCGCCGGAAAAGGCCACGGTGAAGAAGATCGCGGTGTCAAGCGAGCTGCCCACCAGCGTGGAGGCGAGCGGCGCGCGCCACCAGCGCCCCGTGCGCAGGCGGTCAAAGATCGCCACATCCATCAGCTGCGCCAGCAGGAAGGCGCTGCCCGAGGCCAGCGCGATGCGCAGCGTCACGGCGGGATAGGTGTAGCCGTCGCCCTGCAGCATGATCTGCGTGCCGATCAGCGAACAGATCACGCCGACGACAAAGCCCGCCAGCACGACGCGGCGCGCGGCGGCGGCGCCGTAAAGGCGGTTCATCACGTCGGTGACCAGAAAGGCCAGCGGATAGGTGAAGGCGCCCCATGTCAGCCACTGGCCGAACAGGAACTGCACGAGGATGTTGGAGGCCAGCACGATGGCGGCCATGGCAAGAATGCCGGGAATATGGGTGCGTGTCATGTTATCTGACCCGTTTTGACAAGGTTGCGGGGACTTGGCCCGCCAGCGCGACGGACGGGCGCTGCCTTACGGCCTTGCCGCGGCTTCGGCAAGAGATTCCGTCAGATCATATTCCACGATCTGCGTCGATTGCAGCGGGAAGAAGTTGTCGTCCGAGATCATCGTCAGCCGGATATGGCCGGGGGCCGGGCTCCAGACGGCGATGCCTTCAAGGTTGTCATGCTCCAGAAGCGCGCTTTCCAGCAGCACCTCCTCGCCGGTGATCCCGGCCTCGTCCAGACCGAAGCGGCGCACCCGGCTGCGAAAGCCGATGCCGGTAAACTCCCGCTCCAGCAGGTAGAACCGGTCTTCGGCGTCAAAATCCGCGCCCACGGGCAGGAAGCCGCCGCGGCGCGGGATCTCTGCCACCTGCTGCCACGCCCCGTCGCGGAACCGCCAGAGCGGGAAGGGCTGGTTCGCCTGCCCGGACCGTTCGGGCAGGGTGTAAAGCGCGCCATCCGCGTCGATGGCCAGTGCCTCCAGCCCGCCATTGGGCTCCAGCCCGTCCCACTCCGCCAGACGCGGCAGCGGAAGCGCGCGCGCGGGATCCTCATAGGCCCAGACCCGGTCCACGCCTTCGAAGCTGACGAACATCGGGCCAGAAGGACCAATCGCCAGCCCCTCCGAATCGCCGACATGGCCCGCCATCCGGCGGCCTTCGCGATTGCGCAGCCGCGTCAGCGGTCCTGCGGTGACGCCGGTGATCCGCCCCTCGTGCCGGGTGATCCGCCCGGAGGTGAGAACCGCCCGGTCGCTGAGCACGGTGAAGGTGGTGCCATCCTCCGCGAGCTCGATCGCGGAGAACCCGCCAAAGGCGGGGTCATCCATCTGCCACTGGAAGCTGCCGATGAACCGCGCGCCCTCCGGGTCCGCCACGGCGGGGAACGCCATGAGACCCGCGAGCGCCGCGTTCAGCGCGCGGCGAGAACGGAGGCGCATTGAGCCGGAAGATCCCCCATGACCAGATCGCGCTTGGGCTTGGGCGTCACGCGCGGCGCATCGGGATCGGGCGGCGGCGGGCTGAGGATGTTGTTCACCCAGGCCTGCGCATCGGCACAGCCATCCCCTGCAGGCGGCGGATCCTGATTGACGCAGCCGCGCGCGCCGTCGGGGCAGGACAGCCGGACGTGGAAATGGTAATGATGCCCGGCCCATGGACGCACCTTGCGCAGCCATGCCCGGTCGCCGGTTTCGTCATTGCACATCTGCACCTTGGCGCCGGGGAAGATGAAGATCCGGTCGACCCGCGGATCCTGCGCCGCCGCCTTGACCAGATCGTGATGCGCCCGGGTCCACTGGCTGTTCACATAGGCACCGCTGGAGCGCCACATGGAGATCGACGAGATCGATTCCCGCGCCGCCCGCGACAGCGTCAGGTCATTGGCGGGACGCAGCCAGATGTCGGCATCCAGCCCGATCTGGTGGCTGGCATGGCCCGAGGTCATCGGCCCGCCGCGCGGCTGGCTCATGTCGCCCACATAGATGCCGCGCCAGCCGGGCAGCGCCGCGCCCCGGCGCGACAGGCCCTGCAGAAAATCCACAAGCTCGGGATGGCCCCAGTTGCGGTTGCGCGACAGGCGCATCGCCTGCCATGTCGGGCCGGTTTCGGCCAGCTGCTGGCCTCCCGCCAGACAGCCCTTGGCATAGCTGCCAAAGGCGGCGGGGGTCTGCGGCGAACCCACGGCTTCAGACCCGAACAGCGCCTTGGCGTTCTTCGTGGACAAGACACCCGTCACGGTGGGCAGGGGCAGCTGTGGCTGCGGCGCGGGCCGGGAGGTGCCGCAGGCGGCAAGGCTCGCCACCAGCGCAAGGCCCATCAGGGTGCGGATCATTCTGCTCGGTCTCCGTCTGCTTTCACCCATGCTAACAGAACCAGACCCAGAAGAAAAAGCCCGATGATCGGCGTGACCCCGATGCGCTGGCTGCCGCTGAGCGCGGTGGTCACCCCGATCAGCAGCGGCGCCAGAAACGAGGTGGCCTTGCCCGACAGCGCATAAAGCCCGAAGGCCTCGGTCATGCGGCGCGGATCGGCCTGCCGCACCATCATGCTGCGCGAGGCCGCCTGCAGCACGCCCCCCGCCGCGCCGATCAGCGCCCCGAAGGCATAAAAGGCCAGATCCGGCAGGCGCGATCCCGCCGCCACGGGCAGGCCCAGCACGCTCTGGCGGTCCACCAGCACCACGCCAAGCGCCACGGCGGTCAGCACCAGAATGGCCCCCGCGATCACCGGCTTCGGCCCGAAGCGGCTGTCGGCATGGCCGCCGATCCACGCGAACACCGCCCCCGCAATGATGGCCACGATGCCAAAGACCCCGGTATCCACCACCGACCAGCCCAGCACCCCCGCCGCATAGATGCCGCCAAACGCATACATGCCGTTCAGCGCGTCGCGGTAGAACATCGACGAGGCAAGATAGGCGGCGAGCGAGCGCTGCTGCGGCAGGGCGCGCAGGGTGCGGCCCAGATCCGTCAGCGCGCGGCGCAGCACCCCCGGCGGTGCGGGTTCCCGGCGCGGATCCCGCACCCACAGGAAGAACGGGATCATGAAGACGGCATACCACACCGCCGTCAGCGGCCCCACGATCCGCGTGCCCTCGCGCTGCGCCGGATCCAGCCCGAAGGCTGGCGGCAGCCCCAGAAAGGTGCGCCCGGTGGCCGCAGATTCGGCAAAAAAGCCCAGCATCACCGCCAGCGCGATCAGCCCGCCGAGATAGCCGAAAGCCCAGCCATTGCCGGAAATGCGCCCGATCTCGTGGCGCGGCCCCAGATCCGGCAGCATGGCATTGGTGAAGATCGTGGCAAATTCCATGCCGATCAGCCCCAGCGCAAAAAACGCCAGCACCGGCAGCAGGTGAAAATCGCCCGGCGCCGCGAACCACAGCATGCTGGAGCCCAGCACATACAGCGCCGAGAATCCCCAGATCCAGCGCATCCGCCGCCCGCCGCCGTCCGCCAGCGCGCCCAGCACCGGGGCCAGCAGCGCAATCACCGCGCCAGCAGCGGCAATCCCGAAGCCCCAGGCGGCCTGCGCGCGGCTGCCATCGCCCACCAGCTCCTGCACATAGGGCGCAAAGATGAAGGTGATCAGCAGCGTGTTGTAAGGCTGGCTGGCCCAGTCGAAAAAGAACCAGCCCCAGATGCGCCTGCGCGAATGCCTGACCGTCATGTATCCCCCGGGTTGCGCCGCGATAGAACAGGCGGACCCCTCCCAAGGCAAGACCGAAGCACGGTCAGGCGGCGGAACTGACCCGCTCCGCGCCCGGATCGCGCACCGCCTCCGCCATGGGGGGCCAGGGCCGCAGCGCCTCCGCCGCGATCCACGCCGTCACCCAGTCGGGCAGGTCGGGCGAGGCCTGCGGCTGCCCCAGCGCCGCCAGCACCCGGTCAGGCGCCACGATGCCGGAGGCATCGGTGATCGCCGCACGGTAAAGCGCATGGCTGGCACAGTCGCCATCCGGCTTCCACATCGCCTGCTCCAGATACAGGAACCGCCGGTCCCAGCCGATCAGCCGCGAGCGCATCTCCAGCCGGTCGAACAGCCGCACCCGGCGGCGATAACGCACCACCGACCCCGCCACGGTCAGGCCCCAGCCCTCGCGCTTCAGCACCGCCAGCAGCCCGGTGCGCTGCGCCAGCGGCAGCCGCCCCAGATCATACAGCGTCAGCGTGCGCCCGTTGTTCAGCTCGTTCCACGGATCCAGATCCCATGGCAGACAGCGATGCCGCGACACATGCATGTCGAGCAGCCCCAGCGGCGCCGCCCGCCGGGCAGCGCGCATGTCCTTGGCAAGACGCAGAAACGGATACATCGGCACAGTCCTCCGCCGCCCAGCTGTGTCCCGCAGCCCCGCCCCGTCAAGCACAACTTCGCGGAACTCTTGTGCTTTGGGCTCAGGCTGCCTAGGTCTGTCAGCGAATCCACTGACAAAAGAGCACCCGATGCAATCCCTGTTCCAGATCCTGATGCTGATCCTCGACCTGATCTGGTTCATCATCATCGCCCATGTCATCATGAGCTGGCTCATCAACTTTCAGGTGCTGAACCTGCGCCAGCCGCTGGTTGCCCAGATCTGGGACGGGCTGAACCGGATCCTCGAACCCGCCTATTCCGCGATCCGCCGCATCCTGCCGCCCATGGGCGGACTGGACCTCGCGCCTCTGGTGGCCCTGATCGCCATCTACGCGTTGCGGATCATCCTCGCGAACAACGCTGCGGTCTTCTACAGCTACTGAGGAGGCAGGGGGCTCTGCCCCCCTCGCGCTTCGCGCGAGTCCCCCGGGATATTTAGACCAAGAAGAAGCACCGAGCGTCCTTCTTCTTGGACCAAATATCCCCGCCGGAGGCAGACGCACCCGCGTGACCGGGTGCCCCCATGGGCAGGCGCGTCAGCTTTCCGCCAGACCGAGGCGGAGGCGCCAGCCGGAGCCGAGACAAGCGGCGCGCGGCCAGAGGCCGCGCCCCGCTGGATCAGAATGGATCAGAACCGCTCGAGCAGGCGCTCGAGATAGTCCAGCTCCTCCTGCGGGCGCTCGCCCTCTCCCGACCGGCGGCGGATTTCATCCAGCAGTTCGCGGGCCCGGCGATAGACATCCTCGTCCTGCACCATGTTCTCGTCGGTGCCGAGCTGGCCGTTGCTGCCGGAATTGCGGCCGAGCGGGTCGCGCTGCTGCCCGGGCTCGGTGCCCTGCGCCGCGCCCTGCTGGCCCTGACCCTGCTGTTGCTGCTGGGCCAGCGCCTCGCCCAGATTGCGCATGCCTTCGCGCAGCGCCTCCATGGCGCGGCTCTGGTCATCCAGCGCCCCGGCCAGATCATCCTCGCGCAGCGCCTGTTCGGCGCCGTCCATCGCCTCTTCGGCGCGGCGCAGCGCCTCGCGGGCGGCCTCGCCGCCTTCGGTCCCGGCACCGGGCAGGTTCCGGCTCTGGCGGTTCAGCTCGTCGCGAAGCCCCTGCTGGCGGTCGGCCAGCTGGTCGCGCAGCGAGCCGCCGCCCTGTCCTTCACCCTGCTGGCCCTGATCCGGGGCGCCCTGCCCCTGACCCTGACCCTGCTGCTGGCCCTGTCCGCCCTGCCCCTGCTGGCCGTCCTGACCCTCGCCCTGCTGGCCTTGCTGACCCTGCTCGCCCTGACCCTGCTGGCCGGGGTTGAACTGCTCCTGCAGCTGGCGGAAGGCCTCGTCGGACAGGCCCTGCTGGTCGCGCAGCGTCTCTCCCAGCCCTTCCATGGCCTGTTCGCCCGGAGTCTGACCGCCGCCCTGACCTTGGGTGACCTGCATGTTCTCCATCATCTGGCGCAGCTGCTCCAGCGCTTCCTGCGCCTCGGCCATGCGGCCCTGTTCCATCAGTTCCTGAATGCGGTCCATCATGCGCTGCAGGTCGTTCTGGCTCATCTCGACCATGTTCTGGTCCTGCGCCATCTGGTCCCCCTGCTCGCCGTCCTGCTGGGCCTGCCGCGACAGCTGGCGCATGTAATCATCCGTCGCCTCGCGCAGTTCCTGCATCAGCTCGGCGATCTCCTGTTCGGAGGCGCCATTGCGCATCGCCTCGGACAGGCGGTCCTGCGCGCGCTGCAGGCGTTCCATGGCATCGGCCAGATCGCCCTCTTCCAGCAGCAGCGCCAGATCCCACAGCGCGGCGGCCAACTCGGTCTGCTGGTCGACGGTAAGCCCCTCGGCGGCGAAGCCTTCAAGCCGCCGCAGGATGGTGCGCAGCCGCAGATAGGGCACGGCAGAGCGGAACACGTCATCGGGCCGGTGCGCCACGGCGCGCAGCACCTGCGCCACGTCGCGGGCATTGGCGCGGGACCAGAGCAGCGCGCGGCGCTGGTCGATCATCGCGGCGGCCATCGGGTCGAAGAACCGCCGCCCCGGCAGGGTGATGACCTCGGGCGCCGAGAGGCCGGTCTGCCCGGCCTCGTCGGTCACTTCCATCTCCAGCCGCACCGGCAGGTTGGCCCAGGGATGTTCGGAAAAATTCTCGATCAGCGTTTCGGTGAACTGGGCGCGATCGCCAGCGATCGGCATGGGCAGCGGCACCTCGATGGCGTCGCGCGGATCAGGCTCGGTCGCCAGCCCGTAGCGGCGGTCGACCTCGTCCAGCGCCAGCACCAGCGTGGCGCGGCCTGCGGCCACGCCGTAATCGTCGCGCGCGTCAAAGGGGATCTGCGCGTCGCCTTCGTAGCTCGCCTCGATCTCGCCGCTGCGGGTGACGCTGGGGGCGGCATCCGGTGTGACGTCCAGATCCCAGCCCCGCCCGCCCGGACCCTCGATCTCCAGCCGACCGGAGCGGGCGACATCGAAGGCCTGCGCGGTGGCGGTGGGATCGGACTCGGTGGCGACCGGCGCCGTGCCGGAGATGGATTCGCTGACCGACAGCGCCCCCACCTCGCCATAAAGCCGCAGGGTGATGCGGGCGCCTGCGGGCACGTCCAGTGCGGCAGCGGTCACGTCATTGAGGTAAACCGACGGCAGGCGGGTATAGCCGGGCGGCTCCATCCAGCCCTCCCATGCGGGGCCGGAGGCCAGATCCGCCCCCGCAGGCCCCATCGCCGTGACCGAGGACACGCGCAGGAAGGAGCCGAACACCAGCGCCACCAGAAAGGCCAGCAGCGCCACATAGCGCAGGGCAAAGGGATCGGCGCGGGACACGCGCAGGTCAGGCTCCACCGCGCGGGCTTCGGCCATGCGGGCGCGCATCCGCGCCTGATGCGCGGCCCAGAGCGCGCGGCTGCCCGGATCGCCCGCGCCGATGGCGGGGCTGTCCAGCGCGGCCTGAATGGGATTGCCGCGCAGCGAGGCATCAAGCCGCACCATCGCCTCGGGCCGGCGCGGCCAGCGCAGGCGGGTGACGCCGCGCCACAGCCCCCAGAGCCCGCCGAGCACGGCCAGAAGACCCGCGCCCCAAACCCATTCGACGGCCACAAGATCCTGCAGCCCCAGCATCAGCGCCGCCAGCGTGACAAGGATCACCGACCACAGCGGCCAGAAGGCACGCGTGATCCGTTCCGCCACCATCCCCCAGAGGGTCAGGCGGAGCGGCCATTTCACCGGCTTCAGGATGTCGTCGGGCGCATTCTCCCGTGAGGCCATACAGATCTCCTGCGGTCGGGCAGCCGCAGGGAGGTCCTTACAGCCACGCAGGGATGCTATCGCGCTTTATGATCTCGTCAAAGCTCGGTCTCTGGCGAATGACAGCGAATTGATCGCCGTTCACCAGCACCTCGGGCACCAGCGCGCGGGTGTTGTATTCCGACGCCATCACTGCGCCATAGGCCCCGGCAGAGCGGAAGGCCACCAGATCGCCGGGCCCGACGGGGGGCATGGGGCGGGCGCGGGCAAAGGTGTCGCCGGTTTCGCAGACCGGTCCCACGATGTCGAACAGCGCCTGTTCCACCCCCGTGTCAGGCTCCACCACCGGGACGATGTCGTGATGGGCGTCATACATGGCGGGCCGGATCAGATCGTTCATCGCGGCGTCAAGGATCAGGAAATCCCGCCCCTCGCCCTGCTTGTGATAGATCACCTGCGACACGAGGATCCCGGCATTGCCGACGATCAGGCGGCCCGGCTCGATCTCGATCTCGCAGCCCAGATCGCCCAGTTCCTCGCGGATCATCTGGCCGTAATCGGTGGGCAGCGGCGGCGCTTCGTTGCTGCGGGTATAGGGAATGCCCAGACCCCCGCCCAGATCCAGCCGGAGGATGTCATGCCCGTCCTCGCGCAGCGCGCGGGTCAGGTCGGCCACCTTGCGATAAGCCTGCCGGAACGGCTCAAGCTGCGTCAGCTGCGAGCCGATATGCACGTCGATCCCGACCACCCGCAGGCCCGGCAGGGCGGCGGCGCGGGCATAGACCTCGCGCGCGCGGGCGATGGGAATGCCGAACTTGTTCTCCGACTTGCCGGTGGCGATCTTGGCATGGGTCTTGGCGTCGACATCGGGATTGACGCGGATGGTCACGGGGGCCGAGATCCCCACGGCGGCGGCGATGTCGGACACCGCCTCCATCTCGGGTTCGCTTTCGATGTTGAACTGGCGGATGCCGCCTTCCAGCGCGGTGCGGATTTCAGCCCGGGTCTTGCCCACGCCGGAAAACACGATGCGGTCGCCGGGCACGCCTGCGGCGCGGGCGCGGGCATATTCGCCGCCCGACACCACATCCATGCCCGCCCCCGCCTGCGCCAGCGTGGTCAGGATCGCCTGATTGGACGCTGCCTTCATCGCGTAGCAGACCAGATGCGGCCCCCAGTCCAGCGCCTCGTCGAACAGCCGGAAATGGCGCAGCAGTGTTGCGGTGGAATAGATGTAGACGGGGGTGCCCACGGCGGCGGCGATTTCGGCCACCGGCACGTCCTCGGCATGGAGCTGCCCGTTGCGATACAGAAAATGGTCCATGGTGCCCCCGTGTCCGTCCGTCTGTCGGTCTGGCCGTGACCCGGCCCGGCGCGGGGGATACTGGAAAAGCTGCCGCTTGGGAAGCTGTCCTCAGACCGGGCGGCTGCGCAGCCAGAGATAAAGCGGCAGGCCGAAACTGACGCCCACCAGCCATGTGGCAGGCAGCGCCAGCAGCGCCGACCAGTTGCGCCGCACCGCCACTTCCGACAGGCACCAGAGGCTGAGCACGCTGGCCGCGATCATCAGATCCCAGCTGAGCGCGGTGACGGCGGCATTGGCGGTCCAGAGGCCGGGCAGATCGGCAAGCTGGCCGCCCCCGCTCAGGAAGCCCCCCAGATGCCAGAGCGGATGCACCGCCCCCCAGACCGCAAGCGCCAGCCAGAGGTGGCGCAGGCGGATCACCCGCTGATGCCCATTTCGGCGGAGCCGCTGATGCTGACCGACACGCCGGGGCCCGACCGGGGCTGCGGCTCGGGCCGTTCCGGGGCGCCATCGGCGCCGCAGGCAGCGGTCAGGGCCAGAAGCCCCAGAGCAAGACACAGACGCATGGCGGTTTCCTTCACAGATGCACCCCAAGGCTGACCGGCCCGCTGCGGACCGACACGCCGGTCGAAGTGCGGATCCCGTCCGGGGTCAGCACGACATTGGTGTCGACGCTGGGCCGGATCCGGGGATCGTCCTCCGGCGGACCGCAGGCGGTCAGCAGGGCCAGACAGACCAGCGCGGATCCGGTATGGCGCATTATCCCAGCGTATCCTTCCAGCGGGCCACCTGCTCGCGCACGCGGGCGGGGGCGGTGCCGCCAAAGCTTGTGCGGCTTGCCACCGAATTATGCACACCCAGCACACCAAAAACAGCCTCGGTGATGGGCTCGTGAACGGATTTCATCTCGTCCAGCGTGAGGTCGGGCAGATCGCAGCCCTTTTTCTCGGCCAGCGCGACCAGCGCGCCGGTGACATGGTGGGCATCGCGGAACGGCAGGCCGGTGTCGCGCACCAGCCAGTCGGCCAGATCGGTGGCGGTGGAAAAACCCGAGGCGGCGGCGCGTTCCAGACTGGGAACATTGGCGGCCATGTCGCGCACCATGCCCTCCATCGCGGCCAGCGCCAGCATCAGGTTGTCGGCGGCGTCAAAGACCTGTTCCTTGTCTTCCTGCATGTCCTTGGAATAGGCCAGCGGCAGCCCCTTCATCACCATCATCAGCGCGACATTGGCCCCGAAGATGCGGCCCACCTTGGCGCGGATCAGTTCCGCCGCGTCGGGGTTCTTTTTCTGCGGCATGATCGACGAGCCGGTGGAGAACCGGTCGCTGAGCGTCACGAACCGGAACTGCGCCGAGGACCAGATCACCAGCTCTTCGGCAAAGCGCGACAGGTGCATCGCGCAGATCGAGGCGCAGGACAGGAATTCCAGCGCAAAATCCCGGTCGGACACCGCATCCAGACTGTTGGCCATGGGCCGGTCGAATCCCAGCGCATCGGCGGTCATGTGGCGGTCGATGGGAAAGCCGGTGCCGGCAAGGGCTGCGGCGCCAAGCGGGCTTTCGTTCATGCGGGCACGGGCGTCGCGGATGCGGGACAGGTCGCGGGCGAACATTTCCACATAGGCCAGCATGTGATGGCCCCATGTCACCGGCTGCGCGGTCTGCAGATGGGTGAAACCGGGCATGACCCAGTCGGCGCCCGCCTCGGCCTGTGTCACAAGCGCGCGCATCAGCGCCAGCAGCCCCTCTTCCGCCGCGTCGCACTGGTCGCGCACCCACAGTCGGAAATCGGTCGCCACCTGATCGTTGCGGCTGCGCGCCGTGTGCAGGCGGCCCGCCGGGGCGCCGATCAGATCCTTCAGCCGCGCCTCCACGTTCATGTGGATGTCTTCCAGCGCGGTGGAAAAGACGAAGCGGCCTTCGTCGATCTCTGACAAGACCGTGAGCAGACCTTCCCGGATCGCCTCCACGTCGTTACTGTCCACGATGCCCGTGGCGGCCAGCATGGCGGCATGGGCCCTCGATCCGGCGATATCCTGCGCCGCAAGTCGCTTGTCGAACCCGATGGAAGCGTTGATCGCCTCCATGATCGCATCGGGTCCGGCGGCGAAGCGGCCACCCCACATCTGGTTCGAGGTCTTGTCCGACATGTCCTGCCTTTCCGGAGGGAAGATGAAACACCTAGCCTTGGCGATCCTTTATACTGCCGCTGTTGCGCTTGCAAATCCGGCTCTGGCCGACAGTGCGGCCGCCAGCGCGCTGCGCGAAGGCGAAATGAAGAAACTGGTCTTCCATCCCGAGCCGAAACCGGCGGGGCAGACCGGCTTCACCGATTTTGACGGCGCGCCGCTGTCCCTGTCCGACTGGCAGGGCAAATGGGTGCTGGTCAATTTCTGGGCCACATGGTGCGCCCCCTGCCGCGAGGAGATGCCGCATCTGTCCGCCCTGCAGACCGATATGGGCGGCGACAGCTTCGAGGTGGTGACCATCGCCACCGGGCGCAATCCGCCCCCCGCGATGGAAGAGTTTTTTGAAGAAATCGGCGTCGACAACCTGCCACTGCACCGTGACCCGAAATCCGGGCTTGCGCGCGAAATGGCGGTGCTGGGCCTGCCGGTCACCGTGATCCTGAACCCCGAGGGGCAGGAGGTGGCGCGGCTGACCGGGGATGTCGACTGGGCCTCCGACAATGCGCGCGCGGTGCTGTCAGCACTGATGGGCCCCGAAAGCTGACCGGGGCACTGGCGAAGCTGGCGCCAGAAAAACCAAGGCCGGAAAGCGCGACCGCACGCGCTTTCCGGCCTTACACTCGTACCCTACTGCGGATTTGAACTCGTCACCGAACCTTTGAACCGTATATGCGCATGTATTCGTTAATCAGACGTTAACGAACGCCGCATCCGGACCAAAGGTTGCAAAGATTTCTCGTCACTCCACAGATATTTCGCCGGAGGGACGCGGTGTTGCCGCAGTTTCTGCGGGCAGCACCGGATAGACCACCTCTGGCAGGGTGCCGGTCAGGCTGCCAAGGAAGGCCACGATTCCCTCGGCTTCTTCGACAGTCAGATCCGTCCCAAGCTGCGAACTGGCCATGATCTCCACCGCGACCTTCAGATCCCAGACCTTGCCCGAATGGAAATAGGGCGCGGTCACCGCGATGTTGCGCAGGGGGGCGGCACGGAAGACATATTCGTCATCCACGGTTTCGGTCACGGCAAAGCGGCCCTTGTCGCCTTCGGGCAGCACCTCTGCCCCCGGCTTTTCGATCAGGCCGAACGGATAATACTCCTGCCCGCCAAGGTTGATGCCGCTGTGACAGGCCGCACAGCCGGAATCGATGAACAGCTGCAGCCCCGCCACCTGCTGGTCATTCAGCGCCGCGTCATCGCCGTTCAGCCAAGCATCAAAGGGCGAGGGCGTCAGCAGCGTCGCCTCATAGGCTTCGATGGCGCGCGCGAAGTTGTCAAAGGTGACCGGGTCGGTCTCCTTGGGAAAGGAGGCGCGGAACCAGTCCTGATACTGCGGCATCGACTTGAGCGTGGCGACCACGTTTTCAGGCGTGTTGGCCATTTCCACCCCGGCCTGCACCGGGCCCTTGGCCTGCGCCGCCAGATCTGGCGCGCGGCCATCCCAGAACTGCGCCCCGTTGAACACCGCGTTCAGCACGGTGGGCGCGTTGCGCGGCCCCTTCTGCCAGCCATGGCCGATGGAGGTTTCAAGGTTGTCATCGCCGCCCGTGGCAAGGTTGTGGCAGGAATTGCAGGAAAACACCCCCGAGGCAGAGATGCGCGGATCAAAGAACAGCGCCTTGCCCAAGGCGATCTTGTCCGGCGTCAGGGGGTTATTGGCCACCGCAGGCAGGGTGGAGGGCAGCGGCGAGAAGATGTCCAGCGCCAGCGCGCGCAGATCCTCCTGCGCAGGGGCCACCTGCGCGGAAAGGATCAGGGACAGGGCCATAAGGGGGATCTTGGCTTGCAAGAACATGAAGGGACTCCGTTCGGGATGCGGGCGCGTTTCCGATTGGAATCGTTATAAGAACGGGCTTTACCCGCCTTGATCTGGCGCAAGTCGGCGCGGCTCAGCGGCAGTAGGCGCCGTTGCCGTGGCGGGCGGTGTCCAGATGCAGATGGTCTTCGTGATAGCCGTCCGACCCCGGCCCCAGCACCGTGCCGAATGTGCCGCAGGCGGATTTGTGCATCCGCGCCAGCGCCCGGCCCTTTGACCCGCGGCCCCAGTCGCGCAGCACGCTGATGTCGGACCCGTCGCGCAGGCGGATGGCGGAAATGTCGATCGCCTTGCCACGGCCATGTTCGCTGACCGCCGCACCGGGCACGTTGTTGCGCGACCGGCAGACGTAATGCGCCGCCACGTGCAGCCCTGCGACGCCGCCGCCGATGCTGCCCACGGCGGGCATCACCGCGCCTTCGGTCCAGCGTTTCAGCGCCTTCGCGGTCGGGCAGTCGATCAGCGCCTGCTGGCTGAGCGCCACGCCAGAGACCGAGCGCAGCCGCACCGCCTCGCCCATGCCGCAGCCGGGCAGCTTGCCGGGGACAAAACCAACCTCTTCGCCCTGCAGGTCGGGATCACCGCAGACCGAGCCCCGCACCTGCTCGCGCTGGCGGGCCATGGCGCGCTGCACCACCGCACCGGGGCGCGCGGCGGGGCGCGGAGACCGGCCCACCGCCTGCGGCGAGCGGGCGGCAAAGCTGCGCACCACAAGCGGCATCACATCCTGCGGGTTGAAGCCGGGGATGCCCGCCTCCTTCAGCTCGCGCCGGATCGTCTCGGGCGTGGCGTCGGGCCGGGCCACCGGATGCAGCGACCGCTCCGGCGCGGCAAGCGCGGGCGCCGCCCAGACCAGCAGCGCGCAGCACAGGCCTGCCAGCCGCGCCGTCATTTCCGCACCGCCGCGCGGCCAAAATCCGGGGCATCCGTATCCTGCCCCGCCTGCAGGATGCCGCGCCGGATCTCCCGCGTGCGGGTGAAATAATCGAACAGAAGCTGCCCGTCGCCGGTGCGGATCGCGCGCTGCAGGGCAAACAGCTCTTCGGTGAAGCGGCCCAGAATTTCCAGCGTGGCGGGCTTGTTGGTCAGGAACACGTCGCGCCACATGGTCGGATCCGAGGCGGCGATGCGGGTGAAATCCCGGAACCCCGCGGCGGAAAACTTGATGACCTCCTGATCGGAGACGCGACGCAGGTCGTCGGCCACGCCCACCATCGTATAGGCGATGAGATGCGGGATATGGCTGACCACGGCGCAGACCAGATCGTGATGCTCCACCTCCATGCGCTCGGTATTGGCGCCCAGCGCCTGCCAATAGGCCTCCAGCCGCGCGGTGGCCTGTTCCGACGCGCCCTCCGGCACGATCAGGCACCAGCGGTTGTCGTAAAGCGAGGCAAAGCCCGCATCGGGGCCGGAATGTTCGGTGCCCGCCATGGGATGCGCGGGCACGAACTCCACGCCCTCGGGCAGATGCGGGCGCACCGCGTCGATCACCGCCTGCTTGACCGAGCCCACATCGGTGACGGTGCAGCCCGGCTTCAGATGCGGCGCCATCGCCTCGGCCAGCTCGCCCATTGCGCCCACCGGCACCGCCAGCACCACCAGATCGGCATCGCGCACCGCCTCTGCCACGCTGTCGCAGACCTCGTGGCAGAGCCCCAGCCGCCGCGCCGTGTCGCGGGTCGCCTGCGACCGGGCATATCCGGTCACATGGCTGTCCATGCCGGCGCGTTTCATCGCCCAGAACATCGACGAGGCGATCAGCCCCAGACCCAGCAATGCGACGCGCGGATAGCTCATCGGGCGCCTGCCTTGAACAGCCCGATCAAATGCGCGACCCGGCGACACGACGCCTCGTCGCCCACGGTGATGCGCAGCGCATGCGGCAGCTTGTAGCCGGTGGTGCGGCGCACCAGCACCCCCTGCCCCTGCAGATAGATGTCGCAGGCCTCGGCCTCGGCCTGACTGGCGAAGCGCGCAAGGATGAAATTGGCGGTCGAGGCATCCGATGACACGCCATGTTCGGCCAGCGCCTCGCCCAGCCACGCGCGCATCCGGGCGTTTTCGGCACGGCATTTTTCCACATAGGCGGTGTCGCGGATCGCAGCCTCGGCGGCGGTCAGCGCCATTCCCGAAATGTTGAACGGCCCGCGCACGCGCTGCAGCACGTCGATGATGGCCTGCGGGCCGTAACCCCAGCCCACACGCATGCCGCCCAGCCCGTAAAGCTTTGAAAAGGTGCGGGTCATCACCACGTTGTCGCGCTGCGTGGCAAGCTTTGCGCCGCCATCATAGCCTTCGACATATTCGGCATAGGCGCTGTCGATCACCAGCAGCGCCTGCGGCGGCAGCGACTCGGCCAGCCGCTCCAGCTCTGCCAGACCGATCATGGTGCCGGTGGGGTTGGCGGGGTTGGCGACGAAGACCAGCTTGGTGCGGGCGGTGCAGCCGGCAAGGATGTTGTCGACGCTGACCACGCGGTCCTGTTCGGCCACCTCCACGGGGGTGGCGCCCGCCGCCAGCGCGGAAATCCGGTGCATGGCAAAGCCGTGTTCGGTGTGGATCACCTCGTCCCCCGGCCCGGCATAGGCCTGACAGAGAAAGGCGATGACCTCGTCCGAGCCCGCGCCGCAGATGATCCGCTCCGGATCCAGCCCCCACGTCTCGCCAATGGCCTGCCGCAGTTCGGCGTGATCCGAAGAGGGGTAACGGTGCATTTCATGCACCACGCGCCGCACCGCCTCCTGCGCCGCCTGCGACGGGCCGAAGGGGTTTTCGTTGGAGCTGAGCTTGATGACGTTGGCCATCCCGGGCAGATGGGATTTCCCGCCCACGTAGAGCTCGATATCCATGATGCCCGGTTGCGGTGCGATGCCAGCCATGTGACGTTCCCCAGATTGAATGCCGCCACGTTCTACCGCGCTCCGCCGCCACTTGCCAGCCTTGGCGCGGCGCGGCCTTTCGCGAAATTGCAGGTCTGCCCGTGGGATGCGCGGCGGCGGCGCGGGTCAGACCAGAATGTCGATCCGCTGCTGCTCGCCCACCCCGAACACCCGCTTGTAGCGCGCGATCTGGTCCTCGGGCCCCATCGCCTTCATCGGGTTGTCGGACAGCTTGACCGTGGGGTGACCATTGGCGCTGATCGCCTTGCAGACCAGACTGAACGGCGCGAGCCGGTCGTCCGGGGCCAGCCCGCGGAAATCATTGGTCAGCAGCGTGCCCCAGCCAAACGACACCCGCACGCGACCGGAGAAGGTGCGGTAAAGCGACGTCATCTTTTCCACATCCAGCCCGTCGGAAAAGATCACCAGCTTGTCGCGCGGATCCTCGCCGCGCTCCTGCCACCAGCGGATCGCGGTTTCGGCGCCCTGTTCCGGTGCGCCGCTGTCGATGCGGATGCCGGTCCAGCCCGCCAGCCAGTCGGGGGCATGGCGCAGGAATCCTTCTGTGCCATAGGTGTCGGGCAGGATGATGCGCAGGTTGCCCTCGTGTTCGCGCTGCCAGTCGGCCAGCACGTCATAAGGCGCGCGGGCCAGCGCCGCGTCATCCTCGGCCAGCGCGGCATAGACCATGGGCAGTTCATGGGCGTTGGTGCCGATCGCCTCCAGATCGCGGTTCTTGGCGATCAGGCAGTTGGAGGTGCCGGTGAACCGCGGCCCCAGCCCCTCGACCATGGCCTGCACGCACCAGTCCTGCCACAGGAAGCTGTGCCGCCGCCTTGTGCCGAAATCCGCGATGCGCAGATCCGGCAGGTCGCGCAGACGTTCGATCTTTTCCCAGAGCTTGGTGGCGGCGCGGGCGTAAAGCACCTGCAGTTCGAACCGGCCCATATGTTTCAGCACGGCCCGGCCGCGCAGTTCCATCAGCACCGCCAGCGCGGGAATTTCCCACAGCATGACCTCGGGCCATGACCCTTCGAAGGTCAGCTCATACTGGTCGCCCACCCGCTCCAGAAAATAGGGCGGCAGGCGCAGCGCCTCGAACCATTCCATGAAATCGGGGCGGAACATCTGGCGCTTGCCGTAAAAGGTGTTGCCGCGCAGCCATGTGGATTCGCCCCGGGTCAGCGACAGCGACCGGATGTGATCCAGCTGTTCGCGCAGCTCCCCCTCGTCGATCAGTTCCGCCAGCGGCACGTCCTTGGACCGGTTGATCAGGCTGAACGTCACCTTGGTGTCACGGCGGTTGTGATAGACCGACTGACACATGAGCAGTTTGTAAAAATCGGTGTCGATCAGGGACCGGACAATCGGATCGATCTTCCACTTGTGGTTCCAGACACGGGTCGCGATGTCCAAGACGGCCTCTCCTCCGGGGTGCACGTCCCCGTGATAGGCGATCCGGTCCGGCGCGTCCAAGCGGTTTTTCCGCGCCTCTCCCGGGGCTTCGGTCCGGATCAGGCCAGCGTGACCCCGGCGGCGCGCATCTGGTCGCGCATCCGCGCCAGAGAGCCGTCCAGATCGATGGCGCGGCAGGCCTCCTGCCGGACCGTCACGGCAAAGCCCAGCCGTGCCGCATCCAGCGCCGAAAACGCCACGCAGAAATCCAGCGCCAGCCCCGCCATGGTCAGCCGGGTGACGCCCCGGCTGCGCAGATAGCCGTCGAGCCCGGTCGGCGTGACATGATCGTTCTCCAAAAACGCCGAATAGCTGTCGATGGCGGGGTTGCTGCCCTTGCGGATCACCAGATCGGCGCGGGAGGTGTCCAGCCCCGGGTGAAACTCCGCGCCCGGGCTGCCGGTCACGCAATGGTCGGGCCACAGCACCTGCGGACCATAGGGCATGATGACCTGCGCAAAGGCGGGCTGCCCCGGGTGGCTGGACGCAAAGGAGGAATGTCCCGCCGGATGCCAGTCCTGCGTCAGCACCACGGTGCCCGCCCCCGGCATCATCGCGTTGACGGGCGCCACCACCGCATCCCCCTCCGGCACGGCCAGCGCGCCGCCGGGACAGAAATCCAGCTGCACATCGATCACGAGCAGGGCATGGGACATGGCGCGGCCTCCTTTGCCCCAAGGCGTAGGCAGCTGCGGCGCCTGCGTCAATGGGCGGGGCAGCACCTGACCTGCGGCGGTTCAGCCGATTGCGGGGGCGCGCCGGACGCGCTATTTCGGCCCCATGTTTACGGTCTGCGCGCTCTATCACTTCACCCGCTTCGACGAGCCCGGCGCGCTGCGCGGGCCGCTTCTGGATCTGTGCCGCGCCGAGGCCATCACCGGCACGCTGCTGCTGGCGGGCGAGGGTCTTAATGGCACCATCGCCGGGCCCGCCGCTGGCATCGACCGGGTGCTCGCCTATCTGCGGGCGCTGCCGGGCTGCGCCGATCTGGAGTGCAAGCTGTCCACCGCCAGCACGCGCCCCTTTGCGCGGATGAAGGTTCGGCTCAAGCGCGAGATCGTCACCATGGGCCAGCCCGGCGTCGATCCCCGGGCCAAGGTGGGGCATTATGTGGAACCCGCCGCGTGGAACGATCTGATCCGCGCCCCGGATGTGGTGGTGATCGACACCCGCAACGATTACGAAGTGGCGATCGGCAGCTTCGAAGGCGCCGTCGATCCCGCCACCCGCAGCTTCCGCGAGTTTCCTGCATGGTGGGAGCAGAACAAGGCGCGGTTCCACAACAAGCGCATCGCGATGTTCTGCACCGGCGGCATCCGCTGCGAAAAATCCACCAACTGGCTGCTGGGTCAGGGGGTTGAGGAAGTGTATCACCTCAAGGGCGGCATCCTGAAATATCTGGAGGAGGTTCCGGAGGCCGAAAGCGCGTGGCAGGGCGCCTGTTTCGTCTTTGACGGGCGGGTGTCGGTGGAACATGGGCTGCGCGAGGGCCCGCATGAGCTGTGTCATGCCTGCCGCCGTCCGATCCTGCCCGAAGACTGCGCGCGCCCGGAATTCGAGGAAGGCGTGTCCTGCCACCAGTGCCGCGACGAGACCACGGACGAGGACAAGGGCCGCTTCCGCGAGCGCCAGAAACAGATCGCGCTGGCCCGCGCGCGCGGCGACCGCCATCTTCACGCCGATCTGCCGGACGAATACGGCCCGGCCTGAGCCCTGCCCGGGCGGCACCCTGATCTGCCGCGACTGCGCCCCAACCCCCATCAGAAATAGCTCCGGACCAGCGCGCCCGACACCAGCGCCCAGCCATCAGCCAGCACGAAGAAGGCCAGCTTGAACGGCAGGGAGACGATGGCGGGCGGCACCATCATCATGCCCATGGACATGAGCACCGCCGCGACCACCAGATCGATGATGAGAAACGGCAGAAAGATCAGAAATCCCACCTGAAAAGCCCGCGAGATTTCGGAAAGCATGAAGCTGGGGATCAGCACGGACAGCGGTGCCTCGGGCGCCAACCCGCTGCCGCGCGTGTCCGGGCGCAGATCCGCCATCGCGGCAAAGGTCTCCGGATAGGCACGGCTCGCCATGAAGCCGCGGAAGGGCACCAGCGCGCGCTCTGCCGCCTCCGCCAGGTCGATCCGCTCTTCAAGCAGGGGCTGGATGCCCTCCGCCCATGCGGCGGTAAAAGTCGGCTCCATGATAAAATAGGTCAGAAACAGCGCGAGGCTGACGATCAGCATGTTCGGAGGCGACTGCTGCAGCCCGATCGCCTGCCGCAGGATCGCCAGCACCGTGACGAGAAACGGAAAACAGGTCACCATGATGGCGATGCCCGGCGCGAGGCTCAGCAAGGTGATCAGCGCGATCAGCTGCAGGCTGGTGGCCGTGACGGATCCCCCCTGCCCCAGATCGACCGAAATCTGCTGCGCTCCCGCCAGTTGCGGCAGAACCAGCAGAAGCGCCCCAAGAACCAGCCCCGGCAGACGCGCCATCGTCAGGCCGGGCTTTTCAGATCGACCACTTCGGTCAACCGCACCGCAAGCTGGCCGTTTTCACCGCCCTCCACCACTTCCAGCGCACCGATGCCGATAAGCCGGTCACCCACATAAAGCTCCACCGGATCCTCCAGACGCTTGTCCAGCGTCAGCACCGAGCCTTCGCCCAGCTTCAGCAGATCCCGCACCAGCGGGCGGGCACGGCCGACCGAGACGGTGATCTCGATCGGGACAGAGGTGAAAGGCGTGGCCGTCCCGGCGCCGTCCCTGATATCATCCATGAGCGATCTTCCTCCGGTTTTCCTGCGCAAATCCATGAACTGCCTGCGCGATGTCCTGTGCCAGCCCGCTAAGATCCACCTGCCGCTCGATCTCCGCGAAGCGGATGTCGGCCTGACCTTCCGCGAGAGATGGATCCTCCTGAATCTGCAGCGGAAAGCCGAAATCCCGGTCGAGCAGCGGCAGGACGCTGGCGGCGCTGCCGGGGGCGACGGAAATGACCACGTCCAGCGTGCCGATCTCGGCGGCCATGCGCTGCAGATGCTCGATCACGTGCAGCCCCAGAGATTCCGCCAGCACCTTCGGCATCAGGGCACTGACAATCTCTTCCAGAAGCGGCGACATGCCGTTCATCACCTGCCGGTAGGCCTCGTGATAGGTGAAGGACAGATCCTGAAGATTTTGCGCAAAATCGCTGGAGATCCGGCTCTGATCCTCGGTCTGGGCCTTGATCGCGTCATCCCAGCCCGCGCGATACCCCGTCTCGAAGGCCTCCAGCTTGGTGGTTTCCAGTTCCGCCACGCTGGCCTTGGCCAAAACCGGCTCCTGATCCCGGCGCGGGCCGCCAAAATCTTCGAGAAAGGCGCGGATCCGGGTCATTTCGCCTCCTCCGTCTCGTCAAGCCAGCTGCGCAGGATTTCCACCGTTTCAGATTTGCGCTGTTCGATCAGGCTGCGCAGGCGGTCCACCGGGTCTTCGACCGTGGGCGCGTCAAAATCGATCATGCCCATCCCGCCAAAGTCGCCGCCGCCGCCAAGCGAGTTCATCGGCATGAAGCCGTCATCCGGGTCGATTTCGCCGGTCAGCGCCGATCCTCCGCTGGCGCCGGGCAGGGCCAGCGCCTGTCCCTGTGCGGCAAGGGCCGGTCCCGCCGGAGCGGCAAGGATGGGCCGAACCACAAAGAGGCCGAGAATCAGCGCCACCACCGCGAGAATGGCCATCTGGATCAGCGACATGGGATCCAGCGACAGCGCCAGCCAGTCCTGCTCCACCGGGCCGGTGCCCAGACCTTCGGGCCGCTCGAAGGGCAGCGAGCGCAGCGTGATCTCGTCGCCCCGCGCTTCCTCGAATCCCACGGCAGAGGCCACGAGGTCGCGCAGCGCGGTGATCTGCTCTTCCGGCATCGGCACGAACTGCGGCACGCCGTCCGCCCCTTCGGTATAGGTGCCGTTGACCAGCACCGCGACGCTCAGCCGCTTGATCGCGCCGGGCAGCCGCGTCACCTCCCGCATGGTTTCCGAAATCTCGTAATTCACGCGCTCGCGGGTTTCGGCACTGTTGCTGTTGGAGCTCTGCTCGCCCCCCGCCTCGCCATCCGGCAGATTCGAGGCAACACTGACCGGGCCCCCGCCCGAATCCTGCGCGGTGCTGCTCTGTTCCTCGGTATCGGTCGAGATCACGACGCGCCCCTCCGGATCGAAGCGACGCTCCCGGATCGATTCGCTTTCGGTGACCGTGTCGACGCTGACCTCGACCACGGCATTGCCAAGCCCCACGCGCGCCTCCACCAGACGCTGCACCCGGTCCCGCAGCGCCGCCGCCCGGTCCTCCGCCGACAGTCCGATGCCGGGGTCGTCCTCGGCCCCCACCAGCCCGGACCGCCCGTCAATCACCGCCACATGCTCGGCCAGAAGCCCCGGCACGGCGGAGGCGACCAGATGCCGGAGCGCGCGCGCCTGCACCGGGGACAGCCCCTGCCCGGTGGTCGTGACCGAGACCGAGGCCGAAGGCGTCACGTCGCGCTGGAAGGGGTTGGCGGTCGAATTGGCGATATGCACCCGCGCGCTGGCAATGTCCGGGCTCGCGACGATGGTCCGCGCAAGCTCGCCCTCCTTCGCGCGCCAATAGGCCGCGTCGAACATCTGGGAGGTGGTGCCGAAGCCCGACAGCCCGTCCAGCAGTTCATAGCCCTGCACGCTGTTGGGCGGCAGTCCCTCGCTTGCCAGCGTCATGCGCAGGGCGTCGCGCTGCGCCATCGGCACCAGAATCGCCCCGCCGCGCACCTCATAAGGAACGCCGCGCTGTTCCAGCGCCGCCACCACATCCCCTGCCGCGTCGTTTTCAAGACCCGCGTAAAGCAGCGTCATCTCCGGCGCGGAGGCGAGGCGCGCCATGCCGAGCACGGCCAGAATCGTGACGATCGTGGCCCCCAGCACCACCATCCGGCGGCGCGCGCCCAACGTGTTCCAGACTGTCGCGAGTTGCAGCAAGGTCGTTCTCCGTTCCGGTGTTCCGTGCGGTGACCTCATCTTTGGACCATCAGACTTAACAATCGGTTAGTCCCTGCCGGGTATAACGGCCCCATCTGAGAACGAGGTTTGGCAATGACTGACGCCACAGCCGACGCCGCGGGCGCCGATGAGCCACCAAAGAAAAAACCGTCGAAACTGCCCCTCATCGCCGGGCTTGTGCTGGCGATTCTGGGCGGCGGCGGCGGGTTCTATGCCGCATGGTCCGGGCTGCTGCCCATCGGGGGCGGCAGCGACTCCGCGCATCCGGAGGAGGCCGAGCACGCGGCGGAAGGACATGACCCCGCCGCCACGGTGGCCTTCCTCGAACTGCCGCAGCTGATCGCCTCGCTCGGTCCCGGTTCCGCGATGCAGCATCTGCGCTTCCGGGCCAGTCTAGAGGTGGATCAGGCACATCTGCCGGAGGTGACGCTGCTGCA
The DNA here is from genome assembly GCF_900100085.1 of Salipiger marinus. GTDB lineage: Bacteria > Pseudomonadota > Alphaproteobacteria > Rhodobacterales > Rhodobacteraceae > Salipiger > Salipiger marinus. The sequence continues at coordinate 300,671 of NZ_FNEJ01000001.1, forward strand.
GCCGCGCATTCTGGACGTGCTCAACACCTATCTGCGCGCGCTGGAACCGCAGGATGTCGAAGCGCAGGGCGCGCTGATCCAGCTACGCTCGCAGATGCTGCGGCGCATCCAGCTGGTGACCGGGGAGGATCGCGTGCGCGACCTGCTGGTGACCGAATTTGTCCTGAACTGAAGAGGTTGGAATGGATCTTATCGCCGATATCCTGCTTGCCGCAGGCGCTCTGGGCGCCGGATTCTACTGTTTCGTGCTGTCGCGCCGCCTGACACGCTTCACCGATCTGGAGCAGGGTGTGGGCGGCGCCGTCGCCGTTCTGTCGGCACAGGTGGATGACCTGACCCGGACGCTGGCCGCCGCGCAGGCTGCCGCAGGCACCAAATCGGCGGCACTGGCCGAAGCCACGCAGCGCGCCGAAGACGTGGCCCGAAGGCTGGAGCTCATGCTCGCCGCCATGCATGACCTGCCCACCGCGGATCCGGCGCCTCCGCCCGTGGCCGATCCGGTGTTCTTCCGCCATCCGCGCGGGGCGGCCTGATGCGCTGGCGGGTGCCTGGGAAAAGCCGGGGCCGCACCCGGGGCGTTCTGGCGGTGATCGGCGGGCTGATGGTCGCCTCTGCACTTGTGCGGCTCGGCGCCGGCACGGCGGAGGCGCTGGAAGAGATGGCACCCGGCAGGGAGACCACCACCGCCGCTCCCGGCCAGACGGTGGGTGACTGCGTGAATGACGAGGGGCTGACCCCGGTACTGGAGGCGCTGCAGACGCGCGAAGACCGGCTGGCGCAGCGGGAGGCTGACCTGCGCACAAGGCTGCAGGCGCTTTCCGTGGCGGAGACCGAAATCGACCGCAAGATGGCCGCCCTGCAGACGGCGGAAGAGCGGCTGCGCGCCACGCTGACCATGGCGCAGACCGCTGCGGATGATGACGTGGCGCAGCTGACGCAGGTCTATGCGGCGATGAAGCCAAAGCAGGCCGCCGCGCTCTTCGAGGAAATGGATCCCGACTTTGCCGCAGGCTTTCTGGGACGGATGCGCCCGGACGCCGCTTCGGCCATCCTTGCCGGGCTGACCCCCCAGAAAGCCTATACCATCAGCGTCATCCTCGCCGGGCGCAACGCCGATGCGCCCAGAGAGTAAGCGCGGCCTAGGTTACCCGGCGGGCGAAACCCGCGCAGCAAAGGCCTCGATCTGGGCGGCGGGCAGCGCGCCCGCCTGCCGCGCCGCCTCCTTGCCCCCGGCAAAGGCGATCATCGTGGGAATGCCCCGGATGCCGAACCCCGCAGAGACCTGCGGGTGGTCTTCGGTGTTCAGCTTCACCAACCGCGCCCGCCCGCGCAGCCCCGCCGCAGCCTTGGAAAACTCCGGCGCCATCATCCGGCAGGGGCCGCACCACGGCGCCCAGAAATCCACCACCAGCGGCAGGTCGTCAGTGCGGATGGCCTTCTGCAGCGTGACCGGGTCGATGTCCCGGGCCTTGCCCTCCAGCAGCGCGGCGCCGCAGACGCCGCATTTTGGCCCGGACGCAAGCCGGGTTTCGGGCAGCCGATTGGTCTGACCGCAGTCCAGACACACAAGTTTGACCATGATGCCTCTCCAGACATATCTTTCCGGACATATATGTGACCCTAACGCCATCGCGACAACACCTTGGGCAATTGCCCCATTGCTTTCGCGACAGGCAGACCGACAATGACACAGCTTTAAAAGACGAAACGAGCCAGACCATGATCACCCGACGCCGATTTGTTGCCACGGCCACCGCCGGGGCGGCGCTTGCTGCCGCGGCGCCCGCCCATGCTTTCGAGGTGGAAAAGCGCTATCGTCCGCAGCAGGTGCGCATGCGCAGCGACCTTCAGCCCGGCCAGATTCTGATCCTGCCGCGAGCCCATTTCCTGTATTACGTGACCGGCCCCGGCGAGGCGCTGCGCTATGGCGTCGGCGTCGGCAAGGCCGGGCTGGAATTCACCGGTGATGCGATCATCCAGGTGAAAAAGGAATGGCCCACATGGCGCCCCACCATGGAGATGATCGAGCGCGAGCCAGACACCTATGGCCGGTTCAAGGACAATGACTATGTCCAGCCCGGCGGTCCCGGCAACCCGCTGGGCGCCCGCGCGCTGTATCTGTTCCAGAACGGGCGCGACACGTTCTACCGCATCCACGGCACCACGGTGCCCGAATCGATTGGCCGCTCCGTGTCGAACGGCTGCATCCGCATGCTCAACGACCATGTGATCGACCTGTATGAACGGGTGCCCGTGGGCACTCCGGTGACCGTGCTGTGATCGTTGCGGGGCAGAGATGGGCGGTGAACCGCCCGTCGCGCCCCGGAGCACAGCCCTTTTGCCGGATCGTCCCCGCATTTTAACGCTTCGTTAACTGGCCGAAATCATACCAGAACGGCGCCACAATCAGGCCAGAATGGGACTCTAGCGGTAAAGGTGCACAGTCAGACATGGCACAGGCAGGGCACGCGATGGGCACTTTGACATTTCTCGTCGGCAGCACGCTGGGCTTTTTTGCGGCGGTGGTGTCGTGGCTGTTTCTGGGAATGCCCCTGCTCAATGCCGTCGGCTTCTATCTGGCCTCCAGCCTTGTTCTCGGCGCGCTGCCGCTTCTGGGCTGCCTGCTGCGCAAGCGGCGGGAGGATGGCCTGCCGCTTGCCGCGCATCACTGACTGCCCTTACTCCTGCGCCTGCGCGATCAGCGCCTCCACCGCCGGGCCCATAGCTTCCACAATCTGCGCCACGCCCTCGGCATTGGGGTGGATGTTGTCGGGCTGCATCACCGCGGACATGTCGGCGGGCATCGCGCCCTCCACCCGCAGCCCTTCGAAAAAATCCTCGAACAGCAGCGTGTCATGCGCCTGCGCCAGATCCGGATAGATGGCATCGAAGCTCTGCTTGAACTCGGTGCCATAATTGCCCGGCGCCGTCATGCCCACCAGCAGCACCGGCAGGTTGCGCGTCTCCGCCTCCTGCAGGATGCCCTCCAGATTGGCGCGCGAGGTTTCGGGCGGGATGCCGCGCAGCAGGTCATTGCCCCCCAGCGCCACGATCATCGCGTCGATCTCGGGCGACAGCGACCATGCGACGCGCGACAGCCCGCCCGCCGTGGTGTCCCCCGACACGCCGCCATTGACCAGCCGCACCTCATGACCGCGCGCCTCCAGCCATGCGCGCATCTGCGGCACGAAGCCCTCCTGTTCGGCCAGCCCGTAACCTTGGGTCAGACTGTCGCCAAGCGCCAGAATATCCACGCCTTCCGCCTGTGCCGGAACCGTGAGGCCCAGCAGCACCAGCGCTGTCTTGCTGAGGCGCGCAAAGGCCCCATATGTCACCAAACCCCTCATGACCCGGATCTTTTCCTCCATGCCTGACCCCATCATTGCCCTAGAAGATGTGACCCTCAAGCTCAGGGGCAATGCCGGCCCGGTCGAAATCCTGCACGGGCTGACCATGCAGGTCCACAAAGGCGAGACTCTGGGCCTTGTCGGGCCGTCCGGTTCGGGCAAAAGCTCGCTGCTGATGGTGATGGGCGGGCTGGAGGCCGCGACCAGCGGTCAGGTGCGGGTGCTGGGGCAGGATCTGACCCGGATGGACGAGGACCGCATGGCCCGGTTCCGCCGCGATCACATGGGCGTGGTGTTCCAGTCCTTCAACCTGATCCCGACCATGACCGCGCTGGAAAACGTGGCGACCCCACTGGAACTGGCGGGCGCGCCTGATGCTTTTGACCGGGCGCGCGCCGAACTCGACCGGGTAGGGCTTGCCTCGCGAAGCGATCATTACCCCGCGCAGATGTCGGGCGGCGAACAGCAGCGCGTGGCGCTGGCGCGCGCTTCGGCGCCACGTCCGCAGATCCTGCTGGCGGACGAACCGACCGGCAATCTGGACGGCAGCACCGGGCAGGCGATCATGGATCTGCTGTTCGGGCTGCGCGACGATCACGGCGCCACGCTGGTGCTGGTCACCCATTCCCGGCAGCTGGCCGACCGCTGCGACCGCGTGGTGCGGCTGACCGACGGGCGCATCGACGACGCGCTGGCGAGGGCGGCGGAATGAGCCTGCGCATCGCGGCGCGGCTGGCCCGGCGCGAACTTCGGGGCGGCCTGCGCGGTTTCCGCATCTTTCTGGCCTGTCTTGCACTGGGGGTGGCGGCCATCGCGGGGGTGGGGTCGGTCCGGACCGCCATCGAACAGGGGCTGTCGGATCAGGGCGCGGTGCTGCTGGGGGGCGATGCGCAGGCGGAATTCACCTATCGCTTCGCCACGCCCGAGGAACGCGGCTGGCTGGAGGAGATCTCCACCGACCTGTCGGAGATCGCCGATTTCAGATCCATGGCCACGGTCACCCGGGAGGGCGAGACCGAACGCGGGCTGACGCAGGTCAAGGCGGTGGACGAGGCCTATCCGCTGCTCGGCCAGATGGAGCTTGACCCGCCGCAGCCGCTGTCCGAGGCGCTGGCAGGGGGCGATCTGCCCGGCGCGGTCATGGCCCCGGTGCTGGCCGACCGGCTGGGGCTAAGCCCCGGCGACAGCTTCCGGCTGGGAGAGCAGGAGTTCACCCTGTCGGCGGTCATCCTGCGCGAACCGGATGATGCGGGCGACGGGTTCGGGCTGGGCCCGCGCACGCTGGTGGCGACGTCGGCACTGGCGGAAAGTGGTCTGCTGGCTCCCGGATCGCTCTACGAGACGCAGTATCGCCTGCTGCTGCCGCCCGGCAGCGATCTGGACGCGCTGAAGGCCGAGGCCGAGACGCGCTACCGCGACAGCGGCGTGCGCTGGCGCGATGCCCGCAACGGCGCGCCGGGAATTTCCCGCTTCGTCGACCGGCTGGGGCGGTTTCTGGTGCTGGTGGGCCTGTCGGGCCTCGCCGTGGGCGGCATCGGCGTGTCGGCGGCGGTGCGGGCCTATCTGGCGTGCAAGACCTCCGTCATCGCCACGCTGCGCACGCTTGGCGCCTCGCGCAACACGATCTTTCTGACCTATTTCCTGCAGATCGGCGCCCTGTCGCGGCTGGGCATCGCGCTGGGGCTGCTGCTTGGCGCGGCGATCCCGCTGGTCTTTGCCCCGATCATCGCCAGCGCCCTGCCGGTGCCGGTGGTCTTTACCGTCTATCCCGGCCCGCTGCTGGAGGCGGCGCTTTATGGCCTGCTGACCGCGCTGGTCTTTACGCTCTGGCCCTTGGCCCGCACCGAAGAGGTGCGCGCCGCCACCCTGTTCCGCGATGCCATGGACAGCGCCCGCGGCCTGCCCGCGCCGCGCTACCTGATCGCCACCGCGCTGCTGCTGGCGCTGCTGGTGGGGGTGGCCGCGCTGTTCTCCGGCGATGCGCGCGTCACGCTCTGGACGGCGGGCGGGCTGCTGGCGGCGCTGGTGATCCTTGCGCTGGCGGCCTCCGGCATCCGCTGGCTGGCGCATCGCGCCGCCCCCGCCGCGCGCGGACGGCCCGCGCTCCGCTGGGCGCTGGGGGCCATCGGCGGGCCGCGCGACACCGCTGCCTCGGTGGTGCTGTCGCTGGGGCTGGGCCTGTCGGTGCTGGCCGCCATCGGCCAGATCGACGGCAACCTGCGCTCCGCCATCAGCCGCGACCTGCCCGAAGTGGCGCCTTCGTATTTCTTTGTCGACATCCAGCCAAACCAGATCGACGGCTATCTGGACCGGCTGGCAGGCGATCCCGCCGTGGGCCGGGTCGACACCGCGCCCATGCTGCGCGGCGTCATCACCCGCATCAATGGCCGCCCGGCGCAGGAGGTGGCGGGCGATCACTGGGTGGTGCGTGGCGACCGGGGCATCACCTATGCCGCCACCCCCGACGACCGCACCACCGTCACGGCGGGCACATGGTGGCCCGAGGATTACAGCGGCGCGCCGCAGATCAGCTTCGCCGCCGAAGAAGCCGAGGAACTGGGCCTCAGCCTTGGTGACGAGATCACCGTCAACATCCTTGGCCGCGACATCACCGCCACCATCACCAGCTTCCGCGAGGTGGATTTCTCCACCGCCGGAATCGGCTTCGTGATGACGCTCAATCCCGCAGCGCTGGCGGGCGCGCCGCATACCTTCATTTCCACCGTCTATGCCGAGCCCGAGGCCGAGGCGCAGATCCTGCGCGATCTTGCCAATGCCTATCCCAACATCACCGCCATCCGGGTGCGCGACGCCATCGACCGGGTCAGCGAACTGCTGGAAGGCATCTCTGGCGCCGTGCGCTGGGGCGCCGCCGCCACGCTGCTGACCGGCTTTCTGGTGCTGATCGGGGCAGCGGCGGCAGGCGAAGGCGCGCGCACCTACGAGGCGGCGGTGCTGAAGACGCTGGGCGCCTCTCGCGCGCGCATCCTGCAAAGCTTCGCGCTGCGCTCGGCGCTCCTGGGGGCGGCGGCGGGCATCGTGGCGCTTGGCGCGGGGATCCTCGGGGGCTGGGCGGTCAGCGTCTTCCTGATGGAGACGTCGTTTGCGGTGGTCTGGTCCTCGGCACTTGGCATCGTGGCGGGCGGCGTGGTGGCCACGCTGCTGGCCGGGCTCGCCTTCGCCTGGCGTCCGCTCGCCGCGCGGCCCGCGCAGGTGCTGCGGGCGCGGGAATAGCGGTCTTGCGCCCGCCGCGCGGGACTGGCACTTCACACCCGACCCAAAGGCTGCCAAGGACGGACCCATGACCGACTCCCTGCCCATGCCGATTTCGGCCCCGCTGACACAGGCGCAACGCACGACCATCCTCAATCTGGTGCGCCGCGCGGCCCGGTCCGAAATCCTGCCCCGCTTCCGCGCGCTGGATCCCTCCGACATCGCGGAAAAATCGGGGCGACACGATCTGGTGACCGCCGCCGACAAGGCCGCCGAGGCGATGATCACCCGCGGCCTGATGCGGCTCTTTCCCCATGCGCTGATCATCGGCGAGGAACATGTGGCCAGCCATCCCGAGGTGCTGGACAAGGTGGCGGATGCCGAGCTGGCCTTCACCATCGATCCGGTGGACGGCACATGGAATTACGCGCAGGGCCTCGCCACCTTCGGCGTGATCCTGTCGGTGCTGCGCTTCGGCACGCCGGTCTTCGGGATGATCTACGACCCGGTGATGGATGACGTGGTGCTGGCCGAAACCGGCGGTCCAGCCGAGATGCTGCTGCCAAAACGCCGTCTGAAGCGGCGCTTGTCTGTCTCGGCGGGCGGAGCCCTGCAGGATCTCCACGGGTTCGTGCCGCTCTACAACCTGCCGCCCGAAAAGCGCGCCGAGGTTGCCGCACTCTATCCCCGGCTGGAGCGCGCGCATTCGCTGCGCTGCTCGGCGCATGAGTTCCGGCTTTTTGCCCAAGGCTCGGTGGATTTTGTGCTTTCGGGGCGGCTGACCCCCTGGGATCACGCCGCAGGCGCGCTGATCGCGCGCTGCGCCGGGGGCCATGTGGCGATGCTGGACGGCTCGGAATACAACGCCGCAAAACGCGAGGGCTACCTGCTGGTCGCCGCCACCCGATCCGCATGGGACGATCTGCGCGACGCCTTCTCCATGCTGCTGGATCCCGCCCCCGCAGACTGAGCGTCACAAAGCCTTCGGCTTGCCTCCGGCGGGGATATTTTTACCAAGAAGAAGAGCACGGTCCGCTCTTTCTTCTTGGCTCAAATATCCCGGGGAGCGCGAGGGGCTGGCCCCTCGCTCCCGCGCTCAGGTCATTCCGCAGCCTCGGCATAGGCGCTCATCGGCGGGCAGGTGCAGACAAGGTTGCGGTCACCCCAGACATTGTCCACCCGGTTGACGGGCGGCCAGTATTTGTCGACCCGGAAGGCGCCCGGGGGGAAGCAGCCCTGTTCGCGGGAATAGGGGCGGTCCCAGTCGCGCACCAGATCTTCCATCGTGTGCGGCGCGTGTTTCAGCGGGTTGTTGTCGCGGTCGGCGCGGCCTTCTTCCACCGCGCGGATTTCCTCGCGGATGGCCAGCATCGCGTCGCAGAAGCGGTCCAGTTCGGCCTTGGTCTCGGATTCCGTGGGTTCCACCATCAGCGTGCCTGCCACGGGCCAGCTCATCGTGGGCGCGTGGAAGCCGCAGTCGATCAGCCGCTTGGCCACATCCTCCACCGTCACGCCCGCGCTTTTCTCGAAGGGCCGGATGTCGAGGATACATTCATGCGCCACCCGGCCTGTGGGGCCGGTGTAAAGCACGGTATAGGCGCCCTCGAGCCGCTTGGCGATGTAATTGGCGTTCAGGATCGCGACCCGCGTCGCCTGCGTCAGCCCGGGCCCGCCCATCATCAGGATATAGCCCCAGGAAATCGGCAGCAGCGAGGGCGAGCCATAAGGCGCGGCAGAGACCGGCCCCGCCCCGCCCTGCTCCAGCGGATGGGCGGGCAGATGCGGGATCAGATGCTCTTTCACCCCGATCGGCCCCATGCCCGGGCCGCCGCCGCCATGCGGGATGCAGAAGGTCTTGTGCAGGTTCAGGTGGCTGACATCGCCGCCCAGATCGCCGGGGCGCGACAGGCCCACCATGGCGTTCATGTTGGCGCCGTCGATATAGACCTGCCCGCCATGCTCATGGGTGATGGCGCAGACCCCGCGCACGGTTTCCTCGAACACGCCATGGGTGGAGGGATAGGTGATCATGCAGGCCGCAAGCGCCTCGGCGTGCTTTTCCGCCTTGGCACGGAAATCGACGAGGTCGATGGAGCCTTTCTCGTCGCATTTCACCGGCACCACCTTCCAGCCCACCATCTGCGCGGAGGCGGGATTGGTGCCATGGGCATTGACCGGGATCAGGCAGACATTGCGCTGCCCCTGCCCGCGCGCCTTCTGCCATGCGGCGATGGTCAGCAGCCCGGCATATTCGCCCTGCGCGCCGGAATTGGGCTGCATGGAAAACGCGTCATAGCCCGTCACCTGACACAGCTTGTCGGACAGGTCGTCGATCATCTGCGTGTAGCCCTGCGCCTGATCGGCGGGGGCGAAGGGATGCAGCCCCGCAAATTCCGGCCAGCTGACCGGCATCATCTCGGCGGCGGAGTTGAGCTTCATCGTGCAGGAGCCAAGCGGGATCATCGCCCGGTCCAGCGCCAGATCGCGGTCGGCCAGACGGCGCATGTAGCGCATCATCTCGGTTTCGGCGCGGTTCATGTGGAAGATGTCGTGCTGCAGATAGGCGGTTTCGCGCAGCAGCGCTTCGGGCAGGCGGTAATCGGGGGCAAAATCCTCGTCCTTGCGCAGCAGGCCGAAGGCGCGCCAGACCGCCTCGATGGTGGCGGGGCGGGTCGCCTCGTCCAGCGTGATGCCAACCCGGGTTTCGCCGACGCGGCGCAGGTTCACACCCTCTTTCACCGCAGCGCGCAGAACGCCTTCCTGCAGCAGGCCCACATCCACGGTCAGGGTGTCGAAGAAGGTCGCAGGTTCCACCTTGAAGCCTGCCGCCTCCAGCCCGCGGGCCAGCCGCACGGTCTTGCGGTGGATGCGCTGCGCGATGGCGCGCAGCCCGTCAGGGCCGTGGAACACCGCGTAAAAGCCCGCCATCACCGCCAGCAGCGCCTGCGCGGTGCAGACGTTCGAGGTGGCTTTTTCGCGGCGGATATGCTGTTCGCGGGTCTGCAGCGACAGGCGGTAGGCGCGGTTGCCATGGCTGTCGATGGACACGCCGACGATCCGCCCCGGCATGGAGCGTTTATAGGCGTCCTTGGTCGCCATATAGGCGGCATGCGGGCCGCCATAGCCCAGCGGGATGCCAAAGCGCTGGGTGGAGCCCACGGCGATGTCGGCCCCCATCGCGCCCGGCTCTTTCAGCAGGCACAGCGCCATGATGTCGGCGGCCACGATGCCGATGGCGCCCGCCTCGTGCAGCGCCGCCATGTCGGCGCTGAGATCGCGCAGATGGCCAAGGGTGCCGGGATACTGGAAGATCGCGCCGAAGACGCGGCCCGGATCCAGCGTGTCGGGCGCGCCCACGATCAGCTCGATCCCCAGCGGTTCGGCGCGGGTCTTCATCACGGCGATGTTCTGCGGGTGGCAGTTCTCATCCACGAAGAACGCCTTGGCCTTTGATCCGGCGACCCGCTGCGCCATCGTCATCGCCTCGGCGCAGGCGGTCGCCTCGTCCAGCAGCGACGCATTGGCGATGTCGAGCCCGGTCAGGTCACTGACCATGGTTTGGTAGTTCAGCAGCGCCTCCAGCCGGCCCTGGCTGATTTCCGGCTGATAGGGGGTATAGGCGGTATACCATGCCGGGTTTTCGAAGATGTTGCGCTGGATCGCGGGCGGCGTGACGGTGCCGTGATAGCCCATGCCGATGAGCGAGGTCAGCACCTTGTTCTTCGACGCCACCTCGCGCAGGTGGAACAGCATCTCGCGTTCCGACATGGGCTTGCCAAAGGCCAGATCCTCGTCCTGCCGGATGCCTGCGGGCACGGTGTCCGCGATCAGCGCCTCTAGGTCGCTGACGCCCAGAACCTTGAACATCTGCGCCATTTCCTTGGGCGAAGGCCCGATATGGCGGCGGTTGGCAAAATCGTAAGGCAGGTAATCGGTGGGCGTGAAGGGCATCTTGGATCCGTCCCGGATAAGCGCGGCAGGGGCACGGCTCTGCCGCACCCGGTGGCGAAGGGGGGGAGAACGGCGGCGGGCCAGATGCCGCGCCGCCGTCGCGGCTCAGCCGATGAAGTCCTTGTATTCGGCTTCATCCATGTAATCGTCGAGATCCGACATGTCCTCGATCTTCATCTTGAAGAACCAGGCGTCGCCCTCGGGGTCGTCATTGACCTTGCCGGGGTTGTCGGCGATGGCGGTGTTGACCTCCACGATCTCGCCATCAAGCGGCGCGAGGATGTCGGACGCGGCCTTGACCGATTCGATCACCACCACCTCGTCATCCTTGCTGACCGTGGTGCCCTCTTCGGGCAGTTCCACGAACACCACGTCGCCCAGCTGTTCGGCGGCATGGCTGGTGATGCCCACCACCACAACATCGCCTTCGACGCGCAGCCATTCATGTTCTTCGGTAAATTTCATGGGTCTTCCCCGTTGTCTCAGCGTTTGTAAGTCTGTGTCACGAAGGGCATCACCACCACTTCGACCGGCAGTCGCTTGCCGCGCAACTCACCATAAACCATGGTGCCCGGTGTGGAATACGCGGCATCCACGTAACCCATGGCAATGGGCGTGCCGGTGCTGGGCCCGAACCCGCCAGAGGTGACCTGCCCCAGTGCCGCGCCGCCTTCGGCCTCGGCGTAAAGCGTCACACCTTCGCGCATCGGCGCCCGGCCCTCGGGGCGCAGGCCGACGCGGCGGCGCTGTGCCCCCTGCGCAAGCTCGGTCAGGATGCGGTCGGCGCCGGGAAATCCGCCCTCCCGGGCGCCGCCCGCGCGGCGCAGCTTCTGGATGGCCCAGCCCAGCCCCGCCTCGGCGGGGGACGTGGTGCTGTCGATGTCATGGCCATAAAGGCACAGCCCCGCCTCCAGCCGCAGCGAATCGCGCGCGCCAAGGCCAATGGGCTCCACCTCCGGCGCCTTAAGCAGGGCGCGGGCCAGATCGGCTGCCGCGGCCTCGGGCACCGAAATCTCGAACCCGTCCTCGCCGGTATAGCCGGAGCGGGAAATCCAGCACTCCGCCCCCAGCAGATCGACCGTTGCCACATCCATGAAGCGCATGTCGCGCACGGCGGGGTTGAGCCGGGCCAGCACGGCCTCGGCCTCGGGGCCCTGCAGCGCCAGCAGCGCGCGGTCGGTCAGCGGGCGCACGGTCACGCCCTGCGGTTCCAGCCCGGCGCGCAGCCGGGCGATGTCCGCGCCCTTGCAGGCGGCGTTGACCACAAGAAACAGATGGTCGCCGCGATTGGCGATCATCAGGTCATCCTCGATGCCGCCCGCGTCATTGGTGAAAAGTGCGTAGCGCTGGCGGCCCTCTTTCAGCCCGGCCACATCCACGGGCACCAGCGTTTCCAGCGCAAGCGCCAGCTGTTCCGGGGCGGCGCCGTCAAGGATCACCTGCCCCATATGGCTTACATCGAACAGGCCCGCTGCGGCGCGGGTGTGCAGATGTTCCTTCAGCACGCCAAGGCGGTACTGCACCGGCATGTCATAGCCAGCAAAGCCCACCATCTTTGCACCCAGATCAAGGTGCAGGCCGTGCAGGGGCGTGCGGTCAAGAGTCTCCATGCGCTCCACATCCTCTGGCCCGGATGCGGCAGTCTGCCCCCCGGACATTTCCCGCGCAGGGACCATCCCCGCGCCTGAAATGCCCCCTCTGTCCGTCAGCCTGAGATCGTTATCCCTTCGGCGGGCGCCTGCGCGCCACTCTCCAGAGTTTTTGGTCCCGCGAAGGTCCTTGAGCCTGAGAGTTTCCGGGGCGGTTGCTCCTTCGGCACCGGCAAGCCGGTTCTCCCATCGCAGTGGCCAAACGCTACGACAGTTGCCGCAGCTCTGCAAGATCGGTCGGGCGGCGGAAGGCGCGGCAGGCGCCCGCAGGCGCGAGAATGTCCATCAAAGCGGCATTGTCGCAGACCAGCGCATCCAGAGTGACCGGATCCAGCGTGGCGTAAAAGGCCTGCGCGGCATCGCTCAGCGCCACCCGCAGCCGACAGGCGTCGGTCAGCGGGCAGGTGTTGTCCACATCGGCAAAACATTCCGCCAGAGGCACCGGCGCCTCCAGCAGGCGGAACACCTCGCCGATGCGGATCTGCGACGCGGGCCGCGCCAGTTCCAGACCGCCCCGGCGGCCGCGATGTGTGGCCAGAAAGCCCAGCTGCGCCAGCTGGTTGATGATCTGCGCCAGATGGTTTTCCGACGCATTGCAGCGATGGGCGATTTCCGCTTTGGTCACGAGGCGGCCCGTGTTGGCGGCGCAGTGCATCAGCACGCGGACCGCGATATTGGTTCTCTTGGTGACGCGCACGGCGGAATCCTCGCAATCGGGTTACAGGGAAATACATACAGCCTGCAGGAAACAGCGATTTGACTTGCATCAATCACAGGCCAGACAACGGCCCCGGACGGGCAGACAGGACGCAGACGGCATGAGCGAGGCTTACTTTTTCGGCTACGGATCCTTGGTGAACCGCAACACCCATGGCTATGCGCCCTGCCACACCGCCCGCGCCACCGGCTGGCGGCGGACTTGGGCGCGGATGGCGGACCGCCCGCTGGCGATCCTGACCGTGGTGCCGGATCCGGATTCCGAAATCGAAGGCCTGATCGCCCCCGTGCCCCCCGAAGGCTGGGCGCTGCTCGACCTGCGCGAGGCTGCCTATCTGCGCCGCGACGCGCTGCCCTGCGTCAGCCATGCCTGTGACGGCGTGGCGCAGCTGGCGATCTATGCCGTGGATCCGGCGCTGATCCTGCCGCCCGATGCCGGGCATCCCCTGCTGCTCAGCTATCTGGATGTGGTGCTGCAGGGCTATCTGCGGGAATACGGCCCCGCCGGGGCGGAGCGGTTTCTGGACACCACCACCGGCTGGGCCACGCCGGTTCTGGATGACCGTGCGCAGCCCGTCTATCCCCGCGCCCAGACCCTGACCGCCGAGGAGCGCGCCTTTGTCGATGATGCGCTGGTCCGGCTTGGCGCAAGGATCACCGCCTGATGCTGTCGCGCCCGATCCTGATGCTGAAGCGGCTGTCGCAGAAGCTGGGCGTGCGCGTGCTGGCGGGATCCGTGCTGGCGCTGATCGCCGTGGCGGTGGCGCCGCTGTTTGACACGCTGATCCCCGACAGCTGGAAAGACCGCTTCGGCGCCGAGGCGCTGCTGCCGATCCTCAACATCCTTGCCACCTCCATGCTGACGGTGACGACCTTTTCGCTGTCGGTCATGGTCAACGCCTTTCGCGGCGCCGCCAGTCAGGCCACGCCGCGCGCCTACCGGCTGCACCTGTCGGACAGCACCACGCAGACGACGCTGGCCACCTTTACCGGGGCTTTCCTGTTCTCGCTGACGGCGCTGGTGCTGTTCCGCGCCGAATTCTTTTCCGAAGCCACCAGCGTCGTGATCTTCGGGCTGACGGTGCTGTGGATCGCGGCGATCATCCTCGCCATCCTGCGCTGGATCGACCATCTGTCCCGGCTGGGCAGCATGGACAACACGCTGGAACGGGTGCAGGCGGGCGCGATGCCGCCGCTGCGCAACCTGATGGAACGCCCGGTGCTGGGGGCGACCGCGGTGCCTGCGGGCACGACACCCCCCGACCATGCCCGCGCCCTGCCCGCCCCCGCAGGCGGTCATGTGCAGTATATCGACATGTCGCGACTGGAAGAATGTCTGGACAAGGCGCAGGCGGTGCTGCTGATCACCGCCACCCCCGGCACGCATCTGATCGACGGCGCGACGCTGGGCTGGGTTTCCGGCGGCAATGCCGATCCGGAGCAGCTGGCGGGCTGTTTCACCATCGGCGCGCAGCGCACCATGGAACAGGATGCACGCTACGGGCTGACCGTGATGAACGAGATCGGACTGCGCGCGCTCTCCCCCGGCATCAACGATCCCGGCACCGCGATCGAGGTGGTGCGGCGGCTGACCCGGATGCTGGCCAGCCTTTCCCCCTCGCGCACGGCGGTGGCGGAGTTTCCGCATGTGCAGATGGTCACGCTGGATCCTTCCGACCTGCTGCAGGACGGGTTCGATTCGCTGATCCGCGCCGGGGCATCGCAGCCGGAACTGGTGGCCAGCGTGCTGGAGGCCATGGTGGTGCTGCGCGGATCGGGCTGGCCCGCGCTGGCCGAAGCCGCCGCCCGCACCCGCGAGTATATGCTGGCCCATGCCGATGCCGCCCTGACGGTCGAGGCCGACCGCCACTGGCTGCAGCGCAAGGCGGCGGACTCGGCCTAGGAGGTCACGTTCCGCGCCGGGATGGTCTGCAGCAGCGGCATCACATCGGCCATTTCCGGGCCCCGATCGAGCCCGGTCAGCGCCCGGCGCAGCGGCATGAACAGCCCCTTGCCCTTGCGCCCGGTCTGCGCCTTCACCGCCTGAGTCCATTCGCCCCATGTGTCGCGGGTGAACGGGCCCTCGGGCAGCAGCGTCATGGCTTCGGCCACGAAGGCGAGATCCTCGTCGGCGATCAGCGGCTCCGCCCCTTCGGAGAAAAGCTGCCACCAGCCCGCCAGATCCTTGCGGGTCTGGATGTTTTCGCGCGTGACGGTCCAGAACAGATCGGCCTTGTCGGCAGGAACCCCCAGCGCCGCGATCTCGTCCGCAATGGCCTCGAGCGGCAGCTGGTGCAGCTTGCGGGCGGTCAGCGGATACAGATCCTGCACGTCGAACTTGGTGGGGGCGGCGCCGAACTGCGACAGCTCGAACCCGTCGGCGATCTCGTCCAGCGACAGGCGCAGCTCCACCGGCTGGTTCGACCCCAGCCGCGCCATCAGGCTCAGCAGCGCCTCGGGTTCGATCCCCGCCTCGCGCAGGTCGCGGATCGACAGCACGCCCAGCCGTTTCGACAGCGATTCGCCCTGCGGCCCGGTCAGCAGCGAGTGATGCGCAAAGCCGGGGGCGGTGCCCCCCAGCGCCTCGATGATCTGGATCTGCGTAGCGGTGTTGGTCACATGGTCGGAGCCGCGCACGATATGGGTGACCCCCATGTCCATGTCATCGACCACCGAAGCCAGCGTATAAAGGATCTGCCCGTCGCCCCGGATCAGCACCGGATCCGACACCGAAGCCGCATCGATGGAAATCGGGCCAAGGATACCATCGGTCCAGTCGATGCGCTGCTGGTCCAGCTTGAACCGCCAGACACCCGCGCCGCGTTCGGCGCGCAGCTTGTCCTTGTCCGCCTCGGACAGCGCCAGCGCGGCGCGGTCATAGACCGGCGGCTTGCCCATGTTCAGCTGCTTCTTGCGCTTCAGATCCAGCTCCACCGGCGTCTCGAACGCCTCATAGAACCGGCCCATGCCGCGCAGGTCGTCGGCGGCGGCGTGATAGCGGTCCAGCCGCGCGCTCTGCCGTTCGGTCTTGTCCCAGTGCAGGCCCAGCCATTCAAGGTCGCGCTTGATGCCGTCGACATATTCTTCCTTGCTGCGCTCGGCATCGGTGTCGTCGATGCGCAGGATGAAGGTGCCGCCGGACTTGCGCGCGATCAGGTAGTTGAACAGCGCGGTGCGGAGGTTGCCCACATGGATGTGGCCAGTGGGCGACGGAGCGAAACGGGTGGTGGTCATCAGAGCCTCCTGCAGGTGCGATGGCCATTTCACAAGCGCGGCGGTTTGTCCAGTTCGCGGGCTCTTGGCGTGGCGCGGCGGGGGTGCGATGCTGCGCCCATGACCGACATCCTGACCATCACGCTGAACCCCGCGCTGGATCTGTCCACCACCACCGACCGCGTGGTGCCGGGGCTGAAACTGCGCTGCGACCCCGTGGCCGCCGATCCCGGCGGCGGTGGCATCAATGTGGCCCGCGTCGCCGCCGAACTGGGCGGCAGCGCCCGCGCCTTTGTCGCCCTTGGCGGCCCCACCGGCGAGCGGCTGGCCGCAGCGCTGGAGGATCTGGGCCTGCCCATGGTGCGGATGCAGTCCCCCGGCGAGACGCGGGAAAGCCTTGCCGTGCATGACCGCGCCACAGGCGGGCAGTTCCGCTTCGTCATGCCCGGCCCGGACTGGACGCCAAACGACGTGGACGAGGCGCTGCGCGCCATCGCCTGCGCCGTTCCCCCGGGCGGCATCGTGGTGCTCAGCGGCAGCCAGCCCCCCGGCGTGCCGGTGGAGTTTCCCACCCGGCTCTGCGCCGCGCTGGCAGAGCGCGGCGCGCGGATCATCGTCGACACCTCCGGCCCGGTGCTGGCGCGACTGGCGCAGGGCACCGATCCCGCCCCCGCCGTGCTGCGCATGGACAGCGCCGAGGCCGAAGAGCTTGCGGGCCGGGATCTGGTCAGCCGGGCGGACTCCGCCGGGTTTGCCGCCGAGCTTGTGGCACGTGGCGCGGCGGAGCGGGTGATCGTGGCGCGCGGCCCCGACGGGTCGGTGATGGCGGGGCCAGACGGGCTGTGGCAGGTCGACGCCGCCAATGTCACCGTGCTGTCGGCGGTGGGGGCAGGCGACAGCTTTGTCGGCGCCTTCGCCTTTGGTCTCGCCGAAGGGCGGCCCGCGCCAGAGGCGCTGGCGCTGGGTGCCGCTGCCGCCAGTGCCACCTGCACCACGCCCGGAACCCAGCTCTGCACCCGGGACATGGTGCTGGACATGCTGCCGGGCTGCGGCGCCAGCCGGATCACATCCCCCTCCGGCTAGCCGGAAGGGGCTATGGCGCAGGGCTCAGGCGACTGCCGCCGCCTGCGCCGCATGCAGCTGCAACCGGACCATGGTCTGGTTCAGCAGGATATAGGCGATTTCGCCAAAGGTTGCGGGTCCGGTGAAGCTGCCCGTGCTTTTCGATTCCATCTCGCCATACAGGAAGTTGAGGATGCAGTTGCAGGACAGCTCCTGCCGCCCGTCGCCCTTTGCCCGCTCGGCGAAGATGGTGGCGTAATCCCCGGGGCTGCGCGCGATCCGGTAGCTGGTGCCCGCGACCACCGGCGCATAAAACGCAACACCCTCACCGGGCGTGACCGACTGGAACGAGGCATTGACCAGCGCGCCGGCATAATTGGCCACCAGCGGCAGGCGGGTATCCAGCCCCTGCGCCGTGACCCAGTCGGCAAAATCGACCTCGGCCCCGTCGACATGCGCCATCCGGACCTTGAAGCCGCTCTCGGAGAAGGTGATCTCCTGTCCGTCCATATCCTGTTCGAACAGGTTCAGGATGTCGATGTCGGCCACGCGGTCCGCACGCAGCGCGACATGCAGCACCATGGCCCCATCTTCAAAAACCAGTCCGCGGCTGCCGTCGAAGACCTTTGGCGTGACCCGCCCCAGATCATCAAGATGCACGCCGGTCACCCAGCCCATCACCGGCTGGTCGAACAGGCCGGGATATTCCGCGCCATGCAGGGCGAACTCCTCATGCGCCTTGCTGAAGGCGGGCAGCAGGATCACCGAAAGCCCGTTGTCATACCGGCCCATGGTCAGGCTGGGCAGATCCTCGCCCTGGTAATGCACCGGCCGGGCTTCCTGCGCCGCGTCGAGTTCGGTGACAAACAGGTTCTCCCTGTCGATGCGCCCGCCGGTTTCGGTCATGAAGTAGACCGAGGTGCCACCGATCCAGCGCCCCTTCGGCAGATGCGACAGCGCCTCTTCGGATCCCGCGATCACAAGCACCGCCCCCGCGTCGATCCGGGCTGCGGCCTCTGCGGGGGTCATCATGGAATTTTTCATGCAAAAGCCTTTCAGAACAGAGCGATGTCTTTGGCGGCGAAGCTGTTTTTCTGGAAATATGCCTGCAGTTCGGCAATCTTTCCGGGCAAGTCCTGCGGCTTGGCCTTCACCTCGCGGCGAAGCCGGGTCAGCAGGATCTTGGTGGCCAGAATGCCGCCGGCAAGCTCGGTCTCGGACATGAGAACCCGCTTCCAGCAGGGGTTGGACACATCTGGAATCATCAAAATCTCCTCCTCTGCGATTGGCAGAGGCTTAAAGGCGATTCCCTAATATCTCGCAAAACGCAGATTTGATGACCTCGGGCGCTGCGGGCTCTGGTCCTGTCACGCAACCGCGATAGGTTCGCCGCAGGGTGGCGCAGACCGCCCGCCGCTTCAGAGAGGATACCCATGTTCCAGAACCACAAGATCACCCGCCGCACCGCCCTGTCCGGGGCTGCCGCCCTGCCCTTTGGCGCCACGCTGGCCGCCAGCGCCGGTTCCGCGCAGGCGCAGGCCGCCGCACAGGGCGCGCAGGTGCCGCGGGTCTACCGCGTCACGCTTGGCGAGTTCGAGGTCACCGCGATGATGGCAGGCACCCGCACCGTGCCCGATCCGCATGGCACCTTCGGCCTGAATGTCAGCGACGAGGAATTTGCCGAAGTGTCGGAGGCGGCGCATCTGCCCACCGACAAGGCGCAGTTCTTCTTCACGCCGACGCTGGTCAATACCGGATCGGATCTGGTGCTGTTCGACACCGGGCTCGATCCTGCTGGCATCACCGCCGCAGTGGAAGCGGCGGGCTATGCGCCCGGCGATGTCACGCAGGTGGTGCTGACCCATATGCATGGCGACCATATCGGCGGGCTCTCCGATGGCAGCGCCCTGACCTTCCCCAATGCCGCGCTGGTGACCGGGCAGGCGGAATACGACCATTGGGCGGGCACGGACAACGAAGGCTTTGTCGGCAAGGTGAAACCCTTTGCCGAGCAGTTCAGCTTTCTGGAGGACGAGGGCAGCGTGACCTCGGGGATCACCGCCGTGGCGGCGCCGGGGCATACGCCGGGCCATATGGGCTTCCGGCTGGAAAGCGGCGGGCAGCAGATGATGCTGATCGCGGATCTGGCCAACCATTACGTGTGGTCGCTGGCCCATCCCGACTGGGAGGTGCGGTTCGACATGGACAAGGCGCAGGCCGCCGCGTCGCGGCGCCGGGTGCTGGACATGCTGGCGGCGGAGCAGATGCCCTTCATTGGCTATCACATGCCCTTCCCTGCCTTGGGCTATGTGGAGACGGCAGGCAACGGCTTCCACTATGTGCCCCACAGCTACCAGCTGCTGATGGACTGAGCCCGGAGCCGAGGCGCGGCTGCGGGCCTGACCCGCGGCGGGGAAGGGTGAGGGTTTGCGCCGCGCCTTCGGCGCGTCGCCCGGTCTGGCGCGCAGGCTCTGGTCCTGCACCGCAAGCCCATCCGGCCTGACAGGGGAGGTATGGCGCCGCGCCGAAGGCGCGTCGCCGGGCGGGGGCGGCGGCGGCCCTGCGGGCCGCCGCCGCCCCCGTCACCCCCTTGGCACAGGGTCAGCGAAACGCCGGACCATGGGCCCAGATGGTGAGGGAGAAGCGCTCGCCCCCGGTCACCGGCGTGACCCGGTGCAGCAGGTAGGACGGGAACAGCGTCGCCTGCCCGCGGCTGCGCACCGCCGTCACCACATGGTTCGACGGCATCACCTCCAGCCCGCCGCCCTCGTAAGCGTCGGGTTCCGACAGCTGCACCACCATGGTCAGCTTGCGCCGGGAGGCAAGCCGCCCTTCGCCCACATCGGAATGCCAGTCGAAATGGCCCTCGCGTTCGGCGCCATAGCGGGCGACCTGCGCGCTTTCGTCGAACGCGTCCAGATCGAAGCCATAGGTGTCGCGGTTGGCCTGCCGCACCAGATCGATGATCCGGTCCATCACCCAGCCGGTCTCTGGCACGTCGTCCAGCCAGACCAGATCGGCGCGGCGCAGGTTATGGGCGCGCTGCTGGCCGACCAGCCGGGCGTCGGAGGCCTCTGCCCCGCGGGCGATCTCGATCAGGCGGCTGCAGTCGGTTTCGGAAAAGGCGTCGGGAATGCTGTGGACGGTGATCATGGGACGGGCTCCTGTCAGGAGGGCGGAGCTAGCCCCCTGCCCGCCGGGGCGCTGCGCCATTTGCGACAGAATCTGCGGAAACCGACATCTCCTTTTCGTGAACGCGCCCCTTCCCTGAGCCGCCCCGCCACGCCATATGGCAGGCATGTCAGACCCAGATCTTGCCGCCTTCGAGGGCATGGCCCGCGCCACGCTCGACACCCTGCCCGACCCCTTCCGCGCTGCGGCGCGCGACGTGGTGCTGCGCGTCGAGGACTGGCCGCCCGCCGAGATCCTGCGCGAGATGGAGATCGACGATCCGCTGGATCTGACCGGGTTGTACGATGGCATCCCGATGACCGAAAAATCGCCAAGCTGGCCCGCCCCCTATCCGGACACGGTCTGGATCTTCCGCGAACCGATCCTGCAGGAATGGCGCGACCGGGGCGACGTGACGCTGGAGGATCTGGTGGCCCATGTCACGGTGCATGAATTTGCGCATCATTTCGGCTGGTCCGACGATGACATCGCCACCATCGACCGCTGGTGGGAATAGCGCCGCTTAGCCCGGATCGCGCCAGCGGTGGGCGATGGGATAGCGGCGGTCCTTGCCGAAGGCCCGGGGTGACAGCCGCGCCCCCGGCGGGGTGAGGGCGCGCCCGCCTTCACCCCGATGCAGCAGATCCGCCACCTGCAACGCCCCGGCGCGGTCAAAACCCGCCGCCACGCAGTCGGCGACGGAGCCGTCCCGGTCGACAAGGATCTGCAGGATGCCGTCCAGCACCGGGCCTTCGGGCAGGGCATGGTGGCCGGTCTGGGCTGCGCGTGGGGCGGCGAGCAGCCCCACCGGGATGGGGGCATGATCCGGCCCGCTCATCCACGGCCGGTGCTGCGCGTTGCGCCAGCGGCAGATGTCGAAGATCCGGGTCTGATACAGATCCTTGATCGGGTTGTAGCCGCCCGCCACGGCGCCATGGGCGGTCGCCTCGCCAATCGCCAGCGCGGTCTTGCTGCAGGGGGTCAGCAGCCTCTCGCCGAACCCGGTCGACAGCGCCCCCAGCAGCAGCGCGCGCAGGCGGGGCTGCAGGGACTCCCCGGCCAGACCGGGCCCGGCGCTGCCCAAGAGCGGCGCAAGCGTGGCGGTCAGCGCGGCCTGCGCCCCGTCCACGGGCAGGACATCGCAGCGGCAGCCCAGCGCCCCTGCGCAGGCCCCGGCCTCCTCAAGCGCGGCGGCGGGGCTATGCTCTGACGGCAGCAGGACGCAGCGCACCTGCTCCGCGCCCAGCGCATCCACCGCGATGCTGACCGCCAGCGCGGACCCCGCCTCCCCCGACAGGCCCAGCAGCACGCGGTCTTGGCCGGTCTTGCGGCAGTGATCGCGCAGCGCCAGCACCATGGCGTGATAGTCCTGCTCCAGATCGTCGGGACGCGGCACGAACACGCCCTCCGCCGCGCGCCAGCCTTCGGGGCTTCGGAACAGATCCAGATGGGCCACGGCTTCCTCGAAGACCGGCAGCTGCAGCACCGCCTGCCCGCCGGGGTTGAGCACGAAGGATCCGCCTTCGAAGATCTGGTCGTCCTGACCGCCCACCATGTTAAGATAGACCAGCGGCAGCCCGGTTTCGATGCCGCGGGCCACCATATGGGCAAGCCGGATGTCCTGCCCGCCCCGCTGATAGGGCGCGGCATCGGGCACCAGCAACAGCTCTGCCCCGGTTTCGGCGAGGGTTTCGGCCACATCCTCCTCCCATGCATCCTGCCCGATGGGCGAGCCCAGACGCAGCGTGCCCAGCGCGTAGGGGCCGCCGATGGGGCCGCTGTCAAAGTGGCGGCTGTCCTCGGACGGCCCGAGGTGATGCCGGAAGACAGAGGCGGTGACGCGCCCGCCGGAACAGACAAGATAGGCGTCATATCGCCGGGGGCCGTCGATCCACGGGCAGCCCATGGCCAGCGCCGGGCCCTCCGCGCAGTCGGCGGCAAGTTGCCGGGCCGTGTCCATGCAGGCCTGCGTGAAGGCGGGGCTGCGCAGCAGATCCTGCGCATTCCCGCCCGAAAGGAAGAGTTGCGGCAGCGCCACCAGCTGGGCGCCCGCCGCGCGGCCCTGCTGCCACGCGCTGCGCGCCCGGGCGGCATTGCCCGCCAGATCGCCCGTGATGGGGTTGAGCTGCGCCATGGTCAGGCGGAAACGGTCGGCCATCGGCGCTGGTCCTTCTGGTCACTTCCGCGTGCCGACATAGCAGAACGGCGCCGGAGGAAAAGCAGCGGCGGGCAAAAGAGATTGTCAGCAAAGAGGCGGTTGTTTACGTTCCGGTGCAAACTCCAGAGGCATATGGCAAGGAACGCGCATGAAGATCGCAGGCAGAACGATCCTCCCGCTGGCCACAGCACTTGCCTTGGCCACGACGCTGGCCGCGCAGGACGGCGAGATCGTCACCAAGCAATATGACGATGGCGGCGTCTACGAGGGCAGCTTTCAGGACGGGCTGCAGCACGGCACCGGCACCTACCGGCTGCCCAACGGTTATGAATATGACGGCGACTGGGTCGAGGGCGAGATCCGGGGCCGGGGCACGGCCCGCTTTCCCAACGGTTCGGTCTATGAGGGCGATTTTGCCAAGGGCAAGCCCGAGGGCACCGGCCGCATCGTCTTTGCCGATGGCGGCACCTATGACGGCAGCTGGCTCGACGGCAAGATCACCGGCAGCGGCGTGATGCAATATGCCAACGGCATGCGCTACGAAGGCGCGTTCCGCAACGCGCTGCATCACGGGCGCGGCACGATGACCGGCCCCAACGGCTATGAATATGACGGCGACTGGGTCAACGGCGTCAAGGAAGGCAATGCCGTCATCACCTATCCCGACGGCTCGGTCTATGAGGGCCGGGTGGCCAATGGCCTGCGCGATGGCCGGGGCACGCTGACCATGCCCGACGGGCTGGTCTACGAAGGCATGTGGCGCGGCGGCCAGATCGACGGCGTGGGCAAGCTGACCCAGCCCAATGGCGACATCTACGAGGGCGATCTGGTGGATGGCCGCCGCGAAGGTCAGGGCCGGGTCACCTATGCCAATGGTGACAGCTACGAAGGCAGCTTCGACAATGACCAGCGGCAGGGCAGCGGCACCTTCCGGGGCGCCGATGGCTATGTCTACGACGGCAACTGGGTCGCGGGCCAGATCGAGGGCGAAGGCACGGTGACCTATCCCGACGGTTCGGTCTATACCGGCAGCTTTGCCAATGTCCTGCCCAACGGCACCGGCAAGATCACCTATCCCGACGGCTCCACCTATGAGGGCGACTGGGTCGATGGCGTGATCGAGGGGCGCGGCACCGCGCGCTATGCCAACGGGCTGGTCTATGAGGGCAGCTTTCGCAACGCCCGCAATCACGGGCAGGGTGTCATGACCTATCCCGACGGCTACCGCTATGACGGCGAATGGCAGGACAACGAACGCCACGGTCAGGGCACCGCCACCTATCCCGACGGCACTGTCTATACCGGCGCCTTCCGCGACGGGCAGCGCCATGGTCAGGGCGAGATCGTGATGCCCGACGGGTTCCGCTATGTCGGGTCGTGGGCCAGTGGCGAAATCGAGGGTCTGGGCACCGCCACCTATGCCAATGGCGATGTCTACGAAGGCACCTTCCGCGATGGCAAACGTCAGGGCGAGGGCACCATGCGCTATGCCACCGGCGAAGAAACCTCGGGCGACTGGGTGAATGGCGTGCTGACCACCGCCACCCCGGTGGAGGGCGCCGAGCCGGACGCCGAGGCGGGAGCGGGCTCCGAAGAGGCGGCGCCCGACACGCCAGAGACGCCGCAGGACTAGGCGGGCGCGCACCGGGCTTTGCCCCCGGGCCGGAACGGGCTAGTCTGCCCGTCTTGGAACCGGACATATCAGGGAGGTCACCATGATTTCACGCCGCATCTTTGCCGGGCTCTGCGCCGGGCTGCCGCTTGTCGCCGCCGCCAGCCGTGGCACGGCCCAGCCTGCGGGCTATGGCACGCAGAAGGTGGTCTATCACATCAACGAGTCGGGCGGAGACGAGAACCGCGCCTATCGCGGCGCCCTGCAGAACGTGCAGAACCACATCAACGCCGTGGGGGCGGAGGCCATCGAGGTGCAGGTGGTGATGCATGGCAACGGGCTGGGCTTGCTGCAGGCCGCGCTGGAGGATACCGGGCTGCAGACCGTGGTCGGCGGGCTGAAATCGCAGGGCGTGCGCTTTGTGGTCTGCAACAACACGCTGGCCGGGCGCGACATCGACTATTCCAGCGACCTTTATGACGTCTGGGAAGACGACATCGTGCCCTCGGGCGTGGCGGAACTGTCGAAGCTGCAGATGGCGGGCTTCACCTATATCAAGCCCTGAGACCAGCGCCGGAGGGGCTCTGCCCCTCCTATTCCCTGCGGGGGGCTCTGCCCCTCCCGGCCCTGCGGGCCGGTTCACCCCGGGATATTTGGGGTCAGAAGAAGCCTCAGACCGTCTTGCCAGCCGAGAGGCGGTCCAGAAAGGCCTCGGCCTCGGCCAGCACGGTGTCGCGATGCGGCGCCTTCATCCGGTCCCATGTGCGATACATGTTGGCCATGCGCGGGTTGCGTTCGAACCGCGCGCGGTGCCGGGTCAGGAAATGCCAGTAGAGCAGGTTGAACGGGCAGGCCTCGGGGCCGGTCTTGTCCTTCACCTTGTAGGCGCAGGGGCGGCAGTAATCCGACATCCGGTCGATATAGGCCCCCGAGGACACATAGGGTTTTGACGCGAGGATGCCGCCATCGGCAAACTGGCTCATCCCCACGGTGTTCGGCGCCTCCACCCATTCGAAGGCATCGGCATAGACCGACAGATACCATTCGTGCAGCTCTGCCGGGTCGATGCCCGCGATCAGGCCAAAATTGCCGGTGACCATCAGCCGCTGGATGTGATGGGCATAGGCCTCGTCGCGGGTCTGTTCCACCGCGCGCGACAGGCAGCGCATCTTGGTCTCTGCCCCCCAGTAGAGCGGCGGCAGCTTGCGCTGGTGGTTCAGCGCATTGCGGCGGGGATAGTCCGGCCCTTCGAGGAAATAGATGCCGCGCACATATTCGCGCC
The DNA here is from genome assembly GCF_900100085.1 of Salipiger marinus. Classification (GTDB taxonomy): domain Bacteria; phylum Pseudomonadota; class Alphaproteobacteria; order Rhodobacterales; family Rhodobacteraceae; genus Salipiger; species Salipiger marinus. The sequence goes on from NZ_FNEJ01000001.1 coordinate 326,046, forward strand.
AGCCGATGATCTGGCGGATGAAGCCTTCGACCGAATTGAGCGGCGCCTCGCCCCGGCGATAGGCCGCCTCGGCGGCGCGGCAGACCTCCAGCGGCGACAGCAGCCCGATATTGAGATAGGGCGAGATCAGCGCGTGGTTCAGGAAGGGCTCGCCATCCAGCATCGCATCCTGATAGGCGCCGAATTCCGGCAGGCCATAACGGATGAACTGCGCCAGCGCGCGCCGGGCCTGCGCCTGATCCGTGGCGAAATGGAACGGGCGCAGCGTGCCGAAATTCCCTGCAAAGCGCGCCTCGACCAGATCCAGCACCTCTGACACCGTGGCGTCGGGGGTGAATTTCATCGGGCCGGAATGGCCGATGCCCCCGGGCGGCGGCTTGCGGTTTTCGGAATCGTAATTCCATGTGCCGCCTTCGGGCTGGTCGCCATCCATCAGCAGCCCGGTGCGGCGGCGCATGTCGCGGTAGAACCATTCCATGCGCAGGCTCTTGCGGTCCTTCGCCCAGTCCTGAAACTGCGCGTGAGAGCACAGAAAGCGGTCATCCTCGCGCAGGGTCACGTCCAGCGGCAGATCGCGCAGCGCCTCGATCAGCCGCCATTCGCCGGGTTCGGTGGCCAGCACGCGGCTGATCCCGGTTTCTTCGGCCCGGCGCAGCAGTTCGCCGGGGATGGAGCCCGCGTTTTCGGTATCGTCCAGCTGCGTGTAGCGCACCGTCCAGCCCTGATCGCGCAGGCGGGCGGCGAATTTGCGCATGGCGGCCAGCACCAGCGCGATCTTCTTGGGGTGATGCGGCGCATAGCCCGTCTCTGCCGCCACCTCGGCCATCACCACCACGTCCCGGTCGGGATCGGCCTCGCGCAGCGCCGCCAGATCCTCGCTCAGCTGGTCGCCAAGGACAAGCACAAGGCGGCTCACCACGGCACGGCCTTGCCCTGCCAGTCAAAAAACTGCCCGGTCTGGGCCGGGGTCAGCCCGTCGATCACCCGCAGCAGGTTCTGCGCCGCCTCCGCCGGGGGCACGGCGGGATGGCGGCCCAGATAGGCTTCGGTAAAGGGCGTGGCGACGGTGCCCGGATGCAGCGCCACGCAGGCCAGCTGCCGATGGCTGCGCGCCAGTTCCACCGAGGCCGTGCGCAGCATCTGGTTCAGCGCGGCCTTGGCGCTGCGATAGGAATACCAGCCGCCCAGCGCGTTATCCCCGATCGACCCCACCCGCGCCGACAGCGCGGCAAAGGTGGCGGGCCGGTCGCGGGGCAAGAGCCGCAGCCCGTGTTTCAGCACCAGCATCGGCCCCAGCGTATTGAGCGCGGCCTGCGCCAGATAGGCCTGCGGATCCAGCGCCTTCAGCGTCTTTTCCGGGGCGGCGCCACCGATCTCCAGCGCGCCGGTGGCGACAAGGATCAGGTCGAACGGCCCCTCCAGCGCTTCCAGATGCTGCGACACCGAGGCCTCGTCGGTCACGTCCAGCCCGTGCTCGCGCCGCGACAGCGCGGTGGTGGCCACGCCGCGCCCCTTCAGGCCCGCAACTAGCGCGGCGCCGATGCCGCCGCTTGATCCGATGACAAGTGCATTTTCCATGGCGCGAAGCTAGCAGCGGCGGGCGCGCAATCAAGCGCGCTCAGCCCAGCTCCAGCGTGGCGACGGCATGCAGGCCGGATCCGGTCAGGGGTGCCGCGCCGCGATACATGCGCGTGGTGGAAAACACCTGCCGCAGCCCCAGATCGGCGCAGAGCGCGGCCAGATCCCGCGCATCATCCGGCACGTCGATCATCACCTGCGCGCCACCGCTCTGCTCCGCGCAGGCGGCCAGCAGCGCGCGGGCAACCTCGGTGGAGGGCGCGACCAGCGGCCCCACCTTGAACCCGTCGCGGCAGGCGCGCAGCGTCACAAGCCCGTCGATCACCCCGCCATCGTGATGCACCAGCGTGTGCCGGCTGTGGGTGTCGCTGAACCACTGCTGGTCGAAGGCGGTCTTGAAATAGCCGCAGGCCTTGGCTTCCAGCGCGCTGAGCGTGGCGCGATCCTCCAGCCGGGCGGGGCTGATGCCCGTCGCCTCGCCCGCAGGCAGCGGGCCCGCCAGCCGCACGGTGCGCCCCGCCGGGGCAAAGCCCGAGCGGGCATAGTTCTGCTGCTGCGCGGGCACGCCATCCAGCGCCACACTGCGCGATCCGGCATGGCCCAGCGCGTGCTGCCACAGGGCATGGCCAAAGCCGCGCCCGCGATAGCTGCGTTCGCAGATATAAAGCCCCAGAAAGGCCATCGCCTGATCGTGGTTCACCACGCAGATCGCGGCGACCATCTGGCCCTGATCCTCCATCGCGAAAAACCCCTGCGGATCGGCCTGCCAGAAGGCTTCGGCATCGTCGAGCCCGGGATTCCAGCCCTCTGCCGCCGCCCAGTCCAGCGCGGTGTCCAGCTCGGTTCGGGTCATCTGACGCGGGATCATCCGTTCAGCGCCTCGCGCAGGGATTGCGGCGGCGGCGGGGTCTCTCGCAGATCCAGCAGCGACAGCAGGTCCAGCAGATGGCCCTTCATCAAGTCTTCGGCCAGCGGGCCGTCGCCGCGGGCCAGCGCCCCCAGCAGGGCTTCGTGGGCATGGGTTTCACACATGGCATTCGGTCTCCGCCAATAAAGCGCGATCACCAGCGAACTGCGCGAGATCAGCTGCGCGATGAACCCGGCGATGGTAGCCTGATCGGCGATGCGGGCAATCTCCAGATGGAACTGCCCCGACAGGCGCAGCGCCGTGCCGTAATCCCCGCGATGCAGGGCCGCGTGTTCCTCGTCATTATGGCGGCGCAGCAGCGTCACGTCGGCGGGGGTGACCCGTTCGGCAGCGGACCGTGCGGTGCGCGGCTCCAGCAGGGCGCGGGCCTCGAACACCTCACGGGCCTCGCGGATCGACGGTTCGGCGACAAAGGCGCCGCGATTGGGTTCGATGCTGACCAGCTGGTCATGCGCCAGCATCTGCAGGGCGGACCGCACGATGGTGCGGCTGACCCCGAAGATCTCGCCCACCTCGTCCTCGTTCAGCTTCAGCCCCGGCGCCAGCCGGTGTTCGTGAATGGCCAGCGTCAGGGAGTCGGCCACTGACCGCGCGCGCGGCGCCCTGCTGCGTCGGTCCTGTCCCGGTTCTGCCATGACACCCATGCCCTGCTCCTTTGGCGGCAGTCTTTTCGCAGGGGCGGCAGAATCACAAGAGGTGGCAGGTTGGATGTGATGCGCCGCATGATCGTATACAATCAGAAGTCAAAAAGCGCACATTCCGCGTCCGGATCGGTCAAATATTAGGCGCTGCACGGAGCGGAGACAGGCCAGACACAGGCGGCGCTTTGCGGGCGCCAGAAAGCCTCCGCATGATCGGGACAGCAACGCAGGGGGTGTCATGCGCAAGGGACTGGATCTGGAGCTGGTGGGCCTGACCAAACGCTATGGCGACACGGTCGCGGTCCATGCCATCCACCACCATTTCAAGCCGGGCGTCTATGCCTGCCTGCTGGGTCCGTCGGGCTGCGGCAAATCCTCGACGCTGCGGATGATCGCGGGGCACGAGACGGTCAGCGACGGGTCGATCCTGCTGGGCGGCGCCGATATCAGCCACCTGCCCCCGGCCAAGCGCGGCACGGCGATGATGTTCCAGAGCTACGCGCTGTTCCCGCATCTGAGCGTGGCCGACAATGTCGCCTTCAGCCTCAAGATGAAAGGCGTGGACGCTGCCGCCCGCCGCACCCGCGCGATGGACATGCTGGCGCTGGTCGACATGACCAAATACGCCGAACGCCTGCCCGCGCAGCTGTCGGGCGGACAGCAGCAGCGCGTGGCGCTGGCCCGCGCCCTGATCACCGAACCGCAGATCCTGCTGCTGGACGAACCGCTTTCGGCGCTGGATCCGTTCCTGCGCGTGCGGATGCGCGGCGAGCTGAAGCGGCTGCAGCGCGAACTGGGCATCACCTTCCTGCATGTGACCCATGGTCAGGACGAGGCGCTGGCGCTGGCCGACGAGATCGTGGTGATGAACAACGCGGTCATTGAACAGGCGGGCGCCGCGCGCGACGTGTTCAATGCGCCGCGCACCGAATTTGTCGCGCGGTTCATGGGCGGGCATAACGTGATCGCGCTGCCGCAGGGCCATTTCGCGCTGCGCAACGATCTGACCCGGCTGGCCCCGGAACCCGGCGCCAGACTGGGCGGGCGCGTCACCTCGGTGGAGTTTCAGGGCACCCATGTCGCGGTCACGGTGATCGCCACCGGCGATCAGGACATCACCGCCTTCGTGCCGGAACACCAGTTCTACGCCGATCCGAAATCCCCCGGCGACGGGGTGGGCCTTGTCTGGGACGACGAGGCGCTGCACCCGCTCTCTGCCTGAGCGGGCCATAATCTAAAAAACAGACCGACATCAGGGAGATGACCATGACCACCACGAAACTCAGCCGCCGCGGCCTGCTGAAAGGCGCCGCCGCCGCCACCGCCGCCAGCACCTTCCCGGCGCCGATGCTGTGGGCGCAGAACATCAAGGACGTGACCCTGCGCCAGTTCGGCACCGGCGTGTCCAACCTCAACGAGGTGGGCCAGAAGGTGAAAGAGGAACTGGGCTTCACGCTGGAGATGACCGCGCTTGATTCGGACGCGGTGACCCAGCGCGCCGCCACCCAGCCCGGCAGCTTCGACATCGCCGACATCGAATACTGGATCTGCAAGAAGGTCTGGCCGACCGGCAACCTGCAGGCGATGGATACCAGCAAGATCAAGAATTACGACAAGATCGTCGGCATCTTCCGCGATGGCAAGCTCAACCCCGACTCCACCATCGCGCAGGGCACCGCCCCGCATACGGTGGGCTTCACCTCCGGTCCCGGCGGCACCGATTTCGTGCAGGAGGAATCCGGCTGGATGACCCTGATCCCCACGATCTACAACGCCGACACGCTGGGCATCCGCCCCGACCTGATCGGGCGCCCGATCGAAAGCTGGGCCGAACTGCTGAACCCGGAATTCAAGGGCAAGGCCTCGATCCTCGACATTTCCTCCATCGGCATCATGGATGCGGCCATGGTCTGCGAAGCGATGGGCGAAATCGCCTATGGCGACAAGGGCAACATGACCCGCGACGAGATCGACCGCACCATGGCGATCATGACAGAGGCCAAGAAAGCAGGGCAGTTCCGCGCCTTCTGGAAAACCTTCGACGAGTCGGTGAACCTGATGGCCTCCGGCGAGGTGGTGATCCAGTCCATGTGGTCCCCCGCCATCACCGCCGTGAAATCGCGCGGCATCGACTGCGTGTATCAGCCGCTGAAGGAAGGCTATCGCAGCTGGGGCGGCGGGATCGGCCTGTCCAAGAACCTGTCCGGGCTCGAACTGGATGCGGCCTATGAATACATCAACTGGTATCTCGACGGCTGGGTCGGCGGCTTCCTGATGCGGCAGGGCTATTATTCCGCCGTGCCGGAAACCTCCAAGGCCTACATGTCGGAAAACGAATGGGGCTACTGGTTCGAGGGCAAGGAAGCCACCGAAGTCATCACCAACCCCTTCGGCGACGCCATGGCCCAGCCCGGCGAGGTGCGCGACGGCGGATCCTTCCAGGACCGCATGGGCGCCGTGGCCTGCTGGAACGCCGTGATGGACGAAAACCAGTACATGGTCCGCAAGTGGAACGAATTCGTCGCGGCCTGACCGATACACCTTGGTCCTGACGAACCCGCCGCATCCCGGTTTGTGCCCGGGATGCGGCCCCTGATCCGCGCGCCCCGGCGCGCCGCCGCCCCGGAGGTTCCATGCGCGCAGGCAACATGTCCCGACATCTGACCGGCTGGCTGCTGGCCTCGCCGCTGTCGCTGGTGCTGATCCTGTTTCTGGTGCTGCCCATCGCCATGATCGTGGTGGTCAGCTTCTGGAAGGCCACGGAATTTTCCATCATCCCCGCGTTTTCGATGGAAAATTACGACTTCCTGTTCGGCTCTCCGGTCACCTACCGGGTGTTCGGCACCACCATCAAATACGCGCTGATCGTCTGGGTCTTCACGCTGGGCATCGGCTTTGCCGTGGCCTATTTCCTTGCCTTCCACGTGCGCAGCCAGACATGGCAGATCGCGCTGTTCCTGCTGTGCACCATCCCGTTCTGGACCTCGAACATCATCCGCATGATCTCGTGGATCCCGTTTCTGGGCCGCAACGGGCTCGCCAATTCGGCGCTGATCTCCATGGGCGTGACGGAGGAACCGCTGGACTGGCTGCTTTACTCCGATTTCTCGGTGATCCTTGCCTTCGTGCATCTTTACACGCTGTTCATGGTGGTCCCGATCTTCAACACCATGATGCGCATCGACAAATCGCTGATCGAGGCGGCCTATGACGCAGGCGCCACCGGGTTTCAGACCCTGACCAATGTCATCATCCCGCTCTGCAAGCCGGGCATCATGATCGGCACCATCTTTGTCATCACGCTGGTGATGGGCGATTTTGTCACCGTGCGCTTCATGTCGGGCAGCCAGTCCGCCAATGTCGGACGGCTCATCCAGAACGACATCGCCCTACTGCAATATCCCTCGGCCTCGGCCACGGCGGTGGTGCTGCTTGTCACCGTGCTGATGGTCATCGGCATCCTGCTGCGCTTCGTCGACATCCGGAAGGAGCTTTGATCCATGGAACCCCGCTCGCGTTCGTTCTATGTGCTGGCCGGCTTTTTCGGGCTGTTCCTGCTGTTCCTCTATGGCCCCACCTTCACCATCGCGATCCTCAGCTTTCAGGGGCCGCAGGGCGGGCTGACCTTTCCGATGCGCGGCACCTCGCTGCACTGGTTCCGCGACCTTTTCGAACAGCAGGCGGTGGGGGACATCTGGGGCAGCTTCCGCCGCAGCCTTGCGCTGGGGCTGATGGTCATGGTCACCACGGTGGTGGTGTCGGTCATGGGCGGGCTCGCCTTCCGCAAACGCTTCGCCGGCAATGCGGTGCTGTTCTATCTGGTCATCACCGCGCTGGTGATCCCGTCGATCCTGATCTCGCTGGGGGTCGGGCTGATCTTCAGCCAGCTGGGCCTGCCGATCCACTGGGCCAGTTCCGGCTTCGGGTCGCAGCTGACATGGACGCTGCCCTTTGGCCTGCTCATCATGTTCGCCGTCTTCAACCGTTTCGACAAAAGCTATGAAGAAGCCGCGCGCGATCAGGGCGCCAGCAACTGGCAGACGATCCGCCACGTGATCCTGCCGATCATCGCGCCCTCGCTGATCGGGGTGGCGCTGTTCGGCTTCACGCTCAGCTATGACGAATTCGCCCGCACGCTGCTGACGGCGGGCAGCTACAACACCCTGCCGCTGGAGATCTACGGCATGACCACCAACGTCACCACGCCGGTGATCTTTGCGCTTGGCACCCTGACCACGGCGTTTTCGCTGGTCATCATCGCGGTGTTCCTGCTGACGGTCTGGGGCCTGAACCGCCGCCGCGCCCGGCAGGGATCCGACGCGGGCAAGGGCATGGTCTGAACATGGCGCATCTCATCATCAACCCCAACAGCACCCGGTCCATGACCGAGGCGATGCTGGCCGTGGCGCAGGCCACCGCCCCCGAGGCCGGGTTTCAGGGCTGGACCTCGACCGGGGCGCCCCCCGCCATTCAGGGCCGCGAGGATGGCGAGGCCGCCACGGCGCCGCTGCTGGCGCTGGTGGACCGCGCCAATGCCGAAGGCATGCAGGGCATCGTCATCGGCTGTTTCGACGATACCGCGCTGGAGCAGGCAGTGGCGCGCTCGGCGGTGCCGGTGCTGGGCATCTGTCAGGCCGCCTGCCATATGGCCGCCCTGCGCGGCTGGCGGTTTTCCGTGGTGACGACGCTGGCCGTGTCGGTGCCCATCCTTGAAGAGAACATCGCGCGCTACGGCTTTGCGCCGCTGCTGGGCCGGGTCCGCGCCTCGGACGTGCCGGTGCTGGCGCTGGAAGATGACCCCGACGCCGCCGGGGCGCGCATCGCCGCCGAACTGGACCGCGCCCGGGCCGAGGACGGGATCGATGCGGTGATCCTTGGCTGCGCGGGCATGGCCAAGCTGACCGCCGACCTGCGCCGCCGCTTCGCGCTGCCCATCCTCGACGGGGTGGAATCCGCCGCCCGGCTGCTGCCCGCGCTCTAGCCCGTCAGCGCAGCGGCACCAGTGGCGGGCCTTCGGGATCCTCCTGCGGGGTGTCGAAATAGTCGGGAAAGCGCTGCACCAGCGCGGGCAGCACGGCGACCAGATCGCGCAGATGACCCCGCATCGCGGCCTCGGCCCCGAACACGTCGCGCATGGCGATCCGGTCGACGATGGCGCTGTGCTGTTCGATCAGCGGCTGCGGCGACAGCGGCTCCGGCGACAGGTGCCGCACCCGGTCCATGCGCAGCTTCAGCCCCTCCAGATCGCGCCAGATCGGCCCCATCCCCGCCGCTTCGGCCAGCGTGCGGTGAAAGCGTTCGTCCAGATGCACCATGCTGCGCGGATCGCGCCCGCAGACCAGTTTCTGCCGCACGATCTGTTCGCGCAATTCGGTGATCAGCGCAAAATCCGCGCGCTCCGCCACTGCCTTGACGATATCGGCCTCGATGGCTTCGCGCAGGAACCGCGCCCCCACCACGCCCGACATGCAGATCCGCCCCACCTTCGGGCTGCCATCGGGGCAAAGATCAACCAGCCCTTCGCCCGCAAGCCGCAGGATCGCCTCGCGCAGCGCGGGTTGCGGCACCGCAAGCCGCAGCGCCAGCCGCTGTTCCGCCAGCGGCTGGCCCGGATAGACCGCGTTGCGCGTGATCAGCGCCCGCAGATAGGCATAGATCTGAGGCGCAAGCGGCGCCGTCGGGTCGAAGGTGGCTCTGGCAAGATTGTCCATGGCTGACACCCGAAAACGAACTGACCCTTTCTAGCCGAAACTGAAAAGAAAGATACGGTTTCAGATCAAGGTCGGATCACCAGACACTAAAATTCAGGCCGATCCCGGGCCCCGAAGGCCAGACATCCCCGGGCCGCCGCCCACATCATCGGGGGCCACCGCCACCGATTTGACCACCGCGTGACAGACCTGCCCGGGCTCCAGCCCCATCGCCTGCGCCGAGCGGCGGGTGATCCGCGCCAGCACCCGCCCCGCCGCAGTGTCCAGCGACACCAGCGCCCCGGGTCCGTCGCCGCTGCGGATGTCCTGAATCGTGCCGGGCAGGATGTTCAGCGCCGACAGGCCCACCGGTGCCTCCCGCGACAGGATGACGTCATGCGCGGCGATGCGCAGCCGCATGGCGGTGCCGGGGGCCGCGTCCAGCCGGGGCACCACCAGCGTCAGCCCGCCCGCACCCAGTTCGGTCAGCCCGTCCTCGGCATGGCGCAGCACCACCGCCTCCAGCACCGCCCCCGCCGCCCGCGCGCCCAAGGGCGTGACGGCGGGATCGGCCAGCACCTCGGCGGCGGGGCCCGCGCGGGTGACCCGCCCCGCCTCCAGCGCCACGACCGTGGTGGCAAGCCGCGCCACCTCGGCGGCGGAATGGCTGACGAACAGGATGGGGATCGCGACCTCGTCACGCAGACGTTCGAAATAGGGCAGGATCTCGGCCTTGCGCGCCTCGTCCAGCGCCGCCAGCGGTTCATCCGCCAGCAGCAGGCGCGGGGCCGCCAGCAGCGCGCGCCCGATGGCCACCCGCTGCTTTTCCCCGCCCGACAGCGCACCGGGCCGCCGGTCCAGCAGCGCGCCGATGCCCAGCAGATCGACCACGCGGCCAAATTCGGCGCGCGGGGCGTCGCGCGGGGCGAACCAGCGGCCATACATCAGGTTCTGCCGCACGTTGAGATGCGGAAAAAGCCGCCCCTCCTGAAAGATGTAGCCCAGCCTGCGCTTGTGCGGCGGCAGCCAGCGCCGCGCGCCGGTGTCGAACAGCTCCCACCCGTTGACGGCGACGCGACCCTGCTCGGGGCGCAGCAGCCCGGCCACGGCATTGACCAGCGTGGTCTTGCCGGACCCGGAGCGGCCAAACAGCACGGTGATGCCCGGCGGCGCCTCGAAGCTTGCGTCAAGCGTGAAGGCCGGAAAGGAATGTTTCACGTGAACCGACAGCGTCATTGCCCGGCCACCCGCCGCGCCACGCGCCGCCCCACCCATTCCGACAGCAGCAGCGCCGCCATCGCCACCGCCACCGCCACCAGCACCAGCCGGAACGCGGCGGCATCGCCCCCCGGCACCTGCAGAAAGGCATAGATGGCCGAAGGCAGCGTCCGGGTCTGGCCGGGGATGTTGGAAACAAAGGTGATGGTGGCGCCAAATTCCCCCATCGCCTTGGCAAAGCCCAGAATGCCGCCCGCGACGATGCCGGGCAGGATCAGCGGCAGCGTCACCGTCAGGAACACCATCAGCCGCGAGGCGCCCAGCGTGCCCGCCGCCTGTTCCAGCTTGGGATCCACCGCCTCGATCGACAGGCGGATGGCGCGGACCAGCAGCGGAAAGGCCATGATCCCCGCCGCCAGCGCCGCCCCGGTCCAGCGGAAGGCCAGCACGATGCCCCAGTCCTGCAGCACGGCGCCCACCGGCCCCTTCGTGCCGAAGGTCAGCAGCAGCAGATAGCCGGTCACCACCGGCGGCAGGATCAGCGGCAGATGCACCAGCCCGTTCAGCAGAGCGTGCCCCGGAAAGCGCCAGCGCGCCAGCGCATAGGCCACGAACACCGCCAGCGGCAGCCCCAGCAGCGTGGCCCAGAGCGATACGCGCAGGGACAGCAGCAGCGCCTGTGTTTCCTCGGGGCCGAGCCAGTCCATGCGTCAGTCGGCCAGTACGGTGAAACCCTGCGCCTCGAAGGCGGCGCGGGCCTCGGCCCCCTGCAGATAGGTCAGGAAATCCTCCTCGGCGGCGCTGTCGCGGTTGGCCAGATCGGCAACGGGATAGAGGATCGGCGGGTGGCTGTCGGCGGGAAAGCGGCCCGCCACGGTCACGCGGTCCTCTGCCCCGGCATCGGTGGCATAGACGATGCCAAACGGCGCCTCGCCGGTGGCGACCAGCGCCAGCGCGGCCCGGACATTGTCCGACTGCGCGACCGAAGGCGCCACTTCCTGCCAGAGGCCCAGATGCTCCAGCGCTGCCTTGCCGTAGATGCCCGCAGGCACCGAATCGACCAGAGCCATGGCCAGCCGCCCGTCGCCCAGCAGGGCGGGCAGATCCAGATCCGGCCCGATCGTGACCGGCGCCGCATCCGTGCCATGCGCCACCAGCACAAGGCTGTTGCCCAGCAGATCGCGGCGCGAGCCGTCTTCCAGCAGCCCCTCCGCCTCCAGCAGGTCCATCCAGTCGGGATTGGCAGAGATGAAGATGTCGGCGGGGGCCCCCTGCTGGATCTGCTTGGCCAGCGCCGAGGATCCGGCCAGCGACACCACCACGCTGTGACCGGACTGCGCCTGATAGCTGGCCACGATGTCATCCATGGCGTTTTTCAGGCTGGCGGCGGCAAAGACGGTGACCTGTTCGGCATGGGCCAGCCCCGGCAGCAGCAGCGCAAGCGCGGGCAGCAGGACATGACGGACGGGCATGCGGATTCCTCTCCCTGGCGACAGGTATGGCAAAACATATCGCAATCGCGCCCCGACACGGCAAGCGTTATTTCCCATCGGCCACATCGCGCAGCAGGGAGCGCAGCAGCCCGATCCGTGCCGCCCCGGCTTCGGTCGCGATCTCCTCGATCTTGCGATACTGCTCCAGCACCAGTTCGCCGGTTTCCGTCAGCCTTGCGCCGCCGCCCTTGGCGCCACCCCGGCTGCTGTCCACCAGCGGCTCGCGAAAGGCGCCGTTCATTTCTTCGACCAGCGACCACGCACGTTTGTAGCTCATGGACATGGCCCGCCCCGCCGCGGCGATGGATCCGGTCTGGCGGATCAGATCCAGCAGGTCGGCCTTGCCCGGCCCCAGCATCGCATCGGTGCCCAACAGGATCCGCAGGCGGATCCGGGGGGCGTCGCTGTCTTTTGGGGCCTCTTTCATGGATCCGGTTGTCCGCCATCCCGGCAGGTCTGACAAGATGGCGGCGCAAAAGCGGCGCCACAGGCATGGCAGGCATTGTCTTTCCGGGCGCGCTGACGAAAACTGCGCGCCAGAGGTCAGGCCGCCCGCAGAGCTGCGCCGACCGGGAACAGGGAGACGACACATGCTGAAACAGCTGCTTGCATCGGTGGCGCTTGCCGCCTGCGCCACCACCGCCATGGCCGAGGTCAAGGTCGGGCTTATCACCACGCTGTCGGGCGGCGGGGCCGGTCTGGGCATCGACACGCGCGACGGCTTCATGCTGGCGCTGGAACAGGCGGGCCGTGACGATGTCGAGGTGGTGATCGAGGATGACCAGCAGAAGCCCGATGTGGCGGTGCAGTTGGCCGACCGGCTGATCCAGTCCGAAAAGGTCGACGTGCTGACCGGCATCGTCTGGTCCAACCTTGCCATGGCGGTGGTGCCCGCCGCCACCGCGCAGGGGCTGTTCTACCTGTCCACCAATGCCGCCCCGGCGCAGCTGGCGGGCGCGGGCTGCAACCCCAACTATTTCTCGGTGTCCTACCAGAATGACAACCTGCACGAGGCGGCGGGCGCCTATGCCACCAAGGCCGGGTTTGCCAACAGCTTCATCCTTGCGCCCAACTATCCCGCGGGCAAGGATTCTCTGAACGGTTTCAAACGCTTCTACGAAGGCGAGCTGGCGGGCGAGATCTATACCGACCTTGGCCAGACCGATTACGCCGCAGAGATCGCGCAGATCCGGGCCAGCGGCGCCGACAGCGTGTTCTTCTTCCTGCCCGGCGGCATGGGGATTTCCTTCCTCAAGCAATATGCCGACAGCGGCGTGGATCTGCCCCTGATCGGCCCGGCCTTTTCCTTTGACCAGAACATCCTGCAGGCGGTGGGTGATGCCGCGCTGGGGGTGAAGAACACCTCGTCCTGGAGCAAGGATCTGGACAATGCCGCCAACGCGGCCTTTGTCACCGCCTATTCCGAGAAATATGGCCGCCTGCCTTCGCTCTATTCCGCGCAGGGCTATGACACCGCCAACCTGCTGCTTTCGGCCATGGACAAGGCGGAGGTCAGCGATGACGAGGCGTTCCGCGCCGCGCTGATGGAGGCCGATTTCGACTCCGTCCGGGGCAAGTTCAGCTTCAACGCCAGCCAGCACCCGGTGCAGGATCTGTATGTGCGCGAGGTGGTGCGCGAGGGCGACATCCTGACCAACCAGATCGTTGACACCGCGATCACCGACCGCGGCCATGCCTACGAGGCCGAGTGCAAGATGTAAGGGCAGGCGCGGCCCCAGCCGGGGCCGCCGCAGGACAGGACAAGTCATGACCCCGCTGCTGATTGTCGAACAGGTGCTGAACGGGCTGCAGTCCGGCATCATGCTGTTTCTGATGGCGGCGGGGCTGACGCTGATCTTTGGCGTCATGGGGCTCATCAACCTTGCCCATGGCTCGCTGTTCATGGTGGGCGCCTTTGCCGCTGCCGCCACCGCCGCCGCCACCGGATCCTTCCTGCTGGGGCTGGGGGCGGCGCTGGTCGCCGCCGCCTGCGCCGGGGCGCTGGTGGAACGGCTGGTGATCCGCCGTCTTTATGACCGCGACCATCTGGATCAGGTGCTGGCCACCTTCGCGCTGATCCTGATCTTTTCCGAAGGCACGCGGTGGATTTTTGGATCCTTCCCGCTTTACCTTGATATTCCGCCCGCGCTGTCGGGGCCGGTCACCCTGCCCGGCGGCATCCAGTATCCGCTCTACCGGCTGTTCCTGATCGGCGTGGGGCTGGTGCTGGCGGGGGCGCTGTTCTGGCTGATCGGGCGCACCCGGCTGGGCATCCGCATCCGCGCCGGTGAAAACGACCGGGAGATGATCGCGGCGCTGGGGGTCGACATCGCGCGGCTTTACACGCTGGTCTTTGCGCTTGGCGCCGCCCTTGCCGGGCTTGCGGGCGCGCTGGTGGGCGCCATCCAGTCGGTGCAGGTCGGCATGGGCGAGCCGGTGCTGATCCTTGCCTTCGTGGTCATCGTGATCGGTGGCATCGGGTCGATCACCGGCGCGCTGGTCGGTGCGCTGCTGGTCGGGCTGACCGACACGCTGGGCGGCATCTTCCTGCCCCGGCTGTTTGCGCTGGTCATGGATCCGGCGGCAGCGACCCAGACCGGCGCGGCGCTGTCGTCGATGGCCATCTACATGCTGATGGCGGCGGTGCTGGTCTGGCGGCCCACCGGCCTGTTCGGAGCCCGGACATGACGCGCGAGACCCTGCTCAACGCGCTGGTGCTGCTGGCGCTTGGCCTGCTGCCGGTCTGGGCCCATCTGTCGGACGAGCCTTTCACCATCACGCTGGCCACCCGCGCCGCCATCCTTGCGCTGGCCGCCGTGGGGCTGAACATCGCGCTGGGGCTGGGCGGGCTGGTCAGCCTAGGCCACGCGCTGTTTTTCGGCATCGGCGGCTATGCCATGGGCATCCTTGCCAGCCACGCGCAGGACTATACGCCGATCTATGACGGCGCCTTCACCGTGCCGGGGACCAAATCCATGCCGGTGATCTGGCTGGTGGCGGTCGCCGCCTCTGCCATGGCGGCGCTGCTGATCGGGCTGCTGGCGCTGCGCACGGCGGGGGTCTATTTCATCATGATCACGCTGGCCTTTGGCCAGATGGCGTTTTTCTTCGCCATTTCGTGGAACGCCTATGGCGGCGAGGACGGGCTGTCCATCTATGTGCGCAACAGCTTTCCGGGGCTGAACACGCTGGTGCCGATCCAGTTCTTCGGCCTGTGTTTCGGCCTGCTCTGCCTGATCCTGCTGGCCTCGCATCTGCTGGCGCGCAGCCCCTTCGGCCTTGCGCTGAACGCCGCGCGGCAGAGCCCGGACCGGGTGATGGCGGTGGGGCTGGACCCCAAGCGGCTGCAGCTTGTGGCCTTTGTGCTGTCCGGCGCGGTGACCGGGCTTGCGGGCGCGCTGTTTGCCGATCTCAACCGCTTTGTCAGCCCGACGATGTTCAGCTGGCAGACCAGCGGCGAGATCATGGTGTTCCTGATCCTTGGCGGCGTGGCGCGGCTGTGCGGGCCGGTGATCGGTGCGGCGGTGTTCGTGCTGCTGGAGCACTGGCTGGGCGGGCTGTCGGAATTCTGGCACATCTGGCTGGGGCTGCTGCTGCTGGCGGTGGTGCTGTTCGCGCGCGGCGGGCTGGTCGGGCTGATCGCGGGGCGGGCGCGCGCCCATGACTGAGCCGGTTCTGGAAACCCGCGGGCTGGTCAAGAGCTTCGGCGCCCTGCGCGCCACGGATGGCGTCACGCTGGATCTGCGCAGGGGCGAAATTCACGCGGTGATCGGCCCCAATGGCGCGGGGAAATCCACGCTCATCAAGCAGATCTGCGGCAATATCGCGCCCGATGCCGGGCAGGTGCGGCTGCTGGGGCGCGATGTCACGCAGTGGTCGACCATGGCGCGGGCGCGGGCGGGGCTGGCGCGCAGCTTCCAGATCTCGGCGCTGGCGATGGAAGACACCGTGCTGCAGAACGCGCTGCTGGGGGCGCTGGGGGCCAGCGGATCGCCCTACCGGTTCCTGCGGCCCGCGCTGGGGCGGCGCCATCTGCGCGACCGCGCCATGGCCGCGCTGGACCGGATGGGGCTGGCCGATCTGGCCGCGACCCGCGTCGCGACGCTCAGCCACGGGCAGCGGCGGCAGCTGGAAGTGGCGGTGGCCCTGACGCTGGCCCCGCGCGCCTTTCTGATGGACGAGCCGATGGCGGGGCTGGGCAGCGAAGGCTCGCTGGCCCTGACCCGCGTGCTGGACGGGCTGCGGGCCGAGGCGCCCATTCTGCTGGTCGAACATGACATGGACGCGGTGTTCGCGCTGGCCGACCGGATCAGCGTGCTGGTCTATGGCCGCATCATCGCCACCGGCACCGTCGCCGAGATCCGCGCCAACCCGGAGGTGCGCGAGGCCTATCTGGGAGAAGCGCCATGAGCTTGCTGGAGCTGCGCGACATCACCGCCTCCTACGGCGCGTCGCAGGCGCTGTTCGGCGTCACGCTGGCGCTGGAAGAGGGCGAGGTGCTGGCCCTGATGGGGCGTAACGGCATGGGCAAATCCACGACGCTGCGCTGTCTCTGCGGGCTGATGCCGTCGGGTGGGGTGCGGCGCTTTGCCGGGCAGGATCTGGCGCGGCTGCCCGCGCATCGCATCGCCCGGCTGGGGGTGGGGCTGGTGCCGGAGGGGCGCCGCTGTTTCCGCGACCTGAGCGTGACCGAAAACCTGCTTGCCGCCGCCCGTCCCGGCGCCTGGGATCAGGCGCGGGTGGAGCTGCTGTTTCCCCGGCTGGCGGAACGGCGCGGGCAGAAGGCCGCGACCCTGTCGGGGGGCGAACAGCAGATGCTGGCCATCGGGCGCGCGCTGATGACCAATCCGCGGCTTCTGGTGCTGGACGAGGCGACCGAAGGACTGGCGCCCTTGGTGCGGCAGGAAATCTGGGACGCGCTGCTGCTGCTGAAACGCGGCGCGGGCCTGTCGATCCTTGTGGTGGACAAGTCGCTGCGCGAAATGGCCGCCGTGGCCGACCGCGCCGTGATCCTTGAACGCGGCACATCCGTCTGGTCCGGAGCCTTTGCCGATCTGGGCCCCGCCGAGGCGGAGCGCTATCTGGGCGTCTGAGACCCGACGTCAGGACATAAAAAAGGGCGGCCCCAAGGGCCGCCCCGGTATCGCGATCCCGCCCGGTCAGGCCTGAAGCGGCTTGACCACCAGTTCGCCTTCCTCGCGGGCCTTCATGGCCAGCGCGGTGGCATGGGCGCCTGCGGCGGTCGTGTAATAGGGGATCTTGTCATAGAGCGCGACCGACCGGATTTCCCGGCTGTCCGCGACCGAGGCAGCGCCTTCGGTGGTGTTCAGCACCAGCTGCACGCCGCCATCCTTCATCAGATCCACCACGTTGGGGCGGCCTTCATAGACCTTCTTGACCCGTTCGCAGGGGATGTCGTTCTGCGACAGGAAAGCGGCGGTGCCCGCCGTCGCCACCAGATGGAACCCCATGCCGGACAGCAGCGAGGCCGCCTCCACCATCTGCGGGGTCTTGTCCTCGTCGCGGATGGAGATGAACACCGCGCCTTCGGTCGGCAGGATGTTGCCCGCGCCCATCTGCGCCTTGAGGAAGGCGCGCGGGAAGCTGCGGTCCCAGCCCATCACCTCGCCCGTGGAGCGCATTTCCGGCCCAAGGATGGTGTCGACACCGGGGAAACGGGCGAAGGGCAGCACCGCTTCCTTGACCGAGAACCACGGCATGTTCGGATCGGCCAGCGTCATCGGATCGGCCAGCGGCAGCACGCTGTCATAATCGGCGTTGTCGGGATAGGGCGCGCGCATCGGGAAGGCAGAGAGCTTTTCCCCCGCCATGATCCGCGCCGCAATAGAGGCAATGGCGCTGTCGGTGGCCTTGGCCACAAACGGCACGGTGCGGCTGGCGCGGGGGTTCACCTCGATCAGGTAAATCTCGTTGTCCTTGATGGCGAACTGCACGTTCATCAGGCCGACCACATGCAGCGCGCGGGCCAGCGCCTCGGTCTGGACCTTGATCTCGGCGATCAGCTCGTCGGACAGCGAATAGGGCGGCAGCGAACAGGCGCTGTCGCCGGAATGCACGCCCGCCTCTTCGATATGCTGCATGATGCCCGCGACATGCACCGCCTCGCCGTCGCAGATCGCGTCCACGTCCAGCTCGACCGCGCCCGACAGGTAGCTGTCCAGCAGCACCGGGCTGTCGCCCGACACCACCACCGCCTCGCGGATGTAGCGTTCCAGATGCGCCATGTCGCGCACGATTTCCATGGCGCGCCCGCCCAGCACATAGGAGGGACGGATCACCAGCGGGAAGCCGATGCTGTCGGCGATGGCCAGTGCCTGCGCGTCGGTGGAGGCGATGCCGTTTTTCGGCTGCTTGAGGCCCAGCTGGTTGACCAGCGCCTGAAACCGCTCGCGGTCTTCGGCAAGGTCGATGGCATCGGGCGTGGTGCCAAGGATCGGGATGCCCTCCGCCTCCAGCGCGTTGGCAAGCTTGAGCGGGGTCTGACCGCCGAACTGCACGATCACGCCATGCAGCGTGCCATTTTCCAGCTCGACCCGCAGGATCTCCATCACATGTTCAAAGGTCAGCGGTTCGAAATACAGCCGGTCCGAGGTGTCATAGTCAGTGGACACGGTTTCCGGGTTGCAGTTGACCATGATGGTTTCATAGCCCGCCGCGGTCAGCGCGAAACAGGCGTGGCAGCAGCAGTAATCGAATTCGATCCCCTGCCCGATCCGGTTCGGACCGCCGCCAAGGATGACGACCTTTTTCTTGTCCGAAGGCCGCGCCTCGCATTCCACCTCGCCCATCATGGGCATTTCATAGGTGGAATACATATAGGGCGTCTGCGCCTCGAATTCGGCGGCGCAGGTGTCGATCCGCTTGAAGCTGGCGACCACGCCCTGCGACAGGCGGCGCTTGCGCACGTCCTTTTCGGAAAAGCCGGTGAGCACGGCCAGACGGGCATCGGAGAAGCCCATCATCTTGAGCGCGCGCAGACCTTCGGCATTCTGCGGCAGGCCTTCGCGGCGCACCTGATCCTCGGCCTCGATGATTTCGCGGATCCGGGCAAGGAACCACGGGTCAAACATGGTCACGCCGTGGATGTCGTCATCCGACAGCCCGTGCCGCATCGCCTGCGCGATGGTGCGCAGCCGGTCGGGCGTCTGCTTGCTCAGCGCCTTGATGACGGCGGATTTTTCCGGCGCGCCGGGAATGGTGATCTCGTCAAAGCCGTTGAGCCCGGTTTCCAGCGAGCACAGCGCCTTCTGCAGCGATTCGTGGATGGTCCGGCCAATCGCCATCGCCTCGCCCACCGATTTCATCGCGGTGGTCAGATGCGGTTCGGATCCGGGGAACTTTTCAAAGGCAAAGCGCGGGATCTTGGTCACGACATAGTCGATGGTCGGCTCGAAGCTGGCAGGCGTCACCTTGGTGATGTCGTTGTCCAGCTCGTCCAGCGTGTAGCCCACGGCCAGCTTCGCCGCGATCTTGGCGATCGGAAAGCCGGTGGCCTTGGAGGCCAACGCCGAAGACCGCGATACGCGCGGGTTCATCTCGATCACGACCATGCGGCCATTTTCCGGATTCACCGCCCATTGCACGTTCGACCCGCCGGTTTCCACGCCGATCTCGCGCAGCACGGCGATGGAGCCGTTGCGCATGATCTGGTATTCCTTGTCGGTCAGGGTCAGCGCCGGGGCCACGGTGATGCTGTCGCCGGTATGCACGCCCATGGGATCGACGTTTTCGATGGCGCAGACGATGATGGCATTGTCCGCCTTGTCGCGGACCACCTCCATCTCGTATTCCTTCCAGCCCAGCAGGGATTCATCCACAAGGATCTGGTTCACCGGCGAGGCATCCATGCCCGACCGGCAGTAATGCACGTAATCCTCGCGGTTATAGGCGACGCCGCCACCGGTGCCGCCCAGCGTGAAGGCGGGGCGGATGATCGCCGGAAGGCCGATGCCTTCCAGCGCCTCCAGCGCGATGGCCACGCCCGCGTCCAGATCGGCCTTGCCGTTGGGCTTTTTCGGGGCGGTGACGATGGTCGCCTTGGGGTTTTCCAGCCCGATGCGGTCCATCGCCTCGCGGAACAGCTTGCGGTCTTCGGCCATCTCGATGGCCTCGCGCTTGGCGCCGATCATCTCGACCCCGTATTTCGCGAGCACGCCCATTTCCTCGAGCGCCAGCGAGGTGTTCAGGCCGGTCTGGCCGCCCATCGTGGGCAGCAGCGCGTCGGGCCGTTCCTTTTCGATGATCTTTGCCACGATTTCGGGCGTGATCGGCTCGATATAGGTGGCATCGGCCAGTTCCGGGTCGGTCATGATCGTGGCGGGGTTGGAATTCACCAGAATGACCCGGTAACCTTCCTCACGCAGGGCCTTGCAGGCCTGTGCGCCGGAATAGTCGAATTCGCAGGCCTGCCCGATCACGATGGGCCCCGCTCCGATAATCATGATGGATTTGATATCGGTTCTTTTGGGCATGGTCGGACCTCGTCTTGACGGTGTGGCGGTGCGGTTCAGGCACGGGGCATCCTGCGCGGGAGTCGCAGCTCCCCGCAAATTGTCGTGGGTTATAGACAGAAGCCCTGCCCGTGCAACCCCAATCCGACCGGGATCCGCCGCTGTGGCACGCTACTGTGCGGCGTGCAGCATCCCCTCGCGGGAGCGGCTGTGGTCGCGGGCGGGGTCGCGCTGATACAGATAATCGCGCGTGACGGGCACGGCATATTGCCGATGCGACAGCTGCATGTGGAAGACCGCCTGAAACGACTCCTCGAACGCGGCTTCGCAGACCGCCAGATAGAACCGCCACATGCGGATGAACCGCTCGTCATACATGGCACGCACGCGGGGCAGCGCCGCCTCGAACCGCTGCCGCCAGTGGTTGAGCGTGGGGCCGTAATGGCCGCGCAGCACCTCCACATCCGCGGCCCAGAGCCCTGTGCGTTCCACCGCCGCCGCCACTTCGGACAGCGAGGGCACATAGCCGCCGGGGAAGATATACCTGTCGATCCAGGCCGAGGTCGCGGCGGGCGGCGAGACATGGCCGATGGAATGGACCAGCGCCACGCCTTCCGGGGCCAGCAGGTCGTCGAGCTTGGCGAAATAGTCGTGCAGATGCGGCGCCCCCACATGTTCCAGCATGCCGACGCTGACGATGCGGTCAAAGCGGTCCTGCAGCAGCCGGTAATCCAGCAGGCGGAAATCGGTCCTGTCGGCAAGGCCTTCCTCTGCAGCGCGGCGGCGCGCGGTGGCAAGCTGGTTTTCCGACAGCGTGACCCCCGTCACATGCACGCCGTGATCGCGCGCCAGCGTCAGCGCCATGCCGCCCCAGCCGCAGCCGATGTCCAGCACCCGCATCCCCGGCTTCAGCAGCAGCTTCTGGGCGATATGGTCCTTTTTCGCCTGCTGCGCCTCCTCCAGCGACAGATCCGGATCGGTGAAATAGGCACAGGAATACTGCATGTCCCGGTCAAGGAAGAGCCGGTAAAGATCATCGGAAATGTCGTAATGATGCTGCACGTTGCGCTGCGACAGCAGCGGCGTGTTGCGCTGGACCAGCCCGCGCAGCTGCCCGCGCAGCGCATGGACCGCATTGACCCAGACCGGCAGCCGCCCGGCCTGCTGGTTGCGGATCAGAAGCGCCAGAAGATCGTAAAGCCGGTCGGATGGCACCTGCAGGCTGCCGTCCATGTAGCCCTCGCCAAGCGCCAGCACCGGCCGCAGGCACAGCGCGCGCAGCAGCCGGGCCTCCTTCAGCACCACCTCCGCCTCGGCGCCGCCGGGCCCGTAGTCGCGCACGGTGCCCTCCGGATAGGTGACCCGCAGCCGCCCGGTCACGATCAGGCGATGCAGCATTCTGTCGAGTACGGTTTCCCACATGTCACACCCCCGAGTGACCCTGTTCCAGAAAACGAAGCCAAACGCGCAGACTCGCAAAATTGTTCCCCTAGGTTACAACAGATGCGAAATATGGCAAAGACACCGGGCTTCCCTTGACTTCCCCCCCGCGCCCCTGTGTATCGGCGCCTGACTTTCAAGCAGTTTCCGAAGGGCACTCCACATGCATGCCTATCGCAGCCATACCTGCGCCGACCTGACCAAGGCCAACGAGGGCGAAACCGTTCGCCTGTCGGGCTGGGTGAACCGCATCCGCGACCATGGCGGCATCCTGTTCATCGACCTGCGCGACCATTACGGCATCACACAGGTGCTGTGCGATCCCGACAGCCCCGTCTTTGCATCGGTGGAAAAGCTGCGGGCGGAATGGTGCGTGCGCATCGACGGCGTGGTGAAGGCGCGCGATGCGAGCCTTGTGAACCCCAAGCTGCCCACCGGCGAGATCGAGGTGTTCATCCGCGATCTGGAGGTGCTGGGCGCCTCCGACGAACTGCCGCTGATGGTGTTCGGCGATCAGGAATATCCCGAGGAAACCCGCCTGCGCTACCGCTACCTTGACCTGCGCCGCGAGGCGATGCAGCGCAACATGGTGCTGCGGTCGGATGTGGTGTCGTCGATCCGCAAGCGGATGTGGGCGCAGGACTTCCGCGAATTCCAGACCCCGATCATCACCGCCTCCAGCCCCGAAGGCGCGCGCGACTTCCTCGTGCCGTCGCGGCTGCATCCGGGCAAGTTCTACGCGCTGCCGCAGGCGCCGCAGCAGTTCAAGCAGCTGATCATGGTGTCGGGCTACGACAAGTATTTCCAGATCGCGCCCTGTTTCCGCGACGAGGATCCGCGCGCCGACCGCTCGCCCACCGATTTCTACCAGCTCGACCTCGAAATGAGCTTCGTCACCCAGCAGGACGTGTTCGACACCGTGGCCCCCGTGGTCGCTGGCGTGTTCGAGGAATTTGGCGGCGGCAAGAAGGTCGACGCCCCCGAGACATGGGAACAGATCAGCTACGCCGATTCCGCGCTGTGGTATGGCACCGACAAGCCCGACCTGCGCAACCCGATCAAGATGCAGGTGGTGAGCGAGCATTTTGCCGGATCCGGCTTTGCCATCTTCGCCAAGCTGCTGGAACAGGACGGCACCGAAATCCGCGCCATCCCCGCCCCCACCGGCGGCTCGCGCAAATTCTGCGACCGGATGAACGCCTTTGCCCAGAAAGAGGGTCTGCCCGGCATGGGCTACATCTTCTGGCGCGAAACCGACGGCCAGATGGAGGCCGCAGGCCCCTTGGCCAAGAACATCGGCCCCGAGCGGACCGAGGCGATCCGCCAGCAGCTTGGTCTGGGCGTGGGCGATGCCGCCTTCTTCCTTGGCGGCAAGCCTGCCAGCTTTGAACGGGTGGCGGGCCGCGCCCGCACCGTGATCGGCGAAGAGCTTGGCCTGACCGACAAGAACCGCTTCGCCTTCGCGTGGATCGTCGATTTCCCGATGTATGAAAAAGACGAAACCACCGGCAAGATCGACTTCAGCCACAACCCCTTCTCCATGCCGCAGGGCGGGCTGGAGGCGCTCAAGGGCGATCCGCTGAAGGTTCTGGGCTTCCAGTATGACCTTGCCTGCAACGGTTACGAGCTGATTTCCGGCGCCATCCGCAACCACAAGCCCGAGATCATGTTCAAGGCGTTTGAGCTGGCAGGCTATGGCGAGGACGAGGTGCGGCGCCGTTTTGGCGGCATGGTCAACGCCTTCCGCTTCGGCGCCCCGCCGCATGGCGGCTGTGCGGCGGGCATCGACCGGATCGTGATGCTGCTGGCCGACACCGCCAACATCCGCGAGGTCATCATGTTCCCGATGAACCAGCGCGCCGAGGATCTGATGATGGGCGCGCCCTCCGAACCCACCTCGGACCAGCTCATGGAGCTGTCCCTGCGGGTCATTCCGCAGGAGTGAGCGCGATGCTGCAGACGTTGCGGGATCAGGGCTTCGACGTCCTGACCCGCAACCATGCGGAGGCGATCCTCGCCTTCGACTTCCCCGAGGAACTGGCCGAACTGGTCGCCGCCCTGACCGCCTTCCGCATCTCGCTTGCGGAACTGGTGGGGGGTGGCGGCGGCGAGTCGCGCCAGACCCAGCGGCTGCGCCACGCGCTGTCCGCCACCGGCTGGGCCAAGCACAGCTTCAACGTGCGCACCGTGGTCGACGGGCGCGAGCGCGAGGCGATCAGCCACGAGGTCGATCATGTGCGCTTTGGTCCCACCGGCACGCTGGCGCTGGAAATCGAATGGAACAACAAGGATCCGTTCTTTGACCGCGATCTGGAAAATTTCCAGCGGCTGCACGCGCTGTCGGCGATCAGTCTGGGCATCGTGGTGACCCGCGGCGCCTCGATGCAGGAGGCATTTTTTCCCCGCATCGCCGCATGGATGAACCAGCAGGGGCTGAATTCCGAAGCGGATCTGGACCGGCTCAACATCACCGAACGCACGCGGGCGCAGCGCGCCTCTGTCGCCACGCGCATGGCGCGCGGCATGTCCTTTGCCGAAGCCTTTGCCCGCACCTTCGTGACCAGCAAGTTCGGCCCCGCCTCCACCCACTGGTCAAAGCTGGAGGATCGCGTGGCGCGCGGGGTGGGCAACCCCTGCCCGCTGCTGCTGATCGGGCTGCCGGACAGCCTGCTGACCGATCAGCCGCTGGAGGATCCCGGCGCGCTGGACCTGTTCAGCCTGGACGACTGATCATTCCGCCGCGAGCGACGAATTGTAGGAATAGGTCTTCCAGCTGGGTTTGTAATCCGCATCCGCCTGATTGCCCCAGACCGTCCAGCCCTGACGCACGCCACGGCCAAACATCTCCAGATACGGACCCTTGGAGCAGCTTTCGATCAGCTCATACTGTTCGTCCGGCTTGCGCGAATGTTCGCGCTTGCGGGTTTGCAGCATGTTCACCTGACTGCGCCCCGGCGACAGGGTGCGCGCGTTGCGGCCCCTTGTCCCGAACAGCAGAAGTTCGGTCACGTTGCGGAAGTAGAACCCGACGCCGCGCCCGTCCGACCCGCCATCCTTGCGGATCTTGTGCCAGACGATGTTCGATTTGTATTCGAACCCCCACGAGGTCAGCACCTGCAGCCCTTCAGGCAGCAGCGCGTTGGGCACCCACAGGTAGCAATGCGCTGTATCTTCAAGGAAATCCGCGACAGGCAGCGCGCAGATATCCTCCAGCGTCATGGTCGGATAGCGGGCCAGCCGCTTATGTTCCGGCGCCACCTTTCCGGTACGGTTGGTGAACCGCCACGGCGGGTCCGCCATGACGGTGGCGAAACGGTCCCTTCCAAGGAACCCGGACAGGTCTTGCGCGGCGATTTGGCTCATGTCCAAGATATAGCCTCCGGTTCGCCCGCTTGTCACGCGGCTTTCAGCATCAAACACCAGCTTCTCACAGCCGGAACAAAATTGGAACTCCAGATCTGCGCCAGATGACGCAGAGAGGTCGGCCTGTTTCCGCCGCCCTGCCCGCCCGTTTCGCTACGGCAGAGATGAAATCCGGCCCGCGTGCGATTATCTTTGTGCAAAGCCCCTGCACGGAGCACCGCCATGGCCGCGTTCGATCCGATCCTTGCCGATATCCGTTTCGGCTGCGGCCTGTCGCCCCGGATCGCCCCTCCCGGCGAGGCCAAGGCGCTGCTGGCGCAGCTTGATGCCCCGGACAAGGTGGCAAAGCAGTTTCCGGTGGAGGATTTCGACACCTTCCTGACCCGGCTGCAGGCGCGGCTCGACTTTCGCGCCATCCGCAGCAAGGAAAAAGGCTCCCCCGCCGCCGAGAACGCGATCAAACAGCTCAAGCGTCTGAACAAGCAGGCCCGCACCGCGCAGATGCTCTGGCTCCGGCAGCAGCTGGCGCGCCGCGTGGTCACTCCGGCGCCCTTCCGCGAACGGTTGACCACCTTCTGGGCGGATCATTTCACCGCAACCGGCAAGACCGGGCTGCTGCGCTTCGGCAGTTCGCCCTATGTGGAAAGCGCGCTGCGGCCCCACCTTGGCGGGCGGTTCGAGGATCTGCTGATCGCCGCCGTCACCCATCCGCTGATGGTGCATTATCTGGACCAGACCCGGTCCATCGGCCCCAGCTCCCCCGCCGCGCAGGCGAAAAAGGCCAAATCCGGCGGGCTGAACGAAAACCTCGCCCGCGAGGTGCTGGAACTGCACACGCTGGGGGCTGACGGGCCCTATACTCAGGATGACGTGCGCGAACTGGCTGAACTGCTGACCGGGCTTACCATGACCGAACGGCAGGGGCAGCAGTTCCGCAAGGCCTTGGCCGAACCGGGGCGGGAAACCGTGCTGGGCGTGGCCTATGGCGATGGCAAGGGCGCGCGCCTGCGCGACGTCCATGCCGTGCTGCGCGATCTTGCCCGCCACCCCGCCACCGCGCGGCATCTGGCCCGCAAGCTTGCCGTTCATTTTGTCAGCGACACGCCCGATCCGGCGCTGGTCACGGCGGTGGAGCGCGCCTTTCTGGACAGCGGCACCGATCTGCGCGCGGGCTATGCCGCGCTGATCGGCCACCCCGCGACATGGGCGGCGGCCAGCCCGAACGTGAAACCGCCGCTGGACTTCATCGGTTCGGCGCTGCGCGCGCTGGCGGTGGATCCGGCGCGGCTGGTGAAGCTGGACGAAAAGCAGGGGCGGCAGCTGGTGCACTATCCCATGGCGCTGATGGGCCATGTCTGGGAAGACCCCGACGGGCCGGATGGCCTGCCCGAGGCCGACAGCGCGTGGATTTCGCCGCAGGGCCTGTCGGCGCGGCTGCAATGGGCCGTGGCCGTGCCGCAACAGCTGATGGCCGACCTGCCCGACCCCCGCGCCTTTGTCGAGGTGGCGCTGGGGCCGCGCGTCCCGCCCGCCGTCGCCTTTGCCGCCCGCGCCGCCGAAACCCGCGCCGATGGCGTGGGGCTGGTGCTGGCCTCCCCCGCTTTTCAGAGGATGTGAGCCATGGCTGCCGATCTGACCCGCCGCCTGTTCCTGACCCGCTCCGCCGCGCTGGGATGTTCGCTGGCGGCAAGCCCGCTGATCACGCCGGTGACCTTTGCCGCAACCCCCGGCGACGCGCGGCTGGTGGTCATCATCCTGCGCGGCGCCATGGACGGGCTGGGCGCGGTGATGCCGCATGGCGATCCGGCCTATGCCGGGCTGCGCGGCGCCCTGCCCGAAGGCGCGGCGGATCTGGACGGGTTCCATGCGCTGCATCCCGCGCTCGCGCCGCTGATGCCGCTGTGGCAGCAGGGCCAGCTGGGCGTGGTGCATGCCGTATCCACCCCCTATCGCGACAAGCGCAGCCATTTTGACGGGCAGGATCTGCTGGAGGCGGGGATCACCGACCTCAGCGCCGGGCTTAGCCGCGATGGCTGGCTGAACCGGCTGCTGCAGCACTATCCGGGCGTAGGCACCGACACCGCCTATGCCATCGGGCGCGATGCGCTGCCGATCCTTGGCGGTGCGGCGCCGGTGTCGCGCTGGTCGCCAGAGGCCGATCTGACGCTAAGCCCGCAGGCGCTGAAGCTCGCCGAACTGGTGATGCAGGATGATCCGCTGTTCGCGGCGGCGCTGGCGCAGGCCTATGACATCACCAGCCAGCCAGAGATGGGCGGGTCGGACCAGCCAAAGGCGCGGGGCAAGAAGGGCCCTTCGCCCGAAGGCCGGATCGCCGAATTTGCCGCGCAGCAGCTTTCGGGGGCGGCGCGCATCGCGTCTTTTTCGATCAACGGCTGGGACACGCATGACAGGCAGGAGGTGGCCCTGACCCGCGCGCTGGCCAAGCTGTCCGAGGTGATCCTGACCCTGCGCGACGGGCTGGGCGGGCCGGTCTGGCAGCAGACGGCGGTGATTGCCATGACCGAATTTGGCCGCACCGTGCGGCTGAACGGCACCGGCGGCACCGATCACGGCACCGGCGGTGCCATGATCCTTGCCGGGGGTGCGATCCGTGGCGGGCAGGTGGTGGCGGACTGGCCCGGCCTGACCGAGGCCGACCTGTATGCCCGCCGCGATCTGATGCCCACCCGCGACCTGCGCGCCCATGCCGGCTGGATCATTCAGGGCCTGTTCGGGCTGGACCGCGGCGTGGTGGAACGCACCGTCTTTCCGGGGGTGGATCTGGGCGCCGATCCCCGGCTGCTGCTGTAGTCAGATCGCCACTCGCTCGGCCAGCCGGTCCTGCACCAGTCCGGCCAGCCGCGCGACATCGGGCTGGACCGGCCTGCCCTGCGCATGGGCGGTGGCCAGCCGCTGCGCCGCCTGTTCCAGCACGTGATCCCCCGCGCTATGCGCCACGCCGCGCAGGAAATGGGTCACATAGCCCAGCAGGTGATCGTCCGCCTCGTCCCCCAGCACATCGGCGGCATGGGCCATGTCATCGCGATAGGCCAGCGGATCGGGGCGGATCACGTCGTCGCAGACCAGCCGCATGCCCTTGGGCCGCCGCTCTTCGGGCAGCTGCGCCAGAATGGTGTTCTGGAAAATCGCAAGGCTTTCCACCGGTTTCGGCAGGAAATCATCCGCCCCCGCCGCCAGCGCCACATCCTCCGCGAAGCGGTCGCCGCTGGTGCCAAGGATCACCGACACCCGCGGCGCGGCTGCCGCCAGATCGGCGATCAGTTCGGCGCCGGACCCATCGGGCAGGCCCAGATCGATGATCACCACCGTGGGGCGATACACCGCCAGATGCCGCCGCGCCGATTGCAGGCAGTCCGCCCGCCGGATCCGCGCCCCGCTGCGCAGGCAGAGCAGCCGCATGGCATCACAGGCATAGCGGCTGTCTTCCACCACCAGAACCGTCATGCCCAGCAGGGGCCGCGACTGCGACGGCCGCGCGATCGGGTTCAGTCCATCCTTGTCGGTCATCTGAGTCTCCTTCAGCCACCCCCGCATCCTCCGGTCTCCTCCCTAACAGGCGGTTAATGGACGCACCCTCCTTGCGAGAATCCCCTCGGCCAAGCCATAAGCGGGACCAGCCTTGCCCTTGGAGTGTCCAGCATGATCGGTCGCCTGAACCATGTCGCCATCGCCGTCCCCGACCTTGACGCCGCCGCCGCGCAGTATCGCTGCACGCTGGGGGCAAAGGTCGGCGCGCCGCAGGACGAACCCGATCACGGCGTGACCGTGATCTTCATCGAACTGCCCAACACCAAGATCGAACTGCTGTATCCCTTGGGCGAAAATTCCCCGATCGCGGGATTTCTGGAAAAGAACCCGTCAGGCGGGATTCATCACGTCTGCTACGAGGTGGATGACATTCTGGCGGCGCGGGACCATCTGAAAGCGGCGGGCGCCCGCGTGCTGGGCACCGGCGAGCCCAAGATCGGCGCCCATGGCAAACCCGTGCTGTTCCTGCATCCGAAGGATTTTCAGGGCACGCTGGTGGAACTGGAACAGGTTTGACCGACCGACAGGAGATATTTGAATGGCCATCACTTCCGCGCTCGTGCTTTACGCCGTGATCTGGTTCATGACCTTTCTCTGCGTGATCCCGCTGCGGCTGAAAACGCAGGGCGATCTGGGGCAGGTCGTGCCCGGCACCCATGCCAGCAGCCCCGAGGTGCACAACCTCAAGCGCAAGGCGATCATCACCAGCGGCGTCGCGCTGGTGATCTGGGCGATCCTTGCCACCATCATCCTTGGCGGCTTCATCACCGTGCGCGACATCGACAGCTGGATGTTCAACCGCATGGCACCGCTCAGCGGATCCTGACCGGATCAGCCTGCGGGGCGCTGGCCCTGCAGGCGGTGGAACAGATGGGTGAAGGTCGCGGCCCCCAGAATGGGGATCAGCAGGTTCACCAGCGGGATGGTCAGCGGCAGCGCCATCAGCACCCCGGCGATCCAGATCGTGCCCAGATGGCGGCGGCGCAGGCGCGTCGCCTCGGCGCGCCCGACGCGCCGGATGGCGGCAAGGGTGAAATATTCCCGCCCCAGCAGAAAGCCGTTCAGCCCCCAGAAGATGAAGGGCGCGAAGGGCGCAAACATCAGATACAGCACCAGCGCCACGAGGTTGGCGAGGATCAGCACCCCCAGAAAGGCGGCGCTGTCGCGCAGTTCCTCGGTCCATGGCACGTTGCGGCCCGGGCCAAGTGCCGGATAATGCCGGTCCTCCACCGCCTGCGCCACCTCGTCCAGAAAGAACGAGGTGATGGCGGAGGCCACGGGCACCATCAGCACCACCGACAGCAGCAGCATCAGCGGCACCGCGCCCCAGCTGATGGCGGTGTCGACCCATGTGATCTGGCCGATCCATGGCAGGGTGACGCTGTCGCCCACCAGCCAGCCCACCAGCCAGACAAAGGCGACATAGATCGCGATGAACACCCCCACCGTCAGCGCCAGCCCCTTGAGCAGCACCGACCGGAACCGGACATCACCCAGCTGGGCGAGCGCGGCGAAGAAAGACGCAAGGATCATGTGTCCATCCATGTGGTGATGCGGTCCAGATCCGGGCGCGGACGGTCCGGCGGCGCAGAGGTTTCGGTGCCGATATGCAGAAAGCCCGCCACCCGCTCCTGCGGGGCAAGGCCAAGCTGCTGCTCGCCGAAGGCGCGGTCATGCGCCACCCAGCCGCTGAGCCAGTTGGCCCCCCAGCCCGAGGCCAGCGCGGCATTCAGCAGCGCCAGACAGACGGCGCCTGCGGAATAGGTCTGTTCCAGCGGCGGGATCTTGGGGCTGTCCTTCTGCACCTCCACCACCACCACGCAAAGCGGGCTGTCGGCAAAGGCGGCGCGGGCCTTGGCGGCCTGATCCTCGTCCAGACCCAGCGCTGCGGCGCGGCCCGTGGCGGCAAGCGCCAGCCGCTCCAGCGCGGTGCGGCCCAGCACGATGAACCGCCACGGCTCCAGCTTGCCATGGTCGGGGCTGCGGGCGGCGGCGATCAGAATCGGCACCAGCTGGTCGCGGTCCGGCGCGGGGGTGGTCAGGGTCTTGGCCGGGCGAGACCGCCGGGTCAGCAGGAAGTCCATCGCCTGCGGGTTGGGGCTGGGCATGCGCATCTCCTTGGATTGCCGGTTCTATGTCAGCCTTTGCGGCGCGGGATTCAACCGCCCGCGTTGCCGGATCCGCAGGCGGCTGCTACAGCCAGCGGCATGGAGGATCTGCGCCATCTTGCCCTGCCCGGCACCACGCTTGCCCTGCGCGTCACCCCGCGCGCCGCGCGCAATGCCGTCACGCTGAAGGACGGGCAGCTGCGCGTCACCGTCACCACCGTGCCGGAGGACGGCAAGGCCAATGCCGCCGTGGTGCAGCTGCTGGCCAAGGCGCTGGGGATTCCAAAATCGCGGCTGACGCTGGTCCGGGGCGCCACATCGCGCGACAAGCTGTTCCGGATCGAGCCGTGATCAGCGCTTGGCGCGGGTATAGACGCCTTCGGGCAGGCTGAGCGCCGCCGCCAGATCCTTCATCTGCGACAGCGACAGGGTGATCCGGTTCACGCGGTCGGTGCGCGGGTCATACTGTTCGACCGTGATACATTCCTCGAAACTGGAAACGATCACGTCTTCCTGCAAATGTGGGCTGCCCTCGTCGACGAGGGTGACCACGGTGGCGTCAAATTCGTGCTCTATGCTGAACATGGGCTCAGCCTAGACCAGCCCCGTGGTCCTGCCCAGCCCCGAAATCGCATCTGCGTGTATGCCCGTGGCGGCAGGCTGGCGCCGCGCCCGCAGCCGGGCTACGCTTGGCCCAAGGTCCACCCCGAACCGGAGAGCGCGCCACCGATGCACCGCCTGATTCCCCTTGTCCTCGCCCTGCTGACCATGGCCGGCTGCGCCACCGTGCCCGTAATGACCAATCCCGGCCAGCCCTCCGCGATCCAAGGCCAGCCTGCGGAACGGGCGGCACGGCAGTTCGTGCAGGTGGTGGACCGGGTGGAACCGGTGGCGGAGGCGGAATGCCGCCGCCTGCTGCGGATGTCCGCCAATTGCGATTTCCTGATCGTGGTGGATGACCGTCCGGGGCAGGAGCCCAACGCCTTTCAGACGCTGGATCGCTCTGGCCGGCCCATTCTTGCCTTCAACATCCCGCTCATCCAGTCGGTGGACAATGCTGACGAACTGGCCTTCGTCATGGGGCACGAAGCGTCGCATCACATCCTTGGGCATCTGGGCCGGGTGCAGCAGGACGCGACCATCGGCGCCATCGTGTTTTCCGGGCTCGCCGCCATGACCGGGGCGGATGCCCAGTCCGTGCGCTCTGCCGAGGAATTCGGCGCCTCGCTGGGGGCGCGCACCTTTACCAAGGATTACGAGCTGGAGGCCGACCAGCTTGGCACCATCGTCACGCTGCGCGCGGGCTATGATCCGGTGCGGGGGGCGGAATTCTTCACCCGCCTGCCCGATCCCGGCAACCGCTTCCTTGGCACCCACCCGCCGAACGCCGCCCGCATGGAAATCGTGCGCCGCACCGCCGAAGCCGCGCGCGCGGGCGGAGTCTGATCCACACCCCGCGACATTGACCTGCATCAAGGGCGGCGCGCCCGCCCGATGCTACGCTTCCCCGGTCTGACAGGTCACAGAGGGAGGCCCCGATGCCCGGACGCGAAGATCTGAAACGCCACGCCCGGCTGGTCGATGACATGGCGACAGCGCTTGGCCTTGACCTGCAGGAGCAGATGCTGCGCGGCAGGCTCGACATGGACGGGCTGGAGGAGGCGGTGTTCAGCTGCACCGCCTGCACCCGTCCCGGCGACTGCGAAAGCTGGCTCGCGCAGCATAACGGGGCGCCGGAGCAGGCCGCGCCGGACTACTGCCGCAACGCCACCCTGTTCAGCGATCTGCGCAAGGGCTGAGCCGTGACCGGCGCCAGACCCCGCCCGCCGCGGCCCTTGGGCGATGCGACAGAGCATTACTGGCGCGTGCAGCGCATGGCCCGCGCCACCGGGCTTGATCTGGTGGAGGCGCAGCAGGATGGCGCGCTGGATCCGCGACACTGGGCGGGGATGGTGCGGCGCTGCCGGGGCTGCGCCTGGGCCGAGGCCTGTGGCCGCTGGCTCGACCGCCCCGAGGACAGCCCGCGCCCCCTGCCCGAGGGATGCGCCAACCGGCGGCTCTTTGGCACGTTGCAGGCGCTGGCGCAGACCGGTGCCTGAGGCCCCAGACAGAAACGGCCCCCGAATTGGGGGCCGTTTCTATTCGGGGCAGAGCCGGGCAGGATCAGTCGGCGCGCAGGCCGCCTGCCGATTCCTTGATGGCGTCGTACTGGCCGGACGGGCGGAAGCGCCACAGATATTCCGGCAGCACCGCTTCGGGCGCGGTGGGGGTGATGCCCAGTTCGGCAAAACCGCGCGCGCCTTCGGACACCACGTTGTCCTTGCGCAGCATCACCACCTGATCGCGGGTGATCTGCGCCGGAAACAGCCCGCCGGTCATGCGCTGGCCAAATTCCGACACGCTGGCGATGATGTTCGCCACGCCATAGGGGATGTCCGCGATCAGACGGCGGCGGCGGATCACCTTCAGCATGCCCTCCATCAGCTCGCGGAAGGTTTCCACCTCCGGCCCGCCCAGTTCATAGATGCCGGGCGACGCTTCGCCCGTGGCGCCCTTGACCGCGGCATGCGCCACGTCATCGACATAGACCGGCTGGAACCGGATGTTGGCCCCCACCACGGGCAGCACCGGCCCCATGCGCGACATGCCCGCGAAGCGGTTGAAGAAGCCGTCACCGGGGCCGAAGATCACCGAAGGCCGCAGGATCACGGCACCGGGGAACGCCGCCATCACCGCATCCTCGCCAAGCGCCTTGGTCCGGGCATAGGCCGACTCGCTGTCGCGGTCCGCCCCCAGCGCCGAGATATGGACCATATGCGCCACGCCCTGTTCGGCGGCGATGCGGGCGATGCGCGCGGCGCCTTCGTGCTGCACCGCGTCAAAGCTGTTCTTGCCCCGGGCATCGAAGGTGCCCACGCAATTGACCACCGCATCGGCGCCCATCATCACCGACCGCACCGACTCGTCGTTGCGGATGTTGCACAGCACCGGCTCCACCTGACCGACCGTGCCATAGGGGCGGACAAACAGCGCCTCGTTCGGACGCCGGACGGCGACGCGGACGCGCCAGCCAAGCTTGGCCATACGACGGGCGACGTAACGACCGACAAAGCCGGATCCCCCATAAATGGTGACGAGTTTGCTCATCTGGCGACTCCTGCTGCGAGGTTCTCCGGACCTGAATACCCATGCAGGCCGGGCCGGGCAAGGTGGCGTGGTGTCGCCGGGAAAACGAAATGAAAAAAACCCGTTGACACTGTTTGCTACTCCCCTTAAACGCCCCTTCACCACCTGTGCCCAGGTGGCGGAATGGTAGACGCGCTGGCTTCAGGTGCCAGTGGCCGCAAGGCCGTGGAGGTTCGAGTCCTCTCCTGGGCACCACTTACTCCCCCCTAAAAATCTCCCGATATGTCCCGCCGCTCGCAGCGGGATCGCGGGCGTTTTGCTGTGCACGCCCCGTCGAGCCAGAGCCATGTCCGCGCGCGTCCTGCGCCCACAGATGCAGGGCTGCAACAGTCGCGGCATATACTTGACAGAAACACTTGAGAAATCCGTCCCCAGAGCGTCTTTGACCGGCAAAGCAAGCTTTTCGCCAGCCAGACACCCTTTCAGGTCAGGATCCGTCCCATGGCGACAAAACGCGCAAGCCTTGCGTCCGGCACAGCCATTCTTCTACTTGTGTCGATGGGCACGCTGGTCGGCACCGCCCGCGCCCAGTCCACAGACTCCGAAACCGCCGGTGACGGCTACCTTGGCACGCTGGTCATCAGCGCCGAGGACCAGATCAAGCAGGCGCTCGGCGCCTCGACGGTGACCGGGGAAGATCTGGAAAAGCAGCCTGTCGTCAATGATATCGCCGACATCATCCGCAAGCAACCCGGCGTCAACCTGACCGGCAACAGCGCCTCTGGCCAGCGCGGCAACCAGCGCCAGATCGACATTCGCGGCATGGGTCCGGAAAACGTGCTGATCCTTGTAGATGGCCGCCCGGTGACCTCGCGCAATGCGGCGCGCATGGGCCGTCAGGGCGAACGCGACACGCGCGGCGATTCCAACTGGGTGCCCGCCGAACTGGTGGAGCGGATCGAGGTGATCCGCGGCCCGGCTGCCGCCCGCTATGGCTCTGGCGCGGCGGGCGGTGTGGTCAACATCATCACCAAAAAGCAGCTCGACGAACCGACCGCACAGGTCAGCCTGCATTTTGATGCCCCCGAAAGCGACAAGGAGGGCGTCACCCGCCGCGCCAACGTGCTGTTCGCAGGCCCGCTGAACGACCGGCTGAGCTACCGGCTTTATGCCAATGTCAACAAGACCGATGGCGACGATCCGGACATCAACGAGGGCGAGGCCGCTGGCAGCGAAGGGGTCACCAACCGCGATCTGGGCGCCCTGCTGAGCTGGCAGCTGAACGCGCAGAACACGCTGGATTTCGAACTGACCCATTCTCGGCAGACCAACCTTTTTGCGGGGGAAACCGGCTTCGGCTCGGGCGTGACCGAGGAAATCGGCGACGACACCACCGGCACCTTCAGCCCCGTGGGCGAAGAAACCCGCCGCGACACGCGCACCGTTCTGGCGGTCACCCATACTGGCGATTACGATTTCGGCAGTTCGCAGAGCTATCTTCAGTATGAACGCACGCTGAACAGCGCGCTGTGCCAAGGCACGTCCGGCGGTGGCGAGGGCACGCTGTCCTATTGCGTCGACAGTGACGGCGACGGCACCAATGACGATGTGGCGTGGGTCGATACCGACTATGACGCGCTGTCGGGCAAGACGCAGTGGGATCTGTATGGCAGCCTGATGGGGGCGGAAACCACCTATACGCTGGGGGCCGAACTGCGGGCCGAGCGCATCAATCAGGACATCCCCGACGCGCTGCTGGCCGCCAGCCCGACCCGCGACGAGTTCAAGGACGAAGACGCCAAGCGCCAGACCATCTGGGGCGTCTATTCCGAAGCCAACATCCTTGTGAACGACCGGCTGACCCTGACTCCGGGCCTGCGCTACGACAGGTCCGACAAGTTCGGCGGCAACTGGTCGCCCAGCCTGAACGCCACCTATGATTTCGACGACGAATGGTCGATGAAAGTGGGCATCGCGCGGGCGTTCAAGGCGCCGAACCTGTTCCAGCTGAACCCGGATTACTATTACAACACCATGGGCATGGGCTGCCCGGACGGGTTCAGCGGCCCCTGCCGGATTCAGGGCAATGCCGATCTGGATCCGGAAATCTCGATCAACAAGGAAATCGGCGTGGCCTATAACGGCCTTTCGGGCCGCAGCTTCAGCCTGACCTATTTCCACAACGATTACCGCGACCGCATCGCTGCGGATGTGGTCGGCGGCGAGGTCGATCCATCCACCGGCGGCTCCGTCTTCCAGTGGGCAAACGTGCCCGAAGCGGTGGTGGCGGGCTGGGAAGGCAATTTCTACACCCCGATTGCCGAGGATTTCGCCTTCAACATGAACTTCACCGTGATGACGGAATCGGAAAACAAGCAGACCGGCAACCCGCTGAGCCTTGTGCCCGATTACACGGTCAACGCGGCGCTGGACTGGCAGGCCACCGACGATCTGCTGCTGCGGCTGTCGGCCACCCATTACGGCACGATCCCGACCATCACCACCACGCTCAGCACCAATGTCGAGGTCACCGACGAGGCCGATCTGACCGAGCGTGATCCCTACACGCTGGTCGATCTGTCAGCCAAATGGGATCTGGGCGACGACTCCCACATCTCTGCGGGGGTCACCAACCTGTTCGACACCTCGATCGAGCGCACCGGCAACGGGTCGGAGACCTTCAACGAACCGGGGCGTGCCTATTTCATCGGTCTGACCAAGACCTTCTGATCGGCTCGTCCCGACCATTACGGGCCGCCCGGATCCGCTCCGGGCGGCGCCGCAGTTCCGGAGCAGCGCATGACCGCCCCCCAGCCCGATTACCTGACCGATCACGACTATCCGCCGGTGTTCCATCCCGAACAGGCGCCCGGCTGGCTGGCGGCGGTGCTGGTGGCGCTGGGGCATCCCGCGCCCGCGCGGGGGCACTGGTGCGAACTGGGCTGCGGCGAGGGGTTCAGCGCCGCGCTGCTGGCCGCCGCCAATCCCGACATGCGCTTTACCGGCATCGACCTGAACCCGCGCCATATCGCCACCGCCCGCGCCCGGGCCAAGGCGGCGGGGCTCGACAATCTGGAGTTTCACTGCGCCGATCTGCGCGATCCGCAGGGGCTGGCGGGGCCCTTCGACATGATCGTGACCCATGGCGTGCTGTCATGGGTGGGACCAGAGGTGCGCACCGCCCTCGCCGCCTTCATCGCCACCCATCTGGCGCCCGGCGGCGTCGCGGCGGTGCAGTATATGAGCGAACCGGGTGGTGCCGCCTTCCGCGCCTTTCACGCCGTGTTCCGGGCCTGCGCCGGGGCGCCCGATCCGGTGGCCGAAGGGCTGGCCCGGCTGGCCGCGCTGCGCGAGGCAAAGGCCGGGTTTTTCCAGATGCACGCCCATGCCGCGCAGACGCTGGACAACCTGCTGACCCAGCCGCCCGGCTATATCCGGCACGAATACATGAACGCCACCTTTCAGCCGCTGGCCTTCGGCGAGGTGGCGGGGCTGTTTTCCGATCGCGGGCTGGTCTGGCGGGGCAGCGCCACGCCGCTCGACAACATCGATGCCGCCTCGATCCCCGAACAGGCGGCGCGGAGCCTTGCTGGCGTGCGCGACACTGTGCTGCGCGAGACGATGAAGGATCTCGCCCGCAATCAGGCGCTGCGCTACGATCTGTTCACCCGGCCCAAAGCCCCCGCCGGGGACGAGGCGCATCTGGCGCTGCTGCGCGGCGTGGTCTGGGCGCTGCTGCCCGGCGCGCCGCCGCCTGCCGCGCTGACCTTCACCACCCCCATCGGCCCCGTGGAGGCGGATCCCCGGCTTTATGCGCCGCTGCTGACGCGGCTGGCGCAGGGTCCGGCCCGGTTCGGCGATATCGAGACCATCCCGCCCTTTGCCGGGCGTCCGGGGCTGCTGAATCAGGCGCTGCAGATGGCGCTCTGGGCCGGGATTGCGCATCCGCTGGGGCGCGCGCCGCGCGCGCCGGGGGCAGCGCGGCTCAACCGGCTGCTGCTGGCAGAGGCCGCACAGGGCGCGCGGGTGCCCGCGCTCTGCGCGGCGCCGCTGGGGAGCGGGCGGGCGGTGCCCCCTGCGCAGATGGCCGATCTGGGCGCGGGGGGCGGGCCGCAGGCGCTGCGCGCGCTGTTCGGGCTGGACCGGGGCTGAGCCGCAGCAAAAACCCCGCCGCGCAGAACCGCGCGGCGAGGTCTGTGGCATCGCAAGGCGCCCGCCCCCAGGGGCAGGCACGGGATCAGAAATCGAGGTTTTCGACGTTCAGCGCGTTCTGCTGGATAAAATCGCGGCGCGGTTCGACCACGTCGCCCATCAGCTTGGTGAACATGTCATCCGCTTCGGCCATATCGTCGATCTTGACCTGCAGCAGGGTGCGCGCATCCGGATCCAGCGTGGTTTCCCACAGCTGGCCCGGGTTCATCTCGCCCAGACCCTTGTAGCGCTGCAGGGACAGACCCTTTTCGCCCTCTTCCAGAATCGCCTGCAGCAGCCCCAGCGGGCCATAGATCGCCTGCTTGCGGTCCTTGCGTTCCAGCGTGGCGGGCAGGTCATAGACCGCTTGCAGCGCCTGCGTGAAGCTGCCGGTGCGCCGCGCCTCGCCCGAGCGCAGCAGCGAGCCGTCCAGCGTGCGCACCTCTTCGACGCCGCGCAGGATGCGGGCCAGACGGATGCCGCGATCCTGCGTGATCCGCCCCTGCCAGCCGCGTTCGTATTCCACCGCGATCAGATCCAGACGCTTCGCCACCTTGTCGGCGACCCCCTGCAGATCCTGTTCCACCGCGCCGGGCACGAAGGCGCCGGAAATCGCCGCCTGTTCCAGAATATGCCGCGGGTAATGGGTGGGGAAAGCATCCAGCACCCGCTTCAGCTGCCGCGCCTCGTCGATGACCCGCGCCAGATCCTGCCCGGCCATCGCCTCGCCCGTGCCCAGCACCAGCTGCGCGCCGTCCAGACCCTGATTGATCAGGTAATCGTCCAGCGCCGCCTGATCCTTGACATAGACCTCGGACTTGCCGCGCGTCACCTTGAACAGCGGTGGCTGCGCGATATACAGAAACCCGCCTTCGATCAGCGAGGGCATCTGCCGGTAGAAGAAGGTCAGCAGCAGCGTGCGGATATGCGCGCCGTCCACGTCTGCATCCGTCATCAGGATGATCTTGTGGTAGCGCAGCTTCGAGATGTTGAATTCATCCCGCCCGATGCCGGTGCCAAGCGCCATCACCAGATTGCCGATCTCCTGCGAGGCCAGCATCCGGTCAAACCGCGCCCGCTCCACGTTCAGGATCTTGCCCTTCAGCGGCAGGATGGCCTGCGTGCCCCGGTCGCGCCCGGTCTGGGCGGAGCCGCCGGCGGAGTCACCCTCGACGATGAAGAGTTCGGTCTTGGACGGATCCTTTTCCGAACAGTCCTTCAGCTTGCCCGCCAGAAAGTTCACGTCCATCGCCGTCTTGCGACGGGTCAGTTCGCGGGCCTTGCGCGCGGCTTCCCGCGCCAGCGCCGCCTCGACGATCTTGCCGACGATGATCTTGGCCTGTCCGGGGTTTTCCTCGAACCACTCGCCCAGCTTCTCGTTCACCAGATTCTCGACCGCGGGCCGCACTTCGGAGGAAACGAGCTTGTCTTTGGTCTGGCTGGAGAATTTGGGATCCGGCACCTTCACCGACAGCACGCAGGTCAGACCTTCGCGGGCATCATCGCCGGTGAAGCTGATCTTTTCGCGCTTGGCGATGCCGCTTTCGGTGGCGTAGCGGGTCAGCGTCCGGGTCAGCGCGCCGCGGAAGCCCGCCATATGCGCGCCACCGTCCCGCTGCGGGATGTTGTTGGTGAAGGGCAGCACGTTTTCGTGGTAGCTGTCATTCCACCACATCGCCACCTCGACCCCGATGCCGTCGCGTTCGCCGGTCATGTAGATCGGATCCGCCATCATCGGCTGCTTGGAGCGGTCGAGATATTTGACGAATTCGCGCACGCCGCCTTCGTAATGCAGTTCGGACCGCAGCGGTTCGGCGGGGCGTTCATCCTCCAGCAGGATCCGCACCCCGGAATTCAGGAAGGCCAGTTCGCGCAGGCGCTTTTCCAGCGTCTCGAAGCTGTACTCGAGGTTAGAGAAGGTGCCGGTGGAGGCCAGAAACCGCACTTCGGTGCCCTGTTCGCCATTGGAATCGCCCACGACGCGCAGATGCTCGACCGTGTCGCCATGTTCGAACCGGGCGTAATGTTCCTTGCCATTGCGCCAGATCCGCAGCTCCAGCCAGACCGACAGCGCGTTGACCACGGACACGCCCACACCGTGCAGACCACCCGAGACCTTGTAGCTGTTCTGGTCGAATTTGCCGCCCGCATGCAGCTGGGTCATGATGACCTCTGCCGCGGACACGCCCTCTTCGGTGTGCATGTCCACGGGGATGCCGCGGCCATTGTCGCGCACGGACACGGAACTGTCGGCGTGAATCTTCACGCTCACAAAATCCGCGTGGCCCGCCAGCGCCTCGTCGATGCCGTTGTCCACGACCTCATAGACCATGTGATGCAGGCCAGAGCCATCGTCCGTATCCCCGATATACATACCGGGACGCTTGCGGACTGCCTCCAACCCTTTGAGAACCTTGATGGAATCCGCGCCGTATTCCTGCGGTGCGCTTGCCGGTTCGGCCATGCCGCCTTCCTTCATGATTTTTGTTGGTTTTATACGGGTTTCCGCAAAGAATGTCACGCCGCTGACACAAGATTTGGTATCACAACCGGCGGTTTTCAACGACCGATTGGCCCTCACGTTCCGTGACTTCCAGATACTGCGCCCGGGCGCCCAAGTCCATGAACAACTCGGGTCCGGTCCCGGTCATCCACGCCTGCGCCCCCAGCGCACAGATTTCATCATAAAGCGCCGCGCGGCGGGAGGCGTCCAGATGGGCCGCCACCTCGTCCAGCAGCAGAAGCGGCGGCGTGCCGGTTTCCGCCGCCAGCGCCCGGGCATTGGCAAGGATCAGCGATATCAGCAGCGCCTTCTGTTCGCCAGTGGAGCAGTCCTGTGCAGCCACGCCCTTGGCCGCGAACACGCCCGCCAGATCGGCGCGATGCGGCCCCAGCAGGGTGCGCCCCGCCATCATGTCGCGGCCCCGGTGATCGGCCAGTGCGGCGCGCAGATCCGCCGCAGCCTCTGGCAGCGGCGCCTCGCCCTCCAGCAGCGACAGGGTGGCGGCGGGAAACTGCGTCTCCGCCCCGTCCTGCGCCTGCGCCAGCCGGTCCAGCGCCGCGCGGCGGTTGGCGGTCAGCAGGGCGCCGCTTTGCGCCATCTGGTTTTCCAGCGCCGCATACCAGTGACCATCGCGCACCTCGTCGCGCAGCAGCCGGTTGCGTTCGCGCATGGCCTTTTCATAGGTCAGGCTGTGATCGGCATGATCCGGAAAAAAGCTCAGCGTCATGCGGTCCAGAAACCGCCGCCGCCCCTCTGGCGCCTCGATCCACAGCCGGTCCATGGCGGGGATCAGCCACAGCACCCGCACCAGCCGCGCCAGATGCACCTGCGGCGCGGGCTTGCCATCCACGCTGACCTGACGCGCGGCGCCGTGATCGGACAGGAAGGCAAGGTCATGCGCGCTGTCGCCGTCGCGCAGCAGGCCGGTCACCTTCCACCCCAGCGATTCCGGGCGCCGCACCATGTCCTGCGCCGAGGCGCGGCGCAGCCCCCGCCCCGGCGAAAACAGCGACACCGCCTCGATCAGATTGGTCTTGCCCGCGCCATTGGGGCCGAAGATCGCCACCGGACGCGCGTCAAGATCCAGTGCGATCCGCGTATGGGACCGGAAATGCGACAGCGTCAGGCGGGACAGATGCTGGACCATGGCCCGATGCTATCGCCGATCCGGGCGCGCGCTGCAAACGGGATGCGCGCCGCCTCAGACCCGCATCGGCATCACGACATAGACCGCAGACATGTCGCCACCCTCGCGCATCAGGGTCGGATCGCCCGAGGAGTTGAACAGGAACACGGCGTTTTCCCGGTCCACCTGACTGGCGATTTCCAGCAGATACTTGGCGTTGAAGCCGATCTCCAGCGGCTCGTCGGCATAGGCGACGGCCAGCTCTTCCTCGGCGGCGCCGCTGTCGGGCGCGTTGACCGACAGGATCAGCCGGTCCTCGTCCAGCTGCAGCTTCACCGCGCGCGACCGTTCCGACGACACCGTGGCCACGCGGTCCACCGCCTTGGCGAACTCGCCCGCGTCCACTTCCAGACGGCGGGTGTTGTTGGTGGGGATCACGCGGGAATAATCGGGGAAGGTGCCGTCGATGACCTTGGAGGTAAGGGTGATCTGCGGCGTGGCAAAGCGCACCTTGGTTTCCGACACCGACACGTCGATGTCCATGTCATCCTCGTCCAGCAGCTTGCGCAATTCGCCCACGGTCTTGCGCGGGACGATCACGCCGGGCATGCCTTCGGCCCCGCCGGG
Source organism: Salipiger marinus (assembly GCF_900100085.1). Taxonomy (GTDB): domain Bacteria; phylum Pseudomonadota; class Alphaproteobacteria; order Rhodobacterales; family Rhodobacteraceae; genus Salipiger; species Salipiger marinus. The sequence goes on from NZ_FNEJ01000001.1 coordinate 368,098, forward strand.
CAGCGGCGCATCGATGCGCGCCAGCCGGTGGCCATCGGTCGCCACGCAGCGCAGCACCCGGCCATCTTCGCCGTCAGACACATGCATGTAGACGCCGTTGAGGTAATAGCGGGTTTCTTCGGTGGAAATGGCAAATTTCGACTTGTCGAACAGCCGCCGCAGCACCTCGGCCTTGGCCGTGAAGTTGGAGCTGTATTCCGACGAGGCCATCACCGGGAAATCTTCTTTCGGCAGCGTCGCAAGACTGAAGGTCGAGCGGCCAGCCGCCACGGTCAGCCGTCCGGAGGCGGCATCCGCCGTCAGCCCCACCAGCGCGCCATCGGGCAGCTTGCGCACGATTTCATGCAGCGTCACGGCAGACACCGTGGTGGATCCGGCCCGCTCCACCTGAGCGGGGGCACGGTCCAGAACCTCGATGTCCAGATCGGTGGCGCGGAAGCTGACCGCATCGCCCTCGGCCTCGATCAGCACATTGGCAAGGATCGGGATGGTATTGCGCCGTTCGACCACCGATTGCGCCTGACTTACGGCCTTGAGCAGCGTCGCCCGTTCAATGCTGACTTTCATCACCCTGTTCCTCCGTGGGCCGGAGGTGCCGCCCGGCATCGTGCCGGAACCGCTCCAACCTGTTTTGCGATTGATCCGACGCTTTCACGACAGCGTCAAGTCCGCGGGGCCGCCTTGCGGCAGCCCCGGGCGGATGTGTTGTGACGGGGTCTCAGGCTTCCAGCGCGCGGCGCAGAAGCTCGACGTCATCGGCGATCTGGCTGTCCTGACTGCGCAGCTCTTCGATGCGCTTGACGCCATGCATGACCGTGGTGTGGTCGCGCCCGCCGAAGCGGCGACCGATTTCGGGTAGCGACCGGGCGGTCAGCTGCTTGCAGAGATACATCGCCACCTGCCGCGGGCGGGCAAAGTTGCGCAGCCGCTTCGGCCCGATCAGGTCGCTGAGCCGGATGTTGTAGTGATCCGCCACCTTGCGCTGGATCTCCTCGATGGAGATCTTGCGGTCCGAGGCGCGCAGCACGTCGGCCAGACAGTCCTGCGTCAGTTCCATGGTGATGGGCTGGCCCACCAGCGAGGCAAAGGCGAAGAGCCGGGTCAGCGCGCCTTCCAGCACCCGCACGTTGGTCGAGATGCGGTGCGCCAGAAACTCCAGAATGCCGTCATCGATCTTCAGCGAGGGATATTGCGCGCGGTAGTTCATCACCTTGGACTGCAGGATGCCAAGACGCAGTTCATAATCGGTGGGGTGCAGGTCCACCACCAGCCCCGACTGCAGGCGCGACCGGATGCGGTTTTCCAGATCCTTGATCTCGTCCGGCGCACGGTCGGCAGAGATGACGATCTGCTTGTTCTGGTCGACCAGCGCGTTGAAGGTGTGAAAGAATTCCTCCTGCGTGGAATCCTTGCCCGCGATGAACTGCACGTCATCGACCATCAGCACGTCGACGGACCGGAACAGCTCCTTGAAATCCATCATGCGGCGTTCGCGCAGGGCCTGCACGAAACGATACATGAACTGCTCCGCCGACAGGTAAAGCACGTTGAGATCGGGCCGGTTGTTGCGCAGCTCCAGCGCGATGGCGTGCATCAGGTGGGTCTTGCCCAAGCCCACGCCGCCATACAGGAACAGCGGGTTGAAGGTGACGGTTTCCGCCTCCGCCACGCGGCGCGCGGCGGCATGGGCCAGCTCGTTCGGCTTGCCCACGATGAAATTGTCGAACGTGAACCGGCCATCCAGCGGCGCGCCGGGCAGCAGGTCGTTGGACGCAGCCGCCTGAGCCGGGGCCGAAGCTGCAGGGGCCGAAGCCGCTGCGGGACGCGGCGCCGGACGCTGCAGATTGGCGACGCGGAACTGGATCCGGCGCACTGTGGTATCTAGGGACGCCAGCTGTGACAGCAGCAGGTCGCCAAAGTTCTGCGACACATACGTGCCGATAAAGTTCGTGGGCGCCAGGAGAACCGCCACCCCGTCGGCCTCCATTCCGTGGAATTGCAGCGGCTTGATCCACGTCCGGTAGTTGTTCTCACCGATCGTGTCGCTCAGCCTGTCCTGCAATGCGCCCCACTGTTCCTTCGTCATCAACCCCGCTCCGTTTTGGTCTGTCCTTCGGGTCTTCACACACACTGGCCCCGAACGGTCACACAGCCCGGAACGCAAGACACCCTCCCGTGCCGAGTGAGCACAGGTGCGGGGATGGCCTGCCATCCCCGGCGTCACAGACACAAAAGGAGTGCCTCCGGAAAATCCCAATCCGGAGCATCCCTGACTTGCGCTGTGCGCGCGTATTGCTGGACTGGCCGGGCGCCTTAGCCCTCAGCTCCAAAGGTCTGAGCAGCAGACCTTTGAATCGGCGGAACATATCTCACGAAATTGTGGACCTTTTCCGCGTGCCTGTCCCCCCAAGCGATGTGACTCGCTCGGGCAAATTACCAACCTTCGCGGAACGGCAGCAACCGATCTTCAAACTTGACTCCGGTGAATCCCCTAAAAGAATCTATCTTTCGTAAATGTAGGGTCTGAAACGAAAAAAGGCACCACATGAAGTGGCGCCTTTTCCATCAAGACAAATGTCCTGTGTGGCTTTTCAGCCCAGCGATTTGACCCGCGAGGACAGGCGCGAAATCTTGCGCGAGGCGGTGTTCTTGTGGAAGACGCCCTTGGTCACACCACGCATCAGCTCGGGCTGAGCGGCGCGCAGGGCGGCGGTGGCGGCGTCCTTGTCGCCAGAGGCCAGCGCCTCTTCGACCTTGCGCAGGAAGGTGCGGATGCGCGACCGGCGGGCTTTGTTGACGGCGTGACGCTTCTCGTTCTGACGAGCGCGCTTCTTGGACTGGGGCGAATTTGCCATTTGGATCGGTCCTGTCTTTGTCTCAGGGTCTGAATTTTGGGCGCGCGAAAGCCGCCAGACCCGGACCTGTCATTGTCGGACCGATTCCTGCCAGAGCGGGCATCACGCGCATGTAACGGCGGCGCATAGACCATTTTCCGCCCAATGCAAAGCCCCGGCGGCATCCGACATGGGATTTTGGGCAAAAATCCTGTAAAAGGGGAGTCCCTGCAAGCAGGGGACGAGCCCATTCTGACCGAGGAGGACAGACATGAACGCGATGCAGATCTCTCAGGCCGCTCAGGCGCTTTACCGCAGCCATGGCGGACGGGCCGAAGCGGAAGCCGCCCAGAAGGCCCGGGAAAAGACCGCCAGTGGCCAGACCGCCGAAGCGCAGGACTGGCGCGCGATTCAGGCCGCCATCCGCCGCGTGCGCGGGCCGCTGCAGAAATGATCTCTGGGGCCCGCCCGTCGCGGCGGGCCCGGTTCCGGCTCAGCGGTCGCGGAACTGCGCGGTGCGCTTCTCCAGAAAGGCGGCCATGCCTTCTTTCTGGTCTTCCGTGGCGAAAAGCGACTGAAACAGGCTGCGTTCGGCCATCAGGCCTTCGGTCAGGGTCGTTTCATAGGCGCGGTTCACCGCCTGCTTGGCCGCCATGGTGGCCAGCACCGATTTTTCGGCGATCTTGGCCGCCGCCTGATGCGCCTCGTCCATCAGCTGCTTGGCGGGCACGACGCGGCTGACCAGCCCCGCACGCTCCGCCTCTTCGGCATCCATGAACCGGCCCGTCAGGTGCATGTCCATGCTTTTGGACTTGCCCACATAACGCGTCAGGCGCTGCGTGCCGCCGATGCCGGCGATCACGCCCAGATTGATCTCGGGCTGGCCGAATTTCGCCGTGTCCGACGCGATGATGAAGTCGCACATCATCGCCAGTTCGCAGCCGCCGCCCAGCGCATAGCCCGACACCGCCGCAATCACGGGCTTGCGCACGCGTCCGATCGCGTCAGAGGCCGTGCCGAAATAATCGCCGAGGAACATCTCGACAAAGCTCTTCTCGGACATCTCCTTGATGTCGGCCCCGGCGGCAAAGGCCTTGGCCGAGCCGGTCACGATGATGCACCGCACCTTGTCGCTGGCATCCACCTCGGCCAGCGCCTGCGACAGCTCGCCCAGAAGCTGGCTGTTGAGCGCGTTCAGGGCATCGGGTCGGTTCAGGGTGATCGTAGCGACCTCGTCGTCTACTTCGACGATAATCGTCTCATAGGCCATGACTTCGGGCTCCCGTCCGTTGGCATTGTCGCGCAGCCTTAACAACTTGATGCCTGCAATCAAGCTATCTTTGGCAGTCCGGACAGTAGAAGGACGACCGGCCAGACTGCACCAGACGGTGGATCATGTTTGCGCAACCGGGGGTGCGGCAGGGCTGCCCCTCGCGTCCGTAAACATCGAAGCTGTGCTGGAAATAGCCAAGCTCGCCATCGGCTTGGCGGAAATCGCGCAGCGACGATCCGCCCGCGGCAATCGCCTCGGTCAGCACCGCGCGGATGATCGGCACCAGCGCCGCCAGCTGCTCCGGCGCGATCTGGTTGACGCGACGGGCGGGATGCAGCCGGGCCCGGTAAAGCGCCTCGCAGACATAGATATTGCCCAGCCCGGCGACGATCTTCTGGTCCAGAAGCGCGCTTTTGACCGGCAGGCTGCGCCCGGCCAGCGCCGCCAGCAGATGGGATTCGGAAAAGGCGTTGCCCAGCGGTTCCGGTCCCAGCGCCGCCAGCAGCGGATGCGACTCCGCGCCCGTGGTCGGCATCAGATCCATGGCGCCAAAGCGGCGTGGATCGTTGAAGGTGATGCGCACCCCCGTAGCCATGTCGAAGATCACATGATCGTGCTTCTGCGCGGCAGGATGGTCGTGCACGAACCGTCCCAGCGCATCGCCCGACACCAGCATCCGCCCCGACATGCCCAGATGGATCAGCAGGGTTTCGCCCCGGTCGAGATCGGCCAGAAGGTATTTGGACCGCCGCCGCAGCCGCAGAATCCTTGCCCCGCTCAGCCTGTCTGCCATGCGCGGCGGGAAGGGCCAGCGCAGATCCGCCCGGTTCACCCGCGCCTCTGCGATCACCTGCCCCTCCATCACGGGGGCAAGTCCGGCGCGCACCGTTTCGACCTCGGGCAGTTCGGGCATGGGGTTCCTTTCCAAAGGGCCGCATTGCAGCGCGGCACGCGCGCCCTATAAGGAGGTGCGGACGGAAGGACACAAGGCCCATGACCGACGAGAACGCAAAAACCACGCATTTCGGCTTTACCGAAATCCCTGAAAGCGAAAAGGCGGGCCGCGTGCGCGGCGTCTTCGGCTCCGTCGCGTCGAAATATGACGTGATGAACGACGCCATGTCCTTTGGCATCCACCGCATCTGGAAGGATGCGATGATGGACTGGCTCGCGCCGCGGAAGGGACAGCGGCTGCTGGACGTGGCGGGCGGCACCGGCGACATCGCCTTCCGCTTTCTGGACCGCGCCGGGTCCGGCCATGCCACCGTCTGCGATCTGACCGAGCCCATGCTGATCGAAGGCCGGAAGCGCGCCGAGGCGGCGGCCCGCGCCGACAGTCTGGACTGGGTGGTTGGGGATGCCATGGCGCTGCCCTTTGCCGACAACAGCTTCGACGTTTACACGATTTCCTTCGGGATCCGGAACGTGACCCAGCCCCAGCAGGCGCTGAACGAGGCGTTCCGTGTGCTGCGTCCCGGCGGGCGGCTGATGGTTCTGGAATTCAGCCAGATTCCCAACGAGATGATGCAGAAGGTCTATGACCTCTATTCCTTCCACATCATTCCCCGCATGGGACAGGTCATCGCGAATGACCGCGACAGCTACCAGTATCTGGTGGAATCGATCCGCCGCTTCCCGGATCAGGACCGGTTCCTGCAGATGGTCAGGGAGGCAGGCTTCGGCAATGCCAAGTATCGCAACCTGAGCCTTGGCATCGCCTGCCTGCATTCGGGGTGGAAGATCTAGGATGAAGGGACCGCACAATATCTGGCGGCTCGTGCGCACCGGCGCCACGCTGGAGCGCACGGGGGCGATGCGTGTGGTGCTGGACGCGATGGAGGCCCCGCCTGCGCTGCGCGTCGCCGCGCGGGTGCTGGGCTGGCCCTTCAAATGGCTCGGGATCGAAGGCGACCCGTCGATGCCCCCGGCGCCGCGCGCCCTTTCGGCCCTTGGCCCCGCCTATATCAAGTTCGGGCAGGTGCTTTCGACCCGGCCTGACGTGGTCGGCGACGAGCTTGCCAATCAGCTGCGGGTGCTGCAGGACAAGCTGCCCCCCTTCCCGACCGAGGCCGCCAAGGCCCAGATCGAGGCCGAGCTTGGTCTTCCCGTGGATCAGGTCTTTTCCGAATTCAGCGCCCCCGTCGCGGCCGCCTCCATCGCGCAGGTCCACAAGGCGCGGCTGGCCGAAACGGGGGAGACGGTCGCGGTCAAGGTGCTGCGGCCCGGGATCGAACGCGCGTTCCGTCGTGATGTGGATGCCTTCTGGCTCGCCGCCGATGTGATCGAATTCCTGTCTCCGGCCTCGCGCCGCCTGCGGCCCCGGGACGTGATCGCCCATTTTGAAGGCGTGGTGATGGGCGAGCTGGATTTCCGGCTGGAAAGCGCCTCCGCCAGTGAATTTGCCGCCAACACCGCCAATGATGCAGGCTTTTCCTTGCCGGAGGTGGTCTGGGGCCTGTCCGGACGGCGGGTGATGACCATGAGCTGGGCGGAAGGCGTGCCGCTTGGGGACAATGCCGCGATCGACGCCGCAGGACATGACCGCGTCGCGCTCAGCGAGCGGGTTCTGCAGCTCTTTCTCAACCATGCCCTGCGCGACGGATTCTTCCACGCCGACATGCATCAGGGGAACCTGAAGGTGGCGCCCAATGGCGACATCATCGCCTATGATTTTGGAATCATGGGCCATATCGATGAATACACCCGGCGCGTGTATGCAGAGATCCTTTATGGCTTCATCCGGCGCGATTACCGGCGCGTGGCCGAGGTGCATTTCGAGGCGGGCTATGTGCCAGCCGATCGCGACGTGGATGAATTCGCCCGCGCGCTGCGCGCCGTCGGCGAGCCGATCTTTGGCATGGATGCCACCCGCATCTCCATGGCGCGGCTGCTCAGCTATCTGTTCGACGTGACCGAGCGTTTCGGGATGGAAACGCGGACAGAGCTGATCCTGCTGCAGCGCACCATGGTCGTGGTCGAAGGTGTCGCGCGATCGCTCAACCCCCGCATGAACATCTGGAGCGTCGCGCATCCCGTTGTTGAGCAGTACATCAAGACGTCGATCGGACCGCGCGCCGTGCTGCGCGACCTGCAGCGCACGGCCGTGGTGCTGGCGCGGTTTGGACCAAGACTGCCGGGCCTTGTGGAAGAGGCGCTGATACGCCAGGCGGAGCAGAAGGACCGCCACCCGGACCGGCGCTGGCGGAGAAACGCCCTGTGGCTTGTCTTCGGCGCAGCGATCGGAGCGGCAGCCGTCACCCTTATGCAAAGCTGGCTTTAGGCGAACCGGCTCAGCCATTTGGGGTGCGCAGCCCTTGGACTTCCGCGGCAGACAGGTGGGTGCCGTTGGCGAGCGTCAGCAGCACATCCGTTCCCTGCTGCCGCACCTCCTGCACCCGCGCATAGGTCAAAGCGGGGGTGGTCGAAAGCAGCTCTTCTCCCCGATAGCTCTCGATTTCGAACCGATAGAGGCCGCTTGGATGCGCGGCACCGGACTCGTCCAGCCCCGTCCACTCCAATTCGGGCTTCGATAGGTCCACGGCCACCGACTGAAGGACCGTGCCCGCCTCATTCCTGACAACCAGCTTGGCCGACTCCGCTTCCTTGTGCGGATCAAGGCGCAGGGTCACCGGAACTCCTTCAAACCGCACCGGAGTGTCCACCAAAGCCTCCATCCCGATCCAGCCCGCAATGCGCTCAAACGCGCTGCCCGTCACCTGCTCGGCCAGTCCGGCGAGAATCTGGTTGGTCTTTACCTGCTGTTCAACCGAAGAAAATGTTGCCAGTTGCGACGCATATTCGGTGGCATCGACAGGATTGAACGGATCCTGGTTTTGGGCCTGCGTCGTAAGCATGCGGAGAAACGTCTCAAAGTCGCTGTTCAACACAGCTGGTGGAGTTTGAGGCGTGGCAGTCAGAGCCGTGGTCGGGGAAATGGTCTGCGTGCTGGTCAGGTCCATCTGAGTCTCCTAAACCCGTATGTCGAGCCCGGATGAAGGCTCGCTGGTGTCGTTTTGCGGAATTGCGTCAAGGTCTTCAGGTCCGTCTCCCCCGGCAAAGGGACCGTGAAAGGCGCCCCCTTGCCCTGAACCCTCGCCAAACCGGAACTGCGTCGCGGAACAGCCGAGATCGTCGAGATGCCGCGCCAGCTGGTCGACATGCCGCCGCAGAAGATCAAGCGTTTCGGGGCGGTCCGCCAAGATTGTCACGCTCAGAGCATGCTCGCCCCCGGTCATGCGGAACCGGACATGGCCAAGCTCCTCCGGTTCCAGACGCAGTTCCACTACATCGCCCCCTCGGTCTACGATGGCCTCCCCGATCTGACGAATCACCTGCATTGCTGTTTCGTGCCGGTGCGCTCGTAGCTGCAAACCCGAGGTCGCCTGTGGCGCGCGCGGCTCGGCGACAGCAGGAAGGGGATCGATTTTCGGGTCTTCCGGCTCCTCGATCCGCGGGGCCAGCACAGACGCGCCGCGCTGTCGCGACAGAGGGGCATCTTGCTGAGACACGCCATTGAAAACGACATCTTTGGAAGGGATGTTTAAGGGCGGATTTTTATGAACAGTCCTTGGGAAAGCAAAAGCTTTGGTTGGCATTCGCTCCGTAGCGGATGGCCCTTGCCCCAAAGCAGTCTCGTCTATGCGTACAGGCAACGCCTCTTCTGTCCTTCGTCCGGTCTCCGGTGAGGGCTGTTGCGCTGTGACCGACGCAACGGGGCGGACACGAATCTCGGCAGGTGGCTGATCGACAGACGCCGTGCTTTGCAGAGGCGGCCCCCCCCGCACTTGCACCTCATCCACCGAGGCCACTTTGAAGTGAGAGCGCGCCAGCGGCACAGGCGCACTCGCCTCTTCATCAGCGCTCCGCGGGAGCATTTCACCCGCCGCCTCACTTCGCTCGTCCAGCGGTTGGCTCTGTGCTCCTATTTTGAGCAACTCAGGCGGTACGGTCGAGGCGCCCCGTGAAGGGTCGGTTGTGGGAGCTGGCGGGCGCATAGTCACGGCCTCCGCCTGAGAGGCCGGATCTGGGGTCAGAATCTTGGCGTCAGCTCGGATAGGGAACCCCGAATCCCATTGGTGGGTCTGCGTTGAGACAGGTATGTCTTTCTTCTCCCTTCCCCCCGTAGGCAACTCCAAGATCTCGGCTGTTGCGCTATCAGGCTTTGGAGCCATAGCTGGTGCAAGCTCCGGTCTGACAGCCGCTGGCAGGACAGGAGTTTCTGAACGGCGCGGCGCGGCATCTACTTCAAATGACGGCCAAGATTCCGCCGGAACCAGAGGGGTTGCGGCTGAAGGAAGGACCGGGCTTGAAGCGGGTCGCGCCTTGTTTCCAGTTACGTGCCTCCCTTCTGTATCCGGCAGAGGATGGTTGGCCTGGAATGGGACAGCCGCACCTGAATCCGCGACACTGGGGCGCTGCGGTGATCTTGCTGCGGGTGATTCCGTCTCAACTACGCTTTGCAGATCTGGATTTGTTATCGTCAGCTCAGACGAAGCGGTCTTTTCCGTAGCAAGACGGCTTACAACAAAGGAAAAAGGTGCTTTTGGCATAGGGGGCATTGTCACGTCACTGGCGCTTTGTGCCCTCTCAGTCGACAGGGCCTGAGCGACCGGAACTGGCTCGCCCGTGACGGAGCGGGTCGGGACGGATGTAACCGTTGATCTCTGTGCACGGGGCGACACCATATTGTCGCTGCGTTGCGCATCTGGAGTAGGCGGGTGGAAACTAGCCTTGAGCGAACTCGCCAAAACTGCATGACCGTCAACAGGTGGCAGACGACTTGTCTCAGGCAATACCGCCTCGTCACCTGTGTTCGCCCGATCCCCAGCCAACACAGATACGCTAATCGCAGGGGGAGAAACCCTACCCGCAGATCTTGCGACGGAGGGAAAAGTTTGGGGTGATGTCGGCGACGCTGCCTTGCTGCCTGCGACCTGCCTGACCACATCCGACAAGGGCAGGTCTTCTAGAGGTGGTTCTGCTGGGACTGCGCTTGCGCCGGAGGGCGAAGGAAATCTCGGCGCGACTGAAATTTCTTGCGCGCCAAGTCTTTGTCCCTCTCCGCCTGAGCGAACTAGGTCATGTTGACAAAAGGCGCAGCCAAAGTCGGATGGAGGTGATGTCGATGAAGCCCAAGAAGCTCTCAGCGGTTTTGTCGTAGCGTGTGGCGACACGGCGTGCGTTTTTCAACTTGTTGAAGCACCGCTCGACAAGGTTGCGCAAGGAATAGAGAGAATGATCCACACCCACGCGCATCCTGCGTGATTTGCGCATGGGAATTTGGGTGAGCACCTCCCGCGCCTCCATCTTTTTCCGAATGCGGTCAGCATCATAGCCTCTGTCAGCCAGCAGGACGCTCGGCTCTGGCAGGTTGTTGACCATGACCAGGTCGAACCCCAGGTAATCGGATGTCTGCCCCGGAGTGATTTC
>NZ_FNEJ01000030.1 GCF_900100085.1 Salipiger marinus
CATCGTCGTGGTCCTGCCAACCCTGAGCGACCAGGAGCACCATGGTCCGCAAGAGCGACGGCAGGTCATGCACGACATCGGCTTGGCGGCGGCTGTCCTTCATCCGCGCCGCCATCCAGCCGATAATCCCGGTCGCGTCGAGAGCTTCTCGCAGCAGTACTGCGCCAGGATCGCCCGTCAGGCGCTCGGCGCGAGTTTCGATCGAAAGAGAGCGGTTGAATCCGGCCGTGACCGGCCGTAGCGTTTCACCCATGCGTGCGTCCGAAGCTGCTGGCGGATTTTGGTGTAGCAACTTGATTCTACGGCGCTTTCAGGCGCACGCAACCTGCCCCCATCGATTTGGATGAATAAACCGGGTTGATAGGTCTGCGAAATTACTTGAAGGCTTTCCGCAGTGGTATTTTGTTTATAAGATTCGCACAGCTCTTTAAGCGTGATCCCAAATTATGGTGTGAGTAAATGGCTTACCTCCTGGCTCGGGTAGAGAACTTCCCCCGATTTGACGGAGAGACCCTAACCGCAAAACCCGCCATGAGATACGGACAGAGCGGCCAGTCAGCCCATGAAGCTCATAATTTCTCACGAGCGTCCGATGGCTTCATTTATGGCCATCTTCCGAAGGAAGGAGGGGGGTGACTTAGCCCGTCTGGGCGGACATAGAGGCGCCGAAGAGATCTCAGGCGTGACTGTGATATTTATCAGCAGTGGTGCGCCCTACTCAGAGAATTTCGAGACGCGCCCCTTGAATGTTTCTGATCTGGCCGTCCTTTGCGCAAATTGTCACCGGATGATCCACAGGATGCCAGATCTCGCAGACATCAAGGCTCTCAGGGATTATGTGTTGAATGGCTAAATGTTAGCCATTCAACAGCACGGGCCTGATCGCCCTATCGCCGCGACTTTGGCCGAAACCGCCGCTCAGGCAGCGCGCAGCGCAATCCGTCAAGAGATTGCAGCTCTGCGGGCCTTCCTCCCAGATCTTTGCGGATCTTCTGGTGTCTTGGGCTGCCCTCTGGATAGGTGAGGCCTTATTGATCGCGACAAGACATCCTGCTCAGCCCGTAAAGACGGCCTCGGCACCAGAGCGCTCGGTCATGAGCGGTGCCAGAAGCAAGTTTGCGGCAAAGACGGCCCCCCTTTGAACAGCCGCTCTCCGGAATCGGCTCCTTCGGTGGTCACACCACCCGCTTCGCGCACCATCAAAAGCCCTGCCAGAGCATCCCAGGAATTCATGTGCAGTTCGGCATATCCATCGGTTCGACCTTCGGCGACCCAAGCCAACCCCAAGGCACCTGAGCCATGGCGGCGGACATTTGCACCCGCATCAAGCAGCCGGTGAAGCGCGGCTGTATAGGCGCTGCGTGAAACGCGGCTTGACCAGCCTAGCTCGACCGCCGAACAAGCTGGCGGATTTTCAGAAACGGCCAGGCGGAGTCCGTTCTTCGTTGCCCCACGCCCTTTTTCGGCTAGGTAAAGCTCGGATGTGCAGGGGTTAAAGATGGCGCCCAATCGGGTTTGACCGTTCACGACATATGCGATCGAGACGCAGAAATGGGGGATGCCGCGTGCAAAATTGTCGGTTCCGTCAATCGGATCGACAACCCAGACGTTTTCACCGCCGCTTGCTCCGCTTTCTTCGCCCAGAAAGCCATCGTCCGGGAAGGCTGCTGCCACACGCGACCGGATGAACTGTTCGACGGCCAGATCAGCCTCGGTCACCGGATCCTGCGGCCCTTTGAGCGCAAATCCAGCAGGACGGCTGTTAAAATGCTGCAAGGCGAGGCCGCCGGCATCCCGGATCAGCGTGTGCAGAAATAGGGCATGACCCATCTTGGAGTCTGTCATAGTGATCACCCGGAAAAAGGGCTGGGGACCAATACGATCCGCAGCGGCTGTCTGTCAGTGGCCCGAGTTCGGACGGGCAGAGGCTGGCGGGATACCGGCTGCCCGCCTCAATGGGCGGGAGCGGCGGCCGGCAAGGACGTCTGGCCGAGATGCTCTTGCAGCGCTTCGGGAAGATCGGTCTGCATGAGGCGCATCCCTGCGCGCATCAGTCGTCCCCAGACCGCATCGGCGTCACGCAACGCATGGGTGTCGGTCAGGCCGGTCGATGCGATCTGATCCAGCGTATTGACGAAAATATCCCGGCCCGCAGCCATCATGCGCGCGCCGAATGCCTCCGCCTGCGGCCAATCCTCGAAGAACGCCTCAACCATCGGTGCACCCACATCGGCCAGCAGGCCTGCGACCGCGTCACTTGCCCCCGCGCCGACAAAGCAGATCGGTTTGGCGATAAGCCCCAAATCCGCCAAGTGTGCGCGCAGAGCAGCGACCTCGCTGGGGCCGGTTGCCCATAGCTTGACGTTGACCGCATCGCTCATGCCATGTCGCCGCACAGCCTTGGCAATGGCGGGCAGCAGGACAGGCGATTTCGCATCGATATCAAGATAGATCCGGCCCCGTGCGGTCTCTAGGATCTGGTCGAAAAGCGGCAAGGTCTGGTCGCTAAACGCGGCATCCGGTCCACCTGCCCCCTTCCGCAACCGCACAGTCCCGAGGGTCGCCCAATCCAGCGCAGCAGGCATCACCGGCAGACCCGCCGTCCGCATCAGCGACATGTCATGCAGGCAGAACAGCTGCCCATCGCGGCTTTCCTGCACGTCGATCTCGGCAAAGGCCACGCCAAGAGCGATGGCGCGCTCGACCGCCGCCACCGAGTTCTCTGCCGTGTCCTGCCAGGCACCGCGATGGGCCACAGTGGCACCTTGCCAACTTTTATCGGCCAGAAACTCTTGCAGAGGAGCGAAGGCGGCAGGGCTGGAGGGGATCATAATTTCGTTGGTCCTTTGGAACAGGTAAGAAGGTATCGGCCACGGCAAGATTTCCCCGTGGCCGGTTGGTTCGCGGCTGAGGTCAGCGCTCCAGGATCACATTTTCGATGAAATATGCCTCGACGCTGTCACGGAAGGGCCGGGCGGGAGCGGCCACCTGGTTGGCGCGATCCTCGGGCGAGACGAGTGCCTTGCTGCTGTCAGCTGCGGCATTCATCGGAACCGTGCCGAATGTGGCATTGAACATGGACTGAGTTTCAGCAGATGCCAGCCAGTTCACGAAGACTGCTGCGGCGGCGGGATGTGGCGCGTTCAGCGGAATGCCAACGCCATTGCCACCGCCATTCATACCCATCTCGGGGACATAGAATTTCAGGTCTTTGCGCACTTCGCCGCGCTGCTGCAGACCGGCAAGATGGTCCTCCCAGGCCGAGACCATCACCAGTTCGCCGTCCGACAGGCGGGTGATGCTGTCGGCATTCGATGCAGTGATGACATAGTTCGGCCCATTGTCACGGAAGAAGGCCATGGCGGGTTCCAGCGCCATCAGCCGATTGACATCTTCGGTGCCATCAGCGCGGTCCCAACCGCCTAGATTGACGATGACGTTGGTATAGAAGGATGGGCCCGCGCCGCCGTTTTCATAGTTGAAGCCGAATTTACCAGGGTTTGCCGCCCAGAATTCCGCAAACTCCGCCGCGTTCTGCGGCAGGTCGGTCTCATCCACCTTGGCTGGGTCATAGGCGATGCCGCTTTGGTTGCCCCAATAGGCCACGGCATGACCCTGACCCGAGACACCCGTCACCTCATAGGCGCGGCCGCTGTCGGGGGGCAGGATGTGCAGCGGGATATAAAGTCCGGCCAGATCCATGCCCTCGTAGCGGTCAAAGCCTAGGGCATGCACATCAACATCGCCGGTCTTGCGCATGCGGTCGGCCAGAACCTTGTCGAAATGGCCGCCGATGGTGCCCTCGGCGATGGTGACCTTGATGCCATACTCCGCCTCGAAGGGCTTGACCGCCTCGCGCAGCGCATCTTGCAGGTGCCAGACATACCAGGTCACCTCGCCCTCGGTCCTGGCTTGGGCGACGATCTCGTCCCAGCTTTTGCCGGCCAGATCATTGGCCAGGGCGGGCAGGCCAAGCAGGGCCAGCGCGGTGGCGGAAATCATCAACTTTTTCATCGGAAGGGTCCTTTTGGGGTGTCGGAGAGAGGAAAACATCAGCCCTTGCCCGAACTGAGCGACGGGTTGGCCGAGCGCAGCAGCTGTTCAAGGATCAGCATCAGGATCACGTTGGGCAGCACCAGGATCAGCGACAGCACCGCCGCATCGGGGCGCACGAAATCCTGCCCAAGCCGGGCGTAAAGCAGTGTGGGAATGGTGGTGAAATCCGGCGAGCCCAGAATGAAGGCGATGGCGAATTCCTCTATCGACTGGATGAAGACAATCAGGAAGGCGGCCAGCAGCCCCGGTTTCAGCGCGGGCAGCCAAGCGACGCGGAACCGCGCCAGCGGGCTGGCCCCCAGATCGCGCGCGGCGTCGATATGGTCCTGACGCACCTGCTCGAAGCTGACTGAAAGGATGCGGATCGCATAGGGCAGGAACAGCAGCGCATGCGAGAAGGCCACCGCCCAGAACCGCGACCCCGTAAAGCCGATCCGGTGCAGAAGCGCGGTCAGGAAGATCGCCGTCACGAAGCCGGGCACCACCAGCGGCAAGAGCGTCAGCATCCGGGCGATCTCGCGTCCGCGAAACGGGATGCGGCCAAGCGCGTAGGCGGTGGGCAGCGTCAGTGTCAGGGTCATCAGCGCGGCAGTGGGCGCCAGCAAATACGAATTCAGCAGCGCCACCTGCAGCACGGGATTGCCCAGCATGTTGCGCCACCGATCCAATGAGATGGCCGGAGGCAGGATGTGATCGGGTGTCCAAGGGGTCGAGGCATCGACCAGCGACCAAAGGATCGCCATCCCGAAGGGCAGGG
The DNA here is from genome assembly GCF_900100085.1 of Salipiger marinus. Lineage (GTDB taxonomy): Bacteria > Pseudomonadota > Alphaproteobacteria > Rhodobacterales > Rhodobacteraceae > Salipiger > Salipiger marinus. Next base: position 4,814 of record NZ_FNEJ01000030.1, read on the forward strand.
CCAGCCAAAGGGTGCCGATGAGCAAGAGGGCAACGAAAAGCGCGCGGTTCAGCGTCATCACAGCACCCCCCGCAGGCGCAGCGCACGTGACAGGACCGCGATCAGTGCCGCCCCCAGCAGGGATAGAACCATCAGCGTCACGCCCACCACCGCGGCCTCGTGCCAGCTGCGGGCCCGGCTGAACACCATCAGCTGGGCAAGGCTTTGCGCGTTGGTCGGCCCGGCGATGACCTGAAAGCTGTAGTCGGCCAAAGCGCCGATAAAGACGATGGTCAGCGCCGCCTGGAGCGCCGACAGGGACAGCGGCAGGATCACCCGGCGGAACCGCGCGAAGGCGCCCGCGCCCAGATCTCGCGCCGCATCCAGAATGTCATCGCCGATCGCACGCACCGAACCCGACAACACCAAGAGCGCGAAGGGCAGGTTTTTCCACACCTGCAGGATCAGCACGCCCCACGCATTGCGGTCATTCTGCAGCTGCCGGGGCTCGGCCCAGACCCCAAGCGCGACCATCAGTTGATTGACCAGCCCGTGATAGGCGATGATGTTGACGAACAGGAAAGCCGCCACCAGCCCATGCACCAACAAAGGCGCCTGCAGCACGGCCGAGACCAAAGCCGAACCGCGAAAGGGTCGTCGCAGCCAGATCGCCAGCGGATAGGCCAGCGCCACCGAGATCAGCGCCGCCGCGAACCCCAGCCACAGCGAATAGCCCACGGCGCGCAGATAGAGCCTGCGGTCCAGCATCTTTTCCCAATGGTCCAGCGTCAGCCGGTCCTCGCCCATTGGGTTGTGCAGTCCAAAGCTCTGCGCCAGCGCGATCCAGGCTACGGCGCCGATCAGCACAAGGATCACCCCCAGCCCGGACGCCAGCAGGGCCAGAAGCCGCAGCTTCGGCCAGACCGGATGCGCGCGCGTGCTCATGCGCCCTGCTCCAGCGGCAGGATATCTTCAAGGTCCAGCGCAAAGCGCAGCACTTCACCCACCGCCTGCGGACAGTGCGGCAGGCGAAGGCGCTGAATCAGACCGTTGATCTCGACCTGCAGGTCGATGTGATCGCCAACAAAGGCGCGGTCGGTGATCCTTGCCTCGAAGGCATTCACCGCCCTAGCCCCCGGGGGCAGGATCCGCGCGCGCTCTGGCCTCCAGGCGATGGCGGGGCCGGTGACAGTGCCAGCCATGGTCAAAGCCCCCATCGGGGTCCGCACCAGACTGCCCTCGGCCAAAGGCTGTTGGTCCAGCACCGGCAGGATATTCGCCGCGCCGATGAAATCCGCGACAAAGGCCGTGCGGGGCTGGTGATACAGCACTTCCGGCGCGGCTTCCTGCTCGATCACGCCGCGGTTCATCACAAAGATCCGGTCCGACATTGACAGCGCCTCGGCCTGATCATGGGTGACATAAAGCGCGGTCAGCCCATGGGTGCGCTGGATGCGGCGGATCTCGATCCGCACCTGATCGCGCAGCTTGGCCAGATGCGCGCCCAGTTCCAGTTGCGCGATCACGCTGTCCAGACGGCGGCTGCGCTCGGCGTGGGCCACACGTTTCTGGCGCAGCCCGAATTCCAGATTGGCCCGCACATCCAGATGCGGGAACAGCGCATAGGATTGAAAGCACATGGCCGTGTCACGAGCCTCGGGAGGCACATCGGTCACATCCACGCCGCCCATCAGGATCCGCCCGGCGCTTGGCGCCAGAAAGCCCGCGATGATCTTCAGCAGCGTGGTCTTGCCACAGCCCGAAGGGCCAAGCAGCGTGACGAACTCGCCCTCTGCGACCGAGAAATGCGCATCCGACACCGCAGTATGCGTGCCAAATTCCATGCGGATGTGTTGGGCGACAAGGCCGGACATCAGGGCTCCAATTTATTACCCGTTATGAGTTATTAACTAATACCTGTCGTGAGTGAAAATAATGTGACACTCTTCACCGCAGGCCGAAAGAATGGAGGGAAGATGTCTAGTAACCTGATATCAGTCAGTAAAAGCCAAGGCCTCGTGCTGGACATGATCCGCCGTCAGCCGGGAACCACCCGGACGCGGTTGCAAAACCAGCTGGGTCTGCCGCAGCAGTCGCTGCACCGCCTGACCACGCAGCTGGAGGAACAGGGGCTGATCCGCCAAAGCGGCCCTGCGACCGAAGGGCGGGGCAAGCCCACGCCGCCGTTCCAGCTGAACCCGGCGGGCGCCTTCGCCTTCGGCCTGTCGATCAATGCCGCCTCAGCCGAACTGGTGCTGACCGATCTGACCGGCGCGGTCCTGGCCGAAGAGACGCTGCGATCGGATCCCGATGATCCCCCGGCAGTGATTGCCGAAACCGCCCGCCTGTCCGCGATGCTGATCTCGCGCCAGAGGCTGGACCCCGCCCGCCATGCCGGCCTCGGGGTCGCGATGCAGGGCTTCCGCGCGGCCGGGCAGGATCAGTTCCGCACCATCGTGCAGCTAGACCGCTGGTATGACATGCCGATCCGCGCCGCCTTCGCCCAAGCCCTGGGCCCGTTAGTCTATGCCGAGAACAGCGCCAAGCTGGGCGCCATCGCGGAGGCTTGGACCGGCCATGGCCAGCGCTTCCCGACCTTCGCCTATGTCTCGCTGAACTACGGGCTCGGCGGCGGGTTCATGGTCGAAGGCAACCTGTCATTCGGCGCGCATTGGAACGCGGGCGAGCTGACGACGCTGTTCAACCTGGACCAGAAGCCGCATCGCCCCGCCTTGGGTAATCTGCTGCGCTACTTGCGCGAACACGGTCATGAGGTGGCCTCGATCAAGGCAATCCCACGGCGCGGAACGCCCGGCTGGGATCTGGTCGAGGCCTGGGTGGAGGAGGTTCATCCCGCGCTGCATCAGCTGACCCGCGCTCTCTGGGGCATTCTGGATCCGGCAGCCATCATCATCGGCGGCGAAGCGCATGACGACCTGCGCAGCCTGATCGCCGCGCATTGCCCGTTCGAAATCCGGGACCGGCTCGGCAACCCGATGCGCGGCCCGCTCTGCCTGCCCGGTGCTGTGCGCGGTGACCCAAGCGCCTGTGGGGCGGCGATCTTCGCGATCAGGAATACGTTATACGGGACCCAAGGCTGATTCTGGCTGCAAGCATCGGTTTGGCCGCACGGTTTCGACCGCGCGCCCGAGTATGGAAATGGCGGCATAAGGTCATGCCCGCGAATGCAGTTTTCGAAATTGCCTTAACTATCGGCTCAAGGTCATTTTGGAGCCCATAAACGGCGACCGTCACGAGCTTCGCACCTACGCTCCCTCCCAACCCGTTCAAGGCCGGAATGCGCTTGCTTTACGGCGCGCTGCTTGTCCCACCGAGCGGAGGTGGTTTGGGCGCAGCTCCGAACGGAGCGCGTTGCGGGCGCCGATCTGGAGCCCGCGCGATCATGGCCATCGGTGGCTCCGCGGGTATGTCGACCGGGCAGATCGACCCCGCGGAGGTTCTTATTGGTTCATAAACCTGACAATGAGATTTCCCGGCGCAGAGGCATTGCAGTCCGCAGGGGTGTCAGTCTCCTCGATGATTCCGAGGGCGCGCTTCCCCGCGGCTTGTCCCAAAGCGGCCACTCAGACTTTCCGCCGCACCGGCGGGGTGGGAAGGGTTTCACAAAAGGCTGTTGTCACCGTGGAAAGAGGAAAAACGTCCGAGATGCTGGTGTGGCCGTCAGCCGGGCTGATTGCCGGTCACTGTTCCCCAGTCGAGGCCAAAGCGCGACAAATACTTGCGCAGCCGGTCGGCGTCGTTCTGGCTGGCTTTTTCTTTCCGCGATACGGCGAACAGCCGACGCCCCGCCGCCGAAAGGCTGGCACATTCCCGGCAGGCGCGGACGACGGCGGCCAGTTGGGCGCGTTCGAATTCATCCAGACCAACGGCATCCGGGAGGAGTTCTGCCAGCAAGGCCTCGTCCAGATCGGCTGTTGCGGCGCTCCATTGGTCGGTCAGCGTTGCGATCTCGGCCTCGACCATCGGCACGGTGATGCGTCCACGCTGGGCCAGCACGGCCATGCGATGGGTCGAGGCCTGCAGATCCCGCAGGTTGCCCGGCCACAGGGTGGCAGGATCCTGCGCGAACCTCAGATAGCGGGCCAGCGCATCAGCATTGAAGCCGGTCTTGCGGCCCAACTGACGCTCGGTGCTGTCGATCATGTCCAGAAGATGCGCCCGAATGTCCTGGCGTCGTTCCCGCAGGGGCGGCAGGCGCACCACCCATTGCGACAGCCTTGCGTGCAGATCGGGCCGCAGCCGCCCTGCGCGCAGCAGCGCGCCGGGGTCGCTGGCGGCGGTGGCGATCAGGTGGAACCGGGCTGTCACCTCGGCCTCTGACCCGACCGGGCAATAGCGGCCGGTTTCGATCACCTGCAGCATAGCTGCCTGTTCGTCCGGACCTAGCTCATCAATCCGGTCAAGAAACAGAACGCCCCCGTCAGCCTCGTGCAGAAAGCCGGGCCGCTCGCTTCCCACCACGCCGGTCGCGGCGCGGCGCTGGCCAAACAGGGCGGGCAGCGCCTGTCCGCCGCGCAGGGTGGCGCAGTTGACCCGCACCAGCCGTCCCTTGATGCGACGGCGCACCAGTTTCAGCTCATGAATACGGGCGGCGAGGGCGGATTTTCCGGTGCCCGGCTCTCCCAGAAGCAGGATCGGTCCGTCCGATCCGGTGGCAATCAGGTCCAGCCGTTCGGCCACGGCCTGCATCTCGGGGTTGGCGGTGTCCACTCCGCCCAGCAGAAGGGCGGAATGGTCCCGCGCGGCCGCCTCGAACCGACGCTGCAAAGCGTTGTAGCGGGCAAGATCAAGGTCGATGATATCCAGCGTGCCTTGTGCCGCCGCGCCATCACGCGGAGGGCCGGTCTGCACCAGCCGCGCCGGGATGTGGCGGCTTTCCGTCAGAAGAAACCAGCAGATCTGCGCCACATGCGTGCCGGTGGTCAGGTGGACATGATAGCGCTCGCGATCCTCGTCAAACCCGTAATCGGCAGCAAGGTCGTAAAGCTTGCCGTAGACCTCCTGGAAATCCCAAGGGTCTGCCATGTCGATCCTGACCAGGCGCACCTCGGTTTGGGGCGAGGTCTTGGCGATGGCGGCAGCCACATTGCAAGCCAGATGGTAGTGGCGCTGGTCGTGGATCAGTTCCAGCCGGTCGATGGGGAAATCGGGGTGCGCGCAGAGTTGAACCGAGGGCCGCCATTGGCGTCGCTTGCCCATGTCGAGCTGGGTGCCGAGAAAGCCAATGACGACATTGCGCATAGAGGTGATCCTTTTGGATAAATCCATATATCATCAGATAAATTTCGACGGAAGGCTTTCTGCCAATTCGTGGTTTAGTCATTATTTTTCAACAACTTGAGCGAAAATCATGAATTTCTTCATGTCCCGCCCTGAACCGGGCAGAACGAGAGGGCGAAAACTGAAGGAATTCGATCATGGCAAACAAATCCGTGTTTGCATCGCGGGCAGGGCGGCTCCTGCCGCGAGCAACCGCCACCAACGCTGCAGGGGCCAAGGCTTATGCCTCTGGTGCCGAGCACAGGCTGGCGCAGCTGGCGATGACCGGCACCTTTGGCGGCGGGTACTATCAGGACGCACAAGCCGAGGTCTCGACCCTGGTCGAGGTGGCGATGGCGGTGGACCCGATGTTTCTGGCGCAGACGGCCGTGCATGTCCGCGAAAAGGGGCATATGAAGGATACCCCGGCGTTGTTGCTGGCGGTGCTGTCGGCCCGCGATCCGGCGCTGTTTGCGCAGGTTTTCGGTCGGGTGGTCACCTCGAGCAAGGTGCTGCGCGGCTTCGTGCAGATCCTGCGGTCGGGGCAGACCGGGCGGAAATCGCTGGGCTCGCGGCCCAAGGCCATGGTGCAGCACTGGCTGAACACGGCCACGGATGCGCAGCTGCTGGCAGCTTCGGTCGGGAAAGCTCCGTCGCTGGCAGATGTGATCCGGATGGTTCACCCCAAGCCGGGCACGGCGGAACGGGAGGCCTTCTATGCGTGGCTGATTGGCAAGCCTGCCGATACGGTGGCACTGCCGCGGCTGGTGCAGGATCTGCTGGCCTTCCGGGCGGGGACTTCGGCACAAGTGCCGGATGTGCCGTTCCAGATGCTGGCCGATCTGCCGCTGACGCCGGACCAATGGGCCGATGTGGCGCGCAAGGGCTCGTGGCAGATGCTGCGGCAGGGGCTGAACATGCTGGATCGCAAAGGCGCCTTCACGAAGCCCGGTGTGGTCGATCATGTGGCAGGCCTCCTGCGCGATCCGGGGCGGATCCGGGCTGCGAAGGCGCTGCCCTATCAGCTGCTGGCGACGCTGAAGGCGCTGTCGCCCGAGGTGGACGCAAAGCTGCGCAATGCGCTGCATGACGCGATGGAACTGTCTGTGGCGAACGTGCCGGTGCTGAGCGGGTCGGTTGCGGTCTGCCCCGACGTGTCGGGCTCCATGTCCTCGCCGGTCACCGGCTATCGGCCCGGCGCCACTTCGGTTGTGCGGTGCATCGATGTCGGGGCTTTGGTCGCGGCGGCGGTGCTGCGCAAGAACCCCAAGGCCCGTGTCATGCCCTTCGAGGTGGGGGTTCGCGAAGCGACGCTGGAGGCGCGTGACACGATCCTGACCAATGCCGCGAAACTGGCGGCACTGGGCGGGGGCGGCACCAACTGTTCGGCGCCGCTGGCAGCACTGAATGCGGCGGGCCTGGCGCCCGATCTGGTGATCTTCGTCTCGGACAACCAGTCCTGGGTCGATGGTCGGCAGGGCAGGCAGGCCACGGCGATGATGGCGGAATGGGGCAGGCTCAAGGCCCGGAACCGGGCGGCGAAACTGGTCTGCATCGACATCCAGCCCCTTGGCACGACGCAGGCGGCCGAGCGGCGGGACGTGCTGAACATCGGCGGATTCTCGGATCAGGTCTTTGACCAGATCGCCGATTTCGCGGCCGGGCGGATGGGGCCGGACCATTGGGTCGGCCAGATCCGCGCGGTGGCGCTGTAAGCCTTTCCCGGGCTTCTGGCCGGGGCGCAAGGCCGGGATCACTCTGTATCCCGTCCGGTTTGAATCCGGCCTCGCGCAGGGGGCGAAAGCCATTGCGCAGGTGTCCCGGCCCCAAGGCCTCCCGGCGAATGCTGGCGGAACTACAGACGGTCGCGGGTTCGAAACCCGCCCGCCCCCTGGGGCGGTAGCTCAGCGGTAGAGCACCTGTTTCGCCGAGACCTTGTCGCCGGCGCCATTGAGAAGGAGATGACCCCGGCGAATGCCGGCAGGACTACAGGGTAGAGCACCGGGTAAACCGGAGGTCGCGCGTTCAACTCGCGCCACGCGCAAGCGTGTAGCTCATGGAAAAGTCTTGCCAAACCTTGTCGCCGGACCCCGAAACCGGGGCGAATGCCGAAGAGACTACAACTCGACCCCGGATAACCTGTGGGGTTCAAGCCCCCACCTTGCTGGCGGTCATTCGTGTGGCCGGGCTTCCCATGGTCTCTTCCCCCATGTCGCCCCGGCCTCAACACCCCGGCGAATGCCGTGCGGCACTACAGGCAGTCACCCTCGTGGTCGCGGGGTCGAGTCCCGCCGCGCCCCCCAGATTTTGGGGGTGCGTCGCTCAGATGGATAGAGCACGACGTGTCGCCAATCCCTTGTCGCCGGGGTCCCATAAGTGAGTGAATGAGATGACGAATGAGGATGCACCTTCCCCCGTGACCGGGGCAGACCTGATCGCCTGGGGCCACCGCCCCGGCCCGGCGTTCCCCGGACTTTTGACCCGGGCCAATACGGCGCGGGACGAAGGTCTTGGCCTGATCCGCATCCGGCAGATGCTGGAGGCCGACCTGCCGCCGCCTGCGCCCGAACCGCTGGCCCTGCGCCGCCCCGGCGAGGTGCCGCTGCATGTCAGCATCCGCGCCGAAAATGCCGATGAGCAGGACAACATCGACAAGGTGCTGGCCACCATGGCCGTGGTGCTGAAGACCCCCACGGTCGAGTCAGGCGCCGTGATGCCCGATGCCTGCCCGGCGGGACCCTTGGGCACTATCCCGGTGGGCGGTGTGGTGGCGGCGCGCAACGCGATCCATCCCGGCATGCATTCGGCTGACATCTGCTGTTCGGTGATGATCACCGATCTGGGCATGGTCGATCCGAAAGCCGCGCTGGACGCCGCGCAGGCAATAACCAATTTCGGTTGTGGCGGGCGCGATCAGGGAAACCGCTTCACCGTCTCGCTGGATTTGCTGGATCAGTTCCGGGCCAATCCTTTCCTGAATGGCAACCGGATGCTGCATGCCGCGCAGGCCCATATGGGCACGCAGGGCGATGGCAACCACTTCATTTTCATCGGGCGGAGCCGCGCCACAGGGCGGGTGGCCATGGTCACCCATCATGGCTCGCGCGGGCCGGGCGGGCTGCTTTACAAGACTGGGATGGAGGTGGCCGAGAGGTTCCGCCGAAGGCTGTCGCCTGCCACGCTGACGCAGAACGCCTGGATTCCAGCGGATACGGATGAGGGGCGCAATTATTGGGCAGCGTTGCAGGTCATCCGCCGCTGGACCAAGGCCAACCACAACGCGCTGCATCAGGCCGTGGTGGAAACGCTGCGTGCCGAGCCGGGCGACCGCTATTGGAACGAACACAACTTCGTCTTCCGTCGCGGCGATCTGTTCCTGCACGGCAAGGGGGCGACCCCGGCCTGGGAAGGCTATGCATCAGATGCCACCGGTCTGACCCTGATCCCGCTGAACATGGCGGAGCCGGTTCTGGTGGTGCGTGGACGCGACGCCACGCGTGCGCTGGGGTTTTCTCCGCACGGGGCGGGACGCAACTTCTCGCGCACGGAACATCGCCGCCGGATGGGGGCGGTGACGCCCGCGCAGATGCTGGCGGCGGAAACGGCTGGGCTGGACATCCGCTTCCATGCCGGGGCGGTGGATGCCTCGGAACTGCCCTCCAGCTATAAGCGCGCCGGGGCGGTGATAGACCAGATGCGCGACTATGGTCTGGCCGATGTGGTCGATTGCATCGACCCCTATGGCTGCATCATGGCCGGAGGCATCGTGCCCCACCGGCAAGCAAAGCGGACCCGGCGCTAGCAGGGTTCGTTCCTTGGTCTTTGGTGGCTTTTGCGCTGTTTGCGTGATTGCCTAAACAATGTGCGGGCGCACGGCCGAACAAGATGCCGAGCTTGCCATCTTGCAGGTCGCGACGAACGTCTTCTGTTCTTGGGTCTTGCAAGAGCAAACGGGCGGCAGCAGATGACCGCTCTCCGCCCCCCGTGTGACGTCTATGCCTGTCCGCAGGCTCGGCGCAGACTTGCCGTTCATCCCAGCATTTGATGCTGCACTGCGACGTCACGGCGCGGCGACGTCACTCGCCCAGGGCAATGCCCTCCCGCCGCGGGTCGGCACCGCCACGCAGGCCCTCGCCCAGCGAGATCGCGTGCAGGCCTGATGTCATCGCCGTCACGTTCGTCTGGAAACCCAGCCCGGACAGGGGCTCGGTCAGATCCTCGGCCCAGGTTCCGGCCTCGATCTGGTAGGTGCCGAAGCTGTTGACCAGATGCGGCATCGAGACGGCTTCCTGCACATCCATGCCCCAGTCGAGATGCGCGATGATCGCCTGCGCGGTGAAGCCGATGATCGTGGCGCCCCCCGGGCTGCCGATGGCCAGCACCGGCGCCCCGTCGCGCAGGACGATGGTGGGCGACATCGACGAGCGCGGGCGCTTGCCCGGTTCCACCCGGTTGGCGATGGGCCAGCCATTCGCGTGGGTGCGGAAGGAGAAATCGGTCAGCTCGTTGTTGAGCAGGAGCCCCCGCACGAAGATCCGCGATCCGAACGCGCCCTCGATCGTCGTGGTCATCGACAGCACGTTGCCGTCCGCATCGACGATGGAGATATGCGAGGTGCCCGGGCGCTCGTCGCGCAGGTCATCCCCCCAGAGAAAGGCGTGATCCCACTCCGGCGCGCCCGCCGAGACCTCCGGCAGGGCATCGTCGCCGCGCAGCAGTTCGGCCCGTTCGGCCAGATAGCTGCGGTCGATCAGCCCCTGCACCGGCACCGGGACGAAGTCGCTGTCAGCGAGGTAGCGCCCCCGGTCGGCAAAGGCGAGCCGGGTCGCATCGCCGATCAGGCGCCGCGCCTCCACATCCCGTGGCCCCATCCCGCCCAGATCGAAAGTCTCGAGCATCCCGAGGATCTGCGCGATGGCCACCGCCCCGGAGGAGGGCGGACCCATGCCGCAGACCTCGGCGCTGCGGTACTCATAGCAGACCGCGGGCCGCTCGATCACCGCGTAGCGGGCAAGGTCGGTCACCGACAGCAGGCCGGGATGGGTGTCTGTGCGGGTCGCCGCCACGATGTCGGCCGCGATCTCGCCCGTATAGAAGGCGGCCGTGCCGTCTGCCGCGATCCGGCGCAGCGTCGCCGCGTAGTCGGGATTGACCAGGGTGGCACCGGCGGCAAGGGGCGCGCCGTCCGGCAGGAAGTACTCCGCCGCTGCGGGGAAGGTGGCAAGGCTTTCTGCCGCTGCAGCGACCGACTCCGACAGACGGGTCGAGACGCTGAAGCCCTCCTCGGCGTGCGCTATGGCCGCGTCGAAGAGGCCGCGCCAGTTCGACCGCCCCCAGCGGCGATGCGCCTCCTCCATCAGCCTTGGCGTGCCCGGCGTCCCAACCGAGCGGCCGCTGGCGACGGCGGTCATGAACTCCAGCGGTTCGCCCTCCGCGTCCTGAAAGTAGCGCGGGTCGGCGGCCAGCGGCGCCGTCTCGCGCGCATCAAGCGTCGTGATCTCCCCTGTCGCGGCGTCATACCAGACCAGAAAGGCACCGCCGCCAAGGCCCGACGACTGCGGCTCCACCAGCCCCAGCACCGCCTGCACGGCGACCATCGCATCCGCGGCACTCCCGCCCTCGCGCAGCACCCGGGCGCCCGCATCGACGGCCAACGGATGGGCGGCGGCGACCATCCAGTCTTCGGCGTCCGTCGGTCGACCGTCGCGCTTTGCCGCAAGCGCCGAAGCTGCGGCATCCGAGATCCCGGCAAAGTCCTGCGTGACCTGCGTTTCAGGCTCCGGCACGACGACATCGGAGGCCTGCTGCGCCATCGCGGGTGCCGCCAGAAAGAAAGCCAGAAGGGCCGTGGCTGTCGAAGGATACATGCGGATCTCCCCGGGCTGCATTGCGGGCGCTGTGCCCTGAAGACGGCACGCGACCAGGTCTCGAGGCAGTCTTTCCCGGAGACTGGCCTTCCACCTGATTTCAGAAACGCATGACAGGGCGAGCAGATCAAGTATTTCTCGCCCTATGCGGAACTGTCGAAGACCGAGGCGCCTTCATACCTGATCCGCTCTGGTCGCCACGGCAAAAGACCGGGGACTGCAGGTCTCAGGTTCATAGTCGTTAACTATTTCATCTGAAACACCGCCAGTTTGCCATCGACACGACCGGCCCTCGGCCGCCATTCTGGACGCTGCGGAAGCCGCAGGGCAGCGTCACTGAACCGGCCATTTGTACTTGCCGCAGCATGCCGAGTGGCGTGAATGTCGGTAGTGCGGACAAAGCTGCCGTTAAAGGAAGTCACCGAGCTAACCACTCAATGTAGGCCAGCCAGCAGCCAAATAAAGAAACCAAAAACATCAAGCAGAGTTTCAAAATCTTATACTTCTTGAAGCGTTTATCTATCCATTCGATGAGAGAACCCAGTACTATTTCCATATTCTTTGGCTCTCATCTCGTTCTCAATGCGTCATTCAGCCAGCTTAAACTGCCTTCCGAATAACGCAACATTGGGCTCGAAGCAGACTTGTGGCGCTACAGCACGCATGGCGTCTGGTCCGCCTTGGCCGCTAATTGATCCCCGGCCCAGAGCTCCGTCCCGCACGGATGCCTGCCGTGGTGTTGCTATCCTGAAGCCTCCAGTCGTGACCTGCACGGAAACTCGAACCGGCGAGGTCGCTGATGCGGGACGATGCTGCCTGTCCTGCGGCGACCCTGTGTGCCTCCTTCAGTCTCCGTCGCTCGCAATGCCGAACGGCCACTCCTGGACGTGCAATGAGGCGCCAGACGCGCCTTATCGGGGTGTAAGAAAAAGAAGATCTTTCCACCTTCGTTCGCGCTGGGATGCGGTTTCATAGGGGGCTCGGCCTTCAGGTCACAGTGAACCAGAAAGCGGCGTGCCAGCGCGGTTCTCTGTCCAGTCAGGGCGGCGCCGGGAGTCAGTGCCGTATGGTTGAGCGATTGGCCTCGAAGGAGTCTGAGCCACCGGAACTGCCTGCGGAGCACGCAATTGCCGTGCGCATGATTGCGACCCGTTTCGCGCCAAATCTTCGCTCTTCGGATAGCCAGCCCGCCGGCACACCCTAAAATAGATCCACCATCCTGCCGCGCAGCCATGCCAAAAGAAACCTCTCCGTTTCTCCTTTCACGTCCTTGCGGACAGGGTCTGCGCCGGTCTTTCGCCAAAGCGGCGGCGATAGGCAGCGGCAAACCGGCCCAGATGGCTGATGCCGCTGTCCAGCGAGGTGGTGACACTGTGCCCGCCCGACAGCAGCCTGATCCGCGCCGCGTCCAGCCGGATTCCGGCCAGAACGTCCTGCGGCGTCGCATGGCCCGCTTCGCGGGCAAGCTGCGACAACGGCACCCGAGTTCCCGCGCAAGCGACGCGAGCGTGATCGGCTCCCTGTGCCGATCATGCATCAGCGAGATGGCCTGCGCCACGCGTCGCCGCCCGGCCAACGCGGGCATCTGATCCGGAGCAGCAAGCGCAATTGCCAGATCGGCGATGATATCTTCACTGGCCGCAACCTGAGCGGTGACAGTATGGTCCGCCATGTCGGCTGTCAGGATCGAGCCCACCCTCAGACAAAGGCGGGCCATTGCGGCCGCCGCTGCGTCAAGCCGCGGGGCAATCGGGCCGGGCCTCAGCCCCTCGTGCCGTTGGGCCTCCTCCAGGCGCGTCAGCGGCAGAACATGACCATCTGCCGCACTGACAGAAATCACAAGGTGACCGAGCTGTTCCCCTATGGCTGATCCACGATCCGGGAAGCGCCTTGGCGCACCCGGCCTCTTTGCAGCACAGTTGGACATCTCATGACGGACAGGCCGGACTTTCCCTTTTATGCGGGTCGCCCAATCCGTCTGAGCGGGCGGGACTGGCTGATCCCCACCATTCCGCACCTGATCGGCGAGGAACTGTTCGGCATCCTGCCTTTCCTCGCCATGCTGTGGGCGGCGTCGCCACTGGTTCTGCTGGTTCTGCTGGTTCTGCTGGGCGTGATCGGGGCGGGTCTGGGCACCGGCCTTGTGGTCGCGCCCCTGTGGCGGGTGATCCTGCAGCCCGCCGTGCACATGCTGGCCGTGCCGCGGGTCACGCCGAGCGATGGCAAACGCCGGGTGATCTTTCTGGGCATGGTTCACGTTGGCTCGGAACAGCTCTACCGCTTCAGCTTACTGCCCATGGCCCTGCGAACACTATAGATTTTCTTGATGCTGACGTGCCAAGCCGCCGTATTTGTTCCTCGATTTGAAATAGGTTGCCTGACTGATCCCTGCCTTCCGGCAGGTCTCGGGCACGGGTGTGCCGTCTTTGTCTTGTTTCAGGATAAATGTCTTCCGCGCGTGCGTGGTCCCTGTCTGATCCATGCAAAATTGTCCCCCGGCCGTAAGCCGGGGGACAATCGTGTTTACTGGATGGTGTGGATGAGCCGCTTCGTCAGCAGCCCGTCAAGCTGTGTTCAGTCGTCCCATTTGGGAAGGTTTTTCAGCTCGTCCTCGGTCATGGAGGTGGTGAAATCGCCATCTTCGAAGGTCAGCTCTTCGAGCGGGACCACGATATCTTCGTCGCCGATGTCCAGAAAACCACCGGCTTCGACCACGGCGGCGACGGGGGTGCCGGAATCGTCGACAAGGATCTGTTCGACCTCTCCGATCCGGTTGCCATCGGGGCCCATCACGTCCGCGTCGTCGATGCTGTGCAGCGAGGATGTCTCCATGGTCTGAGCCGATGCGGCGCCAGCCATGAGGATGAGCGAAAGGGCGGGAAGGGTGATGTTGCGCATGGTGCCTCCGTTATCTTGCGTGTCAGAGTATCAATGCGGCACAGGTCAGCTGGTTCCATCCTGCGACAGGACAGGCTGCGGGCAGAAGACTTTGCGGCTCTGCCGGAAGTCCCGCCGCACCTGCGCTGGTGGGGGGCTTCTGAGCCATATCCCTGCGCGCCTGCCGTCTCCGGCGCCCCGGTTGCGGGACCGGGATGGTCGGCATCGCCTCGGGTCACGGGGTTCATGGGCCTTGCGGCGCCACCTGCACATGACGTTCGGATCGTCCTTGGCAGCGTGGCGGGGACTGGCGTGGCTGTGCTGGAGGTCCGGTCGGGGCGGCCTCTCGGCGTGCGGGGCGCGCGGGGGTGTCGCGCGCCCCGGATGGTTCAGCTTGCGCCCGTAACGCGCCAGATGATGTCGCCCACGTCATCCGCCATCAGGAGCGATTTCCGGTCCGGCCCCAGCGTCACGCCGACGGGCCGCCCATAGGCCAGCTTTTCGTCCTCGGAGAGGAAGCCGGACAGGATGTCCCGTGCCGGACCCCTGGGCATTCCGTTCTCGAACGGCACGAAGATCAGCTTGTAGCCGCTCAGCTTCGAACGGTTCCACGATCCGTGCTGCCCGATCACCATGCCAGCGCCGAAGCCCGGCAGGGTGCCGTCCGGCATCCAGCACAGGCCAAGCGAGGCCGTGTGGCCGCCAAGCGCAAAATCCGGCGTAATGGCTTTGGCGACCATGGCCGCGTCCTGCGGCACGCGGTCATCCACGGTCTTGCCCCAGTAGCAATAGGGCCAGCCGTAGAAGCCGCCATCCACGACCGAGGTCAGATAGTCGGGCGGGGTCTCGTCGCCCAGACCGTCGCGTTCGTTGACGACGGTCCAGAGCTTCTGGGTCACCGGTTCCCACGCCATGCCCACGGCATTGCGCAGGCCCGAGGCAAAGATGCGCGCCTCATGGGTGGCCACGTCCAGTTCCCAGATCGCGGCGCGGCCTTCTTCGGCCTCCATGCCCTGATCGCCGATATTCGACAGCGACCCCACGCCCGCGTAGATCTTGCTGCCATCGGGGGAGACGATCAGGCTTCTTGTCCAGTGGCCATGCGGCTTGAATGCGACCAGCGGCTCGCCGCTGCCCGCCAGCGCGGTGGCGCCGGGCACATAGTCAAAAACCCGGATGCCGTCGGTATTGCCGAGATAGAAGCGGTTGCCCACCAGCGCCATGCCAAAGGGCTGGTTCTGGTTCTCGACAAACACCTCGCGGATCTCTGCCGTGCCGTCCCCGTCGGCATCGCGCCACAGGGTCACGCGGTTCGCGCTTGTGCCGATGGCCTTGACGCGCCGCATCGTCGCCTGCGCGGCATGATCCATCAGGGTCTTGGGTGGCCCGGCCTGTTCTTTCGATTCCGCCACCAGAACGTCGCCGTTCGGCAGAACCTCGATCCAGCGCGGATGATCCAGCCCGCTGGCAAAGGCATTGACCTTCAGCCCCGGCGCGCAGACGGGCAGGCGACCGTCTTTCCAGCCTTCCGCAGCCGGCATCTTCAGGGTCATGATCCCCTGCTTGCGGGCTGCCGGAATGTCGGGAGTGGCGCCGAAAGCCTGATGCGCGGGCGATCCCATCCGCCGCAGGAACGCAATCGTGCCGCCCACCACTGCGGTTGCTCTGGCGATAAGCTCCATGTCTGACTCCTTTAATGCCGGGAAAACCTATCGGAAGTCCTGGGTCAGTGAAAGCGTCTTGCGCCAGCGGCAGGATCGCGGAACAGCTCGTGATGGTCGCGGGTGGATGCAGGCTTTGCCCGGACCGGGTCATCGCGCAGGGGGCTGGCTTGCCTGTTCCGCCTCGGCAATGTCCCGAAACTCGCCAAGATATTCCGCGCGGTTTTTCTCGAGCCATCGGGTGATCCGGGGATTGCCCAGAATCCTGCGCAGATAGCCCCTCGCGACGGTCAGGTGCAGGGTGTCGACACCGAAACTCTCTTCAAAAGACCGGACCTGCGCCTGAAGGCTTGCCAGCTCACGCTCCATCTTCGCGATGTTTTCGCGGGATATGCTGCGCCCGTCAGCGACGGCAGCCCGTCCTCTTGGGTGCAGAAGCTGCGTGTCGGGTGTTGCGGCAAGCAGGGCCCTGGCAAATCCGGCGGTGAAATTGTTCTGTCCGATCATCAGATCTGCCGCCTCGATCTGGCGCAGCGGCACCATCTTGCGCAGGATGTCGAAGCTCGTCATCGGGCAGGCCGCCGCGTGAAGCAGCTCCGCCGCTTCCGGGCAGATGCCATCAAGCAGACGGGACCGGCGCAGGATCGACGTGACCTCCATGCCAAGCGCGTCCGCGATGGCTGCCTCCGGCACGCCACGGGCAATGGCCCGCTTGATCATCATGTGCTCTTGGATCGGGGGAATGCGGTTGATGCGCTTGTTATAGGTGTAGGCCTCGTCATCGGTGCTGACCAGACATTCGACGGTCGGGATCCCGAGGTCTTTCAGCGCTTCAAGCCGCAGGGATCCGTCGAGCAGAAAGAAGACGCCGCTGGCCTCCGGATTTCGGGCCACCACCGGCGCCTCGACAAGGCCAACCGCCCTGACCGAGACGAGGACCTGCTTGTATTTGCTGCTGTCCTTCGTTCCGGGCCGAAGCGCCTTGAGCGGCAGGATCTGATCCAGCCGCAGCAGGACCGGGTCGGGTTCAAAGCCGAGCTTCACCGGTCGTGGGGGAGGATCGTCGCTGCTCATGGCGCCGCTTTCGGCTGAAGCCGCTCAGCCAGCGCTTTTGGCATGTCGGTCAGGCCCTCCTCCTTGAGCAGCGTGGAAAATTCGGCGGCTGACAGCAGATCGCGCATCGCTTCGACGATGAAAAGAAGGCGGGCCTGCGTGACATCCGATTTCCGGACGAGGATGCGCTGGCGGTCTGCCTCCCGCTGGTAGAGTTGCATCAGATCGGTCTGGGTGAGCCTGCGTTTGGGATCCCTGACCCCACGTCCAAGACGGCCCGTCTGCACGGTCTTTCGCTGCGCCGCCCGCTGCTCGAGAATGCGCCGGATCTGGGCGAGCTTCTTTCCCTTGAGGTGCCCGGCCTGATAGGCCTCCATCAGAAGGCTCTGCACATCATCGCCTTCGGCACGGGCAATTTCGGCGGCAAGCGTGACGGGGATCACGCCGGATTCAACCGCAGCGACCAACCGCTCTTCGCCATTTTCCAGCAGGGCAGAGATCAGGCGCACCCAGCTTGGCGCAGAGCCGGTCTTGGTCGCGATCTCGCTTTCGGAATAGCCGCGCTGCCGGAGACTGCCGATTTCCCGCATCAGATCGATAGGCCGGTGCTGGCGACGGGCGATGTTTTCGACAAGGCTCATGACCATGCAATCGGCCTCGCTTGCGTCGATGATCACCGCAGGAATGACAGTCTGGCCCAGCATTCTGAATGCTTGCAGGCGGCCCTCGCCGCAGACCAGATCATAGCGATCCGCAGCCTCCGGGTGACGGCGCACCGTGACCGGGCGCTTGAGTCCGATGGCATCGATATTGTCGACGATTTCCTGATGGATGCGCCTGTTCCGCGCACGCGGGTTCAGGACCTCGATCTGGGATATCGGGATCATCTGCAGGGCGTGTGGTCGGGCCTTCGGCGTCATGCGACCTCCTCCAGACCCCGTCTCTCTGTCAGTGCGAAGAGCGGTGCGAGCGTTTCTGTCCGGAACGCATCCAGCGCGAGACCATTGTCCTCTCCAAGACGGATCTGCCCCGTTCCGATGTCGATCAAGGGAAACAGGAAATAGTCGAGCGGGCGCTGGTTGCGCAGGTCCATCCGGATGACCACCGAGAGATCGGGAACAAGACCGGTGTCGAACCGGATCCGCCAGCGCAACGTGCCCGAGGGCATCTGCGAGCATCGCACGATCACAAGCGACAGGGTCAGTTCGTCATTGATGCACAGACATCCGGAAGCGGCCTCCGTGACCCGGCCCCCGGCAGTGCGAATGCCGTCGACGATCTCGCGGACGATCTCGGGGTGGACGTCACGCAGCCGCCTGTTGATTTCGATATAGCGGTAATCCCGGCGCGGATGGTAGCCGACAAGGCTGTAGGCGCGCAGCAGGCTGCCGAACCGGCTGGCATAGGCACGGCTGGACGGCAGGCCCTCCGCCTCGTTGATGATGAGGCCGGAAAGCGCGCCCTGTTCTGACAGAAGGCGTCCGAGGGCCGCCAGCATCTCGCCATCGGACAGGCCAGCAGAGCGCGCGGCGATGATCCGGGCGGCGGCCTTGAACGCTTCGGGATCGACAATCGCGGGAAAGCTGTTCGGCGCGCGCAGCCAGTGGTCCGGATCATTCCGGATGCGGGTCTGCTTGAGCTTGAACGACACCCGGTTCCAGACATTCGTGCCGATGTATTTTTCGTTGATCAGAACCTGATGAACGGTGCCCCGAGTCCAGGCCCGGCCATGGTCGGTCAGAATGCCCCGCATGTTCAGGTCTTCGGCAATCTGCGCCTCGGTCCGGCCCTGCGTGACAAAATCGCGGTAGATGCCGCGCACAAGCGCCACCTCTTCCTCGGGGCCCGGCACAAGCACGACGCGGTCGGTTTGCAGGCTCTTCTGCTCGCCTCGGGACAGCGTCGCTTTTGGCACCCCGTTCTGGTCAATCAGAAGACGCCGGAGGCCAAACCCTGCCGGGCCGCCCTGACGGAAGCCTTTCTCGATCAGGCGGCACTGGCCCGCAAACACCTTGTTTGACAGGTCCCGGCTGTATTCGGCAGCCATGGCGCGTTTCATGCCTTTGAAGGCGGTCGCGATCAGGCTGCCATCATTCTCGAACGGTTCGGCGCAATAATGAACCGCAATCCCGGCGCGGCGGCAGACATACTCGTAATAGGCGCTTTCATCAGCATCCTGAAACCGCCCCCAGCGGCTGATGTCATAGACGACGATGACCGCGAAATCGGCCTGTCCCGAACTCACCGTCTCGATCAGGGATTTGAGCGCGCTGCGGCCTTCGATGCGCAGGCCGCTCTTGCCCTCGTCGGCAAAGGTGCGCACGATTTCCATGCCGCGACTGGAGGCATAGGCCCTGATCGCGTCGGACTGGTTCTCGGTCGAATAGCGCTGGTGGTCTGTGGACATGCGCACATATTGAGCCGCGCGGAGCAAGGGCTTGGACTGCTCGTCATGTCCCGAACGCTTCGTCCGTTTCATCAGGCCCGCGCTTTCTCAATATCCGCTGACGCACCCGTCTGCTGGCATGGAACGCGCCAGAGACGAAATCGATTCCGAAATATCAATCAGAGAGCAGTGAGCGGCAGGATAGCACAAAATGCGCATGATGGGGCAGCGCATTTCTTTCGGGGGGCAATGTCGTCGATCCAGAAGGCAAAGCTGGCGCACGCGCGTTCTGCAGATCCAGCACACTCGCAGGAGGCGCCTTGCGCCACGAGGCCGGGCAGCCGCAGGTGGCGGGTGTCAGGGCGCGTTTAGGAACAGCGCGAACAGCGGCCTGTCGCATGGCACCCAAAGGCTGAAAGTTGAGGGGGGGAATCGCACGAAGCGCCGCAGCAGCGGGTGCTTTTGTGCACTGTCAAAGCCAGATGGCGGAGACGATGGGATTCGAACCCACGAGACCCTTTCGGGCCTACTCCCTTAGCAGGGGAGCGCCTTCGACCACTCGGCCACGTCTCCGCTGACCCGTATAGCGAAGGCGGGGACGGGAGCACAAGGCGAAATTTCCCGGCTCTGGCCTGTCGCGGAACTTTCCTCTGGCCGGGGCCGCACGCGCCTGATCCGTTGCTTTGCCTGCGGTTTTCCCGCGTCGAGGCCGGGCGGGCGGAGGCGGGCAGAGTTGCGCCGCGCGGCATTATTGGCTTTTCTGATCGAAACCGCCGGATCAAAGAGGGCAGCATGATCGCCAAGCTGGAAATGTTCATTGCGCTGGCCCGGGAGCGGCATTTCGGGCGCGCGGCGCTGAGCCTTGGGGTCACGCAGCCCACGCTGTCGACCGGTATCCGCCAGCTGGAGGATCAGCTGGGCGTGAAGCTGGTCAGCCGGGGGTCGCGCTTTGGCGGGCTCACGCCGGAAGGCCAGCGCGCGCTGGTCATGGCGCGGCAGATCGTGGGCGATGCCCGCCGCCTGCGCGAAGAGATGCGCGCCTCGCGCGAGGGGCTGGCGGGCCATCTGCGGCTGGCGGTCATTCCCACCGCGCTGACATGGGGCTCGGCGCTGGCGGCGCGGTTCACGGCGCGTCATCCCAAGGTCAGCTTCACGGTGCTGTCGCGGGCCAGTGCCGACATCCTGTCGATGCTCGACGATCTGGAGATCGACGCGGGCATCTCCTATCTCGACAACGAACCGCTGGGCCGGGTCGTCACGCGTCCGCTTTACCGGGAATCCTATCGGCTGGTCTGCCGTCCGGATCATCCCTTGGCCGGGCGGGCGGATCTGGGCTGGGCGGAGCTTGCCGAGCAGAAGCTGTGCCTGCTGACCCCGGAGATGCAGAACCGCCGCATCATCAACCGCCAGTTTCTGGAGGCGGGGCTGGCCCCTGCGGCAGCCATCGAGTCGAATTCCACCGTGGTGCTGGTGGCGACGGTGCTGCAGGGGCCATGGGTCACCATCCTGCCCAGCGATCTGGCGGCCTTTCTGACCGAGGGCAAGCCGCTGGCGCTGGTGCCGCTGCGGCAGGAGGCCGTGGCGCCGGAGGTCGGGCTGATCGCGCCGCACCAGCCGCCCTATACCCCGGTGCTGCAGGCGCTTCTGGACGAGGCGGGAGAGCTGGCGCAGGTGCCGGATTGATAGGGATTCTTTATCGACTGACGGATCAACGCTATTGATTTAACAATGATCCGGGTGGCATCACCGGCGACATCCGCAAGGAGGAGACGCCGATGCGCCACGTTGCCCCGCAGCCAACGGTCGAAGATATCGAGACCCTGATCGCGCCGTTTCTGGCGCTGGAGGGGCCGCTGCTGCCGATCCTGCACGCGCTGCAGGAGGAATATGGCCATATCCCCGCGCAGGCGCATGTGCCGGTGGCCGAGGCGCTGAACATCAGCCGCGCCGAACTGCATGGCGTCATCAGTTTTTACCATGATTTCCGCGACAAGCCCGCCGGGCGGCATGTGCTGAAACTGTGCCGGGCGGAAGCCTGCCAGTCGGTGGGCGGCGCTGAGCTGGCGGCGGAGACGCTGGCGCGGCTCGGGCTCGACTGGCACGGCACCACGCCGGATGGCGCGCTGACGGTGGAGCCGGTCTACTGTCTGGGCCTTTGCGCCTGCGCCCCGGCGGCGATGCTCGACAACCGGGTGGTGGCGCGCGTGGATGCGGCCAAGCTCGACCGTCTGCTGGCGGAGGCACGGGCATGAAGCTGCGGGTTCCCATGGACAGCGCCGCCCGGGCGCTGGGCGCCGACGAGGTGGTGGACGCGCTGGTGGCTGAAGCCGGTCGGCGCGGGCAGCAGATCGAGGTGATCCGCACCGGGTCGCGCGGGATGGTCTGGCTGGAGCCGCTGGTCGAGGTGGAGATTGACGGCATCCGCCATGGCTATGGCCCCGCCGGTCCCGAGGATGCGGCGGCCATTCTGGACGGGACCAGCGTCAAGGCGCTGGGTCCGGTGGCGGATCTGGACTGGATGCGGCGGCAGACCCGGCTGACCTTTGCCCGGGTCGGCGTGATCGATCCGCTGTCCTTGGCGGAATATGAGGCGCATGGCGGGCTGGCGGGGCTGCGCCGCGCGCTGGCCATGACCGGGCAGCAGATCGTGGATGAGGTCAAGCTTTCGGGGCTGCGCGGGCGCGGCGGCGCGGGCTTTCCGACCGGGATCAAATGGCAGACCGTGCATGATGCGGCGGGACCGCAGAAATACATCGTCTGCAACGCTGACGAGGGCGACAGCGGCACCTTTGCTGACCGGATGCTGATGGAAGGCGACCCCTTCACCCTGATCGAGGGCATGGCGATTGCCGGGCTCGGCGTGGGGGCGGCGCGGGGCTATGTCTATCTGCGGTCGGAATATCCCGATGCCATCGCGGTGATGCGCGGCGCGGTGCTGACCGCGCGCGAGGCGGGGCTGCTGGGTCGCGACGTGCTGGGGTCGGGCCGCGCCTTCGACATGGAGATCCGCGTGGGTGCGGGTGCCTATGTCTGCGGCGAGGAGACCTCGCTGCTCAATTCGCTGGAAGGCAAGCGGGGCGTGGTGCGGGCCAAGCCGCCGCTGCCCGCGCTGGAGGGCTTTCTGGGCCGTCCGACGGTGGTGAACAACGTGATCTCGCTGGCGACGGTGCCGGTGATCTTTGAAAAAGGCGCGCAGCATTACGCCGATTTTGGTCTGGGCCGGTCGCGCGGCACGGTGACGCTGCAGATCGCGGGCAATGTGGCGCGGGGCGGGCTGTTCGAAACCGCCTTCGGCATCTCGCTGGGCGAGGTGGTCAACGATCTGGGCGGCGGCACCGCCTCGGGGCGCCCGGTGAAGGCGGTGCAGGTGGGCGGCCCCTTGGGCGCCTATCTGCCGGTGTCGCGATTCGATGCGGCGCTGGGCTATGAGGAACTGGATGCCAGCGGCGGGCTGCTGGGCCATGCCGGGCTGGTGGTGTTCGACGACACGGCGGACATGCTGGCCATGGCGCGCTTTGCCATGGAATTCTGCGCGGTGGAATCCTGCGGCAAATGTACCCCCTGCCGCATCGGTGCGGTGCGCGGGGTGGAAACGCTGGACCGCATCGCCGCCGGGGATCCGGCGGCCCTGCCACTGCTGACGGACCTGTGCGAGACCATGAAAGACGGATCGCTCTGCGCGCTGGGGGGCTTCACGCCCTTCCCGGTGATGTCGGCGGTCACGCATTTCCCGGACGAATTTGCCCGCCTGAAGGAGGCTGCCGAATGAAGGATTTCATCCTGCCCGCCGATGCGCGCGACATGGGCACCCCCGCACGGCAGGGCGCGCCGGTCACGCTGCTGATCGATGGCGTCGAGGTGACGGTGCCCGAAGGCACCAGCGTGATGCGCGCCGCGGCAGAGGCTGGCATTTCCGTGCCCCGGCTCTGCGCCACCGACAGCCTCGAGGCGTTTGGCTCCTGCCGTCTTTGCGCGGTGGAAATCGAGGGGCGGCGCGGCACGCCTGCCTCCTGCACCACGCCGGTCAGCGCCGGAATGGTGGTGCGCACCCAGTCCGAAAAGGTGCGGCGCATCCGCCGGGGGGTGATGGAGCTTTACATCTCCGACCATCCGCTGGACTGCCTGACCTGCTCGGCCAATGGCGACTGCGAATTGCAGGACATGGCGGGCGCCGTGGGGCTGCGCGAGGTGCGCTATACCGCGCCCGAGGCGGGGATGGTCACGCATTTCAAGGCACGCAACACCTCGGGCGAGGTCAATCCGGACTGGCGCCCCAAGGACGACAGCAACCCCTATTTCAGCTATGACCCGTCGAAATGCATCGTCTGCAACCGTTGCGTGCGCGCCTGCGAAGAGGTGCAGGGCACCTTCGCGCTGACCATCGAGGGGCGCGGCTTTGACAGCCGGGTGAAGGCCGGAGGGCCGGAGGACGATTTCCTGACCTCGGACTGCGTGTCCTGTGGCGCCTGCGTGCAGGCCTGCCCGACCGCGACCCTGCAGGAAAAATCCGTCATCGAACTGGGCACGCCGGAACGGTCGGTGGTGACCACCTGCGCCTATTGCGGGGTCGGCTGTTCCTTCAAGGCTGAACTGCAGGGTGACCAGCTGGTGCGCATGGTGCCGTGGAAGGACGGCAAGGCCAATCGCGGCCATAGCTGCGTCAAGGGCCGCTTCGCCTATGGCTATGCCGCGCATCGCGATCGCATCCTGTCGCCGATGATCCGCGACCGCATCGAAGATCCGTGGCGCGAGGTGTCATGGGACGAGGCGCTGCGCTTTGCCGCCGACCGGATGCGCGGCGTGCAGCAGACCTATGGCGCCAAATCGGTGGGGGTCATCACCTCCAGCCGCTGCACCAACGAAGAGGCCTATCTGGTGCAGAAGCTGACCCGCGCGGTCTTCGGCAACAACAACACCGACACCTGCGCGCGGGTCTGCCATTCGCCCACCGGCTACGGGCTGGGCCAGACCTTCGGCACCTCGGCGGGGACGCAGGATTTCGACAGCGTCGCCCATACCGATGTGGTGCTGGTCATCGGCGCCAACCCGACCGACGGCCACCCGGTCTTTGCCAGCCGCCTGAAGAAGCGGCTGCGTCAGGGCGCGCAGCTGATCGTCATCGACCCGCGCCGGATCGATCTGGTGAAATCGCCGCATGTGCGCGCAGCACATCATCTGGCGCTGACGCCGGGCACCAATGTGGCGGTGGTCACGGCGCTGGCCCATGTCATCGTCACCGAAGGTCTGATGGACGAGGCCTTCATCCGCGAGCGCTGCGACTGGGACGAATTCCAGCATTACGCCGAATTTGTCAGCGAAGCGCGCCACAGCCCCGAAGCGGTGGCGCTGCTGACCGGGGTCAACGCGCAGGAGCTGCGCGCGGCGGCGCGGCTTTTTGCGACGGGGGGCAATGGCGCGATCTATTACGGGCTGGGCGTGACCGAACACAGCCAGGGATCGACCACCGTCATGGCCATCGCCAATCTGGCGATGCTGACCGGCAATGTCGGGCGCCCCGGCGTGGGGGTGAACCCGCTGCGCGGCCAGAACAACGTGCAGGGCAGCTGCGACATGGGATCTTTCCCGCATGAACTGCCGGGCTACCGGCATGTGAAGGGCCCGGAGGTGCGCGACATCTTCCAGCAGGCCTGGGGCGTGGAGATCGACCCGGAGCCGGGCCTGCGCATCCCCAACATGCTTGACGCGGCGGTGGCGGGCAGCTTCAAGGGGCTTTACTGTCAGGGCGAGGACATCCTGCAGTCCGATCCCGACACCAAACATGTGGCGGCGGGGCTGGCGGCCATGGACTGCGTCATCGTGCATGACCTGTTCTTGAACGAGACGGCGCATTACGCGCATGTCTTCCTGCCCGGCAGCAGCTTTCTGGAAAAGAACGGCACCTTCACCAATGCCGAACGGCGCATCAACCGCGTCCGCAAGGTGATGGCGCCCCGCAATGGGCACGAGGACTGGGAAGTGACGCAGCTTCTGGCCAATGCCCTGCTGGAGGGCACCGGGCGCCCGCTCTGGTCCTATACCCATCCCGAACAGATCATGGCGGAGATCGCCGCCACCACGCCCAGCTTCGCGGGCGTGAGCTATGATCTGCTGGACCGGCTGGGATCGGTGCAGTGGCCCTGCAATGACGACCATCCCGAAGGCACGCCGCTGATGCATGTGGACGGGTTCATGCGCGGCAAGGGCCGCTTCATCGTCACCGAATATGTGGCGACGCATGAACGCTCCGGGCCGCGCTTCCCGCTGCTGTTGACCACCGGGCGCATCCTGTCCCAGTATAACGTCGGCGCCCAGACCCGGCGCACCCATAACGTGCTGTGGCACGAGGAGGATCTGCTGGAAATCCACCCGCATGATGCCGACAACCGGGGCGTGAAAAACGGCGACTGGGTGCGGCTGGCCTCCCGCGCGGGGGAAACGACGCTGCGCGCCACGGTGACCGACCGGGTCAGCCCCGGCGTGGTCTACACCACCTTCCACCATCCCGACACGCAGGCCAACGTGATCACCACCGATCATTCGGACTGGGCCACCAACTGCCCCGAATACAAGGTGACGGCGGTGCAGGTGAGCCCCTCCAATGGCCCCACCGAATGGCAGGAACGTTACGCCGCGCAGGCCGTGCAGGCGCGCCGCATCCTGCCCGCCGCGGAATGACCGGCGTGCCGCCCGTTCCCCCGGTGCAAAGCCGGGCCGGGCTGGCGGTGCGCCGCGACGGCACGCGGGCGCTGTGCCGCAGCCTGCCCGAAGAGGTGCCGGTGGCGCTGGTTTTTGACGGCACCACGCAGGCGGTGATGATGGCGACCCCCGCCGACATCGCCGATTTCGCCATGGGCTTCGCGCTGAGCGAGGGGATCGTGACCGACCCCGCGCAGATCCGCGAGATCGAGGTGGTGGATCAGGCGGCAGGGATCGAGGCCCGCCTCTGGCTGACCGAAGAACGCGGCGAGGCGCTGGCCGCCCGCAGGCGGGCCATGCTGGGGCCGGTGGGCTGCGGGCTCTGCGGGATCGACAGTCTGGAACAGGCGCTGCGCCCGCTGCCGGTGCTGCCCGACAGCGGGCTGCGGCTGACCCGGGCCGAGGTTGCGCAGGCCACGGAGGCGCTGCGCGACTTTCAGCCGCTGCATGACCAGACCCATGCGGTGCATGCCGCAGGCTTCCTGCGCCCCGGCGAGGGCATCGTGACGGTGCGCGAGGATGTGGGGCGGCATAACGCGCTCGACAAGCTGATCGGCGCGCTGGTCCGCGCCGGGACCGATCCGGCGCAGGGTGCCGTGGTGCTGACCAGCCGCGTGTCGGTGGACATGGTGCAGAAAACCGTGATGGCGGGCTGCCCGGTGCTGATCGCCGTTTCCGCCCCCACCGCGCAGGCGCTGCGCGTGGCCGAAGCCGCCGGGCTGACCGTTGCGGCCTTTGCCCGTGCCGGGGCCTTTGATCTTTACGCCGCCCCCCACCGCATCATTCACGGAGAAGCGGATGTCGCCTGAAAAAATGGTCATGATGGCCAACCAGATCGCCACGTTTTTTGCCACCCAGCCCGGCACGGACGGGGCGGAGCGGGTCGCCGACCACCTCAACGATTTCTGGGAGCCCCGGATGCGGGTCCAGCTTCTGGACCATGCCGGGGCAGGGGGGGCGGGCCTGCATCCGCTGGTGATGCAGGCCATGGTTCACGTGAAACGCCCGGCCGAGGCATAACCGGGCCGGGCAGGGGGGCTTAGCCCTGCTGCCGCTCCAGCGCGTCAAGCCGCGCCTTCAGCGTCTCGTTTTCTTCGCGGGCCTTCTGGGCCATGGCCCGGACCGCGTCGAATTCCTCGCGGGTCACGAAATCGCGATCCGCAAGCCAGCGGTCGACCAACGATTTCAGCGCGGTTTCCGCCTCGGCGCGGGCGCCCTGGGCCACGCCCATGGCATTGGTCATCAGTTGGGACAGGTCGTCAAAGACCTTGTTGCGCGTCTGCATGGCTTTCTCCAGCTTGGAACTTGCCCTTAATATGGGCCGCCGGGCCCTGCGCCACAAGGTTGACTTCACCGCGAAACTCCCGGCACACATCGCGCATGAAAGCCGCCATTCCCTTTCCCCCGCTCTCGCCCGAGATCTTTTCGATCTCGCTCGGGGGCTTTGACTTTGCGCTGCGCTGGTATGCGCTGGCCTATATCGCGGGCATCCTGATCGGGTGGCGGCTGGCCGTGGCCGCCGTGCGCCGACCGGGGCTATGGCCCGCCCAGACCCCGCCGATGACGGCGGGGCGGGTCGAGGAACTGCTGACTTGGGTCATCCTTGGGGTGATCCTTGGCGGGCGCCTCGGCTTCGTGTTGTTCTATCAGCCCGCCTATTACCTGAGCCATCCGGCCGAAATCCTGATGGTCTGGCAGGGCGGCATGTCCTTCCATGGCGGTCTGCTGGGGGTCGTGCTTGCCGGTCTGGGCTTCTGCCTGAAACATGGCGTGCCGCTGGGATCCGCCGCCGACATGATGGCGCTGGCCACCCCGCCGGGCCTGCTGCTGGGGCGGCTGGCGAATTTCATCAATGCCGAGCTTTGGGGCCGTCCCACCGATCTGCCTTGGGGCGTGATCTTTCCGGGCGAGGCGGCGCAGGCCTGCGGGCAGGCGCTGGGTCAGGCCTGCGCGCGCCATCCCTCGCAGCTTTATGAAGCGGCGCTGGAGGGGCTGATCCTTGGCGCGCTGCTGCTCTGGCTCGCCTTCCGGCGCGGCGCGCTGAAAATGCCGTGGCTGGTGGCGGGCGTGTTCTTCGCGGGCTACGGGCTGGGGCGGTTTCTGGTGGAATTCGCCCGCCAGCCCGATGCGCAGTTCGTGACCGAGGGCAACCCGCTGGGGCTGGCGCTACATGTCGGCGGCTGGGGCCTGACCATGGGGCAGATCCTGTCGCTGCCGATGATCGCTCTGGGGCTGGCGCTGGTCTGGACGGCGCGGCGGCGGGCATGAGCGCGCTGCTGCCGCTGCTGCAGGCGCGCCTGCGCGCCGAGGGCCCGATGACCGTGGCGGAATACATGATGCTGTGCCTGCAGCATCCGCAGCATGGCTATTACACCACCCGCGATCCGCTGGGCGTGGCGGGTGATTTCACCACCGCGCCGGAAATCAGCCAGATGTTCGGCGAAGTGCTGGGCCTCTGTCTGGGGCAGTGCTGGCTGGATCAGGGGCGGCCCGCGCGCTTCGTGCTGGCGGAACTGGGGCCGGGACGCGGCACGCTGATGGCCGATGCCCTGCGTGCCCTGCGCGGCGTGCCGGGCTTTCTGGACGCGGCAGAGCTGCATCTGGTGGAAAGCTCGCAGCACCTGCGCGCCGAACAGGCCAGCCGGCTGCAGGGCGCCGCCCCCGTCTGGCATGACGGGCTGGACACGCTGCCCGAGGCCCCGCTGTACCTGCTGGCCAACGAATTTTTTGACGCGCTGCCGGTGCGGCAGTTCCTGCGCGACGGCTCGGGCTGGCGCGAACGGGTGATCGGTTTGCGCGAGGATCAGCTTGCCTTTGGCCTGACCGAGGTCACGCCGCAGGCAGTGCTGGAGCCGCGGCTGGCCGACACGCAGGACGGCGATCTGGTCGAACGCTGCGCCCCCGCCGAGGCGCTGACCGGCGAGATCGGGCGGCGCATTGCCGAACAGGGCGGCGCCGCGCTGATCGTTGATTACGGATCCGACCGCAGCCTTGGCGACACGCTGCAGGCGGTGCGCGCCCATGCCAAGGTGCCGGTGCTGGCGGATCCGGGTCAGGCCGATCTGACCGCGCATGTGGATTTTGGCGCGCTGGCCCGGGCCGCCGCCCCGGCCTGTGCCAGTGGCGCCGTGCCGCAGGGGGTGTTTCTGGAACGGCTTGGCATCACGCAGCGGGCGCAGGCGCTGGCCCGCAGGCTGGACGGTGCGGCGCTGCAAAGCCACATTGCCGCACATCGCCGGTTGACGCACCCCGATGAAATGGGAAGGCTGTTCAAGGTGCTGGGGTTACACCCGCGATCCGCACCGCCGCCGCCGGGACTGACCGAATGACGCTTGACTACATCACTTCGCCGCTGCTCGATCCGCTGCGGCATGGCTTCTTCACCCGCAAGGGCGGCGCCTCCTCCGGGATTTTCGCCGGGCTGAACTGCGGCCCCGGATCCTCGGACCAGTCAGAGATCGTGGCGATCAACCGCGCCCGCGTGGCGGCAGCGATGGATCTTGCGCCCGAGGCGCTGGTCAGCGTGACGCAGGTGCATTCGCCCGATGTGGTGACGGTGACCGCGCCGCTGCCCGATCCGCGCCCGCGCGCCGATGCCATGGTCACCGCCACGCCGGGTCTGGCGCTGGCCGTGCTGACCGCAGACTGCCAGCCGGTGCTGTTTGCCGATGCCGAGGCAGGCGTGATCGGCGCCGCCCATGCGGGCTGGCGCGGCGCCATGGCCGGGGTGCTGGGCGCCACGGTGGACGCGATGCTGGCGCTTGGCGCCAGCCGCAGCGGCATCCGCGCCGTCATCGGCCCCACGATCAGCCAGCGCGCCTATGAGGTCGGGCCGGAATTTCTGGAGGATTTCGTGACCGAGGATCCGCAGAATGCCCGGTTCTTCGCCGGGGGGCAAGGCGACCGGCTGCATTTCGATCTGCCCGCCTATGGTCTGCATCGCCTGCGCGACGAGGGGATCGAGGCGGAATGGACCCGGCACTGCACCTATGCCGATCCCGACCGCTTCTATTCCTACCGCCGGTCCTGCCACGAACGGCACGCGGATTATGGCAGGCTGATCTCTGTCATCCGCCTTTAAGCAACAAATCGCAACAAACCGGGTCGGGTGCAGGGAGTGTCTCTGTCCCGACCAAGATGTGCCGCATTTGGCGGCGAAACTGCGGAGACTGGGCACAGGCCACCGGCCCCCGCACAAGAAAAACACGAGCACGGAGCAGACCATGACCCGCAAAAGCCGTTTCCTGAAATCGGTGATCGCCGCCAGCCAGAACGCAAAGCTGACCCTGCCTTGGGCCCGGGGCACGGCGCGGGCCGCGATGATCGCCCGCCGCAAGCCGGTCGAGGCCGGCACCCGCCGCGCCTGACCTTTGCCCCCCTTTGACGCGCCGCTGCGGCGTCCGGGTCATGATCCGGGCGCCGATTCGCTTTTTTCGCGCCACAACTCTGGCCGACTGTCGCCTGTTTGCGGATCAGTCCGGGCGGGCGGGCCGGGATTGATCGTCAGGTTTACATCAAAATAAGGTCAAATTTGACAACCTGCGCCGATTGCGGCCATTTCTGGGCCTACGAACCACAATCGTCCTTCTGTCGTTGCTGGT
The DNA here is from genome assembly GCF_900100085.1 of Salipiger marinus. GTDB lineage: Bacteria > Pseudomonadota > Alphaproteobacteria > Rhodobacterales > Rhodobacteraceae > Salipiger > Salipiger marinus. Next base: position 35,214 of record NZ_FNEJ01000030.1, read on the forward strand.
GGGGGCCAGCACGGATGTGACCAGCCTGTGAAGGTGCTCACATGTTCCGTATCGTCCCACCCCCGCGCCCGCAGGCCGACGCGGTTCCGTCGTCTTTATCCGGTGACCTTGTCGCTCTTCGGGACGGGCGGCCTCGGCGCGCAGCTTCTCTCCTGCGCAAATACGAGGCCGCCGCGCTCCTGCCTGATCTTTCCGTCACCTTCCGTCAGCAGATGGCCCCGGCAATCCCGCTGTTCGAACAGGCCTGTTCAGCCTTGGCACGGGGCACGCTGCTGCGCAGCCCGCGTGGGCCGGTGGCGATCGAGGATCTGCTGCCCGGCGATGTCATCGACACCAGCCATGGTCCGCAGCCGGTGACATGGATCGGCGCCACCAGCTATGTGCCGGGCCTGTCCGATCAGCCCTGCGGGGTGCAGGCGCTGACACGGCTTACCGCGGATGCGCTGGGGCTGGGGCGGCCTGCGGGCGATCTGCTGCTGGGGCCCGCCGCGCGTATGGTGGTCACGCGCCCCTATCTGCGCCGCCTGATCGGGCGGGACCGGGTGCTGGTGCCGGTGGCCGATTACGCCGATGGCGACCGCATCATCGAGGTGCGGCCCGGCGGGGCGGTGCAGCTTTATCATCTGATGACACCGCGCCACGGCACCTTTTTTGTCGGCGGGATCGAGCTGGAAACCTATCATCCCGGTCGTGCCGTGGCCGATCTGGCCGGGCACAACCTGCGGGCGCTGTTTCTGTCGCTCTTCCCGCAGCTGTCGGCGGTGGAGGAGTTTGGCGCGCTCAGCCTGACCCGGTCCACCCGCGAGGTGATCGACGGGCTGGTCGCCTCCTAGGCAGAGCGGTTGAGCCGCGCTTCCAGCACCTCGAAGGGCACGCCGGGTTCATCCTTGGCGCCACGGATCACCAGAGAGGTCTTGACCGATCCGACATTGGGCGCGGTCAGCAGCTGCCCGGTCAGGAAGCTTTGAAAGGTCGACAGATCCGGCGCCACGCATTTGAGGATAAAATCCACCTCGCCGTTCAGCATGTGGCATTCGCGGACCAGCGGCCATGCGCGGCAGCGATCCTCGAAGGCGCGCAGATCCACCTCGGCCTGACTCTGCAGCCCGACCATGGCAAAGACCTGCACCTCGAATCCCAGCTCGCGCGGGTCGACCTCGGCGTGATAGCCCCGGATGAAGCCCTGTTCCTCCAGCGTGCGCACGCGGCGCAGGCAGGGGGGCGCGGAAATGCCCACGCGGCGGGCAAGCTCCACGTTGGTCATCCGGCCATCGGCCTGAAGCTCTGCCAGAATTTTCCTGTCGATGGGATCGAGCCGGTTAGCGGGCATGCGCGGTCCTCAATGCTGTTCGCGATTATTATACCATTCGGGGCTGGCTGCGCAATTATCTTTCGCATTTTTGAAAGAATCTTGTCCGAGTGCAAAAGCCGCAGGATCCCGAAGATGCGCGGGGTTTGCGTCGCCGCGCGCCGTGGCTATATGCAGGTTCCAAACCAAATACCATAGCTTCCAAGAGGCGCGCCATGTCCGACACCCGCCACACCCGGCTTCTTATCATCGGCTCCGGCCCGGCAGGTTACACCGCCGGTGTCTATGGCGCCCGCGCGATGCTGCAGCCGCTGCTGGTGCAGGGGCTGGAGCCCGGCGGCCAGCTGACCACCACCACCGAGGTGGAGAACTGGCCCGGCGAGGTCGAGGTGCAGGGCCCCGAACTGATGGTCAAGATGGAGGCACATGCCCGCGCCATGGGCACCGAGATCGTCGGCGACATCATCACCAAGCTTGATCTGGGCGTGCGGCCCTTCGTGGCACATGGCGACAGCGGCACCACCTATACCGCCGACGCGGTGATCCTTGCCACCGGCGCGCGGGCGAAATGGCTGGGCCTGCCCTCCGAAGACGCCTTCAAGGGCTTCGGCGTGTCGGCCTGCGCGACCTGTGACGGGTTCTTCTATCGCGGGCAGGAGATCGTGGTGATCGGCGGCGGCAACACCGCTGTCGAAGAGGCGCTGTTCCTGACCAACTTCGCCTCCAAGGTCACGCTGATCCACCGCCGCGACGAACTGCGCGCCGAAAAGATCCTGCAGGAGCGGCTGAAGAAGAACCCCAAGATCGCCCCGCTGTGGTTCCATGAACTGGTCGAGGTGGTGGGCGAAGACAGCCCCAAGGGCGTGACCGGCATCCGGGTGCGCGACGTGCGCAGCGGCGAGGAATCCGAAATTCCCTGCAAGGGCGTGTTTGTCGCCATCGGCCATGCGCCCGCGTCGGAACTGGTCAAGGACCAGCTGGAAACGCATATGGGCGGCTATGTTGTGACCAAGCCCGGATCGACCGAAACCGCCATTCCCGGCGTGTTCGCGGCGGGCGACCTGACCGATCACAAATACCGGCAGGCCGTGACCTCGGCGGGCATGGGCTGCATGGCCGCGCTGGAGGCGGAGCGCTGGCTGGCCGAACAGGGGCTGGACGAGGGCCGCGACGAGACCCTGCCGCTGGGCTATGGCGCCCCGGTCGACGAAGGCGTGTAAGACGGGCAAGGCGCCGGGCATCAGCTTCGTTTCCCGGCGCGCTGGCCCTGACATCGGCAAATTCATGCCACTGCCCGGCCAATCGCGGGGCAGTGGTGCGGCGTTTCCGTAACCGGGCGCTGCGGCGGGCACTGAAAATGTTGATTTTGCGCAGAGCGCGGCGCTAAGCCTTTTGGCGCAGATCCGTAATTTCTCACGCCATACATTATGAGAGCCTTGCCCATGTCCATGTCCATGTCCAGCAACCTTGCCCCGATCCCCGAGCTTTACGTCTCTTACGAGAGCGCCCAGAAGCTCAAGATCGAGGCGGGGACTCTCGTCTCCCATGATCTTTCGCCGCGTCAGATCTGCGATCTGGAACTGCTGATGAACGGCGGGTTCAACCCGCTGAAAGGCTTCCTGTCCGAGGCGGATTACACCGGCGTGGTCGAGGACATGCGCCTTGCCGATGGCACGCTCTGGCCCATGCCCGTCACGCTGGACGTGTCGCAGGCCTTTGCCGACAAGATCGAGATCGGTCAGGACATCGCGCTGCGCGATCAGGAAGGCGTCATTCTTGCCACCATGACCGTCACCGACAAATGGGTGCCCGACAAGGCGCGCGAGGCCGAGAAGGTATTCGGCGCCGATGATTCCGCCCATCCCGCCGTGCATTACCTGCACCACACCGCCGGAGAGGTGTATCTGGGTGGCCCGGTGACCGGCATCCAGCAGCCGGTGCATTACGATTTCCGGGGCCGCCGCGACACGCCCAACGAACTGCGCGCCTATTTCCGCAAGCTGGGCTGGCGCAAGGTCGTGGCGTTCCAGACCCGCAACCCGCTGCACCGGGCGCATCAGGAACTGACCTTCCGCGCCGCGCGCGAGGCCGAGGCCAACCTGCTGATCCATCCCGTGGTCGGCATGACCAAGCCCGGCGATGTGGACCATTTCACCCGCGTCCGCTGCTACGAGGCGGTGCTGGACAAGTATCCGGCGGCCACCACCACCATGTCGCTGCTGCCGCTGGCCATGCGCATGGCGGGCCCGCGCGAGGCGGTGTGGCACGGGCTGATCCGCCGCAACCACGGCTGCACCCATTTCATCGTGGGCCGCGACCATGCGGGGCCGGGCAAGAACTCCAAGGGCGAGGATTTCTACGGCCCCTACGAGGCGCAGGATCTGTTCCGCGAGCACGAGGAGGAGATCGGCGTCAAGATGGTGGACTTCAAGCACATGGTCTATGTGCAGGAGCGCGCCCAGTATGAACCCGCCGACGAGATCGCCGACCGCGACACCGTCACCATCCTGAACATCTCCGGCACCGAACTGCGCCGCCGTCTGCAGGAAGGTCTGGAGATCCCGGAATGGTTCTCCTTCCCCGAGGTGGTGAAGGAGTTGCGCCGCACCAAGCCGCCGCGCTCCAATCAGGGATTTACCGTGTTCTTCACCGGCTTTTCGGGCTCGGGCAAGTCGACCATCGCCAATGCGCTGATGGTCAAGCTGATGGAAATGGGGGACCGTCCGGTGACGCTGCTGGATGGCGACGTGGTGCGCAAGCATCTGTCGTCGGAGCTGGGCTTTTCCAAGGAGCATCGCGACATCAACATCAAGCGGATCGGCTATGTCGCGTCCGAGATCACCAAGAACGGCGGCATCGCCATCTGCGCCCCCATCGCGCCCTATGCGGCCACCCGCCGCGACGTGCGCGAGATGATCGAGAGTTATGGCGCCTTTGTCGAAGTCCATGTCGCCACCTCGATCGAGGATTGCGAAAAGCGGGATCGCAAGGGGCTCTACAAGCTGGCGCGCGAAGGCAAGATCAAGGAATTCACCGGGATCTCCGATCCCTATGACGTGCCGGAAAACCCCGAACTGCGCGTCGACACGGTGAATGTCGATGTCGACAACTGCGCGCATCAGGTGATCCTGAAGCTGGAAGCGATGGGCCTGATTGGCGGCGCGCAGTAACCGCCCGCCAAGGCGCTGGAATGACGAAGGCCGGGCACTGCGCCCGGCCTTTTTCTGTGTGCGGCGTCAGGGATGCGGCGCGGGAAGGGCCCGGGCCGCTGCGGGCTAGTGCACCGTCACCGGCGCCAGATCGTTCTGGCGGGCCAGCGCAAAGGCCAGCTTGCGGTCGCGCACCAGTGCGAGCCGTTCGCCATCGGCGCGGTGCACGGCATACAGCGTCTGCTGCTGTCCGGCCTGCTGCTGCACCTCTTCGGGCAGGTCGGCGACCGCCACGGGGCGCACATAGACGATCCGTTCGGCGTCGAAATCGGGGAAACTCGTATTGATATTCATGGCTCAGCCCTTTCTGATCTGGATCGTCTGCACCACCGTTTCCGGGCGGGACATGGTCAGATCGATGTGCAGAAGACCGTTTTCCATAACGGCCTCACCCACCTCAACTCCATCAGCCAGCACAAAGCTCCGCTGAAACTGCCGCGCTGCAATGCCGCGATGCAGAAAGATGCGTTCGGACCCGTCATCGCGCTGACGCCCGCGGATCACCAGCTGGCGTTCCTCCACGGTGATGGACAGCTCGCCTTCGGCGAAGCCGGCCACGGCCAGAGTGATGCGATACGAGCGGTCCGAAGTCTGCTCGATGTTGAAGGGCGGGTATCCCTCGCTGGTTTTTGCGGTACGCTCGAGCAGACGCTCAAGCTGCTCGAAACCGAGCATATGCGGGTAGGAGCCCAGGGTCAGTTTGCTCATCGACATGTCCTTGACTTTAAGCGACCGTCTGCCCGAGTCCCGCTTTGCGGCGGCTCGGACATGTTAAATATGGGAAGCAGCCGTTTGTTGCGCAAGGGCTTTGCGAAACGGTCGCGACGCGGTATGTTTCTGCTCTGCCAAGGAACAGGGGTTTCCCGAATGAACGCACCGCAGGACATCTCGATGAAGACCGAGGAAGTGCTGCGCGTCGAACTGGCGGTGTTCAAACGGGAACACCGCGATCTCGACGACGCCATCCGCGCACTGCAGGAGCGTGGCGTGGCCGATCAGCTGACGCTGCAGCGGCTGAAGAAGAAGAAGCTGCACCTCAAGGACAAGATCGCCCTGATCGAGGACCGGCTGACCCCCGACATCATCGCCTGATCCGGCTCAGCGCAGCTGCGCCGCCGTCTCCGCCAGCAGTTCGGCCGAGGCGCGCAGCGCGGTCGCCTCGTCTGCGTCCAGATCGGGCAGCAGCGTGGCGATGACCCCGGCGCGCCCGATGACCCGCGGCAGGCTCAGCGCCACATCCGCCACGCCCTGAATTTCGGGCGTTGTGGCCGAGACCGACAGCACCGCGCGCTGGTCGTCGCGGATCGCCTGCACGATGCGCGCCAGCCCCGCGCCGATGCCATACCATGTGGCGCCCTTGCCCTCGATGATGCGATAGGCGGCGCGGCGCACGGCGTCGTCGATGCGGGCGCGCATATCGGCGATCAGGGGCGCGCCCATCTGGTCGGCAAAGCCCGCCAAAGGCACCGCCCCGGCGCGGGCGGAGGACCAGCCCAGCACCTCTGAATCGCCATGTTCGCCCAGCACATAGGCATGCACCGACTGCGCGGCGATGCCCAGATGATCCCCCAGCAGGGCGCGGAACCGCGCGCTGTCCAGTATCGTGCCCGATCCGATCACCCGCGCCGCAGGCAGGCCCGAGACGCGCCGCGCCACGTCGGTCATGACGTCCACCGGGTTGGTGGCCACCAGCAGCAGCGCGTCCGGCGCGGCATCCCGCACCGCCCCGATGACCTCGGCGAACACTTGGGCGTTGCGGGCCAGCAGGCTGAGCCTGCTTTCGCCCGGCTTCTGCGCCACACCGGCGGCAAGGATGACCACGGCGGCGCCCGCCAGCGCGTCATAGTCGCCCGCGTGGATCTGGCACGGATGGGCAAAGGGCACGGCATGGGCGATGTCCTCGGCCTGCGCGCGGGCCAGTGCCGCGTTGCGGTCCACCAGCACCACCTCGCTCGCGCCGCCGCGCAGGGCCAGCGCATAGGCCGCCGCCGATCCGACCATGCCTGCCCCGATGATTCCCGCCTTCATGGCCATCTCCCTGTCTCTGGCTGCAGCCTTGCACGGCACGGGCCAAACACAAAGCGCCGCCATGGACACGGGGGGCGCAGCGGCTATAGTGCGTCTTTTCCCGGCGGCGCAGAGGGCACGGATGACGGAACAAGCGGTGAAGGTCGGCATCATCATGGGCAGCCAGTCGGACTGGTCCACGATGCAGGAAGCGGCGGCGATGCTGGACGAACTGGGCATCCCGCACGAGGTGCGCATCGTGTCGGCCCATCGCACGCCGGACCGGCTGTGGTCCTATGGCAAGGAAGCCGTGGCGCGCGGGCTGCAGGTCATCATCGCGGGTGCGGGCGGTGCGGCGCATCTGCCCGGCATGATGGCGTCCAAGACGCGGGTGCCGGTGATTGGCGTGCCGGTGCAGACCCGCGCGCTTCATGGTGTGGACAGCCTTTATTCCATCCTGCAGATGCCGCGCGGCTTTCCGGTGGCCACCATGGCGATCGGGGCGGCGGGTGCGGCCAATGCCGGGCTGATGGCGGCGGGGATCCTCGCGCTGCAGGATCCGGCGCTGGCGCAGCGGCTGGAGGACTGGCGCGACGCGCTGTCGGCCTCGATCCCCGAAGAGCCGCTGCGCGACTGAGCCGCCCAAATGCGCGGTTGCGGGCGCGGGCGTTTCGCAGGAAAAGCGGGAACAGACACGCAAGGAGGCGCAGATGACCGGACCCCTGCCGCAAGGCGCAACTCTCGGTATTCTTGGCGGCGGCCAACTGGGCCGCATGCTGTCGGTGGCGGCCAGCCGTCTGGGGTTCCGGAGCCACATCTTTGAACCGGGGGCGGATGCGCCCGCAGCGCAGGTGGCCGATGCCGTCACCACCGCCTCTTACGAGGACGTGCAGGCGCTGACCCGCTTCGCCGAAGCGGTCGATGTGGTGACCTATGAATTCGAGAACGTGCCGACCTCGGCGCTGGAGGTGCTGCAGGTGCTGCGGCCCATCCGCCCGGGGCGCGAGGCGCTGCGGGTCAGTCAGGACCGGCTGACCGAAAAGGATTTTCTGTCCGGTCTCGGCCTGCGCACGGCGCCCTATGCGCCCGTCGACAGCCTTGAGGATCTGCACCGCGCGCTGGGGGCAATCGGCGCGCCCGCCATCCTCAAGACCCGCCGCTTCGGCTATGACGGCAAGGGGCAGGTGCGGATCATGGCCCCCGAAGAGGCCGTGGCCGCCTTTGACGCGCTGCAGGGCGCGCCCGCGATTCTGGAAGGTTTCGTCGATTTCAGCCACGAGGTGTCGGTGATCGCCGCGCGCGGACAGGACGGATCCGTGGCCTGCTACGATCCCGGCGAAAACGTGCATCGCGACGGCATCCTGCGCACCACCACCGTGCCCGCGCGGCTGACCGCCTCGCAGCGGCAGGATGCGGTGCTGCTGGCCGGGCGCATCCTGACCGAGCTTGACTATGTGGGCGTGATGGGGGTGGAGTTGTTCTGCGCGCCCGGCGGGCTGGTGGTCAACGAGATCGCGCCGCGCGTCCACAATTCCGGCCACTGGACCCAGAACGGCTGCACCATCGACCAGTTCGAACAGCATATCCGCGCCGTGGCGGGCTGGCCCTTGGGCGATGGCAGCCGCTATGCCGATGTGCAGATGGAAAACCTGATCGGCGCCGATATGGACCGCGTGCCCGAACTGGCCCGCGAAGCCGACACCGCGCTGCATCTTTACGGCAAGGCCGAGGTCAAGGCCGGGCGCAAGATGGGCCATGTGAACCGCATCATCCGGGGCACCTGACATGGCGGCGGTGTTCCTGCTGCTGGCCTCCAGCCGTGACACCGGGTCGGGATGGGGCGCCGTGGCGCAGCATCTGTCAGAGGCGCAGGCGGCAGCAGGCCGGGTGATCCTGCTGACCGGCGACGAGGCCGAGCCGGAGGCGCGGCGCCTGACCAGCCAGCAGCGCGGACGCGGGCGGCTGCTGCGGCTCTGGCGCGACGCGGCGCGGGTGCGCAGGGTGCTGGCCTCCGAAGGGCTCGATCCGGCGCGGGTCACGCTGCTGGCGGTGGATGAGACCGTGCTGCCGCTGGCCGCCTTTCTGAACATGCGGCACGGGCTGCGCTTCGGTCTGGTCTATCACGGCACCTATGCGGTGGATCCCGGCACCGGGTTCGACCGCCGCGCCATGGCGCTGGCCGAACGCAGGGCCACGGCGATCTTTGCCGTCAGCCGCTTTACCCGCGATGCTGTGCTGGAAACCCGTCCGGCGCTTGCCGCCAAGATCCATGTCGCCAATCCCGGCGTGCCCCGGCGCGACATCACCCCCTTGCCCCGCGCCGACCGGGCGCCCGTGGTGCTGTCGGTCGCGGCGGTCAAGCCGCGCAAGGGCGCCGACCGTCTGGTGGAAGCGCTGGCGCTGATCCCCGCCGCGCGCAGGCCAAGGCTGGAGATCCTTGGCCTGACCAAGCCCCGCAGCACCTTTCAGCGCAAGGTCATGGACCGCATCGCCGAGCTGGGGCTGGAGGATCATGTCACCTTCCGCGGCTTTGTCAGCGCGGCAGAGCGCGATCAGGCCTATGCCCGCGCCATGCTGTTCGCGCTGCCCTCGCAGCAGTCCCGCACCGGGTTCGAAGGCTTCGGTCTGGTGCATCTGGAGGCCAACCAGTTCGGCACCCCCACCATCGGCTGCCTGAACTGCGGCAACGAGGATGCCATCACCGATGGCGAAACCGGTTTTCTGGTCGATCCCGAAGATACGGCGGCCCTCGCCGACCGTATCGACCGGCTCTGTTCCGACCCCGGCCTGTGGCAGCGCCTGTCCGAGGCGGGCCATGCGCGGGTTCAGGCGCAGACCTATGCCCCCATGGCCGAGGTGGTGCGCCGCACTCTTAGCTGAGGAAGCGCGCCGCCACCGCGCCCGACATGAAGGCCAGCTGCCCCCCGGCAAAGGTGGCCTCGATCCGGCGGGTGGTGCTGTCCCTCACGATCAGGTCGGCGCGCAGCCCCGGCTCCAGCCGTCCGCGATCCGTCAGACCCAGCAGCCGCGCGGGCCCTTCCGACACCAGCGCCCAGGCCTGCGCTTCGGTCAGGATCCCCAGTTCCACGCAGCGCCACGCCGCGCGGGCGGGGGCGGGGTAATGGTAATCCGAGGCGAGCGCATCGCACAGCCCCTCGGCCACCAGATCCAGCGCTGAGACATTGCCCGCATGGCTGGCGCCGCGCACCACATTCGGCGCGCCCAGCACCACGGCATCGCCTGCCTGCCGCGCCGCCAGCGCCGCCTCGCGCGTTTCGGGAAATTCGGACACGCGCGCGCCGCGCGCGCGCCACAGCGCGCGGGTGTCGGCGCTGCCATCATCATGGCTGCCCATGGTCACGCCGCGCGCCGCCAGCCGCGCGCAGAGCGCATCAAGGGCCGCGGGCACCTCGGCGGCGCGGGCATGCAGCCCCTGCATCAGCGCCAGATGCGCCTCCGGGCTGCGACCGCTTTTCAGCGCCTGCCCGGTCAGCCGGGGCGGGGTGCGCCCCGCCGCCAGCCGGTCATGCGGCAGATGGTCGTTGAACACCACATGCCCGATCCCCCAGCGCGCGACCGCCGCTTCTGCCGCGGCGAAGCCATCCAGAAAATGCGTCTCCAGCCGCAGCTGCAGGCGCAGATCCACCGGCACCGTCGGCGCCACGGCGGCCACGGCGGCAAAAACCTCGGCGGCGAAGTCCGGGCCGCGCATCCCGCCTTCCCATGACCAGAACTGCGCAAGGGCGGCGGTGGTGATGCCATTGGCCGCAAGCTCTGCCGCCACCGCCACCATGCCCGCATCGCGTTCGCGCAGCGCGCCCCGGCGCGGCGCCATATGCCGTTCGAACCCGTCGCCATGGGCATCCACGATCCCCGGCAGCAGATCATAACCCGCCAGATCCACCCGCCGCACCTGTGGGTCGGCACAGATCCGCCCCCCGGCCATGGACAGCGGCTGGTCGTCCCAGCCTTCGGGGCGCAGCACGCGGGCATTGTCGAAGCTGAGCGCGATCATCCGGGTCTCCCTTGGCGGCACGGCGCTTGAGATACAGGCGCCCCTGCGCTTATGAAAGGGCGAACAGCCGGAGCCCTGCCCATGTCCCTTTCGCCCCGCCTTGCGGCCCGTGCCGTGATCCTGATGGACAACCGGCTGCTGCTGGTCAACGCATGGCCGGGCGGGGTCAGCGACCTGTGGTGCGCGCCCGGCGGCGGGGTCGAACGCGGCGCCTCGCTGCCCGACAACCTCGCCCGCGAGGTGCATGAGGAAACCGGCCTGACCGTCGCCGTAGGCCCGCCCTGTCTGGTCAACGAATACCACGACCCCGCCAGCGGCTTTCATCAGGTCGAGGTGTTCTTTCGCGCCCGCATCACCGCTGGCGTGCTGGACCCGCTCTGGCGCGATCCCGAAGGCGTGGTCAGCGAACGCCGGTTCGTCACGCGCGAGGAGATGGCGAGGCTGCGCTTCAAGCCCGACAGCCTGCCGCATGTGGCATGGGGCCGGGGCCTTGGCTACGATCCGCTTGAACTGCTGGCGCGCTAGGTGCTGGACCGCCGCGCGCGCCGCGCCTAACCTCGCGCCATGATGGGCTATCTCCTCAAACGTCTGGCGTCGCTTGCGGTCTCGCTGCTGGCTGCCTCTCTGGTGATCTTTCTGGTGGTCGAGGTCGCGCCCGGCGACCCCGCCAGCTTCATGCTGGGGATGAACGCGCGGCCCGATACGGTGGCGGCGCTGCGGGCGGAACTGGGGCTCGATCTGCCGGTGCACCTGCGCTATCTCGACTGGCTGGGCGGGATGCTCACCGGCGATTTCGGCATTTCCTACACCTACCGCACGCCGGTGGCGCAGATGGTGGCGGACCGGCTGGCGGTCTCGCTGCCGCTGGCGGCGGGGGCGCTGGCGCTGTCGACGCTGATCGCGCTGCCCGCAGGGCTGATCGCCGCCGCGCGCCGGGGCCGGGCGCCGGACATGGCGGTGATGGGCGCCACGCAGCTGGGCATCGCGCTGCCGAATTTCTGGCTGGCCCTGCTGCTGGTGCTGCTGTTTGCGCTGAAGCTGCACTGGCTGCCTGCGGGCGGCTTTCCCGGCTGGGAGGATCCCGCCGCCGCCCTGCGCGCGCTGATCCTGCCCGCCACGGCGCTGGCCCTGCCGCAGGCGGCGATCCTTGCGCGGGTGCTGCGCTCGGCCCTGCTCGACATTCTGGCGGAGGAGTTCATCCGCACCGCCCGCGCCAAGGGGCTGAGCCGCGGTCAGGCGCTGCTGCGCCACGGGCTGCGCAACGCGCTGATCCCGGTTCTGACCATTCTGGGGCTGCAGTTTTCCTTCCTGCTGGCGGGGGCGATCATCATCGAACAGGTGTTCTTCCTGCCCGGGCTCGGGCGGCTGATCTTTCAGGCCATCACCCAGCGCGACCTGATCGTGGTGGAATCGGTGGTGCTGCTGCTGGTCTTTGCGGTGATCGTGGTGAATTTCCTGACCGATCTTGCCTATGCCGCCGCCGATCCACGGCTGAGGCACCGGCGGTGAGGCGCGCTGCTATCCTGCTGGGCCTGCCGCTCAGCGCGCTGGTTCTGGGCGCGGCGCTGCTGTCGCTGGTCTGGACGCCCGGCGATGTCACGGCGCTCGACATCCCGGCACGGCTGCAGCCGCCCTCGTCCGCGCACTGGCTGGGCACCGACCATTTTGGCCGCGACCTCCTCAGCATGGTGATGGTGGGGGCGCGCGCCTCGCTGATGGTGGCGCTGGTGGCGGTGGGGCTGGGCCTGCTGCTGGGGGTGCCGCTGGGGCTTGCCGCCGCCTCCCGCGCGGGTGGGCCGCTGGACGAGCTGGTGATGCGCACCAATGACCTGATCTTCGCCTTTCCCTCGCTGGTCATCGCCATCCTGATCACCGCGCTGGCGGGCCCCGGGGCGCTCAACGCCATCCTCGCCATCGGCATCTTCAACATTCCGGTGTTTGCCCGCGTGACGCGCGGCGCGGCGCTGCCGCTCTGGCGGCGCGACTTCATCCTTGCCGCCCGGCTGGCGGGCAAACACCGCAGCCGCATCAGCGCCGAACATATCCTGCCCAACCTGATCCCGCTGCTGATCGTGCAGGGCACCATCCAGATCTCGCTGGGCATTCTGGCCGAGGCGGGCCTGTCTTATGTCGGGCTGGGCGCGCAGCCGCCGCTGCCCTCATGGGGCCGGATGCTGGCCGAGGCGCAGACCATGGTGGCGCTGGCGCCGCATGTGGCGCTGGTGCCCGGGGCTGCGATCCTGCTGAGCGTGCTGGGGCTGAACCTGCTCGGCGACGGGCTGCGCGACCATCTCGACCCAAGGCTGAGGCCCGCGCGCGCATGAGTGTTTCCATTGGCTCCAAATATCCCGGGGAGCGCGAGGGGCAGAGCCCCTCGTCTCTCCCTGCACCAGCGCTTTCCCTGCGTGGCCTGTCGGTGACGCTGGGCGGCAGCGCGGTGCTGCAGGAAATCTCGCTGGATCTGGCGGCGGGGGAAATCCTCGCGCTGACCGGGGAATCGGGCTCGGGCAAATCCATGACCGCGCTCGCGATCATGGGCCTGCTGCCCGAGGGCGCCGCGACCCGCGGGGACATCATGCTTGGCGACACCCGGCTGGACACCCTGACAGACCCGCAGATGTGCGGCCTGCGCGGGCGGCGGCTGGGCATGGTGTTTCAGGAACCGATGACGGCGCTTGATCCGGTGATGACCATCGGCGCGCAGGTGATGGAGACGATCCTCATCCACCGCGCCCTGCCACGGGCCGAGGCGCGGATCCGCGCGGCGGAAACCCTTGCGCGGGTCGGGCTGCCGCCCGATCAGGTGCCGCCGACGCGCTATCCGCACGAACTCTCCGGCGGGCAGCGCCAGCGCGTGGTCATCGCCATGGCCATCGCGCTGCGCCCGCAGATCCTCATCGCGGACGAGCCGACCACGGCGCTGGACGTGACCACACAGGCGCAGATCCTCGATCTGCTGACGGATCTGGTGCGGCAGGAGGGCATGGGCCTGCTGCTGGTGACCCATGATCTTGCGGTGGTGGCGGGCCGGGCCGACCGGCTGGCGGTGATGCAGGCCGGGCGCATCGTCGAGGAGGGGCCCGCTGCAGCACTGCTGGCCGCACCGCGCCATGCCTATACCCGCGCGCTGATCGCCGCCGCGCGCCACCAGCCGGTTCTGCCCCCGCGCGACCCCGGCGGGCCGCTGTTGCAGGTCAGCGGGCTGCGCCGCCACCACGCGCTGCCGCGCGCCCATCCCTTTGCGAAGCGTCGCCTGTTCCACGCGGTGCAGGGGGTCGATCTGCAGATCCGGCAGGGCGAACGGGTGGCGCTGGTCGGTGCCTCGGGCTGTGGCAAATCCACGCTGGCGCGCGCGCTGCTGGGGCTGGATGCGGTGCAGGGGGGCACGATCACGCTGGCCGGGCATCCGGTGCTGGCGGGCCGCCGTGCCGATCCCGACCAGCGCCGCCGCCTTCAGGCGGTGTTTCAGGATCCCTATGGCTCGTTCAATCCGCGTCACAGCGTGGGCCGCCTTATCTCCGAACCGTTCCACCTGCTGCCCGACCCGCCGCAGGGGGCCGCGCGCGAGGCCGCCGTGGCCGAAGCGCTGCGCGCGGTGGGTCTGTCGCCCGATCATGCCCGGAGCCCGATCCACGCCTTTTCCGGCGGCCAGCGCCAGCGCATCGCCATCGCCCGCGCGCTGATCATCCGGCCCGACATGGTGATTTTCGACGAGGCGGTGTCGGCGCTGGACGTGCGGGTGCGGGCGCAGATCCTCGACCTGATCGCGGATCTGTCGCGCAGTCACGGGCTGGCCTGGCTTTTTATCAGCCACGATCTGTCGGTGGTGCGGGGAATCGCCGACCGGGTGCTGGTCATGGAGGCCGGGCGCATCGTGGAGGAGGGCGCGCCCGCGCGGATTTTTGATGCGCCGCAGCATCCCGCCACCCGCGCGCTGCTGGCCGCGGCACCACATCTGCCCGATCCGGCAGGCTGACCGCTGCGCGGGGCTTGCCTTGGGTGCGGCCTGCGGCGGAAGATGGCGCGACACGTCCGCAAGGAGGATGCGATGCGACCCGGACCGCGCAACCTGATCACCGATGTCGCAGGGTTGCGCGTCGGCAATGCCGATGACCTTGCGCTGAAAAGCGGCACCACGGTGGTGGTGGCGGAGGCGCCTTTTGTCGCCTCGGTGGCGGTGATGGGCGGCGCCCCCGGCACGCGGGAAACCGATCTGCTGGCCCCGGACAAGACCGCGCCCGGGGTCGATGCGCTGGTGCTGTCGGGGGGCAGCGCCTTTGGTCTGGCGGCGGCGCAGGGGGTGATGGACGCGCTGCACGAACAGGGGCGCGGCTTTGCCGTGCTGTCGGCGCGGGTGCCCATCGTGCCCGCCGCCATCCTGTTCGACCTGCTGAATGGCGGGCACAAGGACTGGGGCGTGAACCCTTATCCGGCGCTGGGGCGGCAGGCGCTGGCCAATGCCGGCGAAAGCTTTGCGCTTGGCAGTGCCGGGGCGGGGGCGGGCGCGCAGACGGCGCAGCACAAGGGCGGGCTGGGCTCGGCGTCGGTGGTGCTGCCGGGCGGGGTCACCGTGGGGGCGCTGGTGGCGGTGAACCCGATGGGCAGCGTCACCACGCCTTCGGGGCGGCATTTCTGGGCGGCCCCCTTCGAGATGGGCGAGGAATTCGGCGGGCTGGGGCCGGATCCCGCGCGCGGCTTCCAGCCGCTGCCCGACAGCCGCAAGCTGGCGGCCATGGCGGGCATGGGCAATACCACCATCGCCGTGGTGGCCACCGATGCCGAGCTTGACAAGGCGCAGGCGCACCGGCTGGCGGTGGCGGCGCATGACGGCATCGGGAGGGCGATCCATCCCGCCCATTCGCCCATGGATGGCGATCTGGTCTTTGCCGCCGCCACCGGGCACAGACGCCTGACATCGCCACAGCAGCTGGCCGAGATCGGCCATGCCGCCAGCCTGTGCCTTGCCCGCGCCATCGCCCGCGCGGTCTGGGAGGCGCGTCCCGCCCCCGGCGACACCCTGCCGACGCTGCGGCAGGATCTGGGGCTTTAGCGCAGGATCGGCGGGCGGTTCGGATCCGATCCCGGCGCTACCGGTTCCAGCCGTTCGGGGGCGGTGATCTGCGGCAGATCAAACCGCAGGCCGACCCGCGCCAGCCGCGCCGCAAGCTCGTCGCTGTCGCGCAGGAACAGCACGTCCAGCGCCCCCGCTTCGATGCCGGAGAAGACCAGCGCCTCGTTCACGGCGCGGGCCAGCGCGGATTCCGCCCCCGGCACATGCCCGGCAAAGGCCAGCACATGGCCGCGCGTGCCATCGGCATAGCGCGCCGCCGCCAGCCACGCGCAGCGCGCAAACCCCGCCGCCGTGGCAAGCTTGGTGTCGAGCGCGGTCAGCAGCGCCTCTGGCAGGCCCTTGGGGGCCAGCACCTCGGCCAGCTGCGCCTCTTCCTCGGCGGGGCCATGGGTCAGGGTTTCCGCCAGCCAGTCCACCGCCTCGGCGGGCAGCAGGATGGAGGCGGGGGAGACGTCAAGGTTCACGCCCAGCCCGATGCCCTGACCGGCCAGCATGCTGACCACGGCGCGGCCCGACAGCGCCGCATAGGGGGCAGCGCGGCCCACGAACTGCGACAGCCGGTCCTCCCGGTCGAAGACCAGCACGAAGCGGGCATCGCCCAGATCGAACACTTCGGGATCGACGCTGTCGCCGCTTGCCTCGTGGGCCAGCAGCAGGAACAGTTCGCCATCGGCCAGCCGTTCGTAAAAGCGCAGGCGCTTGGTCTCATCCTCGGGGCTGGCCTCCATCGCGGAGAGCGCGGCATCAAGCGGTGTCTGTGTCATTCCATCACCTCGCGGACCCGGCTGCGGAGCGCGGGCAGAAGCTCCTCGCCGAACCATGGGTTGCGTTTCAGCCATCCCGTATTGCGCCAAGACGGATGCGGCAAGGGCATGGCGCGGGGCATGTGGTCGCGCCAGCCCCGCACGGTGTCGGTCACGCTGGCCCGCGTGGCCAGATGATAGCGCTGCGCATGGCCGCCAACATAGACCCGCAGCGGAATTTCGCCCAGTTCGGCGAAGATCGCGTCATGCCATGTGGCGCGGCAGACCGGGGGCGGCGGCAGGTCCGATCCTTTGGCGTCATAGCCCGGAAAGCAGAAGGCCATGGGCACGATGGCGACAAGCGAGGTGTCCCAGAACTGCGCCTCGGTCAGGCCCAGCCAGTCGCGCAGCCGCACCCCCGACGCATCGTCGAAGGGCCGCCCGGACCCGTGCACGCGCGCGCCGGGCGCCTGTCCCGCGACCAGAATCCGCGCGCCGGGGCGGAACCAGACCACGGGACGCGGCGCATGACGGGTGGCGGTGGCGGCAAAGCGCGGCGCGCACAGGCGGCAGGACCGCAGGCGGGCGGCAAGATCGGGCGGGGCATCGGTCATGCTGGTGAGATAGGGGCGCAAAGCCCGCGCCGCCAGATCCGGCGAGGGCGGCGGCAGGAGCCGGGCGCAGGAAAGTGAACCGGGCGGTTCGCAAGGCTCTTTTCTTTCGCTGCGGCCTGTCACAAGACTGCGCGCATGCATGACCATGGACACCAGAGTCGGACGAGACAGGACGGGGCGGCGCAGCCAAATCCCCCGCTTCGGGTGTTTCGCCACATCATCAAGACAATCACCGGAACCGGGAGCGGGGGGAGACTTATGTATCGCGTCTGGAATTTCCTGACGAGTTATTCGTTGCTGCTGATCATCGGCGCGCTGGCCGCGCTGGTCTGGGCCAACACGAATGCCGAAAGCTATCATCATTTCGTGGAGTTCGTGATCTGGGACAATGCGCCCATCGGTCACCTGCATGACGGCCACCGCACCCTGACGCTGCACTACCTGATCAATGACGTGCTGATGGCGATGTTCTTCGCCATCGCCGCCAAGGAGGTCTGGGAGGCGGTCATTCTGGAAAAGGGCAGCCTGCGGGGCCGCCGGGCGGCGACGCCGCTTTTCGCCACGCTGGGCGGCATGCTGGGGCCGATCGTGGTCTTTCTGGGGCTGGCCACGGTCATGGGATCCAGCGTGTATACCGCCGTGGCGAATGGCTGGGCGATCCCCACGGCCACCGACATCGCCTTTTCCTATCTGGTGGGGCGGCTTGTCTTTGGTGCCGGGCATCCGGCGGTGCGGTTCCTGCTGCTGCTGGCCATCGCCGATGACGCGGCGGGGCTGATCATTCTGGCGCTGTTCTACCCTTCGGCCGATCTTGCGCCGCAATGGCTGCTGCTGTCGCTGGGTGCGGCCATCGGGGTGTTCGTGCTGTTCAACTGGCTGCCGCGTCGGCTGGACGCGGGCAAGCAGGAGCGGCCCAATTCCACATGGGTCCGCAACAAGCTCAGCTTCTGGCCCTATGCCATCGCAGGCTGCCTGTCGTGGTATGGCTTCATGCGGTCGGGGATCCATCCGGCGCTGGGGCTGCTGCCGATCGTGCCCGCCATCCCCCATGCCGACCGCGCCTTCGGCATCTTCGCCGAGGCCGAGGAGCATCTGACCGACCTGCTCAACACGATGGAACACGCGCTGAAATATCCGGTGGAGATCGTGCTGTTCTTCTTCGGCCTGCTCAATGCCGGGGTGGAGTTTTCCTTCATCGGTCCGGCCACATGGCTGGTGCTGCTGGGGCTGCTGGTGGGCAAGCCGATGGGCATCTTCCTGTTCGGCTGGATCGCCGCCCGCCCGCTGCGGCTGGGGATCCCGCAGGGCATGCGCATCCTTGATCTGGTGGTGGTGGGCTGCGTCGCGGCCATCGGCTTTACCGTGTCGCTGTTCGTGGCCTCCGTCGCCTTTCAGGCGGGGCCGGTGCAGGACGCCGCCAAGATGGGCGCGCTGTTCAGCTTTGCCGCCGCAGGCATCTCGATGATCATGGGGATGCTGCTGCGCGTGCAGAAACAGGCGATCTAAGACCAAGGCGCGGGCGCCTGCCGGACGGCGGGCGCCCGTAACATCTTCGCGCCCAAGTGTGGAATCATTGTGGTTTGCATCTAATTTAGGACATATTCTGACCAAACTCGCCGCCTAAGACATGCTTAATCGCCGCTTGCTAAACCGGCGCTTGCGGATCGGGGCAGGGCAATGATCGAATTCGATATGGTCAGCAAGTCCTTCTGGACGGGGCAGCGCCGCAAGGTGATCCTTGACCGTGTCTCGTTCCGGGTCGAGCTTGGCGAAAGTCTGGGCATCCTTGCGCCCAATGGCACCGGCAAGACCACGCTGATCAAGATGATGGCGGGGCTGGAAAAACCCGACGAGGGCGAGATCCGCCGCACCTCCCGCGTGTCCTTTCCGCTGGGCTTCATGGGCGGGGTGGTCAGCAAGATTTCGGCCCGCGAAAACGCCCGGTTCATCGCGCGGCTTTACGGGCTTGACCCCGACTATGTGGAATCGTTCTGCCGCTGGCTCTGTGATCTGCGCGAATATTTCGACCAGCCCATCGGCACCTATTCTTCGGGGATGCGGTCGCGGTTCACCTTTTCGCTGATGCTGGCGCTGGATTTCGACATCTACCTGATCGACGAGGGCATGCCCAATTCCACCGATGCGGAGTTCAACCGCAAGGCCAGCGAGATCCTGCTGGAACGGCTGCGCACCACGACCATCGTGATCGTGTCCCACCAGCCGGCGATTCTTGAAAAGTTTGCGCGCAAGGCTGCCGTCCTGATGGACGGGCGGCTGCACATGTTTGAAACCTTGGAAGAGGCGAAGCGGCTTTATGACTACGAAACCCAAGGCTAGAAAATTCCGCATCCGCCGCGCCACCCCCGCCGACGCCGATCTGCCCGAAGAGCGGTCCGTCGCCAGTGACACGCCGCCGCCTGCCGCGACGGGCCCGAGGCCGCCTGACCCCGCCGAGGCGCTGCGTCAGGAGGACCTGACCGGGCGCCAGCTGCGCATGGCCCGCCGCGTGGCACAGAAGCACGGGCTGGAGCCTGCTTCGGATCTGGATGCGGTGCGGCTGCTGCGTGCGCGGGGCATCGACCCGTTCCAGCGCACCACCATGCTGGAACTGGTGGTGCCGGGCCATGGCGCCGACGGCGCGGCCGCGCCCGCCCGTCCCGAGGGTCGGGTGCAGCTGCCCCAGACGGTGCCCGCCGGGAAAAGCCTGCCGCAGACCGTGCCGGAGGGGCGCCCGCAGCTGCCCTCGACCCGGACGGCCAGCCCGGCAGAGCGCCGCGCGGCGGAGATCACGCAGATCCAGCGCGACCTTGCCAAGCGGCGGCGGCGCAAGATGGTGCTGCTGCTGACGCGGCTGGCGTTTTTCGTGATGCTGCCGACGCTGATCGCGGGCTACTATTTTTATGTGGTCGCCACGCCGATGTATGCGACCAAATCGGAATTCCTGATCCTGAAGGCGGAAAGCTCTGCCGCCGGCATGGGCAGCCTGTTTTCCGGCACGCAGTTCGCCACCAATCAGGATGCCATCGCAGTGCAAAGCTATCTGCTGTCCAAGGATGCGATGCTGCGGCTGGACCGTGACGAGGGCTTCAAGACGCATTACGAACAGGCGTGGATCGACCCGATCCAGCGGCTGGAACCCGGAGCCTCGAACGAGGAGGCCTACAGTCTTTACAAGCGCAACATCGAGATCGGCTATGATCCGACCGAAGGCGTGGTGAAGATGGAAATCATGGCCGCAGATCCGGAAACCGCCGCCCGGTTCAGCCGCGCCCTGATCGGCTATGCCGAAGAGCGCGTGGACAACCTGTCGCTGCGCAAGCGGTCCAACGCGGTCACCGATGCCGAGGCCGGGCTGCTGGATGCCGAACGGCAGCGCGCCGAGGCGCAGGAAAAGCTGGTGCGGCTGCAGCAGGATGGTGCGGTGATCGACCCCGAGGGGCGCATCGCCTCGCTGCGGACACAGATCAGCAATGTCGAGGTGCAGCTGCAGGAAAAGCGGCTGACGCTGCAGGCACTTCTGGACAATGCCCGCCCCAACAGCAGCCGGGTCGATGGCGCGGAAGGCGACGTGCGGCGGCTGGAGGCGCTGCTGGCGCAGCTCAATTCGGAGATGACCACCGCCACCACCGGGGAAAACTCGCTGGCCGAGGTGGCGGTGCAGATCCAGCTGGCGCAGGCCGATCTGGCCACGCGCGACCTGATGCTGCAGACGGCGCTGGAACGGCTGGATCAGGCGCGGCGCGATGCCGACAGTCAGGCGCGCTATCTCACAACCTCGGTGGTGCCGGTCGCCTCCGAGGATCCAAGCTATCCGCGCAAGTTCGAGAACACGATCCTCGCCTTCCTGATCTTTGCGGGGATCTACCTGATGATCTCGCTGACCGCGTCGATCCTGCGCGAACAGGTGTCGACCTGACCGGCGGGCATCGAACGAAAAAGGGCCGCCGGAGCGATCCGGCGGCCCTTCTTTTCGGGTAAGCCTTGGTTCAGGCGCGGGTGGGCTTCAGCGCTGCAGCCCAGATGGCCAGCTCGTCCAGCATGCCTGCGGTGCCCTTGCCGACTTCCGAGTTGGGCGAAAGTTTGCCATCCTCTTTGATGTCGCCAAAGACCATGGGCATCGGCACGACCTGCTTCAGCGGCATGATGTTCATGTTGGCGAGCAGCATCCGCAGTTCCTGAGCGGAGCGCAGACCCCCCGAGATGCCGCCATAGGAGACGACGCCCGCGGGCTTGCGTTCCCATTCCAGCACCAGCGCCTGCAGCGCGTTGACCACGGCGGCGGGCGGGAAGGAGTTGTATTCCGGCGTCACGAAGATGAAGGCATCGGCATCATTGACCGCAGCGCTCCATGCCTTGGTGTGCTCATGCGTGTAGGACTGCATCGCCGGGTGGTTCGGCTCGTCAAGCAGGGGCAGGCCGAAGGTGTCGAGGTCAAGGATCTCGACCTCGAACTTGCCATGCGCGGTGGCCTGTTCGGCAACCCAGCTGCTGATGATGGGCCCGATCCGGCCGGGGCGGGTGCTGGAGGTGATGATCTTCAGCTTGAGCGACATAAGACGTCCTTTCGTGATCCAGTGGGCCGGGGCAGGGCGCACCGGCAAATGCTTACAGACGCCAACCTAGGCTTTCGCCGCAGCGCCGCAATTGCCTGCACCGCACAGCGCGGGTGCATTGCCGCACGAAGCCTGCGTGCGGGAACCATCAGGGTGCGGTGATGCGTTGGTCCTGATCTGCCAGACAAAGCCCGCGAAAGGAGCATCCGATGCCCGATGCCGCCCCCGCCACTGCCCGGCTTTACCGGATGGTGATGCCTGACCACCTGTGCCCATGGGGCCTGAAATCCCGCCACCTGCTGCGCCGTCAGGGCTACAAGGTCGAGGATCATCCCCTGACCAGCCGTGCCGAAACCGAAGAGTTCCAGCGCCGGGAGGGCGTGAAGACCACGCCCCAGACCTATATCGACGGCGAGCGGATCGGCGGCTACGAGGATCTGCGCCGCTTTTTCGGCAAGCCGGTGGCGGATCCCGACGCCACCTCCTATCGCCCGGTGGTCGCGATCTTTGCCGTGGCGCTGCTGGTCGCGCTGGCGCTTGCATGGGTGGCGGAGGGCAGCCTGCTGGCGCCGCGGCTGCCGGAATGGTTTGTGGCCACCGCGATGGTGCTGCTGGGGCTGCAGAAGCTGCAGGATGTCGACAGTTTTGCCACCATGTTCCTGAATTACGACCTGCTGGCGCAGCGCTGGGTGCCCTATGGCCATGTCTATCCCTTTGCCGAAACCGGCGCGGGGGTGCTGATGCTGGCCGGGGTGCTGACATGGATCGCGGCACCGGTGGCGCTGTTCATCGGCACGGTGGGCGCGGTCTCGGTGCTCAAGGCGGTCTATGTCGACCGGAGAGAGCTGAAATGCGCCTGTGTCGGCGGCTCCAGCAACGTGCCGCTGGGGTTCGTGTCGCTGACCGAAAACCTTGGCATGGCTGGCATGGCGGTCTGGATGATGGCCAAGAGCTTTATGTAAAAAGCCAAACAAAAAGGCCCGCCGGAGCGGGCCTTTTTTATGGATGTGCAGCGGTCAGACTTTCTGGGTCAGCTCCGGGACCAGCTGGAACAGGTCGCCGACGAGGCCGAAATCGGCGACCTGAAAGATCGGCGCCTCTTCGTCCTTGTTGATCGCCACGATCACCTTGCTGTCCTTCATGCCCGCAAGGTGCTGAATTGCCCCGGAAATCCCGCAGGCGATATACAGATCCGGCGCCACGACCTTGCCGGTCTGGCCCACCTGCCAGTCATTCGGCGCAAAGCCCGAATCGACCGCGGCGCGGCTGGCGCCCACGGCGGCGCCCAGCTTGTCGGCCAGCGCCTCGATGATGCGGAAATCCTCTTCGGATCCGACGCCGCGCCCGCCCGAAACCACGATCTTGGCC
>NZ_FNEJ01000015.1 GCF_900100085.1 Salipiger marinus
CACTCCGGGGCAGACATCCGATTACCTGGGGTTCGACCTGGTCATGGTCAACAACCTGCCAGAGCCGAGCGTCCTGCTGGCTGACAGAGGCTATGATGCTGACCGCATTCGGAAAAAGATGGAGGCGCGGGAGGTGCTCACCCAAATTCCCATGCGCAAATCACGCAGGATGCGCGTGGGTGTGGATCATTCTCTCTATTCCTTGCGCAACCTTGTCGAGCGGTGCTTCAACAAGTTGAAAAACGCACGCCGTGTCGCCACACGCTACGACAAAACCGCTGAGAGCTTCTTGGGCTTCATCGACATCACCTCCATCCGACTTTGGCTGCGCCTTTTGTCAACATGACCTAGTCCGATCTGGATCGTCGAGGTCATCATCAGGGTCTGCTGGTTGAGCTTGGTTTCCGTTTGGATCGATACAGTTTATTGGATCATTGAAGCAATAAGAGTACCTGTTGGTGCCAATCCCGGGAGCAGTAGGGTCAAACCAATCGGGCTGTATGAACATGGCGCTGGCCTGCGAGGCAAGGGCTGCGAAGAGGGCGGTCAGAAAGGTTTTGTGCAGAAATTTGAACATCGGAACCGGCCCCGCAAATACAAGCTATGGGCGAGATGCTACATCAGGGATTGAAGGGCTCCCAACCCAGATTCTCGGCCTTGTCGAACATGGTCTGGTTGACCCGCAGGAGGTAGTCCAGCCGGGGGCGCTCGGACTCGGGAACTGCGTCCAGGCTGGGATACTTGGCTTCAAAATCCTGCTTCAGGATCAGGAAGGTGGCACTGCCCCGGCGCACCATGGCCTGCACAAACAGCGGGTAGTGATCGAGGGCTATATCGGCGATGGCCATGCCATCCATGTAGCGGCCCTTGCCGATCTGATCCTCCATGACCACTTCCGCCATCACGGCGACAGTCTCGGCCTTCGTCAGCGGTTGCAGGTAAATACCGGTTTCCATTGCGCGATCCGAGATCGGCAAGAGGTCGCGGTAATGCTGATCGCGGGCGGGAAAGCCTCCGCTGGTGGCCTCAAGATTCCAGAGCTTGCCCTCGTCATCGCGGAACTTGACCAAGACGTGGATCGGGGCACTGGCGGCGGTGATGTCCAACCCGATCCGCTGGCCGAGGATGATCATCAGGATCAGCATGGTCACGCAGTTGCCCTGCCGGTCATCCAGATAGTCGGCCAGCAGCTTGTTGCCGGGGATCTGGCCGTAGGGATCGGCCATGTCATAGGCGAAGGGCCGGTTGTCGTTCCATGGCCCAGCCTCGTAGAGGTAGCGCCGTAGCACTTCGACCTTCGCCCATGCATCGGCCCCTGCCGGGATCATCGCCGCAAGTTCCGCCGTCATGGCGTCGATCTGTGCCAGCTCGACGTCCACATCGACAGATGGCATGACCAGGCGGTCCAGCTCCAGCTTGGCCTGCGCCAAGTCGATTGCCTCCATATCCTGCGCGAAGATCGCCTTCACATCGGAACGCACATCTGCTGAGGCGGCAGAGCCGCAGGCGCAAACAATGGCAAGGGCGATCAGGCGGGCGCTGTGGAACATGGCGGATTGCTCAGGACAGCAGTGCGCGTTTCACCGCGTCCGGCTCTCTTTGGATCAGCCGCAGCAGGGTTGCCGCTGGCCCACTGACCCGGCGCTGGCCCTGTTCCCATTTCCGGTAGCCTGAAAGGCTCATGCCCATCAGCGGGGCCATCTGGGCTTGCGTCAGGTGGGCCTGTTCCCGCACTTTCCGCGGGGCAATGGGGTCATGGACAATGGCCGGGCCTTCGCCCTTCGCATGGGCAAGGGCCTCGGTCATTGCCTGGATAAGATCGTCGCCGAAGGTGCTCATCTCTTCTCCTTCCGGGTTCAGTGCCGCCGCCAATGTGGAAACGGCGCGTTTTTCGTCGGGCGTCATGTCGCCCTGATCGTTCTTCGCATAGGCCAGAAGGGCGTAGAGCGGCATGGTGTCATCTAGGTAGTAGTAGATGATCCGTGCCCCTCCCCTCTTGCCGCGTCCGGATGCCGCAAAGCGAACCTTGCGAACCCCACCCGTTCCCGGGATTTCATCGCCAGCCAGCGGATTCTCCGCCAGAAAGTCGATCAGCTCGCGCTTCTCGTCCTCGGTGAAGAGCTTTTCCGTCTGGCGGGTGAAGATCGGGGTCTCTGCTACCGACTGCATGGCTGCATATACCCCATTGGGTTACTACTTTCAAGTGTCATGCGGCGATTGACCTTTCCGGAACCGTGGCATTAGCCGAAGAGGCGTTTCCAGAAGCCTTTCGGCCTTGGGTCGTTCAGCAGCGTCAGCACGCGGCCTTCGGAGCTGTCGAGGCGCTTGCGAAGATCCTCCACGGTGTCCGTCAGATGGCGTTTCTGCTCCTCTAGACCGTTCTTTCGTTCCTCCATCACGGCAAGTTCTTTTTCCAGATCAGCTATCCGCTGCAATGCGTTGAAATCTGGGGGCAATCCGGCCTGTTGCGCGCCGTCGCGCATCGTTGCATTGTTTATCTGCGCGACGCGTTGCGCGACGGGTTGGAAAACTCTGTGAAGCTCAGACGGATCTATTTCTTATGATCCAGATTCACCCTTAGGCGCAGAAATCTTCCCGCTTTTTATGGCGCGCTGAATGGTTGCCTTGTTCTTTCCGGTGGCCGACGCTGCTTCTGAGAGGGTGTATTTCATGGTGTTGCGGGTCCGTTGCGCATCGTTGCATTGCTATGCTGTGCGACGCGTTGCGCCGTTGCAAGGGCTTTCCTATCGGCGCAGATTTTCCTGTTTCTTGCAGTATGCCACGAAGGCCGCACCGGCATTTTTGGGCGGGTTCCCTTTTGCAGCTTCGGCCTTGGCGAAGGCCATCCAGTCCGACCGTAGGACGTGGTAATCCCTGCCCTTCTCGCGGCGCTCGGTCGACAGATCCTGCCCGCAGCCGCCGGTCCGCATGACGCGGGAGAGGAGCCTCTCCCGGTCGAGCCGCTGGACAGGCGCGGCGGCGCCCCCATCGCGATGCCGCGCCCGGCCAGCGGCCACGGCACGATGCCCCCCTGTCTGGCTGCAGGCGCTGCCGACCGAGCAGGTCAAGCGCTCCCGCCGCGCCGCCCGCCCCCTTCGGGCCGCATCACGATGTCCAGCATGCACTCCTCTGCTGTGATCCCGCAATCGCCCCCCCGCCCGCTGCTTCTTCTTGGCAAAAATATCCCGGGGGTCCGGGGGCTGGCCCCCGGCTGCCGCAGGTCCTGCGCTCCGTCAGGCCCCCGCCCGGCGCTGGCCGCTCCATGCCCGTGTGATCCGGGCAGGCGCTAGCCCGAGGGCCCGAAGGTTTCGGTGATTACATGCTCCGCCGCCACCCCGCCCGCGTCCAGACCGGAGCGGAGATCGGCCAGAAAGCCGGGCGGCCCGCAGAGCAGATAGCGCGCCCGTGGGCCAAGGTTCAGGGCAAGCAGGTCGCGGGCGGTGATCCGCCCTTCGGATTCGCAATTCTGCCCGACCCGGTCCTCCGCATCCGGCGCGCTGTAGAAAAACCTCATGCGCAGCATGGGCGCGCGGGCTGCCAGCAGGGCCAGTTCGGTCGCGAAGGCATGGCTGCGGCGGGTGCGGGTGCCGTGCAGCAGCCAGACAGGGCGGTCGGGCTGCTCCGCCGCAAGCTCGTGCAGCATGGCCAGCATCGGCGTGATCCCGACACCGGCGCTGGCCAGCACCAGCAGGTCGCGCCCCTGCGGCAGCACAAAACTGCCTGCGGGCGGGGAGGCCTCGATCACGTCGCCGATCCCGACCGCGTCCTGCAGGTGACGCGAGGCCAGACCTCGTGCGGTGCGCTTGACCGCGATGCGGTAGGGTCCACCATCGGGCGCTCCGGCCAGCGAATAGCTGCGCCGGACCTTGCCCGGCTGTCCCGGCACGTCGAGCGCCACCGGCAGGTGCTGACCGGCGCGGAACCGTCCAAGCCTGCCGCCCGCAGCGTCGGCCAGCAGGAAAGAGGTGATCTCGTCACCCTCCGGCACCTTGTCGATCACCCTCAGCCGCAGCCGCGCGATGCTCTCGCGGCTCCAGCGCAGCGCAAGCGCGGAGGGGCGGTCGATCACCCTGTCGACCGTCACCACGACCATCCGCCGCGCCTCCGGATCGTGGCTCGTCTCCCCGGTCCAGTCGATGCGGGCGCGCCCGGTCAGCTGCAGCAGCCCGCCTGTGCCGAAATCGACAAAACACAGGCCCACACGCGGATCCCGGACAAGATTGCCGATCGTGTTGAAAAACCGGTTGCCCGCGTAATCCGGAATGCGCAGCGTTCCGTCCGCCGCCACGCGGACAAAGCCCGGCGCGCCGCCGCGATGTGACGCGTCATAGCCATCGGTCGCGAGGCCCGCTCCGGAGGACTGGCCGGAGCCGATGAAGACCGTGTCCGCCGCCTCGATCCGGCGGATCTGCGCCGCATCAAGCCGCTCCGTGACCCGCGCCGCGCCCTCCGGGGCCGCCTCGGCACGGTGCCAGTCGCGGGGGTGGATGTATTGCGGGCAGTTGCCAAAGCTCTGGCGGACATGGATCCCGTAGCCGTCGCGGGTGCTGCGGACGACCCCGTTGACCCGGTTGCGCCGCCGGCTCGCCAGATCGATGCCCAGCAGGCCGATCTCTGCCCCCGCCCGCAGCGCCCCGGCAAGCGGATCCTGCGCCGCAAGGCGGGCGTGCAGGATCAGGCGATGCGCGTCCGGCGTGGCGATGAACCCCTCTGGCCCCTCGAGAAGCGACACCCAAGGGCGCCCCTCCGCATCGCCCGCCGCAAGCACAAGAAACGGCAGCGCCGCGAAGAAGTCACGGTGCTGGCCGGGCATGTGATCGCGGATGAAGGGCCCGGCGGAGGCCGCGACATTCAGCGCGCCCGCGCGCCGCTGCGCGGTCAGTTCGCCGGGATGAAAGGGGCTGGTATCTGTGGGCATGACCGTTCTCCTTCCGCGCGGCGGTGCCGGGCGGATCGCTGGGGGCAGGGGGGGGCAGGGCGTCAGGCCAGCTGCGGCGACCGCGCCATGCCGACAAATTCTGGCAGGGCCTCGATCCGCGCGAGCCACGCGCGGAGCGTCGGATAGGGCGCAAGGCTCACGCCGCCCTCGGGGGCATGGGCGATATAGCTGTAACCTGCGATGTCGGCGAGCGTCGGGCGGTCCGCGGCCAGCCAGTCCCGGCCCTGCAGATGCGTTTCCATGACCCTGAACAGATCATGCGCCTTGGCCTTTGCCGCCTCATGGTCCAGCGGCGCCCCGAACAGCGTGACCAGCCGCGCCGCGCAGGGCCCTGCCGCGATCTCGCCCGCCGCGATGGAGAGCCAGCGCTGCACCTCGGCCTTTTCCGCCGGGCTGATGCCGGTCCAGAGCGGTTCCTCGCCATAGCGCGCGGCAAGATAGACGAGGATGGCATTGGAATCGCTCAGCCGCGTGCCGTTGTCGTCGATGGCGGGAACCTGCCCCAGCGGGCTGATCATCAGGAACCCGGGCGCCTTGTGGGCCCCCTGCGTCATGTCAAGATCGACGGTCTCATAGGGCAGGCCAAGCAGCGCGAGCATCAGCTCGACCCGGTGGCAGTGCCCCGATTTTGGGGTGCGGAACAATGTGACGGGGACGGCGGGCAGCGCGTCGGCCATGGGAACTCTCCTCTGCGGGGTCATCATCCGGGTGCCCTCGACACGTAGCAGCCTTTACATCCTGCAATAATGGGTCGATCGTGAATGCCTGAATTACCAAATCTGAAATGATAAGCCGCGATGGACCGTCTGCATGCCCTGAGCCTGTTTGCCGCCGTGGCGGAGGCGGAAAGCTTCGCCGGGGGTGCCCGGGCGATGGGGGTCAGCGCGCCAACCGCCACGCGCGCGGTGCATGCGCTCGAAACCGCGCTTGGCACCGCGCTGCTGACCCGCACGACGCGGCGGGTCCGGCTGACCGAAACCGGGCGCGTCTATCTTGAACAGGTGCGCGACGTGCTGGCCCAGCTTCAGGCGGCGGACGATCAGGCCGCAGGCACGGCCCAGAGACCGGTGGGGCAGCTCAGGATCACCTGCCCGCAGGAATTCGGGCGGATCTATGTCGCACCGCTGCTGACCGAGTTTCTTGACCGCTTCCCGGCAGTCAGTGCCGATGTGCTGATGGTCGATCGCGTCGTCAATCTGGTGGAGGAGGGGTTCGACCTTGCCGTGCGGATCGGCCCGCTGCCCTCCTCGGGCCTTGTTGCGGTCCGGGTTGGCGAGGTGCGGCGCATCGTCTGCGGCGCCCCGGCCTATTTCCGCCAGCACGGGCGACCGGCAAGCCCCGCCGAACTTTCCCGGCACCGGCTGGTGTCGATCGGGACGGGTGGTCCGGCGCGGGAATGGCGGTTCGGCAGCGGTCCCGCCGTCGCGATCCGGCCGCAGCTGAATGTCAGCAGCATCGCCGCCGCGATAGAGATCGCGCGGCAGGGCTGGGGGCTGAGCCGGGTGCTGTCCTATCAGGTGGGGCCCGATCTTGAAAGCGGCGCGCTGGAAACGGTCCTTGACGCCGAGGCGCCGGAGGCGCTGCCGATCCATCTGGTCCGGGCCGACGGGCGGGGCAGCGCGGCGAAGGTGCGGGCCTTCATGGCGTTTGCCGCCGAACGCCTGCGCCAAAACAGCGCGCTGCGCCGGGCCAGAGCCTGAGCTTTCCCGGGAACCAGCCGTTTAGCGGCGGCCCAGTTCCTCGGCCAGAAAGTCGATGAAGCGGCGCACGCGCGGCTCCAGCAGGCGGCGGCTGGGGTAAAGGGCGACGATACGCAGCGTGCCAAGCTCCAAGTCCGGCAGAACCCGCACCAGCCGCTTCTGGGCGATGTCCTCGTCGATGAGAAAGGCGGGCAGAAGCGCGATGCCCTGCCCGGCCAGCGCCGCGTCGCGGATCGCATGGGCGCTGTCCATGCGCAGCCGTCCGCGCACCGGCAGCTTGTGCAGACGGCCATCCGGGTCATGGGCATGCCAGTCCTGCGTCAGCGTTCCGCTGCGAAACAGGATGCAGTCATGGCGGCCGAGCGCCTCGGCCTGTGACGGGGTGCCCTGCGCTGCCAGATAGCCGGGCGCGGCGCAGAGCCAGACCGGGTAACTGGCGATCCGCCGCGACATCAGCCCGGCGGGCGCGGTTTCTGCCCCGATGCGGATCGCCAGATCGAATCCTTCGGCGACAATATCCGCGGTGCGGTCGGAAAACGCCATGTCCACGCGGACATCCGGCCATGCCTCAAGATACCGCGTCACCAGCGGCAGGATCATCCGGCGTCCGAAGGCATCCGGCACCGTCAGGCGCAGCAGGCCGCGCGGCGTGCCGACGGGGCCCGCGACGGCGGCTTCGGCCTGTTCGATGGCGTCAAGGATGCGCTGGCCACCCCCGACCAGCGCCTGCCCCTCCTCCGTCACCCGGACCGAGCGCGAATTGCGGTGCAGCAGCCGCACCCCCAGCCGGGCTTCAAGCCGGGCCACGGCCTTGCTTGCGGCGGATCCAGTCAGGCCAAGGCTGCGGCCCCCGCGCACGAAGCTGCCCGCCTCCGCCACCGCCATGAAGATGACGATTTCGTTCACCTTGGTGGGCGTCATGCCGGGGTCCGGCGGATGTCTGGGGCGGGTGTCATGCGGGCGGCTCCGTGGGCTGGCGGAACCCTAGCCCCGGTCGGTCGCGGGCGTCCAGCGGCGGCAGGCGTGACTTCTGGTCAGCGCTGGCCGGACATCCGTTCCGCGCAGGATCGCTTATCTGGACAGGACCACAATCACGACCGGCGCCGCGCCGGTCAGCAGGAGACCGATATGACCAGACCGCTGATCCGGCTCAACCCCGCCGGGCTTTTTGATGCCAGCCAGAACCACCATGCGCAGGGCACCCTTGTGGACGGGGGCAGGCTGGCCTTCTTTTCCGGACAGATCGCATGGCAGCGGGGGGTGGAGATGGCGCCGCCATCGCTGGCCGCGCAGACAGAGATCGTGTGCCGGAACCTGCGCAGCTGTCTTGACAGCGTCGGCGCCGCATCCGGGGATATCGTCAGCCTGCGCGCCTATATCGTCGACTGGACACCGGAAAAGGCCGCCGAGGTGTTTCCGCCGCTGGTCGCCTTTCTTGGCGATGCCATGCCCAGCCTGACCGGCATCGGCATCAGCGCGCTGTTCCGCCCCGACCTGAAGATCGAGATCGAGATGGTGGTGCGGGTTCCCGACTGACCGGGGCGCGCGGCCTTGCCCTAGCCGGTGCCCTGCAGGATGTGCCGCGCCGTGGCCACCGCTTCGCCCGCAAGGGGGCGCGGCCCTCCGGCTCCGCCACGGCACGGCGTCGCGGCATTTCCGGCCCGCAGCGCGGGCGGCGCCCAGAAAGCTGCATCCGCCGCGCCTTTGGCCAGACTGCCGCAGGATTTCGGGGCCGGTTGTGGCCTCAGGGGCGGCGGGCCCCTCCGCCGCGCGGTGGACAGGGGCGCCTTTGCTCTCAGATCCAATCTTGCGCGGCCCGCAACGGCGATCATCCGGCCCGCACCGGCGCCCTGTCCCGCACCGGCACCCCTGCGCAGCCCGGATGGGTCGCGCCATGGCAGCCTTGGGGTCTGTCGGTCAGGCGGATCTGGCGGCGAGGATCTGTTCAAGATCCTTCAGCGCGGCGGCGGCGGTGGCCAGAGGCTCCGCCGCGTCGGAAATCGCCAGCGTCTCGCCCATGGCGTCGGTGATGATGCGGATGGCCTTGGCCTTGCCGCTCACCCGCGCGAAGGGGTCATCGGGCGGGTAGGTCCTGATCTTCACCTCGGCGCGGAACCGCTCTTTCTCGCGGGTCAGGCTGCCGACAAGTTTGGGCACCACGCCGCGGGCGCGCCAGTCGTCGATCTGCGCAGGCGTGAGGGAGTGCAGCCCGTCCACGCTCACCTCCGCCATGGTCAGCGTGGCGCCCAGCCCGAAATTGGCGATCAGCAGCAGCTTGCAGGCGGTGTCCCAGCCCTCGATGTCGTTGCGCGGGTCGGCCTCGGCAATGCCGTTTGCCTGCGCCTCTGCCAGCGCCGCGTCAAAGCCAAGACCCCGGACCGTCATGGCCTCCAGAAGGACATTGGTGGTGGCGTTGAGAATGCCGTCGAGCCTGAGCACGCTGCTGCCGGAAAGGCTGGTCTGCAGAAGGTCAAGCGTCGGCAGGGCTGCGGCGGCGGCGCCGCTGAGCTTCAGCAGCGCGCCCGTCTGCCGCGCGATCTGGCGCAGATGCGGCCCCCGATAGACCAGCGCGCCCTTGGAGATGACGATGGTGTCGCGCCCCGCCGACAGCGCCGCCTCGATATAGGCAAGCCCGGGGCCGCCGGTGCGGAAGTTGGTAGGCCCGGCCTCGATCAGGATATCGGCTTGGCTCTGCGCGATAAATTCCGGGCCGGTCAGCCCCTGCTGCAGCGACGTCAGCTGGTGCGCCTCAAGCCCCTGCGGCCCTGCCAGACCGGCGCGGGAGCCGCAGACCGCGACCAGCCGCACATCCGCCCCATGAACCTCGCGGTAGCGCGCGCGCCGGGACAGAAGCAGCTCTGCCGTGGCGCGCCCGACGCCCCCGAACCCCGCGATCGCAACGGTGACCTTTTGCATGGCAGTCTGCCTTTCCTCCTTGCGTGGTGCCTGAGCCCGTCTTGGGCGGGCCGGGCCGGATCCGCAACCGCGCAAGACGGCATGGGTCAGGCCAGCCCGTCCGGACCGGCAAGGCCGCGCATCTTTTCCGCATCACCAGCGCTGGCCGGAGTGTAGATCATCAGCTTGAGATCGGGTCGGCCATCCACCGCGAAGGAGGAGAATTCGAAGCTGATCTCTCCTGCGGTGGCATGGCGGATTGTCTTGGCGCCTTCGCCGGGGGTCAGCACGTCCTGATCCGCCCACATGCGCGCGAAATCCTCGCTTGCCGCCGAAAGCTCGGCGACAAGCCGCGCCGCCACTCCGTCTTCGCCCACGCGGGCGGTTTCGGCGCGGAAGGTCGCGACCAGAAAACGCGCCACGCCCTGCCAGTCGGTCTGGGCGGCGCGGGTGGCAGGATCAAGGAACATGCGCCGCAGGATATTGCGCCCCTCCGGCGGCAGCGCGGCGTAATCGGTCAGGGCAAGCTGCGCGGCCCGGTTCCAGCCGATGACATCCCATGTGGCCGTGGCGACCGTGGCGGGGATCAGCGGCATCGCGTCCAGAAACCGCTGCAGGCGCCACGAGATCCCCTCTGGCGCGCGGGGCTGCAGCTTGGGCGGACGCCCGATGCCGACAAGGAACAGATGCTCGCGCTCCGCCTCGCTCAGCATCAGCGCCTTGGCCAGACTGTCGAGCACGCGCGGCGACGGCGCCCCGCCGCGCCCCTGTTCCAGCCATGTATACCATGTGGTGCTGATGCAGGCGCGCTGCGCGACCTCCTCGCGCCGCAGGCCCGGGGTCCGGCGACGGCCCGTATAGCCAAAGGCCGTGGGATCAAGCCGCTCCCGCCGGTCCTTGAGAAAGGCGCCAAGCCGGTGCCCCGCCGCCGCAGTGTCGAGAGTGGTGGTCATTATACCCCTATAATGTCCCGTCTTTAATAGCAGTCAGACTGCCCCAGAGTGTCTGCGGACACGAGAGGAAAGTTTGTCATGAGAATATTTGTCACGGGCGCCACAGGGTTTGTCGGCGCGGCAGTCGTCAGCGACCTGCAGGCCCACGGGCACAGCGTTCTGGGGCTGGCGCGGTCCGACCGGAGCGCGGCGCAGCTGAAGACCGCCGGGGCAGAGGTGCTGAGGGGCGATCTTGCGATGCCCGACCGGCTTGTCGCGGGCGCGCGGGCTGCCGATGCCATCCTTCATGCGGGGTTCCTGCACGATTTCCCGCGCTTCGCGGAGGCCTGCGAGATTGACCGCCGGGCGATCGAGGCGCTTGGCACGGCGGTGGCGGGCACGGGCAAGCCGCTGGTGGTGACGGCGGGGCTTGCCTTTCTGGACACTGCCGGTGCGGTCGCGGTGGAAACCGACCGCGCCTTTCCGCCCTCTGCGGCCTATCCGCGGGCCACGGAAGCGGCGGCGGATGCGCTACGCGCGCAGGGTGTGCCGGTGACGCTTCTGCGCCTTCCGCCCAGCGTGCATGGCCGGGGTGATCATGGCTTCGTGCCGATGCTGATCGACATCGCGCGGCGGACGGGCCGTGCCGCCTATATCGGCGAGGGGGCCAATCTGTGGCCCGCCGTGGCCGTGCAGGATGCCGCCCGTCTTTATCGTCTGGCTGTCGAACAGGGCCCCAGCGCCGAGATCTGCCATGCCGTGGGCGAGGCGGGCGTGCCGTTCCGGCAGATCGCGGAGGCGATCGCGATCGGGCTTGGCGTGCCAAGCATGTCGCTGTCCGAGGAGGAGGCGCGCGCCCATTTCGGCTGGTTCTTTCCCTTCGCCACGCTTGACCAGACCGCCTCCGGCGAGCGCACCCGCGCGCGGCTTGGCTGGCAGCCCGGCGGTCCCGATCTGCTGACCGACCTCCGGAGCGCGGGCTATTTCGAGGTGCCGGTGGTCTAGGCGCAGTCCTCAGGAACTGATCCTGCGCGACCCCCGGACGGGGGTCCGCATTGACGACACTCCTTCGAGGATCCCGTGCCGGACGGGCGCAATCTTGCGCGGCGGTGCAGCCCGACCGGCGCGCAGGCTCTGCCGTGATCTGCCATCGCGCCTGAGGGGGGCGGGAACAGTCGGAGGGGTTCATGGTTCTGGGGCGGCCCTTCCAGAAAGAAAACAGGATGTCAGTCCCCAAGATGAACGCCCCGGAAACCACTGATCTGACTGCCACCCGCGCGGCGCATGTGCTGGCGCGGGCCTGCGACCGCAACCTGACGCTTGCCACGGCGGAAAGCTGCACTGGCGGGCTGGTCGCGGCGCTGGTCACCGATATCGAAGGCTGTTCGCACGCCTTTGACCGTGGATTTGTCGCCTATACCGACGCGGCCAAGCAGGAACTGCTTGGCGTGGACCGCCGTCTGCTTCAAGACTGTGGCGCGGTGTCGAAGGAGGTGGCGGTGGCCATGGCGGACGGTGCGTTGATGCGGTCGGGTGCGGATCTTGCGGTTTCCGTCACCGGCTATGCCGGACCCGCCGGCGAGGGGCGGGAAGAGGGGCTGGTGCATTTCGCGCTGGCCCGGAAAGGCGGGCCCACCCGGCACCGGCAGGAGTCCTTTGGCGCCATCGGGCGGGATCCGATCCGGCAAAGATGCCTTGAAACCGTGCTGGATATGCTGGAAAGCGTTGTCGCATGACAGATCGCACCAAAAGCTCCTTTGCCGCCTATCACCGCCACGGCTTCGTGCGCGTCGCCACCTGCACGCCGCAGGTGCGGCCTGCGGATGTCCGGTTCAACTGCGACAGCGTGCTGGACCAGATGCGGCGCGCCGATCAGGCCCGCGCCGATCTGCTGGTCTGCCCCGAACTCTGCCTGTCCTCCTATGCCATCGACGACCTGCATCTGCAGGAGGCGCTGCTTTCCGAGGTGGAGCAGGCGGTCGCCACGCTGGCCGAAGCCAGCGCCGGTCTGTCGTCGGTCATCCTGATCGGGGCGCCGCTGCGGCGCGACGGGCGGCTTTACAACTGCGCGGTGGTGCTGTCGCGGGGGCGCATCCTTGGCGTCGTGCCCAAATCCTACCTGCCGAATTACCGCGAATTCTATGAAAAGCGTTGGTTTGCCCATGGCCGCGGGCTGGCGGGCGAGATCGCCGTGGCGGGACAGCGCGTGCCCTTCGGCGATGATCTGATTTTTGAGGCTTCCGACCTGCCCGGTCTGATCTTCCATACCGAGATCTGCGAGGATCTGTGGACCCCCGCGCCGCCCTCTGCCGATGCGGCCATGGCAGGGGCGCTGATCCTCACCAATCTTTCGGCCTCCAACATCGTCATCGGCAAGGCGTCGGACCGGCATCTGCTCTGCCAGTCGCAGTCCATGCGCGCCTTTGCCGCCTATGTCTATTCCGCGGCAGGGCCGGGCGAAAGCACCACCGATCTTGCCTGGGACGGGCAGGGGATGATCTATGAACTGGGCGATCTTCTGGCGGAATCCGACCGCTTCCCGACCGAGCCGCAGCTGACGCTGGCCGATGTGGATACCGGGCGGCTGCAGTCGGAACGGATGCGCACCGGCAGCTTCGACGATGCCGCCCGCCACAAGGCGCCCAGCTTCCGCCGGATCCTGTTCGACCACCAGCCGCACCGCGCCGAGGCCGGGCTGATCCGTCCGGTGCGGCGGTTCCCGTATGTGCCGAACCGCGCGAGCCATCTGGATCAGGACTGTTTCGAGGCGTTCAACATTCAGGTGGAGGGCCTGCGCCGCCGCTTTGAATCCACGCGCGGCACCACCATGGTCATCGGCATTTCGGGCGGGCTCGATTCCACCCATGCGCTGATCGTCGCGGCCAAAGTCTGCGACCGGATCGGCCTGCCGCGCAAGAACATCCTTGCCTTCACCATGCCGGG
This sequence comes from Salipiger marinus, assembly GCF_900100085.1. Classification (GTDB taxonomy): domain Bacteria; phylum Pseudomonadota; class Alphaproteobacteria; order Rhodobacterales; family Rhodobacteraceae; genus Salipiger; species Salipiger marinus. Next base: position 13,410 of record NZ_FNEJ01000015.1, read on the forward strand.
CTTTGCCACGTCGGATGCCACCAAGGACAATGCGTGGAAGCTGATGCGCGCCATGGGGGTCAGCGCCGACGAGATCGACATCCGCCCCGCCGCGCGGCAGATGCTGGCCGACATGGGCCATCCCTTCGCGGGGGGCGAGCCGGTCTATGACATCACGTTTGAAAACGTGCAGGCGGGGCTGCGCACCGACTATCTGTTCCGGCTTGCCAACCAGCGGAACGGCTTTGTCGTGGGCACCGGCGATCTGAGCGAGCTTGCGCTTGGCTGGTGCACCTATGGCGTGGGCGACCAGATGAGCCATTACGCGGTGAATGCGGGCGTGCCGAAGACGCTGATCCAGTATCTGATCCGCTGGACCACCCGCACCAACCAGTTCGATCCCGAAACGGACGCGGTGCTGGAGGCGATCCTTGCCACCGAAATCTCGCCCGAACTGGTGCCCGCAGGCGAGGGCGAGCAGATCCAGAGCACGGAGTCGATGATCGGCCCTTATGAGCTGAACGATTTTTTCCTGTTCCACATCATGCGCTACGGCGCAGCACCCTCCAAGGTCGCGTTTCTGGCATGGCATGCCTGGCATGACGCGGCGCAGGGGGTCTGGCCGGACGGATTTCCGCAGGCCAAGCGCAACGAATATGACCTGCAGACGTTGCGCCACTGGCTGGAACGCTTCCTCGTGCGGTTCTTTGCCACCAGCCAGTTCAAGCGCTCGGCGCTGCCGAACGGGCCGAAGGTCAGCGCGGGCGGCGCGCTGAGCCCGAGGGGCGACTGGCGCGCGCCCTCCGACAGCGTGGCGACGCCGTGGCTGGACGAGCTGCGCCGTCACGTGCCGGAGCATTGGCCGGCGGGCTGAGTGCTGCCACCCTCGGGGCCGGTCCTGCCTGCGGGCAGGGACTGACGACCCGCGCAGGCTGGCGCGCGACAGGCCGGAGGCCGCGCGGCCCCGGCGCAGGTTCAGAAGAAGGCGACGATCATGTTTGAATGGTTATCAACCCATAGCAACTCCCTGCAGGTGATCCTCAGCGGCCTGACCGCGCTGATCTGGATCGTCTATCTTCAGGTCTTTCTTGTCAGCTTCCGGCGCCAGCGCCGGCCAGAGATCATCATTTCGCTGGGGGCGGGGGCCGGGACCAAGGCCAGCTGGTTCGTGGCCAATCTGGGGCTGGAGCCGGTGTTCATCGTCGATGTTCTGGTCCGGCTCGAAACCGAGGACGGCATCACCGAGGCGGTGGTCACCGACCGCACCGAGATGAACGACCGCGAACTGAGCAACCCCGGCGAGGCCACCAATCAGGGCCCGCTGGCCAGCGGCGCCTTCATGAGCATCGGCACGCTCGACACCCTGCTGCACAGATCCGCCTCGCAGCCGATCCCGGTCAGCGATCTGAAATCGGTGACCATCGTCGTGGCGGCTTCCATGGCGGCGCGGTGGTCGCTGGTCGGGGCCTCGCGCCAGTATCGGCTCAGCTTTGACGAGGAGGGCGCGCCCACCATCCTTGCCACCAAGATCGACACCGACCAGATCCGCAGCCGGGCCGGGCGCCGCGCCCTGCTCCGGAAGCTGGAAAGCCGTCTGGGCTAGGGGCCGGGCGGTCAGCCGGTCGTCTCGCGCGTGACATGGGTCAGAAAAGCCTGTGCGGCGGGGGTGAGCGAGCGCCCGGTGCGGCGCACCAGCCCGATCCGGCGCTTGGCGCCAAAATCGCGGATCGGACGGCGGATCAGCCGGTCGGTGCGCAGCACCGGCAGCGTCAGTTCGGGCAGGGCGGACACGCCCAGCCCCTCCGCCACCAGCGCCCCCGCCGTGGCCAGATGCGCCACCTCGAACCGGGGCGACAGCGGCTGCCCCAGCCGCAGGCAGGCACCGTCGAGCAGTTCGCGCACCGACGTGCCCTGCGCCATGGCGATGAACGGCATCCGCACCAGTTCGGCCCAGTCATAGGCGCGGTCTTCGGCCAAGGGCCCGTCGGGGGCGCCGATGGCGACAAAGGCATCATCCATCAGCGGCAGGAAGGACAGGCGGCTGCGCGCCGACACCGTGCCCGCCGCAAAGCCCAGATCGGCGCGCCCCGTTTCCACCGCCTCGATGACGCTGCCCGACAGCGCGTCGATGATGCGCAGGTCGATGTCGGGATGGGCGGCGGAAAAGCTGCGCAGGATGCGCGGCAGCAGCGCCGTGGTCACCGAGGGCAGCCCGGCAATCGTCAGATGCCCGTGCCGCGCCGACAGATGCGCGTCAAATTCGGCCTGCGCGTCCTGCGCGGTATGCACCATCCGCTCCGCGATGCGGGCAAAAACCTCGCCGCTGCGGGTCAGGCTGACATTGCGGGTGTCGCGGTCAAAAAGCCGCGCCTCCAGCCGGTCCTCCAGCGCCGCGATCTGCCGGGACAGCGCCGAGGGCGACAGGCCCAGATCCTCGGCGGCGGCGCGGAACGATCCGCCACGCGCAAGGGCAAGCACGGCGAGATAGTCCTGCAGAGTGGCATTGTTGCGTGTCATGCAGCAATTGTGCAGATCTTGTCTGTTTTCGCAATGGACTCCCTGCGGCATCATGACCTGACCCCGAGGAGGGGGTTTTTGGGAGGATACCATGAAACACGCATTTGCCGCCCTGCTGGGCGCCACCCTGCTTGCGGGCCCCGCGCTGGCGCAGGACACGGATCTGCTGATCGGATCCACCTCGGCCTCGTCCAGCCATTACGGCTATTTCGTCGCGGTGGGGCAGATCATCAACGAAAACGCCGAAGGGCTGCGCGCCAGCGTGGTGGAAACCGGCGCGACCATGGACAACATCCGCCGCATGGCGCGCGGGCAGGTCGATCTGGGTCTGGTCACCACCAACACCGCGCAGCACGCCTATAGCGGCACCAAGGATTTCGAAGGCAACGCGCAGGATCTGCGCCTGCTCTGGGTCTACAGCAACGCGCCGCAGAACGTGGTGGTCCGGCAGGATGCGGGGGTCGACAGCCTTGAAGCTCTGGCCGAGGTGCGCTTCAACCCCGGCATCAAGGGCAGCGCCACGGAAAGCACCACCGAAGCCGTGTTCGACACGCTGGGGCTCAGCGCCGATTACGTGCGCGGCTCGACCACCGACATCGTGGATGCGATCAAGGACAACCGCGTGGCGGGCTATGTGAAATCCGGATCCGGGCTGAAGCTGGACGGCTCCACCATGGACGTGGCCACCACCACCGACATCGCGGTGCTGGGGCTGAGCCCGGAACAGGCCGACACGCTGCGCACCGAAATGCCGGATCTGGCGGTGGTGGACATTCCCGAAGGCGCGGCAGAAGGCGTTCCCGCCTATACCACATGGGCCTTCGGCGTGGGTGTCGCGGCACCGTCAAGCATGGATGCCGACACCGCCTATGCCATCGTCAGCGCGGTGATGGCCGACCAGACCGCGCAGGCCAATGCCATGGCAAGCCTCAAGGATGAAAGCCTTGCGCAGATGACGCTGGACTATGGCAGCATCCCGCTGCATCCCGGCGCCGCCCGCTGGTTCGAGGAACAGGGCATCGAGATCCCCGCCAAGCTGAAGGCCGAATGACATGACCGCGGAGCGCGTCCAGAAAGGACTGGCGATCCTCGTGGGCGCCTTCGTTTTCTACACGGCAGCCACCGGCCCCTTCGAGGGGCTGATCCAGCGCGCGCTGTTTCTGGCGCTGGTCTGCTGCCTTGGCTTTGCGCTCTATCCGCTGGGGGCTGGCACGCGCTGGCGCCCGGCGGGGCTGGCGCTGGATCTGGCGCTGTCCGCCGTGGTGCTGGCGGCCTGCGGCTATGTGGTCTGGAATTACGACGCCATCATGACCACCCTGCCATGGGCCACCACGCTTGACATGGTGCTGACCGCCGGGCTGGTGCTGGCGGTGCTGGAACTGGGGCGGCGCACGGTCGGGCTGATCTTTCCGGTGCTGGTGCTGCTCGGGCTGGGCTATGCGCTTTTCGGCAATCACCTGCCCGGGCCGCTGCGGCATCGCGGCTTTGACAGCGCCTTCGTGACCGAGACGATCTTTCTGGGGGATCTGGGCATCTGGGGGATGCTGACCGGCGTGGCCGCCACGGTTATCGCGGCCTTCGTGCTGTTCGGCGCGCTTCTGCTGCATACGGGGGGCGGTCAGGCCTTCATGGATCTGGCGATGCGGCTTGGCGGGCGGCAGCCGGGGGGTGCCGCCAAGATCGCCACCATCGCCAGCGGGCTTTTCGGCATGATCTCCGGATCCGCCGTGGCCAATGTGGCGACCACCGGCAATTTCACCATCCCGATGATGATCCGGCTCGGCTATCCGCGCCCCTTCGCCGCCGCGGTCGAGGCGGTGGCCTCGACGGGCGGGCAGATCGCGCCGCCGATCATGGGGGCCGCGGCCTTCGTCATGGCCGAGATTCTGGGCGTGCCCTATACCACCATCATCATGGGCGCGATCCTGCCCGCGATCCTGTTCTATGTCTCGGTCTTCGTGACGGTGCATTTTGTGGCGGTGCGGCGCGAGCTTGCCGTGGTGCCCGAGGCCGATCTGCCCGCATGGGGCACCATCCTCGCGCCGCGCCGGGTCGCGCCGATCCTCTGCGCGCTTGGGGGCTTGGGCATCGGCATCTGGCTGGGCCGCTCCATCTCCACCTCGGCGTTTTACGGGGTGATCGGGCTGCTGCTGGCCTTCGTGCTGACGCAGGCCGGGCAGCTGCGGCCCCGCGCCATGGCGGGCCGGGTGCTGGACGGGCTGGAGGATGCCGGGCGCGGCATGGTCATCATCGGCGTGCTGCTGGCGGGGGCGCAGGTGCTGGTGTCGATGATCAACCTGACCGGGATCGGGGTCACGCTGTCATCGCTGATCGTGGCGCTGGCCGGGGATTCCGTGGTGCTGGTGGCGGGGATCGTGGGGCTTGTCTGCCTCATCATGGGCATGGGCCTGCCCACCACCGCCGCCTATGTGCTGGTGGCGGCGGTGCTGGCGCCCGCGATGACGGCGGTGGGGGTCGATCCGCTGGCCGCGCATCTTTTCGTGTTCTACTTCGCCACCATCTCGGTGATCACGCCGCCGGTCTGCGTGGCGGTCTTTGTGGCCTCGGGCATTGCCAAGACCAACTGGCTGCCCGCCGCGGGCGAGGCGGTGCGGCTGGGGGCGGTCACCTATATCGTGCCCTTCCTGCTGCTGCTCTATCCGGGGATGCTGCTGCAGGGCGGCGCGCTCGGCATCCTCGAGGCGGTGTTTGCGGGGCTGGCGCTGGTGCTGGCGGTGCCCGCCCTTCTGGCGGGGGCGCCGCTGACCGGGCGGCGCGGCGTGGATGTGGCGCTGCTGCTGGTGGTGATCGGGCTGGCGATCTTTCCGCATGTGGCGACGCCGTTTCTGGCGCTGGCCCTGTTCTTTGGCGCGCGCCATCTGGGGCACAGACAGAAAAGGGCGCTGGCATGACCACGATCCGCATTGGCGCAGGCGCCGGGTTTCAGGGCGACCGCATCGGCCCGGCGGTTGATCTGGCCGAACGTGGCGGGCTGGATTTTCTGGTCTTCGAATGCCTCGCCGAACGCACCATCGCGCTGGCGCAGCAGGCCCGGCTGGCCGATCCCGCCGCAGGCTTTGATCCCCGGCTGGAACGGCGGCTGCGCGCGGTGCTGCCCGCCTGCGCCAAGGCAGGCACGCGCATCGTCACCAATATGGGGGCGGCCCATCCCCGCGCCGCCGCCGCCCGCGCCCGCGCCGTCGTGGCCGAGCTTGGGCTCGACCTCAAGGTGGCGGCGGTCACCGGCGATGACGTGCTGGACCGCATCGGCGGGCAGGTGCTGGACGAGACCGGGCGCCCCGCCCGCGATCTGGGGGCGCGGCTGATCTCGGCCAATGCCTATATCGGGGTGGGCGGCATCGTGGCGGCGCTGGCGCAGGGGGCGGATATCGTGATCTGTGGCCGCGCCTCCGATCCGGCGCTGTTCCTTGCGCCGCTGGTCCATCACTTCGGCTGGGCCATGGATGACTGGACCCGGCTGGGGCGGGGCACGCTGGTCGGGCATCTGCTGGAATGTTCGGCGCAGATCACCGGGGGCTATTTCGCCGATCCCGGCGTGAAGGACGTGCCGGGGCTGGCGCATCTGGGTTTTCCGCTGGCCGAGGTGGCGGAGGATGGCACGGCGGTCATCACCAAGCTGCCGGGCACCGGCGGCCTTGTCAGCCGCGCCACCTGCACCGAACAGCTGCTTTATGAAATCCACGATCCCGCCCGTTACATGCAGCCCGATGTCATCGCGGATTTTTCCGGCGTGACGCTGGACCAGATCGGCCCGGACCGGGTGCGCGTGGCGGGGGCCGGGGGGCAGGCGCCCTCGGGGCTGCTGAAAGTCTCGGTCGGCTATCGCGACGGCTGGCTGGGAGAGGGGCAGATCTCCTATGCGGGGGCGAACTGCGTGGCGCGCGGAGAACTGGGGCTGGAGATTCTGGACGAGCGGCTGCGCGAGGCGGCGATCCTTGAACGGCGCGGCGATCTGATCGGCGCGCAGGCCGAGGCCCCGCGCGAGGTGCGGCTGCGCTATGCCGCGCGCTGCGCCGACCGGCTGACCGCGCAGAGCGTGGCCGAGGAGGTGGAGGCGCTTTACCTCTGCGGTCCCGCCGCGGGCGGAGGGGTCACCACCACGCTGCGCGAGATCGTGGCCATCGCCTCGACGCTGATGCCCGCAGGGCAGGTGCCCGTGCGCGCCGAACTGGAGGAGGTGCAGCATGCGCCTGCATGACCTGGCCCATGGCCGCACCGGCGACAAGGGCGACGTGTCCAACATCTCTGTCATCGCCTACCGGGCGGAGGATTTCCCGCGCCTGCTGGCCGATCTGACCCCGGCGCGGGTTGCCGCCCATCTGGGCCAGCCCGAGGCGTCCGTGACCCGCCACGTCCTGCCGCAGCTGCAGGCGCTGAACTTCGTGCTGCGCGGCGCGCTGACCGGCGGCGTCACCCGGTCGCTGGCGCTGGACGCGCATGGCAAATGCCTGTCCTCGGTGCTGCTCGACATGGATTTGTAACGCCGCCTGCGACAGTGTTTCGGCTTTTCCGCCGCGCGCCCGCGTGGCATGTGAGGGCCATGTCGATCCGGCGCGCCACAGCTGTTCTTGCCGTCCTGCTTGCGGTCCTCCTTGGGGGGACCGGGGTCGGCTCGGCGCGCGCCATGGCGCCGGACCGCGACACGGTCGCCCTGCAGATGCTCGACCAGATCTACGGTCTCGCCGCCGGTGACCTTTGCGGCGAGGAGGCGGGCCATGCGCTGACCTGCCCGCTGTGCCACGCCCTGCCCGAGGCGCCGGTCTTCGGGGCCACCGGGCGCGAGGCGGCGCTGGTGCCGCATGACGGCTGGCGCAGGCTCGCCGATCTGCACCGCGCGGCACAGGCGCGCAGCCTCTGTCATTCCCCAAGGGCGCCCCCGCTCGCGATCTGACGGCCCTCAGGCCGATCTGACCGCACCGGACCGCGCGCGGGGCTTCCGCGCGCCCCGATCCTTGGCATCTGCCCGCCCTCGACGGCGGGATTTCAGGACTGACCTCATGACCGACACTTCCCCGCGCGCGGCCAGCGCCGCGCTTTACCGTGCCATCTGGCGCTGGCATTTCATCGCAGGACTGCTGATCCTGCCTTTCGTGCTGATCCTTGCCGTGACCGGCGCAATCTATCTGTTCAAGGACGAGATCAACGACGCCGCCTATCGCCCGCTGCGCTTTGTCGACCCGGCAACAACCGCGCCGCTGCGCCCGTCGCAGATCACCACCGCAGCGCTTGCGGCGCATCCCGGCACGCTGCGCGCCTATAGCCCCGCACCTGCGCCCGACCGCAGCGCCGAGGTCGACATCTTGGGCCAAGACGGGCTGCGCGACACCATCTATGTCGACCCCTATCGCGGCACCGTGCTGGGCACGCTCTGGGATGGCGGGGCGGCAGGCAGCCCTGCGATGTTCGTGGTGCGCAAGCTGCACTCGCTTGACTACGTGGGCTGGTTCGGCAACCGCCTGATCGAGGCGGCGGCGGGCTGGATGGTGCTGCTGGTGGCGACCGGCACCTATCTGTGGTGGCCGCGCAACAGCAAGCTTGGCACCGTCCGGATCAAGGCCACGCGCGGGCGCCCGTGGTGGCGCGACCTGCACGCGGTGACCGGGCTTTATACCGGCGGGTTCATCGTGTTTCTGGCGCTGACCGGCCTGCCATGGTCGGGGGTCTGGGGCGGCAAGTTCTACGACTATTCCTATGCGCTGGGGCTGGGCATCCCCGATGGCTACTGGTCCGGGGCGCCCGTCTCGACCGTGCCGGTGAAAGACGCGGTCGACCGCGCGCCATGGATCATGGAAAACCAGCCGCTGCCGCTGTCCGGGGCCACCGAAGGCCCAGTGCAGGCGCTCGACACCGTCGTGGCGCGGGTCGAGGATCTGGGGCTGGTGCCCGGCTATGGCGTCACCATCCCCGGCACGCCGGAGGGGGTGTTCACCGCCTCGGTCTATCCCGATGACATCACCTATGAACGGGTGATCCATCTGGATCAGTATAGCGGCGCCGTGCTGTATGATGCGGATCTGGCCGATCTGGGCACGCTGGGACGCTGGGCCGAATGGGGCATCAGCGTGCATATGGGTCAGGAATTCGGCCTGCTGAACCAGATCGTGCTGCTGCTGGCCTGCCTTGCCATGATCGCGCTCTGCCTCTCCGCCTCGGTCATGTGGTGGAAACGCCGCCCCTCGGGGTCGCTCGGCGTGCCGCAGGTGCCGACCGACTGGCGCATCCCGCGCATGCTGCTGCTGATGGCGGTGGCGGCGGGGCTGTTCTTTCCGCTGGTGGGCCTGTCGATGCTGGCGCTGGCGGGGGTGGAACTGGCGGTGCATCTGCGCAACCGCCGCCGCCTGCGCATGGCCTGACAGCACCCTTGGGCGTCCGGTCCGCCGGGCGCCCGCCTGCGGCTAGGGGAGCCGCAGGATCCGGGACGCGATGCGGTCCAGCAGCGCCGCGTCATGGCTGATGGCCAGCACGGCAAGCCCGGTCCGCTCTGCCAGATCGCGCAGCACCTGCCAGATCCGCGCCTGCGACAGCGCGTCCATGGAGGCGGTCAGCTCGTCCGCGACCAGAACGCGGGGGGCCGCGCCAAGCGCGCGCAGCAGCGCCACCCGCTGCAGCTGCCCGCCGGAAAGCTCCTGCGGAAACCGGTCCAGCCAGTCGGGCGCCACCTGCAGCAGCCCCGCCAGCGCCGGATCGGGCGGCCCCGCCTCGGCCAGCACCCGATTGATGCGCCAGCGCGGGTTCATCGCCATCTGCGGATGCTGCGCCACATATTGCACCGGGCAGGGGCCGCGCCGGGGCAGGGGGGCGCCGTCCAGCGTGACCCTGCCCGCGCGCGGCGGGTGCAGCCCCGCCAGCACCCGGCCCAGCGTGGTCTTGCCAGAGCCGGAGGGCCCGGCAAGGCCAAGGATCTCGCCCCGCGCCAGATGCAGCGACAGATCCGCCAGCACCGGTGCCGCGCGGCCATGCCCGGCAGTGATGCCCCGCGCCTCAAGCATCGGGGTCAAAGCCGTTCTGTGGGAGCGCCCGCCACAGCGCGCGGGCATAGGCGCTGGAGAGCGCGTCACCTTGGCCCGCAAAATCCGCCGCCCGTTCTTCGGCCCGCATCCCGCCCTCGACCAGCACGGCGACGCGATGCGCCAGCGGCAGGATCGCGGGCAGGTCATGGCTGATGAGCAGCACCGCCGCCCCGCGCGTGGCCTCGGCGCGGAGGCGGTCCAGCAGGCGGGCGGCGCTGGCGGGATCAAGCCCCACGGTCGGCTCGTCGGCGATCAGCAGATCGGGCTGCCCCGCGCCTGCCGCCGCCGCCAGCACCCGCCGCGCCATGCCGCCCGACAGCTGGTGCGGGTAAAGCCGCGTCGTGCCCTGCGGCAGCCCCAGCGCGGCAAGCCGCGCGCCCAGATCGGCACGCGCGCCCACGCGGCGGGCCGCCCATGCCAGCTGCCGCCCCACCCGCGCCGTGGGATCGAGATGCGAGGCCTGCTGCGGCAGAAAGGCGATGCGCCGCCCGCGCAGCCCCGGCGGATAGGGCTGGCCCAGCACCTGCCCGTCAAACTCCAGCGTGCCGCGCAGCCGGGCGTTGCGCGGCAGCAGGCCAAGGATGGCATGGGCGATCAGGCTCTTGCCCGCGCCAGAGCCGCCCACCAGCGCCAGCACCTCGCCCGGGGCCAGCCGCAGCGACACGCCCCGCACCCCCGGCACCTCCACCTGCCGCAGCAGGCCAGCATAGCGGCGAAAGGTGATGGTGACATCGCGCAGCACCAGCATCAGAGCCGCACCTCTGCCGGAGAGAGCAGCCGCCGCAGGCTGCCGCCCAGCAGATCGAAGGCCAGCACCAGCGCCAGCAGCATGGCCCCCGGAAAGACCGCCAGCCACCAGCGGCCCGCACCCAGATGGCGCATCGCCTCGGCGAGCATGACGCCCGTGGCCGGGCGCGACGGGTCCAGCCCGAAGCCGAGAAAGGTCAGCCCCGCCTCGTGCAGGATGGCATGGGGGAACATCAGCAGCACCCCCACCAGCAGCTGCGGCGCCAGATGCGGCAGCACGTGATGGACCAGCACGAAGCGGCGCGGACGCCCCAGCGCGCGCGAGGTTTCGACATAGGGCATCGCCATGACCTGCCGCAGCTCGCCGCGCAGGATGCGCGCCAGCCGGGGCCAGTGGCTGACCGCGATGGCAAGGATCACCGCCGCCGTGCCGCCGCCCAGCATGAAGGACAAGAGCAGCAGCAGCAGCAGATGCGGCAGGGCCAGCATCACATCGGTGACAAACCCCGCCACCGCATCGGCGCGCCGCCCCAGCCCCGCCAGACCCGTCACCGCCACCGCGATCAGCGCCGACAGCCCCGCCGCCGCCAGCCCGACCCGCAGGCTGAGCGCGAGCCCGTGCAGGCTGCGCGCCAGCAGGTCGCGGCCCATGTGATCGGTGCCGAAGGGATGCGCGGGCGACGGCGGCAGCAGCCGCGCGCCAAAATCGGCGGCGATGCCGCGCGCGCCCAGCCCCCATGACGCCAGCGCCACCGCAAGGATCAGGGCAGCGGCAAGCCCTGCCGCCGCGATCAGCCGCAGCCGCCCGGTCATGCCGCCCCGGTCAGGCGCGGATCCATCCGCCGCGCCAGCGCATCGGCCAGAAGGTTGCCGGAGGACACCACCAGCGCCGTCAGCAGCGCGATCGCCATCAGCAGCGGCACATCGCCTTTCAGCCCCGCCTCCACCGTGGCGCGGCCCAGCCCCGGCCATGCAAAGACCTGTTCGGCCAGAACCGAGCCGCCGATGATCTCTCCGGTGGCGGCAAAAAGGGCTGCAAGTGCGGGCAGCCCGGCATTGCGCGCGGCGTGGCGCAGCAGGATGTCGGGCAGGCCTGCCCCCTGCGCACGGGCCAGCAGCACATAGTCCGAGGCCAGAACCTCGATCACCTTCATGCGGGTGTGCAGCGCGATCTGCGCCACGCCGAACAGCGTGAGCACCGCCAGCGGCAGCGCCAGATGCGCCAGACGCTGGCCCGGCGTCACCTCGTCGGGGGGCAGGCCGATGGGCCCCGCGCAGCAGACCGGCGCCCAGCCCAGAGTGACCGCGAAGAGCGCGAGCGCCAGCATCCCCAGCCAGAAGGTCGGCGTGGCTGCCAGCAGATAGCACCAGAGCCGGATGACCCGGTCGGGCCAGCGGCCTTCGGTGGCGCCCGCGACCAGCCCCAGCGCAAAGCCAAGCAGCCCCGACAGCGCCCATGCGAGCCCGGTCAGCGCCAGCGAGGCCAGCCCGCGCTCTGCCAGAACCTGCGTCACCGGCGCGTTATAGGCGGTGCTGTGCCCGGCATTGCCCGTCAGCAGCTGCCCGGCCCATCGCAGGAACTGCGTGGCGGGCGACTGGTCCAGCCCCCATGCGGCGGCGATCTGCGCGGTCTGTTCGGGGCCGACCCGCGCCATGGCGGGCCCCAGATAGGCGGTGACCGGATCCACCGGCGAGGCCTTCATCATGGCAAAGACCGCCAGCGCCACGACGGTCAGCAGCAGCACCTGCCGCGCGAGAAGCCGCAGCGCCCGCATGATCAGTCGCAGGTCCAGCGCCATTGCGCCAGCGTCGCGGTGACGGGCCAGCCATGGCCATGCGGTTCGATCTGCGTCTGCCCCAGATCCAGGCAAGGATTGGCGAAATAGACATGATCCAGATTGACCAGCCACGCCCAGGCATTGTCCCCCGCCAGCCCGTATTGCGCCGCCGCCTCGGCCCAGATCGGGAAGGAGGCTTCGAGGCTGGGGGCGGCCTGCGCTTCGGCAAAAAGCTGCTCTACCTGCGGGTTGGCGTAGAAGCCGGGGTTCATGTAGCCGACCCCGCCCAGACCGGCGGCATAAAGGCTGTAAAGCTGAAACGGCGAATGGCTGCCGAAGCCGAAGATCACCGGTTCGGCATGCATCACCCGTTCGATGCTGTCCCAGCTGCCGCCCTTGGGCGTGGCCTCGATCCCCAAGGGGCGCAGCAGTTCGGCCACGGTTTCGGCCAGTGCCTGCCGGGTGGGATCGGAGGCAGGGTAATGGACCGGGAAGGCGGCGCGCTGGCCGTCCTTGGCGCGGATGCCATCTGCGGCGGGGATCCAGCCCGCCTGCTCCAGAAGCTGCCGCGCCGCCGCGGGGTCGGGGGTTATGCGGTCCTTGGGCCCTGCCCATGGCAGACCGTCGGCGGGGCCAAAGGCGGGCGTGCCATGGCCGTTCAGCGCCACATCTACCACCAGATCGCGGTCGAGGCCCAGATTGATCGCACGCCGCACCGCCGGGTCGGAGGTGACGGCATGGCCCACGCGCCGCCCCGCCTCGTCGCGCGGCGGCGGGAAGGGCAGGCTCAGCCCGCGATTGTCCACCGTGCGCGCTGTCACGGCGTGGAACCCCTCGGGCCGCGCATCGGCCAGCTGCGCGGGCACCGAGACCAGATGCACCGCCCCCGCCCGCGCCGCCGCGAGCCCGGCATCGGCGCCGGTGAACAGGAAGGTCAGCCGGTCAAAGGCGCCGGGCGTGCCGTGATAGGCCGGGTTGCGTTCGACGATCAGCTGCTCGCCCTCGGTCCACGACACCATCCGGTAGGGGCCGCTGCCCACCGGCGCGCGGCCATAATCCGGGCCGTAGCTGGCGGCAGGCACGATGCCGAGCGTGTAGAAGGTTTCGGCAAAGGTGATCCACGGGCGGCTCAGGGTGATCTGCAGATGGTGATCGTCCAGCGCCCGGGCCTGCACCATCACGCTCAGGTCATGGGCGCCGGGCGCGCGCTTGGCCTGTTCATAGGTGAAGGCCACGTCATGGGCGGTCAGCGGCGTGCCGTCGGAAAACCGCAGATCCGGGCGCAGCGAGATGGTCCATGTCAGCCGGTCCTGCGACAGATCCCAGTCTGTGGCCAGATCGGGCACGGTGGCCAGATCCGCATCGCGCCGCAGCAGGGTGGACTGGAAGAGCGGCGTGCCATAGCTGCCCCAGCCCAGCACCGGATCAAAGCCCGTGTCCGGCTCGCCGCCAAGCGCCAGCACCAGATCGGGCGCGGCCTGAACCGGGGCGCATCCCAGCAGCAGGGCGGCCGCCGCCGCGCGGATCGGTGTCATCTGCCTGTCCCCTCGTATGACATATTTTCGAAATCCGCATACCGTTGATCTTTGCCCCCCGCAATGGCAGGGCTTGCGGCGCGTGGGCGAGGGCGGCAAAAATCGGATGGCGGCAGCAGGGCTGCCCGGATCGCAGGCACAGACCGGAGGCACCATGCAGCGCGTGACCGTGACGCTCGACGATGATCTGATGGCGGAGCTTGACGCGCTGATGGCCGCGCGCGGCTACCAGAACCGGTCAGAGGCCATCCGCGACATGGCCCGCGCCGGGCTGGCCCGCGCCCGCACCGAGGCCGCCCCCGATGCGCCCTGCGTCGCGGCGCTGGTCTATACCTATGACCACCGCGCGCGGGAGGTGGCGCGGCAGCTGACCTCGGCGCATCATGACCATCCCGATCTGGCGGTCTCCTCGCTGCATGTGCATCTGGACCATGACACCTGTCTGGAAGTGTCGATCCTGAAAGGGCAGGTGGCCGAGGTGCGGCATTTCACCGATCACCTCGTGTCGCGTCGCAATGTCCAGAACGGCGAGGTGGTGATCATCCCGGTGCCCCAGCGCGGCAGCGCCGGGGCCTGAGCGCCGGGATCAGAATTCCACGCCCTTCTGCGCCTTGATGCCGTCGCGGAACGGGTGCTTGAGCAGCGTCATCTCTGTCACCAGATCGGCGGCTTCGATCAGTTCCGGCTTGGCGTTGCGCCCGGTCAGGCAGACATGGGTCATCTGCGGCTTGCGGGTCAGCAGGAAATCCACCACCTCGTCGATGTCCAGATAGTCGTAGCGCAGCGCGATGTTGATCTCGTCCAGCAGCACGAAGCGGATCTCGGGATCAAGGATCTGCTCCTGCGCGATCTCCCAGCCGCGCCGGGCGGCGGCGATGTCGCGCTCGCGGTCCTGCGTGTCCCAGGTGAAACCCTCGCCCGAGACGAAGAAGCGGCATTCCCCGGCAAAGCGGTTGCGCAGCATCTCGGCCTCGCCGGTGACCCATGTGCCCTTGATGAACTGCACCACCGCGCAGGGCATCCCGTGGCCGATGCAGCGCAGGATCATCCCGAAGCCGGAGGAGGATTTGCCCTTGCCCGATCCGGTATGCACCATGATCAGACCTTTCTCCTCTGTCTTGGTTTCCATCATGCGGTCGCGCGCGGCCTTGATGCGGCGCATCTTTTCGGCGTGACGGGTGTTGAGATCGTCTTCGGTCATGGGCGGTCCTTGATCTGGCTGGGGGATGCGGCATCGCTGCGGCATCCGGTCCCGCCCGGTGTAAACCGCCGGGGCGCGCCAGACCAGCGCCCAAGTTTTGGGCACACAGCCCGGGGCAGGGCCCCGCAGCCCGCGCCGCGGCGCAGGACGGGCCGGTGCCGCTTGTGGAGCTGCGGCCCACGCGCCATGGATCGGCCATGACATCAAAGCTGACAGTTGTGGTGGTCGAGGAAGACCGGGACCGGGCGCTCGCCATCGTGGACGCGCTGAAGGACAGCTGCGACTGCGATCTGTTCGTCATCGGCACCACCTCGGGTCTGGCGCGGCGCATCGCGGCCCATGCGCCCGATGTGGTGCTGATCGATGTCGACAACCCCACCCGCGACATGCTGGAGGAACTGACGCTGGCTTCCGGCCCGCTGGAGCGGCCCGTGGCGATGTTCGTGTCGCGCGCGGCGGGCGGTCTGGCGCAGGCCGCGATCGAGGCGGGGGTGTCGGCCTATGTGGTGGACGGGCTGAAACCGGAACGGCTGCTGCCGGTGCTGGAGGTGACCATCGCGCGCTTCCGCATGTTCCGGCAGATGCGCATCGAACTGGCCGAAACCCGCCGCGCGCTGGAGGAACGCAAGGTCATCGACCGCGCCAAGGGGCTGCTGATGAAGGCCAAGGGCATCGACGAGGATGCGGCCTATGCGCTGCTGCGCCGCACCGCGATGGATCAGGGCCGCCGCGTGGCCGAGGTGGCCGAAGCGCTGGTCACCGCCTCGGGGCTGCTGCGATGAGACCGGTTCCGCTGCCGGTCGCCTATATGCCGCTGGTCGATGCGGCGCCGCTGATCATCGCGCAGGAGATGGGCTTTGCCGAGGCCGAGGGCATCGCGCTTGATCTGGTGGCGGCGCCCTCGTGGTCCTCGGTCCGCGACATGCTGGCTTTTGGCCGGGTGGATGCGGCGCATCTGCTGTCGCCGGTGCCGGTGGCCATGGCCATGGGGCTGGGCGGGGTCAGCACCCCCGTCTCCGCCGTGTCGGTGCTGTCGGTCAATGGCAATGTGATCGGTGTGGGCCGCGCGCTGGAACAGGCGCTGCGGGCGCAGGGCTTCGGCTTCGATTTTGCCGATGCGCGGGCGGCGGCCGCGGCGCTGGCGGCGGTGGCCGAGGGGCCCATCGTCTTTGGCGTGCCCTTTCCGTTTTCCATGCATGTGGAGCTGCTGCGCTACTGGGTCGAGCATACGGCGCTGGCGGGCTGCGGCATCGACATCCGCACCGTGCCGCCGCCGCTGATGGCGCAGGCGCTGGCCGAGGGCGATGTGGACGCGTTCTGCGTGGGCGAGCCGTGGGGATCGGTCGCGGTGGAACAGGGCGCGGGCGCGCTGCTGCTGCCGGGCCGCGCCATCTGGGCCTTTGCCCCGGAAAAGGTGCTGGCGGTGCGCACCGACTGGGCCGAGACCGAACCGCATCTGCTGGGCCGCCTGATGCGGGCGGTGTGGAAGGCCGGGCGCTGGCTGTCCCATCCAGAAAGCCGCACCACCACCGCCGAGATCCTGTCGCGCCCCGACTGGCTGGGCGTGCCCGCCGAAGTGATCGACCGGGCGCTGTCGGCGCGGTTCATCATCTCGGGGCGGGCCGAGCAGCGGCAGGTGGCGGGGTTTGTCGGCTTCCATCAGGGGGCGGCGAGCTTTCCGTGGCGCAGTCAGGCGCGCTGGATCGGCGACCGGCTGGCGCTGGCGCAGGGCCTGCCGCGGGGTGCTGCGCGCGATCTGGGGGCGGCGGTGTTCCGCAGCGATCTCTACCGCGCGCATATGGCGGAAACCGATGCCGATCTGCCCGGCGCTTCGGAAAAGCTGGAGGGCGCGATTCGCCATCCCACCGCCATCGCGTCGCAGAAGGGCCAGCTGAGCCTGCTGCAGGACGCGTTTTTTGATGGCCGCATTTTTGACCCCAGCCGCATCGACTGACTAATTTCCGGGCGCCCCGCCGCGCAGGCCGGGGTTTTTGCCGGAAACGGCCGCCAAGGGGCCGCTTTCCTGTTTGCCCGACGCTGCTTTGCGGCATGATGAGGACAGCGGCCTGCAATGGCGTGGGCCGCGCCGAATTTTCCCGATGACAGGGATACCTGAGCAAGGTCGCTCGCGCTCCGCCGGACCCCCGGTCGGATGTGCAGCGGCCTTTTTTGCGTTTTGCGCCCCCCTTCCGGCCCTTTGGCCGTTTCGAAAGGACAGATGATGAAGACCCTGCTTCTCGTATGTGCCACGACCAGCGCGCTGGCGGGCCCCGCCACGGCCCAGATGCTTGATCTGGAAAAGGATGAGCTGACCTTCGGCTTCATCAAGCTGACCGATATGGCCCCGCTCGCCGTGGCCTATGAAAAAGGCTATTTCCTGGACGAGGGGCTGTTTGTCACGCTGCAGGCGCAGGCCAACTGGAAGGTGCTGCTGGATGGCGTGATCGGCGGGCAGCTGGACGGCGCGCATATGCTGGCCGGTCAGCCGCTGGCCGCCACCATCGGCTTTGGCACCAAGGCGCATATCGTCACGCCGTTTTCCATGGACCTGAACGGCAACGGCATCACCGTGTCGAACGAGGTCTGGGAAAAGATGCTGCCGCATGTGCCGAAACAGGCAGATGGCCGTCCGCAGCACCCGATCAGCGCCGAGGCGCTGGCGCCGGTGGTCGATGGCTTCCGCGCCGAAGGCCGGCCCTTCAACATGGGCATGGTGTTTCCGGTCTCCACCCATAATTACGAACTGCGCTACTGGCTGGCGGCGGGCGGGCTCAATCCCGGCTATTACAGCCCCGACAACATCTCCGGCCAGATCGCGGCGGATGTGCTGCTGTCGGTGACGCCGCCGCCGCAGATGCCCGCCACGCTGGAGGCAGGCACCATCAACGGCTATTCGGTGGGCGAGCCGTGGAACCAGCAGGCGGTGTTCAAGGGCATCGGCGTGCCGGTCATCACCGACACCCAGATCTGGAAGAACAACCCCGAAAAGGTCTTCGGCATCACCGCCGAGTTTGCCGAAGCGTATCCCAACACCACGCTGGCCCTGACCAAGGCGCTGATCCGCGCCGCGATCTGGCTGGACGAGAACGACAATGCCAACCGCGCCGAGGCGGTGGAGATGCTGGCGCGGCCCGAATATGTGGGCGCCGATGCCGAGGTGATCGCCAATTCCATGACCGGCTTTTTCGAATTCGAAAAAGGCGACCGCCGCGACATCCCCGATTTCAACGTGTTCTTCCGCTACAACGCCACCTATCCGTTCTATTCGGATGCCATCTGGTATCTGACCCAGATGCGCCGCTGGGGCCAGATCGCCGAGGCGATGCCCGACCAGTGGTATCATGACACCGCCGAAAGCGTTTACCGGCCCGACATCTATCTGCAGGCCGCGCGGATGCTGGTGGACGAGGGGCTTGCCCCCGAGGACGGCTTTCCGTGGGACAGCGACGGCTACAAGGCGCCGACACCTGCCGCCGACATCATCGACGCCATCCCCTATGACGGCCGCGCGCCCAATGCCTATCTGGACAGCCTGCCGATCGGGCTGAAGGGCGCGCAGGTCGTGGTGGGCAACGAGGTGCAGGGCTGATCCCGCCCCGCGCCGCTTTCCCCTCCTCCTGACGAAAGGCACCCCATGACCACCGTGGACCCCAATTTCGCCCCCTCCGCCACCCGCGACGCCCGCCGCGCCCGGCTTTTCACCCGCATCGCCACCGCCGACCGCTGGTTCCGCGTGCTGGGGCTGGCATGGATCACCCCGCTGCTGCGCGCCGCAGCCGGCGACAACCCGCGCGGCCAGCTGTCCGAGATCTGGCGGCTGCTGCTGGTGCCGCTGCTGGCCATCGCCCTGTTCCTGCTGGCATGGGGCGTGCTGGCGCCCAAGGTGCAGACCTCGCTGGGGGCGGTGCCCGGTCCGGCGCAGGTCTGGGCCGAGGCGCAAGTGCTGCATCAGGATGCGCAGGCCAAGGCGGCGCAGCAGGCCAAGTTCGAAACCATGGTGGAGGCCCGCAACCAGAAGCTGATCGAGGCGGGCCGCCCCGAGGAGGTCAAGCAGATCGCCTATACCGGCGCGCCCAGCTATTACGACCAGATCGGCACCTCGATCCGCACGGTGTTCTTCGGCTTCGTGGTGGCGACGCTGGTGGCGGTGCCCTTGGGCATCCTTGCCGGGCTGTCCCCCACCGCCAATGCCGCGCTGAACCCGCTGATCCAGATCTTCAAGCCGGTCTCGCCGCTGGCATGGCTGCCCATCGTGACCATGGTGGTCTCGGCGGTCTATGCCACGCAGGATGGCTGGCTGTCGAAGTCCTTTCTGATCTCGGCCATCACCGTGACGCTCTGTTCGCTGTGGCCGACGCTGATCAACACGGCGCTTGGCGTCGCCTCCATCGACCGGGATCTGGTGGCGGTGTCCAAGGTGCTGAAGATGTCCACATGGGCCAAGATCACCCGGCTGGTGCTGCCCTCGGCGCTGCCGCTGATCTTTACCGGGCTGCGGCTGAGCCTTGGCGTGGGCTGGATGGTGCTGATCGCGGCGGAGATGCTGGCGCAGAATCCGGGGCTGGGCAAATTTGTCTGGGACGAGTTCCAGAACGGATCCTCCTCCAGCCTCGCGCGGATCATGGTGGCGGTGCTGACCATCGGCCTCATCGGCTTCCTGCTTGATCGGGTGATGTTCGCGCTGCAGCAGCTTTTCACCTTCTCGAACAACCGGTGAGCGCCATGTCCGTCCTGACCTTTGACAATGTCTGCAAGAGCTTCGGCACCGGCACCCATCGCCGGGAGGTGCTGCGCAACATCGACCTGACCGTGGCGAAGGGGGAGTTTGTCGTCATCCTTGGCTTTTCCGGCACGGGCAAGACCACGCTGATCAACCTGATGGCGGGGCTTGATCGCCCCGACAGCGGCACCGTCAGCTTTCGCGGCGCCCCCGTCACCGGACCGGGGCCGGAGCGCGGCGTGATCTTCCAGAGCTACGCGCTGATGCCGTGGCTGACCGTGACGGGGAATGTGCGGCTGGCGGTGGAGGCGGTGTTTCCGCGCCTGTCCCGCGCCGAGAAGGCCGCGAAGGTGGCTCATTACGTGCAGATGGTGGGGCTGGCCCATGCCGCGCATCGCCGCCCGGCGGAACTGTCGGGGGGGATGCGGCAGCGGGTGAACGTGGCGCGCGCCCTTGCCATGTCGCCGGAGGTGCTGCTGCTGGACGAGCCGCTGTCGGCGCTGGACGCGCTGACCCGCGCCAATCTGGCCACAGAGATCGAACGGCTGTGGCAGGCGGAGCGCAAGACCTGCGTGCTGATCACCAATGACGTGGACGAGGCGCTGGTGCTGGCCGACCGCATCATCGCGCTCAATCCCGACGGCACGCTGGGGGCGGAATTCCGCGTGACCATCCCCCGCCCGCGCGACCGTGGCGCCATGAACCATGACGAGACCTTCAAGAAGCTGCGCGGCGCCGTCACCAAATATCTGATGGATGTGGGGATCCAACAGCGCCGGGACCAGACCCGGCATCTGCCCGACGTGACGCCGATCCATGCCCTGCCCGCCGCCCTGCGTCAGGCGCAGGACGGGCTGATCGCCGAGCGGTTTCTGGATTTCAGCCAGCTGCACAAGGTCTATGCCACGCCCAAGGGGCCGCTGACCGTGGTGGAGGATTTCGACCTCAAGATCGACCGGGGCGAATTCATCAGCCTGATCGGCCATTCCGGCTGCGGCAAATCCACCGTGCTGACCATGGCGGCGGGGCTGAACGGCATCTCCAAGGGCGCGATCAAGCTGGACGGGCGCCATGTGATGGGGGCCGATCCGGAACGCGCCGTGGTATTCCAGTCGCCGAACCTGTTCCCGTGGCTGACCGCGCGCGAAAACGTCGCCATCGGCGTCGACAAGGTCTATCCCCGCGCCAGCCGCGCCGAACGGCAGGATGTGGTGGACTATTACCTTGAACGGGTGGGGCTGGGCGATGCGATGTCCCGCCCCGCCAGCACCCTGTCGAACGGCATGCAGCAGCGTGTGGGCATCGCGCGGGCCTTCGCGCTGTCGCCCAAGCTGCTGCTGCTGGATGAACCCTTCGGGATGCTGGACAGCCTGACCCGCTGGGAATTGCAGGACGTGCTGATGGAGGTCTGGCAGCAGACCGGCGTCACCGCGATCTGCGTCACCCATGACGTGGACGAGGCGATCCTGCTGGCCGACCGGGTGGTGATGATGACCAACGGCCCGCAGGCCACCATCGGCCGCATCACCAAGGTGGATCTGCCGCGCCCGCGCTCCCGCAAGGCGCTGCTGGAACACCCCGATTATTACGCCTACCGGCAGGAGGTGCTCGATTTCCTTGAGGACTACGAGCATGGCGCAAAACCCGCGCCCCGGACGGCAAAACCGCAAGCCCTCGCCGCGGAGTGACCCCCATGAAACAGAAACTCGTCGTGATCGGCGCCGGCATGGCCTCGGGCCGGGTGCTGGAACAGCTGACCGAAACCGCCCCCGATGCCTTTGACATCACCCTGTTCAATGGCGAAAGCCGGGGCAATTACAACCGCATCATGCTGTCCTCGGTGCTGTCGGGCGACAAGACCTATGAGGACATCGTCACCCATGACGCGGCGTGGTATGCCGCGCGCGGCATCACCTGCCGCTTTGGCGAACACGTCACCCGCATTGACCGCGAGGCCAAGGTTGTGGTGGGGCAGGGCGGCGAGGTGGCCTATGACCATCTGCTGATCGCCACCGGATCGGCGCCCTTCGTCATCCCGGTGCCCGGGCGTGAGCTTCCGGGCGTCGTCACCTATCGCGACCTTGACGACACCGAAGCGATGATCGACGCGGCGGGGCGCGGCGGATCCGCCGTGGTGATCGGCGGCGGCCTGCTGGGGCTGGAGGCGGCGGCGGGGCTGGCCGGGCGCGGCATGGCGGTGACCGTGGTGCATCTGATGGGCCATCTGATGGAACGCCAGCTGGACGAGGCGGCGGGCTATCTGCTGCGCCGCGATCTGGAGGCGCGCGGCATCACCGTGCGCACGCAGGCCTCGACCAAGGCCATTCTGGGCGAGGACCGCGCCGAGGCCGTGCTGCTGGAAAACGGCGACCTGCTGCCCGCCGATCTGGTGGTGATGGCGGTCGGCATCCGTCCCGAAACCCGGCTGGCCACCGATGCGGGCCTGCAGGTGGCGCGCGGCATCGAGGTGGACGTGCAGATGGTCACCTCGGATCCCGCCATTCTGGCCGTGGGCGAATGCGTGGAATTTTCCGGGCAGCTCTTCGGGCTGGTGGCGCCGCTTTACGATCAGGCCAAGGTGGCGGCGCAGACCCTGCTGGGGCGGCCCGATGCCTTTGTGCTGCGCGACACCGCGACCAAGCTGAAGGTGACGGGCTGCGATCTGTTTTCGGCGGGGGATTTTGCCGCAGGGCCGGGCCGCGAGGACATCGTCTACCGCGATCCCGCGCGCGGCATCTACAAGCGGCTGGTCATCGAAGGCGACCGGCTGGTGGGTGCGGTGATGTATGGCGACACCGCCGATGGCGCGTGGTTCTTCGGCCTCATCAAGGACGGCACCGAAATCGACGCGATGCGCGACACGCTGATCTTTGGCCCCGGCTTTCAGGGAGGATCCGCCGCGGACCCTTTGTCGGCCGTTGCAGCCTTGCCGCCTGAGGCGGAAATCTGTGGCTGCAACGGCGTCTGCAAGGGCACCATCGTTCAGGCGATCGAGGGCGGGGCGCAGGATCTGGGTGGGCTGCGCGCCGTCACCAAGGCCAGCGCCTCCTGCGGGACATGCACGGGGCTGGTGGAGCAGCTGCTGCAGGTGACGCTGGGCGAGGGTTACAGCGCGCCCGCCGCGCGGCCCGTCTGCACCTGCACCGAGCTTACGCATGAAGACGTGCGGCGGCTCATCAAGGCCAAGGCGCTGAAAAGCCAGCCCGCCGTCTGGCAGGAACTGGGCTGGACCACCCCCAATGGCTGCCATGTCTGCCGTCCGGCGGTGAATTTCTATCTGCTGGCCGACTGGCCGCTGGAATATCTGGACGATCCGCAAAGCCGCTTTGTCAACGAACGCAAGCACGCCAACATCCAGAAGGACGGCACGTTTTCCGTGGTGCCGCGCATGTGGGGCGGCATCACCAACCCGGTGGAACTGCGCGCCATCGCCGATGCGGCGGAAAAATACGGCGCCCAGACCGTCAAGGTCACCGGCGGGCAGCGGATCGACCTGCTGGGCATCAAGGGCGAGGATCTGCCGGGCATCTGGTCGGATCTGAACCGGGCCGGGCTGGTGTCGGGGCATGCCTATTCCAAGGGCCTGCGCACCGTCAAAACCTGTGTCGGCACCGATCACTGCCGGTTCGGCACGCAGGACAGCACCGGGCTCGGCATCAAGCTGGAACAGACGCTGTGGGGATCGTGGACGCCGCACAAGGTCAAGCTGGCGGTGTCGGGCTGCCCGCGCAACTGCGCGGAGGCCACCTGCAAGGATGTGGGCATCATCTGCGTCGACAGCGGCTACCAGATCGGCGTGGCCGGAGCGGCGGGCATGGATCTGAAGGAAACCGAACGTCTGGCGGATGTGGCCACCGAACAGGAGGCGATGGATCTGACCGTGGCCTTCATCCAGCTTTACCGCGAAAACGCCCGATATCTCGACCGGCCCTATAAATGGGTGGCGAAGGTCGGGCTCGACTGGGTCAAGGCGCGGGTGGTGGACGACCCCGCCGAACGCCGCCGCCTGATCGAGGCGTTCGAACTGTCGCAGAGCATCTATCGCAAGGATCCTTGGGCCGAACATGCCGACCGGGGCCGCGCCTATGCGCCGCTTGCCGATCTGACGCGGGAGGCGGCGGAATGACCGGCGCCGCAGTGCTGACCCCCAAGCTGACCCCGGAACAGGAGGGCCTCATGGACTGGATCGACATTGGTGCGCTGGAGGACATCCCCGAACGCGGCGCGCGGGTGGTCAAGACGCAGGCGGGCTGCGTGGCGCTGTTCCGCACCGGCCCCGAGGAGGTGTTCGCCACCGCCGATGCCTGCCCGCACCGGGGCGGCCCGCTGTCCGAAGGCATCGTGCATGGCCGCCGCGTCACCTGCCCGCTGCACAGCTGGGTTTTCGATCTGGAAAGCGGCGCGGCCTTGGGCGAAGACGCGCGGCTTGTCACCTATGCCGTGCGCCTTGTGGCGGGGCGGGTGCTGCTGGACGGCCGGCTGCTGGCCAAACGGTCCGCCGCATGACAGCCGCGCCCGAAATCCGCTCCACCTGTCCTTATTGCGGCGTGGGCTGCGGCGTGCTGCTGCAGCCCGATGGCGGGGGCGGGCTGGCGGTGCGCGGCGATCCCGCGCATCCCGCCAATCGCGGCAGGCTCTGTTCCAAGGGATCCGCGCTTGGCGAAACCGTGGGGCTGGAGGGGCGTCTGCTGACGCCGCGCGTCTTGGGCCGCGACACCGACTGGGACACGGCGCTGGATCATGTGGCGGCGCGGTTCCGCGACACCATCGCCACGCATGGCCCCGACAGTGTCGCCTTCTACGTCTCCGGCCAGCTGCTGACCGAGGATTATTACGTCGCCAACAAGCTGATGAAGGGCTTCATCGGTTCGGCCAATATCGACACCAATTCGCGGCTCTGCATGGCCTCCACCGTGGCGGGGCACCGCCGCGCCTTCGGCAGCGACACCGTGCCCGGCACCTATGACGATCTGGAAGAGGCCGATCTGGTGGTGCTGGTGGGCAGCAACCTTGCATGGTGCCATCCGGTGCTGCACCAGCGGCTGCTGGCCGCACGCAAGGCGCGGGGCACACAGATCGTGGTCATCGATCCGCGCCGCACCGCCAGCTGCGACGGAGCCGACCTGCACCTGCCGCTGGCCCCCGGCAGCGATGTGGCGCTGTTCAACCACCTGCTGGCCGAGATCGACCGGGCCGGAGCGGTGGATCCCGATTTCCTGACCCGCACCGAAGGGATCGAGGCTGCCCTTGCCGCCGCCCGGGCCGAGGATCCGGGCCTGACCGGGCTGGATCCCGGTGATCTGGCGGCGTTCTGCCGGATGTGGATCGGCACGACGCGGGTGGTGACGGTGTTCAGTCAGGGCGTGAACCAGTCCAGCAGCGGCAGCGACAAGGTGAACGCGATCCTGAACTGCCATCTGGCCACCGGGCGGATCGGCAGGCCGGGCATGGGGCCGTTTTCCGTCACCGGCCAGCCCAATGCCATGGGCGGGCGCGAGGTGGGCGGGCTTGCCAACATGCTGGCCGCCCATCTGGATCTGGACAATCCCGGTCACCGCGCGGCGGTGCAGGGGTTCTGGCAGGCGCCTGCGCTGCCGCAGGCGCCGGGGCTGAAGGCGGTGGACATGTTCCGCGCCGTGGCGGACGGGCGCATCCGCGCGCTGTGGGTCATCCACACCAACCCCGCCGTGACCCTGCCGCAGGCGGATCAGGTGCGGGATGCCATCGCCGCCTGTCCCTTTGTGGTGGTCAGCGACATCACCGCCGCCACCGATACCGCCCGGCTGGCGCATGTGCTGCTGCCCGCCACCGCATGGGGCGAAAAGGACGGCACCGTCACCAATTCCGACCGCACCATCAGCCGCCAGCGCGCGGCCCTGCCCGCCCCCGGTGCCGCACGGCCCGACTGGGACATCCTTGCCGAACTGGGCCGCCGCATGGGCTGGGCGCGGGCCTTCGACTATGCCAGCCCCGCCGAGATCTTCCGCGAACATGCCGCCCTGTCGGGGATCGCGGGCGGCTTCGGGCGGGATTTCGACATCTCCGCGCTGGCGGGGCTGGATGCGGCGGGTTATGCCGCCCTGCCTCCGACCCGCTGGCCGGTCAGTGCCACGCGGCAGGGCGGGCGGTTCTTTGGCGACGGGCGGTTCTATCACCCGGATGGCAAGGCGCGGCTGCTGGCGCTGCGCCACCGTCCGCCCGTCACCGCCGGGGGCGCGCGCCATCCCTTCACGCTCAACACCGGGCGCATCCGCGACCAGTGGCACACCATGACCCGCACCGGGCTCAGCCCGCGCCTGTCGGCGCATCTGGCGGAGCCGTTTCTGGACATTCACCCCGCCGATGCCGGTGATCTGGGCATCGCCCCCGCCGATCTGGTGCAGGTGCAGAACCCCACGGGCCGCGCCATCCTGCGCGCGCGCCTGACCCCCGTACAGGCGCGCGGGCAGGTCTTCGCGCCGATCCACTGGACCGGAGAGACCGCGCCCTCGGCCCGGATCGACGCGCTGGTGCCGCCGGTGACGGATCCGGTATCGGGCCAGCCCGAAAGCAAGGCGGCGCGGGTGGCGCTGCGCCGGTTCGATGCGGCGTGGTATGGCTTTGCCGTCTCAGTCACCGCGCCGGCGTTTGACAGCGCGTATTGGGCGCTGGCGCGTACGACGGCGGGCTACCGCGCCGAACTGGCCGGGCAGACCGAGCCGGGCGACTGGGTGGAGGAGGCGCGGCGCCTGCTGCGCGCGCCCGAGGCAGAGGCGCTGTCGATCCTTGATGCCGCACGGGGCCGGGCGCGGGTCGCGCTCTATCACGAGGGGCGGCTGCTGGGGGCGCTGTACGTGGCGCGCGAACCCGTGGCGCTGCTGCGCGACCATCTGGCCACGCTGCCCGGCACCGAAGCGCGGCAGGCGCTGGCCGGGCGCCCCCCGGCGGATCAGCCCGATCCCGGCCCGGTGCTCTGCGCCTGTTTCAACGTCGGGGTCAACACGCTGGTCCACGCCATAGAGGCGCAGCAGCTGATGGATGTCGATGCCATCGGCGCGGCGCTGCAGGCGGGCAGCAATTGCGGATCCTGCCGTCCGGAACTGGCGGCGCTGCTGAACAGCCTGCGCCAGAGGCAGGCCGCCGAATAGCCGGAGGGCGCGGGGCAGGGGGTTGCCACCTCCACCCCGGAGATCCCATAGAGGGGGCCAGTCAGCACGGAAGACCCCATGGCATTGTTCGCATATCTGAAGACCCTGACCCGCAGGCTGGAAGGCGTGACCCTTGCAGCGATCCTGATCGTGTGCGGCGCGCTTTGGGGCTTTGTCTCGCTCGCCTCGGAAATGGCAGAGGGCGATCTGCACGCCTTTGACGAATACGTGCTGCTGGCGCTGCGCACGTCAGGCGACCTGTCGGACCCGATCGGCAGCGATCAGGTGGAAATCGCCATGCGCGATCTGACCGCGCTGGGGGGCGTCAGCGTGCTGACGCTGATTTCCATCTCGGTGCTGGTGTTCCTGTTCCTGCAGCGCCAGCGCTCTGCCGCGCTGCTGCTGGCCAGCGCCATCCTCGGCGGTCAGGCGATCTCGCATCTGGCCAAGCTTGGCTTTTCCCGCCCGCGCCCCGATCTGGTGCCGCATGGGGTGGAGGCCGCCACCGCCTCGTTCCCGTCGGGCCATTCGATGATGGCGGCGGTCACCTATCTGACGCTGGCGGTGATGCTGGCGCGCACCTCGACGCGGCAGCGGGTGCGGATTTTCTATTTCGTGGTGGCGGCGATCCTTGCGGTGCTGGTGGGGGTCAGCCGCATCTATCTGGGGGTGCACTGGCCCTCGGACGTGCTGGCGGGCTGGTCGCTGGGGGCGGCATGGGCGCTGGGGGTCTGGCTGCTGGCCCGGCATCTGGCCCGCACCGGCCAGATCGAGCCGGATCGCGGCGGCACCGACGATTCCTAACCGCCCCGGCGCGCCTGCGGCAGATGCGGGGCGGCGTGATAATCGCCCTCGCGCAGTTCCGGCGTGTCATAGGCCTGCAGCCGGGCGAACTGCGTCTCCACATCCTCGGCGAAAAACTCTGCCGCGATGGCACGACCCAGCCGTTTCGCCCCGACGCTGACCGCCGGAATGTCGCCCGAGACCTTGCCATGGCTCAGCATCGCCGCATCGTTGAAGCAGTGCAGCCGCGCCAGCGCCGGGCAGGCGCCGGGCACGCGTTCGCGGAAGGTGAAATCAGGCGCCAGATAGGGCGCCTGCCCCAGCGGGCCGTCCTTGGGCAGATCCGCCGGGAAATCGGCACGGTCGGCCCAGCACAGCACATGCGGCGCAAGGTCTGCCAGCTCTGGCCGGTCGGCGAAGTCGTTGCGAAAGCCGGTGGCGGCGATCACGAAATCGGTGGCAAAGCTGCCGCGCGAGGTGTCGAGCCGCAGCCGCCCGTCCTGCACCGCAGCCCCGGTCAGCGCGCAGTCCAGATGGAAGGCGGCATTGGCATGGGCCGCCACGCGGCGGACGGAATGGGCGGGCGGCGGCACCTGCTGCGTGGCGGCGTAATGGTGGATGCGCAGCTTCCACGCGTCGCTGACATGGCCCAGCCCCAGCTCGGTCCCGGGGCTGCCGATGCCGGTCAGCTTGTTGACCGCCGGGATGGTGGCGCGGCGGATCAGCAGATCGACCCGCGCCGCCCCCGCCTCCAGCGCCGTTGCGGCATTGTCCATGGCCGAGGCTCCGGCGCCCAGCACCACCAGGTCGCGCCCGCGCAGCGCGGCAAAGTCGATCTCCTCGGCGCTATGCGCCCAGAAGCGGCGGTCGATGCCCTGCAGCACCGCAGGCACCGCCCCGCCGCCCAGACCCGAACGCCCGGTTGCCAGCACCACACGCCGCGCCAGCAGCACCTCCGGCCCTTGGGGCGTCTGCAGCGTGGCGCGCAGCAGATCACCCTCGCCGCGCAGATCGGTCAGGCGGGTGTCGTTGCGCACGGGCAGGGCCAGCACGCGGCGATACCAGCGCAGATAGTCCATCCACTGGCCCTTGGGGATCTTGTCCAGCGCCGCCCATGCGGGGGCGCCCCATTGCGCGGTGAACCACGCGCGGAAGGTCAGCGCGGGCAGGCCAAGCGCGGGGCCGGTCAGCGATTTCGGCGAACGCAGCGTGCGCATCCGCGCGAACGTGTCCCACGGGCCTTCAAGCCCGGCGGGGGCGGCGTCCACGGCAAGGCTGCGGTCGATCCCCAGCAGGCGCAGTTCGGCCAGCGCCGCCAGCCCGCACATGCCCGCCCCCACCACCAGCACATCGGTCACGCCCTCGCGCGCGGGCACCCAAGGCGCGGCGGGCAGGGCGAGGCAGGCCAGATCCTCGGCCAGACGCGCCTCGAGCGTGGCAAGCCCGGTCATGTTGCCACCGTCATCTTTTCGATGCCGTAAAGCCGGTCGGCGACCAGCAGCGCGATCACCGCCATCCCCAGCTGCAGCGTCGACAGCGCCGCGATGGAGGGGTCGAACTGGTGTTCCATATAGGCCAGCATCACCACCGGCAGCGTGTTGGTCTGGGCCGAGCCGAAGAAATAGCTGACCGGCAGGTTGTCGAACGAGGTCAGGAAGGAAAACAGGCAGCCCGCCGCGATGCCGGGCCGGATCAGCGGCAGCGTCACCTCGCGGAAGGTGGTGATGCGCGAGGCGCCAAGGATCAACGCCGCCTCCTCATAGGCGGGCGGCACCGAGCGGTAAACGGCGGTGACGGTGCGGATCACGTAAGGCAGGCAGATCACCGTATGCACGATGCAAAGCGCGGTGAAGGACAGACCGAAGCCGAGCCAAGACAGGAAGAACAGCGAGGCAAAGCCGATCACGATCATCGGCATGGAGAGCGGCGACAGCAGGAAGGTGGTGATCGCCGTGGCCCAGCCCGACCGCGCCCGCGACAGGTAAAGGGCCGCCGGAATGCCCAGCAGGCAGCTTGCCACGGTCGCGGTGACGGCCAGCAGCAGGCTGACCTGGAGCGAGTCCATGAAAGGCTCGTATTCGAAGATCCGCGCGAACCATTTCAGCGACCAGCCGGGGATCGGAAAGGCGGCGTAACCGGCTTCGGTGAAAGAGATCACCACCACCACCACGATGGGCAGGATCATGAACGTGAAAAAGGCCACGGTGAAGGCCCAGAGCAGGAGGTCGGTCAGCCGCATGTCACACTCCCTGACGGCGCACGAGGCGCAGTTGCAGCCACAGGCAGGCCAGCGCGATGACCAGAAGGATCGTGCTCATGGTCGAGGCCAGCGCGAAGTCGCGGGTGGTGTTGAACTGCTGGTAGATCAGCAGCGGCAGGGTCTGGAACCCGCCCCCCAGCAGGACCAGCGTCACGAAAGACCCGTTCGCGATCATGAACACCAGAATGGCGCCGGTGCCGATGCCGTCCATGGTCAGCGGCAGCGTCACCTCCCAGAAGGTGCGGAAGCGTGAAGCACCGAGCATCAGCGCGCCTTCCTCCAGCCGCCGGTCGATGCCCTGCAGCACCGAAGCGATGGAGAGCACCGCAAAGGGCACCAGCACATGCACCAGCGCCGCGATGGCAAGGCCGGGCGTGTTGAGCAGCCGCAGCGGCGCGTCGAGCAGGCCCAGATCGGTGACCAGCCACTGGTTCACCAGCCCGCGCCGCGCGAACAGCACCTGCCAGCCGAAGGTGCGCATGATGATCGAGGTCAGCAGCGGCGCGATCAGCAGGAAGATGATGAGGCCCGACAGCCGCCCGGCCTTGCGCACCAGCACATAGGCCACCGGATAGGCGATGAGCACGGAAATCACCGTGACCGCCGCCGACAGGATCACCGTTTCCGCGATCACCCCCAGATAGAAGCGGTCGGTCAGAAAGGCGGTGTAGCGCGCGAAGGTCAGCCCGCCCTCTTCGGTCAGGAAGGACCGGGCGGAATTGTCCAGAAGCGGCATCACGAAAAACACCGCCAGAAAGATCAGCGCGGGGGCCAGCAGCAGCGCGCGGCGGCTGCGGTCGGACAGGGGGGCAGCTTTGGACATGGCGACCTCGGGCGTCAGGGGCTCCCGCCGGCGGACCGGCGGGAGAGGGGCATCACATGCCGATTTCGCGGTTCCAGCGGTCCACCCAGTCATTGCGGACGCGGGCGATCTCGGCATAGGGGGGCAGGTTCGCCTCGGCCAGCGGGGTGACCCGGGCGGCAAGCTTTTCGCTGTAGACCACTTCGGTATTGGTCACGCCGTAATTCAGGATCTCGGCGAATTTGGCCTGATTGCCCGCGTCCAGCACCTCGTTCAGGTAATCCCATGCCAGATCAGAGGCGTTCTTGGGCTTCTGGATCGCCACGGCGGTCATCGCGCCGCCTTCTTCGGGGTTCAGGAAGTCGATCCAGTCGACGCCTTCATCCACATGGTTCCATGTCCGGCCATCGAAATAGATGCCCAGATCCGCCTCGCCCGAGGCGAGATGGTTGAAGAAATCGTTGGGACCGGCCCAGTAGACCAGATTGCCCTTCATCTTTTCCATGGCCGCGAAGAACGGATCAACATTGTTGACGTCGCCCCCCAGCGCGTTGTTCAGCGCCCAGAGGAAGAAGATCGTCGTCGGCCCGTAAGAGATCGACGGCACCGAGGCGATGAATTCCCCCGCCGCCACCCGGTCGACAAAGGCGGCAAAGCTGCGCGGCGGCTCGGCCACCACCTGCGTGTTATAGGTGATGCCGCCCACGCCGTAATCGAAATAGGTGCCCTTGCCGAGGCAGGCATCGGTGAATTCCTGCGGGATCTTGGCAAGGTTGGGCAGTTTTTCGACGGTGAAATCGTCCATCAGATCGCCTTCGGCGGCCAGCACGGCCAGATCCGGCGTCATGATGAGCACGTCCAGCGGCGGGTTTTCCGGGTTCGCCTCGACCTGCGCCAGCCATTGCGCGGGACCGCCCAGCGACACGGTGGCGGTGGCGCCGGTCTTGGCCTCGAAGGGGGCGACGAAGCAGTCGCGGATGGCCTGTTCCCAGACGCCGCCATAGGCGGTGACGTTCAGCACGCGGTTCTGCGCGCGCAGGGGCAGGCCGCTGAGGCCGATCAGGCCCGTCGCCGCGGCGCCGGTGCCAAGGAATCTGCGTCTGTTCAGGGTCATAACTCTCTCCATTGGGGCTGGGCCGTTTTCCGGTTCTGGTTCAGAAGCTGCTCAGACAGGTTTCAAGGCGCCTGATGGCCGTCTCGCACTGGGTGTCGCTGGCCGGGTTGCGCGGAAAATCCGAGGGCAGATCGGCCAGCACGGTGTCATAGATCTCGCGGCGGCGGCTCTGGCGGCGCGCCAGCGGCAGCGCCAGCAGCGCGGCGTTCAGCCGGTCCATCAGGGCGCTGCCAAAGATGCTGTCCCATGCCTCGCGTTCGGGGCCAAAGACGGTGCCATGGCTGGCGGGGGCGTTGCGGCGCAGCGCTTCGGTGGCGGCATTGTCCAGCGCCCCGTCGCAGAGCACCACGCCATAGGCGCGCCGGGCGTGGTCGGGGGTGACAAAGCCTGCCGCCAGATCGGCCAGCACCGCCTGCGGGTCGCGCGCCATGGGATCGCCCCAGCCGCCCGCGCCGGGGGTGCGGAAGGTGACGATGTCGCCCGCATTGACCTCCAGTACGTCGATCTTGCCTAGCCTGCGTTCGCGCGGGCAGCCTTCGTTCACCACCAGCGATCCGGGCAGGCCGGGCTGGCCGCCCGCCTGTCCCCATGGCCGGAACATCAGCCGTTCCATGCCCCGGCCAAGGATATGGGTGCCATCGGTCAGCACGCGAAAGCTCAGCCCCATGCCGCAGCCGCCGCGCCATTGTCCGGCCCCGCCGGAATCGGGGCGCAGCCCGTAGCGCAGCACCTCGACGCCCAGTTCCGCCTCCACCGTTTCCACGGGGTTGTTGGCAAGGTTGGAAATGCCGCTGTCGCGCCCGTCGACCCCGTCATGGCCATGGCGCGCGCCGGTGCCGCCGATCAGCGGCTCGATCACCTGCACCATGCGCCCGCCCGAGGGTCTGGGCTCGCTCATCACGATGGGGATCACCGTGCCGGAGGCGGCGGCGGGCAGCACATCGGGCAGCGCAAGGCCGAAGGCGCCGTTCAGGATGTCGTTCACCCGGATGGCGGCGGCATGGCGCACCCCGGTGGCGGCGGGTTCCTCGGGGTTCACAAGGCTGCCCTTGGGGGCCGTGATGCTGAGCGGGCGCAGCAGGCCCGCGTTCAGCGGCGCGGACCGGTCCAGCGTCTGCACCAGCGCCAGCATCCGCAGCGTCAGCCACGCATGGGGCCGCCCGCAGGAGGGAATGTTCATCGCGGTTGCCACCTGCGGATCGGTGCCGGTGAAATCCAGATGCACGCGCCCGTCGCGGATCTCCACCGTCACCGACAGGCGGACGGGCAGGCGGGTCGCGGCGTCATCGTCAAGATAGTCGGAAAAGCTGTAGCACCCTTCGGGGATGCGGCGCAGCACCGCCTCGGCCTTGCCTGCGGCATAGGCCATCAGCGCCTCCTGTGCCGCGACCAGATCGGCCTGGCCGTGCTGGCCCAGCATCTGCGCCACCCGCCTCCGCCCGGTGGCGAGCGAGGCGAGCATGGCGCGGATATCGCCCATATTGGCCTCGGGCGTGCGGGAATTGGCATCCAGAAACAGCCTGACTTCGGGCGACATCTCGCCCCGGCGCAGCAGCTTCAGCGGCGGGATGCGCAGGCCTTCCTGAAAGATCTCGGTATTGACCGGCGAGATCGACGAGGCGACGCGCCCGCCCACATCCGAACAGTGCACGAAGCACCAGCCATAGGCGACGATCTCGCCCTCGTGGAAATAGGGCTCGATCATGTGCAGGTCGGGCAGATGGGTGGCAAGCCCGGTGGACCGGTAGGGGTCGTTGGTCAGGATCACGTCGCCCGGTTCCAGCGCGCCGCAGGCGGCCACGGCGGCCTCGATCGTGGGCAGACATTCCAGCCCGACAAAGCCCGACACGCCGATGGAGCGCGGATAGGCGAAGAACCGGCCATCCGCCCCCGCCAGCGCGCAGGCAAAATCCGCCGTCTCCTTGACGTAAAGCGTGCGGCCCGTGCGCTGCAGGGTCAGGCACATCTCTTCGGTGACGGAGGCGAACTTGTTGCCAAGGATTTCCAGCAGGACGGGATCAGGCGGGCTCATGCCGTGGTCCTTTCAAGGATGAGATTGCCTTGGGCATCGACGCGGGCCGCCCAGCCGGGCAGGATGACGGTGGTGGTTTCGGGCTGTTCGACCACGGCGGGGCCGGGCAGATGTGCGCCTTCGCCCAGCTTCTGACGGTCAAACACCGCCGCGTCATGCCACTGGCCCTTGTGAAAGACCGGCCTGCGGCTGCGCAGCGGCGCGCCGTCCCCCGTGGCCGCAGAGGCGGCGAGCGGGCGGCCCTCGCCGATCATCGCAAGCCGGATGGTGCCGATTTCCACCGGTGCCACGGTGTCGCGGAAGCCATAGATGCGCTCATGCTCGCGGTGGAAGGCTTCGGCGTAATCGGCAGCCTCCGCGCCCGGATCCAGCGTCACCCGCAGCTCATAGGCCTGCCCGGCATAGCGCATGTCGGCGGAGCGTTCGGCGCGGCGGCCCGCGAGCCCCGGCAGTTCGGCATCAAGCCAGCTTTCGCCCTCGGCGGTCAGGGCGGCAAACAGCGCCTCGGCGCCTGCGGCGCTGTCTTCGGTCAGCACCTGCCGGAGCGAGCGCACGAAGTCGCGGCGCAGATCGGCCCCCGCCGCCCCCATGGCGCAATAGGCCCCGGCGGCCTGCGGCACCAGAATGCGCGCGATGCCGATTTCCTCGGCCAGCAGGGCGGCATGGGTCGGCCCCGCGCCGCCAAAGGGCAGCAGCACGAAGTCGCGCGGATCAAGCCCGCGTTCGGCCATGGTGCGGAACAGCGATCCCGCCATGCCCGCGGAGGCCACGGCCAGCGCGCCTTCGGCCAGACGCGGCGCGCGGTCGGGGCCGGTCATGCCGATGCCCTGCGCGATGCTGTCCAGCGCCGCACCCGCCGCCGCCCCATCGAGCGGCATGGTGCCGCCGCCAAAATTCGCAGGGTCAATGAAGCCGCAGGCGATGTAGCAGTCGGTCACCGCCGGATCGGTGCCGCCGCGCCCGTAAGAGACCGGGCCGGGATGAGCGCCCGCGCTGTGCGGCCCCACCTTCAGCACGCCCTGCGCATCGGCCCAGACGATGGATCCGCCGCCCGCGCCGATGGCGTTGACATCGACCACCGGCAGGACCAGCGGCAGCCCGCCAATATCGGTGCGCGTGGCGATCCCTGCGACACCCCCCGTGGCCACCGCCATGTCCGACGAGGTGCCGCCCATGTCGAAGGTGATGATGTTGTCCATGCCCGACTGCGCCGCCTGCCGCACGGCAGCCATCACGCCGGAGGCGGGGCCCGACAGGATGGTTTCCACAGGCCGCGCCACGGCAGAACCCACCGACAGCGACCCGCCATTGGAAGCCGTGACCAGCAGCGGCGCCGCAACGCCGATGCGCTGCAGCCCCTCGGTCAGCCGGGTGAAATAAGCGGCCATCAGCGGCTGGATATAGGCGTTGAGACAGGCGACCAGCGTGCGTTCATATTCGCGGATTTCGGGCCAGATCATCGCGGCAGAGCTGATCTGCACCCCCTCAAGCCGCTGGGACAGACCGGCAGCGATGCGGCCCTCCGCCTCGGGATCGGCATAGCCGTTGAGCAGCATCAGCGCCGCCGCGTCCAGATCCAGCGCCGCAAGCTCCGCCGCCACCCGGTCAAGCTCGGCAGCATCGGGCGCATGGGTCAGCCTGCCGGTGCGGTCAAAGCGCGCGGCGATCTCCACCACCCGGGCGCGGGGCACCAGAGGCACCTCCTTTTCCGCGTGCAGATCGAAGGACGACGGCATGCGGCAGCGCGCGATTTCCAGAATGTCGCGGAAGCCGCGCGTCACGATCAGGCCGATACGCGCGCCGCGCCGCTGGATGATGGCGTTGAGCCCGATGGTGGTGCCATGCATCAGCCCGCCGACATCGCGGGCGGTCATCCCCTCGCGGGCAAGGAATTTTTCCAGCCCGTCGATCAGCGCGCGGGACGGATCGTCGGGGGTCGACGGTTCCTTGAACAGCGCCACGGCGCCGGTCTGGGCATCGGCCATCACGAAATCGGTGAAGGTGCCGCCCACGTCGATGCCGATGCGCAGCCGTCCGGGGGGGAGTTGGGCGGTGTCTGTCATGTCTTACTCCTCGCCCTCGGGGGCGGTCACGATCACGCTGTCCTCGATCCGCCAGCCCAAGCTCAGCGGATCGCCCAAGGCCAGCCCGACCTGTCCCAAGCCCGCATCGGCCTGCCGGTAGACGGTCAGATCGGCGCCCGATGCGTCCAGCACGACGCGATAGGCGGCATGGGATCCGCGGAACGAACTGGCGGTGATGCGGCCCGTCAGCTGCTGCGGCAGGCCCGCCGCCGCCCCGCCCAGCACGATCCGTTCCGGGCGCACCGACAGCGTGGCGCGGCGGCCGGCGGGCAGGCTTTCGGGCAGGGGCAGCCGCCCCGCCGGACTGTCCAGATGCTGGCCATCCGGCGCCACGGTGCCGGTAAACAGGTTCGAGGTGCCAAGGAAGGTGGCGACAAAGGCGGATTTGGGCCGGTCGTAGATGTCGTTCGGGGCGCCAAGCTGCAGGATGCGCCCGCCCTGCATCACCGCGATCTGGTCGGACATCGACATGGCCTCTTCCTGATCGTGGGTGACAAGCAGGGTGGTGATTTCCAGCCGCTGCTGCATCTCGCGGATCTCGAACTGCATCGACTCGCGCAGGCCCTTGTCCAGCGCGCCCAAGGGCTCGTCCAAGAGCAGCACCCGGGGGTTGACCACCAGCGCGCGCGCCAGCGCCACGCGCTGCTGCTGCCCGCCCGACAGCTGCGCCGGATACATGTCCTCGCGTCCGCGCAGATGCACCATGTCCAGCATCCGCGCGACACCTTCGGCCTGCGCCTGCCTGCTGGCGCCGCCCATGCGCAGGCCAAAGGCCACGTTTTCCGCCACGGTGCGATGCGGAAACAGCGAATAGCTCTGGAACACCATCCCAAGCCCGCGGTTGTTGGGGGCCTGCCGGGTCACGTCCTCGCCGCCGATCCAGATGCTGCCGCTGTCGGGACGTTCAAACCCCGCGACCATGCGCAGCGTCGTGGTCTTGCCGCAGCCCGACGGCCCCAGCAGCGACACCAGCGCGCCGGGCTCCACGGCAAGGTAAAGGTCGTCCACCGCTGTCAGCCCGGCAAAGGTCTTGCGGATCGCGGTCAGGCTCAGGGCTGAGGGAGTGTCGGTCATGCGGGCTCCGCTGGCTTTCCCTGCTACGATTGTAGCGCTACAAATCACATGTAAAGAGAAAATGCGACATGCCCGCGGAAGACTTGCCATTCCCGCCGCGCCGCCGCATTTCTTAGGCAGCCAAGAGAGATGTGATGTCCGACGCGCCACGTGCCACCCCCCGAGCCCTGACGATGCAGGATGTCGCCCGGCGCGCGGGTGTGTCGCCCATGACCGTGTCCAACTGCTTTCGCTACCCCGACCGGGTGCAGGACAAGACCCGCAAGGCGGTGCTGCGGGTCGCGGCGGACCTGGGCTATGTGCCCAACATGTCGGCGGGGCTGCTGGCGGCGGGATCCAGCCGGGTGATCGGGGCGGTGCTGCCCTCCATGCGCAACTCGTCGTTCTTCAACTATTCGGCGGGGCTGCGCCGCGCCGCCGCCGCGCGCGGGCACGAGGTCATCACCATGATCGCGGAATCCCCCGAAGAGGAGTTTTCCGCCGTCCAGACCCTGCTGGGCCTGCGGGTGGCGGGGCTTGCGCTGGTGGCAGGGCCGCATGCGCCGGATCTGCGGCGGCTGCTGGACCGCTCCGGCATCCCGGTGGCGGAAAGCTGGGGCGCGGAGGAGGCGATCGGCTGCGGCGTGGGTTATGACGTGGGGGCGGCCAGCCGCGCGCTGACCCGCCATCTGATCGCGCAGGGCCGCCGCCGCATCGGCTTTGTCGACATCTCGGGCGGGGGCGGGCTGCGCTATTCCATGCGGCTGCCCGCCTTCCGGCAGGAGATGTTCGCGGCGCATCTGTCCGATGCGCTGGTGCTGACCGTGCATGCCGCTGACGGGTTCGGTTCCGGCGCGCGGATCCTGAACGAGTTCCTGACGCGGGAGCCGCGGCTGGATGCCATCCTCTGCCCCAGCGACGTGGTGGCGGCGGGGGCGATCTTTGAATGCACCCGCCGCGGCCTGTCGGTGCCCGGGGAAATCGCCGTCGCGGGCTGGGGCGATTACGACATCGGGCGGCAGCTCAGCCCCTCGCTGACCACGATCGCGCCGTTTTCCGACGAGATCGGCCTTGCCACCGTCGCGGCGCTGCTGGAGGGCACGGGGCCCGGTCTGATCCGCACCCGGTTCGCGCTGGAACTGCGCGAAAGCGCCTGAGCCTTGGGTGCGGCAATTCCCGCCTTGCGCGAAGGGCCTGCGATGCTATCCCTCGCCGCCAATGACCATGGCGCCGCGTCCGCCGCCCTGAGATAGGAGTTTGTGATGATCCGTTGCCTGCCGCTACTGCTGCTGCTGGCCAGCCCGCTGGCCGCGCATGATCTTGTGTCCGGGGATCTGCACATCATCCACCCGTCCATTCCCGACCCGCTGCCCACCGCGCGCTCTGCCGCAGGCTATATGGCGATCTCGAATGACGGGGCGGAGCCCGAGGCGCTGATCGAAGTGCGCACGCCCTTTGCCGAACATGCCACCCTGCACACCACGATCTTCGAGGAGGGCGTGGCGCGGATGCGCGGGCTGGAGGAACTGGTGATCCCGGCGGGCGAGACCGTCAATCTGGAACCGGGCGGCATCCATGTCATGTTCATGGGTCTGAGCGGTCCCGCCGATGAGGGCGACATGATCCCCGCAACGCTGGTCTTCCGCAACGCGGGCGAGGTCGAGGTCGAGTTCATGGTCGATCCCGCGCAGGGCGGCGGTCACTCGGGCATGGACCATTCCGGCCACTGAGCGGCACAAAACGCTCGGCTTTGTCGAGACTTTGCCGTTAGATGCGCCCGAGACCGGACCGGGGCGGTCCGGCGCGGGCGAGGAGGCAGAGCCGACATGATCGATCTTTACACATGGTCCACCCCCAACGGGCGCAAGGTGTCGATCCTGCTTGAAGAGCTGGGGCTGGACTACCGCGTCCATGCCATCGACATCGGCAGCGGCGCGCAGAAGGCGCCGGAGTTCCTGCGCATCAACCCCAATGGCCGCATCCCCGCCATCGTCGATCAGGACAACGGGCTGGCGCTGATGGAATCCGGGGCGATCCTGTGGTATCTGGCGGAAAAGCACGGCGCCTTCCTGCCCGCGCAACCCGAGGACCGGATGCGGGTCATGGGCTGGCTGATGTGGCAGATGGGCGGCTTCGGGCCGATGCTGGGGCAGGCGCATCACTTCCTGCATTTCAACCCCGGCAAATCCGCCTATGCCGAAGAGCGGTTCGGGGCCGAGGTGCAGCGGCTTTACGGCGTGCTTGACGCGCAGCTGGCGCAGGGCCCCTATCTGGTGGGTGATTATTCCATCGCCGACATGGCCTGCTGGCCTTGGGTGGCGCGCCATGCGTGGCACGGGGTCGATCTGGCGCAATATCCACATGTGCGCGCGTGGTATCAGCGCCTGCGCGAGCGGGACGCGGTGCAGCGCGGCTATCACGTGCCCTCGAATGCCGGAGAGATCCCGCAGGGCTGATGCGGCACCGCGCGCTCAGTCCGGGTCCGGGCGCGCGCCAAGCGCGCGGGCCTGCGCCAGAAATCCCGCGATGTAATCGGTGCTCTGCTCGCCGCGCCGCACGCCGATATGCAGGCTTTTGGCGATGCCCGTGTCAAGACGCACGGCGCGCAGCGGCAGGCCTGCGCCTTCTTCGCGCAGGATCCAGTCGGGCACCGCGCTGACCCCGCGCCCGGCGGCGACCAGCTGCAGCATCATGTCGGTGGTTTCCACCGTGCGGTGCCGCTTCGGCAGGCAGTGGCCGGGCACCAGAAACTGCGTGAACACGTCCAGCCGTTCGGGCGCCACCGGATAGGTCAGCAGCGTCTCGGTGGTCAGATCCTGCGGGCGGGCGGGGCCGGTCAGCGGATGGTCGCGCGGCACCGCCAGCACCAGTTCGTAGTCAAAGACCCGGGTGTAATGCAGGCCGGGCAGATCCAGCGGATCGGGGGTGATGAGCAGGTCGATCTCATGCCCGAGCAGCGCGCCGATGCCGCCGAAGCGGAAGGCGGTGCGGATGTCCAGATCCACATCCGGCCATGCGGCAAGATAGGGCGCCACCACCCGCATCAGCCAGTGCTGGCAGGGGTGGCATTCCATGCCCGCCCGCAGCGCGCCGCGATGGCCCTGCGCAAATTCCGACAGCACCTGTTCGGCATGGTCGATCTGCGGCAGCACCCGCTGCGCCAGCGCCAGCAGGTACTCCCCCGCCTGCGTGAAGCGCAGGCCGCGCCCCTCTTTCTGCCAGATGCGGACGCCGTGGCGGGCCTCGAACTTGCGCATGGTGTGCGACAGGGCGGACTGCGTGAGGTTCAGCCGCTCCGCCGCGAGGGTGAGCGAGCCAAGCCGGTCGATTTCGCGCAGGATGGCAAGATGCTGGCGGTCGATCATGGATGAGCCTCTGTCATGGATCAATGAGAACATACCATTTATACTCATGGATCAAAGCCCCTAACCTGCCCCGGACCACACTGTTCCGGAGAATGAACATGGCAATTGCCGCAAACCTTGGATTTCCGCGCATCGGCGCTCGGCGTGAGCTGAAAACCGCGCTGGAGGCGCATTGGGCGGGCCGCATCTCGGCCGAGGATCTGGCCGCAGAGGGGGCGCTGCTGCGCGCCCGGCACTGGGCGCTGCAGAAGGAGGCGGGGCTGGACGTGATCCCGTCCAACGATTTTTCCTTTTACGATCAGGTGCTGGATGCCACGGCGCTGCTGGGGGCGGTGCCGGAACGGTTCGGCCCGCTGCAGGGCGCCGTCACCCCGGCGCAGTATTTCGCCATGGCGCGCGGCACCAAGACGGCGCCCGCCATGGAGATGACCAAATGGTTCGACACGAATTATCATTACATCGTGCCGGAATTCACCGACGGGCAGGCGTTCCGGCTGGGCTCGCTGAAGCCGGTCGAGGAGTTTCTGGAGGCCAAGGCGCAGGGCATCCTGACGCGCCCGGTGCTGCTGGGTCCGGTGACATGGCTGAGCCTTGGCAAGGCCAAGACGGCAGGGGTCGATCCGCTGGCGCTGCTGCCCGCGATCCTGCCGATCTATGCCGACATCCTGCGGCGGCTGCGGCAGGCCGGGGCGGAGTGGGTGCAGATCGACGAGCCGGTGCTGGTCACCGATCTGTCGCAGGGGCAGGCCCGTGCGCTGCGCAGCGCCTATGCGGACCTGGCAGAGGCCGGGCCGAAGGTGATGCTGGCCAGCTATTTCGGCGCGCTGGACGACAATCTGGATCTGGCGCTGTCGCTGCCCACCGCCGGGCTGCATCTGGATCTGGTGCGCGCGCCCGGACAGATCGCGCAGGTGCTGGCGGCGGAGTCTGGGCAGCTGTCGGACAAGGTGCTGTCGCTGGGGCTGGTCGATGGCCGCAACGTCTGGCGTGCCGATCTGGCGCAGGCGCTGACCGTGGCGCAGCAGGCCGCGCAGGCCTTCGGCACGGAGCGGATCCAGATCGCGCCCTCCTGCTCGCTGCTGCATGTGCCGGTGGATCTGGCCGCAGAAACCGGGCTGGAGGAGGATCTCAGGGGCTGGCTGGCCTTTGCCACGCAGAAGCTGGCCGAAGTGGCGGTGCTGAGCCGCGCGCTGGCGGGCGCGGATGTGGCAGCGGATCTGGCCGCAAGCGATGCGGCGGCGGCGGCGCGCCGGGCCTCGCCGCGCATTCATGATCCGCGGGTCAAGGCGCGCAGTGCGGCGGTGACCGCCGCCGATCTTGCCCGCCCCGCACCCTATGCGCAGCGCGCCCGCGCACAGCAGGCGGTGCTGGCGCTGCCCGCCTTTCCCACCACCACGATCGGATCCTTTCCGCAGACCGCAGAGGTGCGCCGCGCCCGCGCCGATCACCGCAAGGGCCTGCTGAGCGACGCCGACTACACCGGCTTCCTGCAGCGCGAGACCGAGGCCTGCATCCGGCAGCAGGAGGATCTGGGGCTCGACATGCTGGTGCATGGCGAATTCGAACGCACGGACATGGTGGAATATTTTGGCGAGAAACTGTCGGGCTACGCCTTCACGCAGGCGGGCTGGGTGCAGAGCTATGGCTCGCGCTGCGTGAAGCCGCCGCTGATCTATGGCGATGTGTCCCGCCCGCAGCCGATGACCGTGGACTGGGCGCGTTTCGCGCAGGCGCTGACCGACAGGCCGGTGAAGGGCATGCTGACCGGGCCGGTGACGCTGCTGCAATGGTCCTTCGTCCGCGATGACCAGCCCCGGTCAGAGACCTGCAGGCAGATCGCGCTCGCCATCCGCGACGAGGTGGCGGATCTGGAGGCGGCGGGCCTGCGCGCCATCCAGATCGACGAACCGGCGCTGCGCGAGGGCCTGCCGCTGCGCCGCGCCGACTGGACCGGCTATCTGCACTGGGCGGTCGATGCCTTCCGCCTGTCTGCCGCCTGCGTGCGGGACGCGACGCAGATCCACACCCATATGTGCTATTCCGAATTCAGCGACATCATGCCCTCCATCGCCGCCATGGATGCTGATGTGCTCTCCATCGAAACCTCGCGGTCGGACATGGATCTGCTGCAGGATTTCGGCAGCTTCGCCTATCCCAACGAGATCGGGCCGGGCCTGTGGGACATCCATTCGCCACGCGTGCCGAGCCATGCGCAGATGGTCACCCTGCTGCGCAAGGCCAGCAGCGTGATCCCGGCGGAACGGCTGTGGGTGAACCCCGATTGCGGGCTGAAAACCCGCGCATGGCCGGAAACGCTGGCGGCGCTGCGCAACCTTGTCGCGGCGGCAGCGGCCCTGCGCGCGGGCGATCTGGCCCCGCTGCCGGTCACCGGCGCCAAGGCCAGCGTGCAGGCCTGCGCCTGCCGCTAGGGGCAGGGGGCGGGCGGGCGCGATCCCGCCCGCCCGCCGGGTCAGGCAAAGCTGCGCGTCGGGCGGTCCAGCACCCGGCGGCCCATCAGCGAGGCGGTCAGGTCGCAGAGCAGCGAGGCGGTGCGGCCGCGTTCGTCCAGAAACGGGTTCAGCTCCACCAGATCGAGCGAGGAGACCAGCCCGCTGTCGCAGAGCGTTTCCATGATCAGATGCGCCTCGCGGAAGGTGGCGCCGCCCGGCACGGTGGTGCCCACGGCGGGGGCGATGCCGGGATCAAGGAAATCCACGTCAAAGCTGACATGCAGCAGCCCCCCGGTGGCGCGCACCCGGTCCAGAAACCGGCGCAGCGGCACCAGCACGCCGGTTTCGTCGATGGCGCGCATGTCATGCACGTCGATCCCCAGCTTCAGGATCAGATCGCGTTCCGCGCTGTCCACCGACCGGATGCCCATCATGCAGATATTGGCCGGATCCACCGCGACCTGAAGCGGCGGATAGGCGTCAAAGCCGGGCTGCCCGGTGACATAGGCCACGGGCGTGCCATGCAGGTTGCCGCTTTGCGTGGTGTCGGGCGAATGCAGGTCGGGATGCGCGTCCAGCCACAGCACGTAAAGCGGGCGGCCCAGATCGGCGGCATGGCGCGCCATCCCGGCCACGGTGCCCGCCGAAATGGAGTGATCGCCCCCCATGAACACCGGCAGGTCATGCGCCGATGCCGCCGCATGGGCCTTGGGTGCGATTGCTTCGATCCATGCCCGCATCTCGGCCAGATGGTGGATGGCGGCATTGGCATGGGGCAGCGGATCCTGCGGCGCGATGGTCACGTCACCCAGATCGGTGACGGCCCAGCCAAGCGCGCGGATCGCCTCTGCCAGCCCGGCGGTGCGCAGGCTCGCCGGTCCCATGAGACAGCCGGGCCGGGAGGCGCCGGTGTCGATGGCCGCCCCGAGAAGAGAACAAGTTCGTGTCATTGGCGCTCCTGTTTTGCGCAGATTGCCGATCTGGCGGAGCATGGCAACAGCCGAGACGGGTTGAAGCGGTCGCGCCCGCCGCAAGGGCGGGCGCGTGGGCGCTTAGCCTGCGCCGGGGCGCTGGCGCATCGCGATGCCGAAGGAAAAGACCAGCATCAGCGCGGTGAAGCCATAGATCACCAGCGCGATTGGACTTTGCAGCAGGATGCCGAACTCCCCGCCCGAAATCGACAGCGCGCGGCGCAGGTTGTTTTCCATGTCCGCCCCCAGGAGCAGGCCCAGCACCACCGGCACCAGCGAAAAGTCGAGCTTGCGCAGCCCGTAGCCAAGGATGCCGAAGCCGATCATCACGAAGAGGTCAAAGGTGGAATGGCTGATCGAATAGATGCCGATGAAGCTGACCATCACCACGATGGGCATCAGCAGCCATTGCGGCAGCGACAGCAGCCGGGTGAAGATGCCGACCATGGGGATGTTCAGCACCAGAAGCACGACATTGGCCAGATACAGCGCCGCGATAAGCCCCCAGACCAGATCGGGCTGGCGTTCGAACAGCAGCGGTCCGGGCTGGATGTTGAGCGAGACCAGCAGCGCCAGCATCACCGCCGTGGTGCCGGAGCCCGGCACCCCCAGCGTCAGCATCGGGATCAGCGCCCCGCCCGAGGCCGCGTTGTTGCCCGCCTCCGGCGCCGCGATGCCGCGCGGATCGCCGGTGCCGAAGGTGCCGTCCTTGTCGCTGAGCTGCTTTTCGGTGCTGTAGGACACAAACGCCCCCAGCGAGGCGCCCGCGCCGGGCAGCACGCCGCAGATAAAGCCGATGACCGAGCCGCGGAGTGCCGCGCCATAGCCCTCGAACATCTCGCGCAGCCGGGGCAGGGCGCGGCCCAGCTTGACCGGTCCCGCGCCCGAGGTGGCGTGGCTTTCGAAATACA
Source organism: Salipiger marinus (assembly GCF_900100085.1). Classification (GTDB taxonomy): domain Bacteria; phylum Pseudomonadota; class Alphaproteobacteria; order Rhodobacterales; family Rhodobacteraceae; genus Salipiger; species Salipiger marinus. The sequence continues at coordinate 57,870 of NZ_FNEJ01000015.1, forward strand.
TGATGATCTCGCTGACCGCGAACAGGCCCACGATGGCGACGATGGGATCGAACCCGTCATAAAGATGGAACGACCCGAAGGTGAAGCGCGCGGTGCCGGTGGCGGGATCGAGCCCGACGCTGGCCAGAAGCAGCCCCAGCACGGCGGCCAGCAGCGTCTTGAACGGGTTCACGCCGGTGACGCCGCCGATGGTGGCGAAAGCCATGACATAAAGCGCGAAGTAATCCGCCGGGCCGAAATGGATCGCGGCCTTGGCCAAGAGCGGCGCAAAGAAGGTCAGACCCAGCGTGGCAAAGGTGGCGCCGGTGAACGAGGCCACCGCCGAGATGCCAAGCGCCTTGGCGGCCTGCCCGCGCTGCGCCATGGGATAGCCGTCAAGCGTGGTCATGATCGCGGGCTCGTCGCCCGGAATGTTGAGCATGATCGAACTGATCCGCCCGCCATACATGCAGCCGTAATAGATGCAGGACAGCATGATGAGCGCCGAGCCCGGTTCCAGATCCATGGCGAAGGCGACGGGGATCAGGATGGCCACGCCATTCACCGGGCCAAGCCCGGGCAGCGCGCCGATCAGCGTGCCCGCGAAACAGCCGAACACCGCCAGCGCAAGGTTGAGCGGCGTGACGGCGACGGCGAACCCGCCCATGAGAGAGGTCAGGATGTCCATGAAGTCTCGCTAGCCGAAGATCGCGGGGGCAAAGGGCAGGGGCAGCCCCAGCACCGCGTCAAAGATCACAAAAAGGGAGATGCCGACAGCAAGACCGGTCACGCCCGCCTTCCATGGCCGGGCGCCGAACAGCAGCGCCAGACAGCCGGTGCCCAGCGTGGTCGACAGCGGAAAGCCCAAGGGCTCCAGCAGCAGCACGTAGCCGGACAGCACGGCCAGCGTGCAAAGCTGCCGGGCCAGCGCCGGGCCGGACTGTGCCACGGGGTCGGGATCGGGGCGCAGGAGCAGCCCGAGGCTGAGGATGGCCGCAAGTGCTGCGACCATCTGCGGAAAGGCGGCGGGGCCCAGAGGATCCCCGAAACTCGCCTCGTAGCCGCGCGCCACCCAGACGGCCGAAACCGCGATCATGAAGATCACGGCTCCGACCATGCGGTCGATCATTGAATGACCCCGATGCTGCGCGAGATCTCTTCCATCTGCTGCGCCTGTTCGGCCACATAGGTTTCGAACTCGTCACCACCGCGCCAGACGGTGATCAGCCCGTTGCCTTCGGCGGCTTCCTTCCATTCGGCGGTGTCGTATAGCGCCTTCAGCTTGTCGACCCATGCCTGATAATCGGCATCGGAGACGTCGCCGCCGGTATAGAACCCGCGCCAGTTGTAGCCAGTCACGTCATAGCCCTGCGCCTTGGCGGTGGGGGCGTCGGGGAAGGCGGGGATCGGCTCGTCGGACAGGGCCGCGAGGATCTTGATGTCGCCGGATTCCACGAAGCCTGCGATCTCCCCCAGATCGGTGGAGACCGCGCCGACCTGACCGCCCAGCATCTGCGTCACAGCCGGGCTGCCGCCATCGAACTGCACCCAGCGGATCGCCTTGTAATCCTCGCCGGACATGCCCGCCGCATCGGCCAGCATCAGCAGGCGGATATGGTCCCAGCCGCCCGCACCCGAGGATCCGGCCACCGGGATGGAGGTGGGATCGGCCTTCAGCGCATCCAGCAGGTCGTCGATGCTGTCATATTCGGAATCCGCCGGCACGGTGATGACCCCGACATCGGTGCCCAGCATCCCCACCCAGCGCATCACGTCGACGCCGCCCGGATATTTGCCCTGCGCGATCTGGGTGACGCCCACGGTGGAGGTGGCCACCAGCAGTTCACCTTCGGACGCGCGCTTGCCCGCCACATTGGCAAAGGCCACGGCGCCGACGCCGCCCGGCATGTTGGTGACCTGAACCGAGCTGTCTTCGATGCCGAGATCGGTCAGCAGCCGCCCCACGGTGCGGCAGGTGAAATCCCAGCCGCCGCCCGGATCGGCGGGGGCGATGCATTCGGCGGCGCTGGCGGTGACAGCGCTGATGGCGGTAAGCCCGGTGGCGAAGATCGCTCCGGTGACAAGTTTGCGCGTGATGGACATGGTTTCCTCCCTTTTGTCCCTTGGCCCTGACGGGCTGCTCTGCCGGGGTCTCCCGCCCCGGGTGGTCTGGTCTCGGGTCTAGACGCTGCCTCCCCGACCCGGTTTGTGATCGACAACGCCACGCGTGCCAAGAAACCGGCGCGCGCCCTCCACGGCGTCAAGGATCTGGTCGCGCACGGCGCGGGTGTGCAGGCGGATCTGGCGCGCCGCCGCATCCTCCTGCCCGGCGGTGACGAGATCCAGAATTTCGGTATGTTCCTGCCACGCGGTTTCGCGCTGTGCGGCATCGCTTGCCAGCAGCCAGCGCAGCCGCAGCGCCCGGCCCACGGCGGCGCGCACCGCATCGCGCAGGAACGGATTGCCCGACAGCGCCGCAAGCTCCACATGCACGTCAAGCCCGGAGGCCATCCAGTCCTCCACCCGGAAATCGGTGCGGCCCCGGTCGATGGTCTGGCGCAGCGCCGCCAGATCCTCCGCCTGCGCGCGGCGGCAGGCCAGCCGCACGGCGGTATCCTCCAGCTCTTCGCGGAATTCGAACAGGTCGCGGATCTCGGTCAGGTCGATGGGCGCGATCAGGTAGCCGCCGCGCGGATCGCGGTCCACCAGCCCTTCGGCGCTCAGCGCCGCCAGCGCCGCGCGGATCGGGGTGCGGGACATGTGGTAGCGGTCCTGCAGCGCGCGTTCGGACACCGGCTCGCCGGGGGCGAAGGCCATCGACAGCACATCCCGCCGGATGTCCTGAAGGGCGCGTTCCGCCTGCGGCAGTGCCGCCGTATCCCCCGCGTCAGTGGCGTCCATGGTCTGCATTGACCCTCCCTGTCCGGGTGGTATACCACGTCGGTAGACCACATCAACAGCTTTTGGAGGAGGGCTTATGACGCAGGTCACGCTGGAGGGTTTCCCCGAAAGAGTGCGGATCGTGGACGTGGGCCCCCGCGACGGGCTGCAGGCCTGGCCGGAGCCGGTGCCCACGGATGTGAAGATCGCGATGATCAACGGGCTGATCGCGGCAGGGGTGCCGCAGCTGGAGGTCACGTCCTTTGTCGCCCCGCGCGCCGTGCCCAATATGGCCGATGCCGCCGAGGTCATGGCCGCCATCGACCGCAGCCGCGGCGCCGAACTGACCGCACTGGTGCCCAATGCCCGCGGTGCCGCCCGCGCCATCGGGGCGAAGGTGGATGCGATGGTGGTGTTCCTGTCGGCCTCCGAAAGCCACAATCAGGCCAATGTGAACTGCGCGCGCGACACCTCGCTTGCCGCCGCGCGCGAGATCGCGCGGATGGGGCAGGAGGCGGGCGTGGCCGTTTATGGCGCCATCGCCACCGCCTTTGGCTGCCCGTTTGAAGGCAATGTGCCCGTCAGCGACATCCTGCATGTGGCCAAGGCCTATGCCGATTGCGGCATCACCAAGATTTCGCTGGGGGACACCACCGGCATGGCGACACCGCGTCTGGTGCAGGAGCGCTGCCGGGCGCTGGCCGCAGATCTGCCGCAGGCCGACATCGCGCTGCATTTCCACAACACGCGCGGCGTCGGGCTGGCCTGCGCCTATGCCGGGCTGCAGGAGGGCATCACCCGGTTCGAGGCAAGCGTGGCGGGCATCGGCGGCTGTCCCTTCGCGCCGGGTGCCACCGGCAACATCTGCACCGAGGATCTGGTCTATCTTCTGCACGAAAGCGGGGTGGAAACCGGCATCGACCTAGAGGCGCTGATCGGCGTGGCGCAGCGCACCGAAACCGCGCTTGGCCAGAAGCTGCCGGGGCAGGTGATGAAGGCGGGGCCGCGGCTGCGCGCCTATGGGCGCGACGCGGTGCGCTCCTCGCGCGGGGATGCGGCATGACCGTGGCGACGGCGATGAAGCCGCCGCTGGACGGGATCCGGGTGATCGACCTGACCCGCGTGCTGTCCGGGCCGTTCTGTTCCATGCTGCTGGGGGATATGGGGGCGGAGGTCATCAAGATCGAAAGCCCCGCAGGCGATCCGGTGCGCGGGCAGGGCCATCACAAGAACGGCTTTTCGTGGTATTTCGCGAGCTTCAACCGCAACAAGAAATCCGTGGTGCTGGATCTTTACTCCGACGAGGGGCGGCAGGCGCTGGCCCGGCTTCTGGAAACCGCCGACGTGCTGGTCGAAAACTTCCGCCCCGGCGTGCTGGCGCGGATGGGCTTCCCGCAGGAGGAGCTGGACCGCCTCAACCCCCGGCTGATCGTGGCCAGCGTCAACGGCTTCGGCTCCACCGGGCCCTATATCGACCGGCCCGCCTTTGACTTCATCGCGCAGGCGATGAGCGGATTCATGAGCGTGAACGGCCCCGCCGACCAGCCGCCGCTGCGCGCGGCCCAGCCGGTCACCGATCTGGTGGCGGGGCTTTACACCGCTTTCGGCATCGTCTCGGCGCTGCATGGCCGCAACCGCGACGGGGCGGGGCAGGCGGTGGAAACCTCCATGGTCAATGGCGTGCTGAGCATGATGGCCTATCTTGCCTCCGAACATTTTGTCACCGGCGAGAACCCGCAGCGCACCGGCAACGATCATCCGCTGGTGGCGCCTTACGGGCTTTATAATGCCGCCGACGGGCAGATCGCCATTGCCGCCTCCAACGATCAGGTGCTGGGGCGGCTCTTGGCCGAGATCGGCCTGCCCGACCTGCTGTCCGATCCGCGTTTTGACAGCAACGACAAGCGCTTCGCCCGGCGCGAGGAACTGCACGGGCTGCTGGATGCGGCGCTGGCCAGCGACACGCGCGAAAACTGGATTGTCCGGCTCAACCGCGCGGGCGTGCCCACCGGCAAGATCCAGACGCTGAAAGAGGTTTTCGCCGATCCGCAGATCCAAGCGCAGGACATGGCGATCGACGTGCCGCATGGCGAGGATCGCGGCACGGTGCGGATGCTGGGCTTTCCGGTGAAGCTAAGCCGCACCCCCTGCGCGGCCCGTCTGCCCGCCCCCCGTCTGGGCGAGCATACCGAGGAGGTGCTGGCGGCACTGGCGCGCGAGCGGGGCTGAGGCCCCGCCCGGCGCAAGGCATCAGACGATGCCCCCGCCGCGGCCGCCGGATTGGGGCCGCCGCGCCGCGACCTCCGCCCGGTAACCCGAGCGGCGGAAGGTGGCGACAGGATCAATGGCCGCCCCCGCCTCCAGCCGGGCCATGGCAAGGATCGGGCCGACATCGGTGCGGAAGGCGCGCTTCAGCGTCTCGGAGGCCATGAGCGCGTCGTTTTCCTCCTGATAGCCGGACAGGGCGGCGCGATCCACCAGCAGCGCCTGCGCATAGGCGCGCTGAACTTCCATCGCGGAGGACATCAGGCTTTCGATGGGATCGGTGACATTGTGGCTTTGGTCCAGCATATGCGCGGGGTCAAAGCCGGGCTGGCCTTCGGCATCGACCAGTTCGTTGAACACCAGAAACAGCCGGTAGGGATCGATGGATCCGGTGTCCAGATCGTCATCGCCATATTTGCTGTCATTGAAATGAAAGCCGCCCAGCTTGCCGAAGCGGATCAGCCGCGCCACGATCATCTCGATGTTCACATTGGGCGCGTGATGGCCCAGATCCACAAGGCACTGCGCCTGCGGCCCAAGCTCGGTGGCGATCAGGTAATTGGTGCCCCAGTCCTGCACCACGGTGGCATAGAAGGCAGGCTCGAACATCTTGTGTTCGGTGAAAAGCCGCCAGTCTTCGGGCAGGGCGGCATAGATCTGCCGGGCGCTGTCCAGATAGCGGTCGAACTGCCGGGTGAAATGGCTCTGGCCCGGAAAGTTGGACCCGTCGCCCACCCAGACCGTCAGCGCCTTTGATCCGATCTCGCGGCCAATCTCGATGCAGGCAAGGTTATGCTCCACCGCCTGCGCACGGGTGCCGCCATCGACATGCGACAGCGAGCCGAACTTGTAGCTTGACGCCTGCCCGGGCTGGTCCTGAAAGGTGTTGGAATTCATCGCGTCAAAGCCCAAGCCCACCTCTTCGGCCTTGGCGCGGAGATCGGCGGCGGGGGCCAGATCCCACGGCACATGCAGCGACACGCGCGGCGTGGCGGCGGTCAGCCGGTGGATCACCCCGCAATCGTCGAGCTTGTCGAAGATCCCCGCAGGTTCGCCCGCGCCGGGAAAGCGCGCAAAGCGCGTGCCGCCGGTGCCCACGCCCCAGGACGGAATCGCGATGCCATAGGCCGCCACCCGCGCCTTGAGGCTGTCGATGGCAAGGCCGCGGCGGTCAAGCTGCTCTCCCAGCGCGTCATACTCGGCGCGCAGCCCCGGTTCGGCAGCCGCATTGGCCGCCTCGATGATGGTCCTGTCGATCACGCTGTCCTCCCGTTTCGTCCCGCCCGCAGCGGCCCGTGGCCTGCCGCGGGCCCTGTCTGCCTGCCCCGCCGGTCAGCGGGTGAAGGCCTGCACGTTGCCGGCATCCACGTTCAGGATATTGCCGGTCGATTTTGCGCTGAGATCGGCGGCGAAGAAATAGCAGGCCTCCGCCACATCCTCGGGCAGCACCGACCGCTTGAGCAGCGAGCGGGCGCGATACATCTCCTCCAGCCCCTCCTTGTCGGTGCCATAGGTGGCGGCGCGCTGGTCCAGCCATTCGCCGGACCAGATCTTGGATCCGCGCAGTACCGCATCGGGGTTCACCACATTGACCCGGATGCCCTCTGGCGCGCCTTCCAGCGCAAGACAGCGCGCAAGATGGATCTCCGAGGCTTTGGCGGTGCAATAGGCGGCGGCCCCGGGCGAGGCGGCGAGCCCGTTCTTGGAGGCGACAAAGACGATGGAGCCGCCGATGCCCTGCGCCTTCAGCAGCCGGAACGCCGCGCGCGAAACAAGGAAATACCCCGTGGACAGGATCGACATGTTGCGGTCCCAAAGCTCCAGCGTGGTGTCCTCGATCCTGGCCGAAGAGGCGATGCCCGCGTTGGACACCACAATGTCGACCCCGCCAAAGGCCACGGCGAGGTCGGCATAGGCCGCAGCCACCGCCGTTTCGGAGGTCACGTTCATCTCCACCGTGGCGATGCGGTCCGCGCCGTGGCGGGCAGCCAGCGCCTGCCGGGTGGCGGCCAGCGCCTCGGCGTCGATATCGGCCAGCATCACGCAGGCGCCTTCGGCAAGATAACGTTCCGCCGTGGCAGACCCGATGCCGCCCGCGCCGCCGGTGACGATGGCAATGCGCCCCGCAAGCGACCGGGGCTTTGGCATGCGCTGCAGCTTCGCCTCTTCCAGCAGCCAGTATTCGATGTCAAAGGCCTCTTGCTCGGGCAGGCCGCGATAGTCGCTGACCGCATCCGAGCCGCGCATGACATTGATGGCGTTGACATAGAATTCCGCCGACACCCGCGCCGTGGCCTTGTCCTTGGCAAAGGTGATCATGCCCACGCCGGGCACCAGATAGACCACGGCATTGGGATCGCGCATCGCCGGGCTGTCGGGATGGCGGCAGCGGTCATAATAGGCGGCATACTCGGCGCGATAGGCTTCCACCATGGCCGGAAGCTGCGCCAGCGTCGCCTCCAGATCCGGGGCTGCGGGGTCGAACTCCACCACCAGCGGGCGGATCTTGGTGCGCAGGAAATGGTCCGGGCAGGAGGTGCCAAGGGCGGCCAGCCGCCGCATCTCGGCAGCCGCCACGAAGTCCAGCACTGCAGGCTGGTCGTCGAAATGGCCGACCTTGTGGCTGCCTTCGGAGATCATGCCCCGGATCGCGGGCATCAGCGCTGCGGCGATGCGGCGGCGCTCGGGCTCGGGCAGGGTTGGATGGGCCGGGCCGCCAAAGGCGGGCACATCCTGCATCTGCGCCTCGAACCATGCGATGGCGCGGTTGATGGTGGCCAGCGTCGTCTCGTAACAGGTCTTGGCGTCGTCATCCCAGCAGAAGAGGCCATGGCTTTCCAGCACCACTCCCTTGGCTTGGGGGTTCTTGCGGCAGAACTCCTCCAGCCACAGGCCCAGCTCGAAACCGGGCTTTTTCCATGGCAGCCAGCCGATGTCGTCGCCAAAGATCTGCCGCGTCAGAGCTTCCGAATTGGCCGAGGCGGCGATGGCGATGATCGCGTCGGGATGCACATGGTCGACATGGCGGCGCGGCACATAGGCATGCAGCGGCGTGTCGATGGAGGCCGCGCGCGCGTTCAGCGCGAAGGTGCAGTGCGGCAGGTAGCCCACCATCTCGTCCTCGAATGCGACGCCGCGGTAAAGCCCCTTCAGCGCCTGCAGCTTGTCCATGTAAAGCGTGGCAAAGCCCTGCTTGTCCATCGTGCCGATGTCGCCGCCCGATCCCTTGACCCACAGCACCTCGACCGGGGCGCCGGTCAGCGGATCGGTCTCCGTCACCTTGGCCGAGGTGTTGCCGCCGCCGTAATTGGTCACCCGCTTGTCCGATCCCAAGAGGTTGGAGCGATAGAGCAGCTTGTCGGAGTCGCTGAGCGTCGCCGCATGCGCGTCGTCCCAGAGGTTGTCGAGCGCCGTTCCCGGTGCGGTGTTAAGCATGAAGAATCCTCCCATCACGGCCAAGGTGCTCAGCCCGGTTCGGGAGGCAGGGTTGCGCCGGGGCAGCCGAATGTCAATCATAAACAATCAATACCAATCATTATGCAGGCGCAGAAAATCAACATACGATCATTTATGATTGACAGTGATTGGTTTTGTCAGGCAGCCTGCGACATCAGGGAGGATCCCATGCACGAAAACGAACGCCATCGCGTCATCCTGTCCGCCGTCGAGGCCAAGCCCTTCGTCTCGGTCGCGGAAATGGTCGAGATGACCGAGTCCTCCGAGGCGACGATCCGGCGCGACATCGCGACGCTGCACATGCAGAAAAAGCTGCGCCGCGTCCGGGGCGGGGCGGAATCCGTGGCGCCACCTGCGGTGATCGGGCTGGCGGGGCGGCCGTTTTCGGTGAACCTGTCCAAGAATGCCCGGCAGAAACGCGCCATCGGGCGCGCGGCGGTGGCGCTGGTCGAGGATGGCGAGTCGATCATCATCAACGGCGGCACCACCACTTTTCAGATGGTGCATCCGCTGGCCACGCGCCGCTGTCAGGTCTTCACCAATTCCTTTCCCATCGCGGAGCATCTGCTGCGGCAGACCAAGAACACCGTGGTCCTGCCCGGCGGCACCATCTACCGCGAGCAGAACATCATCCTGTCGCCCTTCGACAATGACGTGACGCGCAATTTTTACGCGCGCTGCATGTTCATGGGCTGTCAGGGCATCGCCCCCATCGGCATCATGGAACCGGATCCCCTGGTGATCCAGTCCGAACAGAAGCTGATCGGACAGGCGGACAAGGTGGTGATCCTTGCCGACAGCACGAAATTCGAAAAGCGGTCCAGCCTGATCCTGTGCCCGCTGGCGCAGGTCGACACCGTGATCACCGATGACCGGGTGACCGATGCCCATGCCGCCATGCTGGAAAGCGCGGGCGTGACGCTGATCGTGGCACCCGCAGGGGCCGACGAGGAGGAGGCTGACGCGGGCTGACCGCGCCGCCGATCAAACAGGACTTTCAGGGAGGAAAGACATGACATTCAACAGACGTCTCGCCCTTGGGCTCGGCCTTGCCGCCAGCCTTCTGGGCACCAGCGCCATGGCGCAGGATCCGATGCGCATCGCGCTGGTCGCCAAATCGCTGGGCAACGGCTTTTTCGAGGCCGCGGCGCGCGGCGCCGAAGAGGCCGCCGCCGAGCTTGGCAATACCGAGATCATCTATACCGGCCCCACCTCCACCACGGCGGAGGGCCAGATCGAGGTGATCAATTCGCTGATCGCGCAGCGGGTCGATGCCATCGCCATTTCGGCCAATGATCCCGACGCGGTGGTGCCCGCCCTGCAGAAGGCGATGCAGCGCGGCATCACGGTGATCTCGTGGGATTCGGGCGTGGCCCCTGAAGGCCGCGAGATGCATCTGGCGCCCTCCTCGGACGCGCTGATCGGGCAGACCATCATCAAGCTTGCCGCCGATCATCTGCCCGAAGGCGGCAAGGTGGCGGTGCTGTCGGCCACCTCCACCTCGACCAACCAGAATGTCTGGATCGCCGAGATGACCAAGGTGATGGACCAGTATCCCGACATCGAGGTGGTGGCGACCGTCTATGGCGACGATCTGGCCGACAAGTCCTATCGCGAGACCCAAGGCCTGATCCAGACCTATCCCGATCTGGATGCCATCATCGCGCCCACCTCGGTGGGGATCGTCGCGGCGGCACAGGCCGTGCAGGATGCGGGCAAGGTGGGGCAGGTCAATGTGACCGGGCTGGGCCTGCCGTCGGAAATGGCGGGGGCGATCGAGTCCGGCGCCTCCAAGTCCTTCGCGATCTGGAACCCGGTGGATCTGGGCTATACCGCCGCGATGATCGCCCATGCGCTGGCCAGCGACGCGGCCAGCGCCGAACCCGGCGCCGAGATCGCCACGGGCCGGATGGGCAGCGTCACGCTGGACGACGAGACCAGCGCCGCGATGTCCGAACCCTTCACCTATGACGCCAGCAACATCGACGAGTTCAAGAGCGTCTTCTGAGGGGCTCCCCCTTGCGGGCCCGGCCTTGGCGCCGGGTCCGCGCCCATATCCATCCGCGATCTTGCGACAACCATCGGCTTCCGGGGGAGTGATGAGCTATTCCATCGACATGACGGACCAAATCGCTGGGGCGACCGATCCGGTGCTGCGGCTGGCCGGGATCAGCAAGAGCTTTCCCGGGGTCAAGGCGCTGAGCGATGTGGAACTGGCGCTTTATCCGGGGCAGGTGACCGCGCTGATCGGCGAGAACGGCGCGGGCAAGTCCACGCTGGTCAAGATCCTGACCGGGCTTTACCAGCCCGATGCGGGCCGGATCGAACTCGACGGCGCGGCGGTGCGCTTTGCCACCGCCAGCGATGCGGCAGCGGCAGGGGTCACCGCCATCCATCAGGAAACCGTGCTGTTCGATGACCTGAGCGTGGCGGAAAACATCTTTCTGGGCCATGCCCCGCGCGGGCGGTTCGGGCTGATCGACTGGGCGCGGATGCGCAGGGAGGCCGCCGCGATCCTGACCCGGATCGGCGCGCAGATCGACCCCGCGACGCCGCTGCGCGAGCTTGGCATCGCCTCCAAGCATCTGGTGGCCATCGCCCGCGCCCTGTCCATCGAGGCGCGGGTGGTGGTGATGGACGAACCCACCGCAGCACTTTCGGCCACCGAGATCGAAGAGCTTTACGAGCTGGTCGACCGGCTGAAGCGCGAGGGCAAGGCGATCCTGTTCATCTCGCACAAGTTCGACGAGATCTTCCGCATCGCCGACCGCTATACCGTGTTCCGCGACGGGCAGATGGTCGATGCCGGACGGATGGCCGATGTCACCGAAACCCAGCTGGTGGAAAAGATGGTGGGCCGTGCGGTGGACACGATCTTTCCGCAGCGCGAGTCCGTTCCCGGCGAGGTGGTGCTGACCGTGGCGGGCTATGCCCATCCCACCGAATTCGCCGATATCGGCTTTACCCTGCGGCGCGGCGAGATCCTCGGGTTCTACGGGCTGGTGGGGGCCGGGCGGTCAGAGGTCATGCAGGCGCTCTTCGGCGTGACCCGGCCCGCGCGCGGGGCGGTGCGCATCGATGGCCGCATCGCGGTGATCCGCTCCCCGGCGGAGGCCATCGCGCAGGGCATCGTCTATGTGCCGGAGGATCGCGGACGGCAGGGCGCCGTGACCGCGATGCCGATTTTCCAGAACGTCACGCTGCCCTCGCTGCCCCGCACCTCGCGCCGTGGCTTCATCCGCATGGCGGAGGAATTTGCGCTGGCCCGCACCTATACCGAACGGCTGGATCTGCGCGCGGCGGCGCTTGACCAGCCGGTGGGGGAGCTGTCGGGCGGCAACCAGCAGAAGGTGGTCATCGCCAAATGGCTCGCCACCCGGCCCAAGGTCATCATCCTTGACGAGCCGACCAAGGGGATCGACGTGGGATCAAAGGCGGCGGTGCATGACTTCATGGCGGAACTCGCCGCAGAGGGGCTGTCGGTCATCATGGTCTCGTCCGAGATTCCGGAAATTCTGGGCATGTCCGACCGGGTGATCGTGATGCGCGAGGGGCGCATTGCCGCCGAATTCGACCGCGCCCGTCTGACCCCTGAAACGCTGGTGCGCACCGCCGCCGGCTATGACCGCAAAGGAGTGGCCGCATGATCCGCAGCTTCGTCAGATCGCGCGAAGCGATCCTGCTGGGCGCCCTGATCGCGCTGGTGCTGCTGGTGGAAAGCCGCTTTTCCGGCTTCGCCAGCCCCGGCAATTTGGCGGCGGTGTTCAACGACACCGCCATCCTCATCATGCTGGCTCTTGGCCAGATGCTGGTGATCTTGACGCGCTGCATCGACCTGTCGCTGGCCTCGAACCTCGCGCTGACCGGCATGGTCACCGCCATGCTCAATGCCGCGGTGCCGGGCCTGCCGGTGGTGGCGCTGATCGCGCTGGCGGTGACGCTGGGCGTGGTCATGGGCATGGTCAACGGGCTTCTGGTCTGGAAGCTGGACATCCCGCCCATCGTGGTGACGCTGGGCACGCTGACCATCTATCGCGGCCTGATCTTCCTGATCTCGGATGGCGCATGGGTGAACAGCCACGAGATGAGCGCCGCCTACAAGGCGCTGCCCCGGGCCGAGCTGATCGGCCTGCCGGTGCTGTCATGGATCGCGCTGGCGGTGATCGCGGGCTTTGCGGTGCTGGTCAACCGCAGCGCGCTTGGCCGGGCCTTTCTGGCCGTGGGCGGCAATCCCCATGCGGCGGTCTATACCGGGATCGATGTGGGCCGCACCCGCTTTGCCGCCTTCGCCATCGCGGGCGGGCTTGCCGGGCTTTGCGGCTATCTCTGGGTGTCGCGCTATGCGGTGGCCTATGTCGATGTCGCGGGCGGGTTCGAGCTTGACGTGGTCGCCGCCTGCGTGATCGGCGGCATTTCCATCGCGGGCGGGCTTGGCACGGTGGGCGGCGCGGTGCTGGGCGCGCTGTTTCTGGGCACCATCAAGAACGCGCTGCCCGTGGCGGGGATCTCTCCCTTCTGGCAGCTCGCCATTTCGGGGGCCGCGATCATCATCGCCGTCGCCTTCAACGCCCGGTCCTCTGCCAAGGCGGGGCGTCTCATCCTCAGACCGGAGTCCACGGCATGAGCCTGCTTGATCCCCCCCGTTCCCGCAGCCTGCCCGACCGGCTGACCGGCCCCGCAGCCCGCCTGTCGCGCAGCTGGGAGGTGCTGCTTCTGGGCATCGCGGTGCTGATCTTTGTCGCCAACACGCAGGCGAGCCCCTATTTCCTTGATCCGTGGAACCTGTCGGACGCCACTTTCAACTTCACCGAAAAGGCGATGATCGCCTTTGCCATGGCGCTGCTGATCATCGCGGGCGAGATCGACCTGTCGGTGGCGGGGATCATCGCGCTGGCCTCCACCGCCATGGGCTGGGCGCTGCAGTTCGGGCTGGGCACGCCGGGGCTGGTGATGATCGGGCTTGCGGTGGGGCTGGCCTGCGGCGCGGTGAACGGCGCGCTGGTCACGCGGCTTGGCCTGCCCTCCATCGTGGTGACCATCGGCACCATGAGCCTGTTCCGTGGCATCAGCTATATCGTGCTGGGGGATCAGGCCTTCAACGGCTATCCCGACAGCTTTGCATGGCTGGGGCGGGGTTATGTGGTCTGGGTGATCTCGTTCGAACTGGTGCTGTTCGCGCTTTTTGCGCTGATCTACGGGATCGTGCTGCACCGGACCAATTTTGGCCGCCATGTCGTGACCATCGGCAACAACCCCACGGCGGCGCGGTTTGCCGGCATCCGGGTGGAGCGGGTGAAGATGGTGCTGTTCCTGCTCACCGGGCTGATGTCGGGGATCGCGGCGGTCTGCCTGACCGCGCGGCTGGGATCCACCCGGCCCTCCATCGCCTCGGCATGGGAACTGGAGGTGGTGACCATGGTCGTGCTGGGCGGCGTGTCGATCCTTGGAGGGTCGGGATCCATTCCCGGCGTGGTGCTGGCGGCGCTGGTCATGGGCATGGTCACTTTCGGGCTGGGCCTGCTCAACGTGCCGGGCATCGTCATGTCGATCTTCATCGGGGCGCTGCTGATCGGGGTCATCGCCATTCCCCGGCTGGTCGCGCGGATCCGGGGGCGGTGATGGAAAAATACGCCTTCCGCATGACCCTGCGTCCCGGCTGCGCCGACGAGTACCGCCGCCGCCATGACGCGATCTGGCCCGAGCTTGCCGCCCTGCTGCGCGAGGCGGGGGTGCGCGACTATTCCATCCATCTTGATCCCGACACGTCGGCGCTTTTTGCCGTGCTCTGGCGGCCTGCCGATCACGGCATGGCCGATCTGCCCGACCATCCGGTGATGCGGCGCTGGTGGGCGCATATGGCCGATATCATGGACACCAACCCCGACGGCTCGCCCTGCGTGACGGATCTCGTGCCCATGTTCCACCTGCCATGACCGCCCCCGCCCATATCGCGGTGATCGACATCGGCAAGACCAATGCCAAGCTGGCGCTCGTCGATGCGGCGGATCTGTCCGAACTTGCGGTGGAAACCCGGCCGAACCGGGTGATCCCCGGCCCGCCCTGGCCGCATTTCGATCTGAGCGGCCACTGGGCCTTTCTGCTCGATGCGCTTGCGCGGTTTCACGCCCGCCACCGGGTCGATGCGATTTCGGTCACCACCCATGGCGCCTCGGCGGTGCTGCTGGATGCGGCGGGCGGGCTTGCCGCGCCGATGCTGGATTACGAACATGACGGCCCCGACAGCTGCGCTGCCGACTATGACGCGCTGCGCCCCGGCTTTGCCGACACCGGCAGCCCCCGGCTGGGCGCCGGGCTGAACCTTGGCGCGCAGCTGCACTGGATGCTGCAGCGCGATCCCGGGCTGCGCGACCGGCTGGCGCATGTGGTGACCTATCCGCAATACTGGGGCTTCCGTCTGACCGGGGTGCGGGCCAGCGATGTCACCTCGCTGGGCTGTCACACCGATCTGTGGGATCCGTGGCGGGGGCGGCCTTCGGCGCTGCTGGACCGGCTCGGGCTCGCCGGGCGGCTGGCGCCGCCGCGCCGCGCCGCCGATCTGCTGGGGCCGGTCTCGGCGCAGGTGGCGCGGATCACCGGGCTTTCGCCGCGCACGCCCGTGGCCACCGGCATCCATGACAGCAACGCCTCGCTCTATCCGCATGTGCTGTCGCGCAAGGCGCCCTTTGCGGTGGTGTCGACCGGCACATGGGTGGTGGCGATGGCGGTGAGGGGCCGCCCGGTGACGCTGGATCCGGCGCGTGACACGCTGGTCAATGTCAACGCGCTGGGGCAGCCGGTGCCCTCCGCCCGCTTCATGGGCGGGCGCGAATACGAGATCCTGCGCGAAGGCGCGACCGCCCGGCCCACCGCCGCCGACCGTCAGGCGGTGCTGGCGCGGCAGCTGCGGCGCCTGCCCGCGACCGAACGCGGATCGGGGCCGTTTCGCGGGATGAAGGGCGGCTGGACCTCTCCGCCCGGCAGCGAGGGCGAGAGGATGCTGGCGCTGTCATGGTATCTGGCGCTGATGACCGACACCTGCCTGAGCCTTGCCGGGGCGGCGGGGCCGGTGGTCATCGAAGGGCCCTTTGCCCAGAATGCCGATTATCTGGAGATGCTGGCCGCCCTGCATCCGCAGGGGGTCACCGCCATGGGATCCGCCACCGGCACCAGCGCGGGCGCGGCGCTGCTGTTTGGGTCCGCCGCCGCCGTCCCGGCGGGGCGCGCGGTCACCGCCCCCGACCCCGCGCCGCTGAGCGCCTATGCGCAGGCATGGCGGGCGGCGGTGGGCTGACACCTGCCGGGGCGCAATCGGGGTTGCATTCGCCCCGCCCGCGCCAGACCCTGCGGCGGAGCAGGAGGAGCAGGACATGAACGAGACCACATGGCGGATCTATGGCATCCGTCACGCCATCAACGCCAACCGGACCCGGGGGCAGAATTACATCCTTGACCCCGATCCCGGCGCGCCGCTGGTGCTGGATTTCTACTGCTGGGTGCTGGTCTCTGATGACCGCGCGATCATGGTCGATACCGGCATGGATCCGCAGGTCGCCGCCCGCCACGGTCATACGCCGCTGCTGAGTCCGGTCGCGGCGCTGGCGGCGCTGGGGCTGGAGGCGGCGCAGATCGACACGGTGCTGCTGACCCATGCCCATTACGATCATCTGGGCTATCTCGACGCTTTCCCCAACGCGCAGTTCTACATGCAGGCCGAAGAGATGGCCTATATCACCGGGCCGTTCATGGCACGCCCGTGGTTCCGCCGCGCCTATGAAACCGCCGAGATCCTGAAGCTGGTCAGCCTGCTGCACGCGGGCCGCCTGCATCTGCACGGGCGCGAGCGGCAGGTGGCCGATGGCGTCAGCCTGCACTGGGTGGGCGGCCATACCGCCGGGCAGGAGATCGTGCGGGTGCGCACCGCGCGCGGCTGGGTCGTGCTGGCCTCGGATGCGCTGCATTATTACGAGGAATACGAACGCGGCATCCCCTTTGCCATCGTCTACAGCTCCGCCGACATGATCGCCGGGCATGACGTCATCCGGGCGCTGGCCGACAGCGACGATCATGTGCTGCCCGGCCATGATCCGCGCCTTGCCCTGATCTACCCGCAGGCCGAGAGCGCCGGATCCGAGCATGTGCTGCGGCTGGACGCAGAGCCTGCCGCGCGGGGCTGAGGCTCAGACCGGGTCCAGACCATAGACGCGCGCCGCCGTGCCATGAAACAGGGCGGCGCGCTCTGCCGCGCCGTAATCGCGCGTGGCGGCATCGAAGCCGGAAAAGATCGTGTCGAAACTGCCGCAGAGCCCGTCCACCGGGAAATTCGATCCGAACATGGCGCGGTCCGGACCGAAGATGTCGATGGCGGTGCGGATGATGTCGCGGTTGTCTTCCAGCCGCCACGGACGGCCCGGCAGGCCCAGCCCCGAGATCTTGAGATAGACCGTGCCCATGCCCGCTGCCTGTTCCAGCGCCGCGCGCCAGCCAACAAGCGCGTCTGGCGACCGGTCGGCGGGCAGGCCGGTATGGTTGACGATCACCGGCAGGTCGGGCGCCACCTCGCGCAGCCGCGCCAGATCCGCAAGATGCCACCACGGACATTGCAGGTCGAACATCAGCGGCGTCCGCGCCAGAGCCGCCACCCCCGCCAGATAGGCCGGATCGGCAAGCCCGCCGGGGCCCATGCCGGGACGGGGCGTGCTGCGGGGCTTGTGCCGGACGCTGCGGGTCAGCGGCAGCGTGGCATAGCCGTCCAGCACCTTGGCGCAGTCGTCGCGGTCAAGCCAGATCTGCCCGACATGGGCGGCGGGCGTGCCCTGCTCCTGCGCCAGCCGCGCCATCCAGCGCGCCTCTCCCAAGGGATCGGCGGGGGACCATTCACCCTCCATCGTGATGCTGGCCACCAGATCCCAGCCCGCTGCGGCGCGGGCGTGATCCTCGGGCAGCCAAGGGCGGCAGATCGCCGAATAGTCGCCGTAGCGGAACGGGATCATCGGACGGTCGGTCAGCCACGGATGCGGGTTGACGCGCGGATCCCAGTAATGGTGATGGCAGTCGATGATCTTCATGTCCGGCTCCTGAGCGCGCGCAGCACCGGTGCGGCCCAAAGCAGCAGCACCACCAGCCCCAGACCCGCCGCGATGGGCCGTTCGACAAAGGTCATCAGATCGCCCTTGGATTTCAGCATGGAGGTCACGAAGTTGAATTCCAGCATGGCGCCCAGCACGATGCCAAGGATGGCCGGGGCGACGGGGATGCCGTTTTCCTCGAAGAGCCAGCCAATCACCCCGAAGGCCAGCATGATCCCCACCCCGAAGGGCGAATTGTTGATGGCAAAACTGCCGACGATGCAGGCGCATAGCACGATCGGCATCAGATAGGCCTGCGGCACCCGCAGCAGGTGGCGCGCCAGCCGGATCACCGCCCAGCCCAAGGGCAGCAGCAGCAGGTTGGCCAGCAGGAAGGACAGGAAGATGGCATAGATCAACTCCGGCGTCTTGACGAAGATGATCGGCCCCGGCTCCAGCCCCTTGAGATACAGCACGCCGATGACGATGGCGGTGATGCTGTCGCCGGGAATGCCGAAGACCAGCGTCGGCACCCATGCGGAACTGAGCGCGGCATTGTTGGAGGCGCCCGCCTCGATCAGGCCTTCGTCATGGCCGGTGCCGAATTTCTCGGGCGTCCTGGAGCGGCGCTTGGCGATGGCATAGGACACCCACGCCGCGATGTCTGCGCCCGCGCCGGGCAGGGCGCCCACCAGCGACCCGGTCAGCCCGCCGCGCAGCACGTTGCGCCAGCGGCGGACCAGCGTCGATCCCAGCCCGGCAAAGACCGGGCCCATGCGCGGCGCTTCGGGTTTCGGTGCGTTGCGGGTGGCGTTGCGCAGGATCTCGGTCAGGGCGAACATGCCGATCATCGCGGGGATGAAGCTGACCCCGCCCATGAGTTCGAAACTGCCGAAGGTAAAGCGCGGCTGGCCCGCCACCTCGTCAATGCCGATGAAGGCCACGAACAGGCCAAAAATCAGCGACAGCACACCCTTGAGCGCCGATCCGGTCGAAACGATGGCGGCACAGGAAAGGCCGAGCAGCGCCAGCCAGAAATATTCGACCGAGGAGAAATTGGTGGCGAAGCGCGCCAGCAGCGGCGCCGCGAACATCAGCAGCAGCACGCCGATCACCCCGCCGATCAGCGCCGATCCCAGCGACAGGCCCAGCCCGCGTTCGGGGCGGCCCGCCCGCGTCATGGCGAAGGCGTCATCGACATAGGCGGCAGAGGCGGGAGTGCCGGGGATGCGCAGCAGCGCGCCGGGAATGTCTCCGGAAAAGATCGCCATGGCCGCCAGCGCCGCGATGGCGGCAATGGCGGGCACCGGATCCATGAAGAAGGTGATGGGCACCAGCAGCGCCACGCCCATCACCGCCGTCAGACCGGGAATGGCGCCGATCACGATGCCCAGCGTCGAGGCGGCAAGAATGGTCAGCAGCACATCGGGCCGGGCGACAAGCAGCAGGGCCTCCCACATCACGTCCATGACATCAGTCCTTCGATCAGGCCGCGCGGCAGCGGCACCCGCAGCACCATGCCGAACACCAGCCACAGCAGCGCGGAAAGGCCTGCCGCCACGCCGGTGGCGGGCAGGGGCCGGGCCCCCATCGCCACGCTCAGCGCCAGCGCCACCAGCGTCGTGGTCAGCAGAAAGCCCAGCATCTGGACCGTCAGCAGCCAGAACACCACGGCGGCAAGCACGCCCAGCTTCAGAAAGGCATCGCGGCTGCGCAGCTCTGGCGCGATGCGGATCCACGGGCCGCGATCGCGCGCCGCCAGAACCTGCACCAGCCCCGCCAGCATCGCGGCGGCACCCACGATGCGCGGGAAAAAGCCGGATCCGAACTGCTGCCCCGGTGCCTCGCGGAACCCGAAGGTGCCGCTGATGATGGCGATCCCGCCCAGAATGGCCAGAATGCCGATCACTCGGTCGTTGAATTTCATCATGCCTGCCCTTGAGGGCCCGCCGGGGCCGGTGGCTCCGGCGGGCAGCGGATCAGTTCACCAGACCAAGCTCGCCCAGAAGCGTGCCCGCCTCGTCGGCAAAGCCTGCGGCAAAGGTCGAAAACTCTTCCGGCCCGTCGAAATAGGGGGTGATGCCGCGCTGCGCGAGCGCGTCCTGCACCACCGCCGCGCCATGTGCCTCGCGCGCGGCCTCGGCCAGCTTCGCCGTCACCTCCTCGGGCAGACCGGCGGGCGCGCAGAGCGAGAACCAGTTCGACAGCGCAAACTCCACGCCGGATTCCTTCAGCGTCGGCACGTCGGGGAAGGCATCGGACCGTTCGTCGGACATGATGCCAAGGATCCGCACCTCTCCGGCATCGGCCAGCGCCTTGGCCTCCACCGGGGAGCCGGTGAACATGTTGAGCCCGCCCGACACCATGTCCTGCAGCGCGGGCGCGCCGCCCTTGGAGGGGATGAAGTCGATCTTGTCCACCGGCTCGCCCAGAGCCTTGAGGAAGCCCGCCGTCGCCATGTGCCATGTGCCGCCGATGCCCGAGCCCGAGGACTGGAAATGGCCCGCCGGTTCCGATTTCACCGCCTCGACCAGCGCGGGCAGATCGGCATAGGGGCTGTCCTGCGCCACGGTGATGCCTGCCGGGATCAGCGCCAGACGCGAGATCAGGGTGAACTTCTCGGGCGTCAGGTCGGCAAGGCCGATGGATTTGAAATAGGTGATCTCGGGCGTGCAGGCCCCCAGCGTGTAGCCGTCAGGCCGTGCCTGCGCGATGGCCATATGGCCCACCACGCCCGATCCGCCATCGCGGTTCACCACGTTGATGGGCTGGCCCATTGCCTCTTCGAAGCCAGTGGCGAAGATGCGGATGATCGTGTCGGTGCCGCCGCCCGCGCCCCATGGCACGAGGATGGTGACGGGACGGTCGGGATAGTCGGCCAGCGCCGCCCCTGCGGGCAGACAGGCCAGCGCCACGCCGGTCAGCATTTTCTGGATAAGGGTCATATCGGGTCTCCTCCCTGTGGTGATGGGTGTGGCTCAGGTCGCGCCGGGGGCTTCTGCGAGCCCTTCGAAGGCGACGACCCGGGCAGGCGCGCCATCCGCGCCCTCGATCTTCAGCGGCAGCGCGCAGAGAAAACAGCGCGGGCCGGTCAGCGCGGCGGTGCCGATCAGATATTCGATGAGCGTGATGCCATGGCGCAGGATCTCGTCATGCGTGACGTGGTCGGTGATGGGCGGCACGATGCCGTCCAGCGACAGCCGGATGGTGTAATCCTGCGGAAAATCGAAGGCCACCGCGCGGGGGGCAAGGGCTGCCACGGCGCGCGCGGCCTCCCGGCTCATGTAAGGCGCCTCGCGCCAGTAGGCCGGGGTCCGCCAGTCGCGCTGGCGGTCCCATGCGCTGCGCAGCAGCAGGATCGGCTCGCCCTCATATCCGGCGGTGGCCTTGGCGATGCGGGCGGCAGTGATCTCTTCATCCGGGGCGACATCGCTCAGATCCGCGACAAAACAGGCGCCCGCCACATCCTCTGGCGCGGTCTGGTCGATGGTCGGCGCGCCGGGCAGCATGTGGCGGCGCGCGTCGACATGGGTGAAGCTGTGGCAGGACAGCGTGAGCTTGGTCACCTGAAACGGCTGCGTGTCGGAATGATCCCCCATCACCTGCCGCGGCGCGGGCCAGCGGAAGTGATCGGCAAGGATGGGCATGGACAGATCGTGGATGCGCATGGGCTCTCTCAGGTCATGAACAGGCGGGGCAGCAGCGTGGTGACGGCGGGCACGAAGGTCAGGATGGCGAGCGCGACAAACAGCGCCACCATGAAGGGCAGGCTTTCGCGCATCACCCGTTCGGGCCGTTCCCCGGCGATATGGGCGGACAGGTAGATCAGATAGCCCACCGGCGGCGTGGTCAGCCCGATCATCAGGTTGAACACCAGCATGATGCCGAAATGCACGGGGTCGATGCCCAGATCCACCGCATTGGGCAGCAGCAGCGGCACAAGGATCACCAGCGCCGCCAGCGGATCCAGAAACAGCCCCAGCCCCAGCGCAAACAGGTTGACCATCAGCAGGAACAGCAGCGGGCTGTCGCCGAAGCGGGTGATGAGATCCCCCACCGCCTGACTGAGCCGCAGGTCGGCGACGATCCACGCAAACAGCGAAGAG
Organism: Salipiger marinus; assembly: GCF_900100085.1. Taxonomy (GTDB): domain Bacteria; phylum Pseudomonadota; class Alphaproteobacteria; order Rhodobacterales; family Rhodobacteraceae; genus Salipiger; species Salipiger marinus. The sequence goes on from NZ_FNEJ01000015.1 coordinate 79,621, forward strand.
GCCCCGACGATGACGAGGACCATCGCCGTCCCCTGTGCCGCGCCGATGAGGGATTTCGCGATGCCCGGGAGGTCAAGTTCGCGAAAATACAGCGTCCCCGTAAGGAAGGCATAGAGACAGGCGATGGCCCCGGCCTCGGTGGCGGTCATGATGCCGCCGAGGATTCCGCCCACGATCAGCACCGGGGTCAGCAGGGCTACGGCGGCGCGGGCGCCCGCGCGGGCCATGGCGGTGACGGGCTGCCGGGGGCTGCTTTCGAAATCGCGCCGCCGCGCCAGCAGCGCCACCGCCGCCATGAGGCAGAGCCCGATCACCACGCCGGGCAGGATCCCGGCAAGGAACATCGCCCCCACCGACTGCTCTGCCAGCACGGCATAGACGATGATGGGAATGGAGGGCGGGATGATCGGCCCCACGACGGAGCTGCATTGCGTGATGGCGGCGGCAAAGGCGCCGGAATAGCCGCGCGCCTTCATCTCGGGGATCATCACCGAACCGATGGCGGCGGTATCGGCCACAGCGGATCCGGAGATGCCGGAAAAGAACAGGCTGGAGACGATGTTGACCTGCGCCAGCCCGCCACGAAAATGCCCCACCAGCGTCTGCGCAAAATCGATGACGCGGCGCGTGATGCCGCCCCGGTTCATGAATTCGCCCGCCAGAAAGAAGAAGCCCACGGCCAGCAGCAGGAACTGGTCCATGCCGTTCATGAACACCTGCCCCACCAGCAGCAGCGGCATTTCGGGGCGCACCACCAGCAGCGTGACCACCGACGCGGCGAGGATGGCAAAGACCAGAGGCACGCCGATCAGCGCCAGCAGCAGCATGGATCCGAAGAGAAGAAGGGTGGTCATTGCGTCTCCGGCGGGGTCGGGGAGGTGAACAGCGCCGAGATCTGCGTGCCTGCCCAAAGCAGCCCGCCCACGACCCCCGCCATCCAGTACCAGGATTTGGAGATGCCGAGCGCGACATAGCGGTCGCGCCCGAAGCTCGCGTCAAGCTGCCACGCGCCCCAGATCAGGAGCGCCAGCAGGGCCAGCACCACGGCGGTGCGCAGCGCCGTCAGCACGCCCTGTCCGCGCGGCCCCAGCCTGCCATCCATGAGGGTGATCCGCATGTGATCGGCATTGGCGGCGGCCACGAGGATCATCCACACATAAAGCAGCCGGATCAGTTCCTCTGACCAGATCAGCGAGGTGCCCAGCAGATAGCGGCTGACCACCTGCGCGATCCCCAGCAGCACCACCGCCAGCAGCAGCAGCGCGGCGGCCCCGTTCACGGCGCGGCGCAGAAGCCTGTCAAGGCGCGCGATCTGGGTCATGGGCGTCTCCCTCCTCCGGAGCGGCCGGTGCGGGCGGGGGTCAGGCGGTTGCGGCGGCGTCCACCTGATCCAGCAGCGCAGCACCGAACTGCTCCACATAGGCGGCGCGGGTCACGTCGCTGACGGCGGCGCGGAAGGCGTCGGTATCGGGCTTTTCCTCGATCTGCAGGCCCACCGCGCGCATCTCTTCAAGCGCTGCCACATCCTCTTCGTCGTTGAGCTGCCGCTGGAAGGTCGCGGCCTCCAGCGCCGCCTCCTGCAGGGCGGTCTGGACCTCTGGCGACAGGCCGGACCAGCGCCGCGCGTTCACCACCAGCGGCGAGGTGGTATAGGCGTGCCGCGTCAGGCTCATGAACGTCTGCACCTCGTGCAGCTTGTTGGCATAGATGTGGTTGACCGGGTTTTCCTGCCCGTCGATGGCCCCGGTCTGCAGCGCGGAATAGACCTCGCCAAAGGGCATGGGGGTCGGCTGCGCGCCCAGCGTCTCGAAGGCCAGCACATGCGCCGGATTGGGCGTGGTGCGGATTTTCAGCCCCGCCATGTCCTCGGGCGTCACCACGGCGCGGACATTGTTGGTCAGGTTGCGGAAGCCCAGTTCCCAGAAGGCGATGCCCTGCAGCCCCGCCTCCGACATGGAGGACATGAGCGTCTGGCCCACCTCGCCATCCAGCACCGCAAAGGCATGGGCGTCGGACTGGAACAGGAAGGGCAGGTCCAGCAGGTTCAGCGCGGGCAGGCTGGCGGTGAAATAGGGATTGCCGGTGGTCGCCATGTCGATGGTGCCAAGCCGGGTGCCTTCCAGCATGGTGGGCGAGGATCCAAGCTCGCCATTGCCATAGACCTCGACCGTCAGCGCGCCGCCGGTCTTTTCCGCCGCAAGCTCCGCCAGACGGGTGGCGGCGGCGCTGACGGAATCGCTGGCCGTGCCGTAATGGGCAAAACGCAGCGCGGTGCCTTGGGCGCGCAGCAGGGCGGGGCTGGCCATCAGCCCGCCGGTCAGGGCGATGCCCTTGGCAAACTCTCGTCTGTTCATGTGTCTCTCCTCCCAAAGATGATGCGCGCCGCCCTCCTCCGGCGGGCGCGGTGATCTCAGACCGGCAGCGCGCCCCAGTCGAGCGCGCGGGCAAACAGTTCGGGCAGCGGTGCGGGGGTGTCGGGCCGGTCGCTGCGCGGATCCATTGCCGCCAGACGGCGGCCCAGCGTCACCGCATTGCGGGTGGCGCCCAGATCGGCGATGCCCCGTCCCGCGATGTCATAGGCCGTGCCATGGGCGGGCGTGACGATGGGAAAGGGGTAATTGGCGATCAGCGTCACGCCCCGGTCAAAGCCGATCAGCTTCATCGCGATCTGGCCCTGATCGTGGAACATGGTCAGCACCGCATCAAATTCGCCCTTCACCGCGCGCACGAACACCGTATCCGACGGCACCGGCCCGGTGACCGCCAGCTGCCGGGCGCGGGCGCGTTCGATGGCGGGCAGCAGGATGTCCTCGTCTTCGGTGCCGAAGTTGCGGCCATCGCCCGCATGGGGGTTCAGCGCGGCGACACCGATGCGCGGGCGGTCATAGCCTGCGTTGCGCATGATCCGGTCGGTCAGGCAGAGGCTGTCAAAAACCCGCGCCTCGGTGATCCGGCCCGCCACTTCCGACAGCGGAATGTGCGAGGTGACGCGGGCATTCCAGACCTCGTCCAGCACGTTGAATTCCCGCCCGCTTTCGGTGGCGCCGATGGTGGCGTCGATGAAGCCGATCTCGTCCACGTAATCGGGCTGCGCGAGCCGCATCGCGTGTTTGTTGAAGGGGGTAAAGAACACCACATCGGCATGACCCGCCGCCGCCACCAGCAGGGCGGCGCGGAAATTCTGCACCGAGGCGCGACCGCCTTCGGCGCTGGACTGGCCCTGCGGCACGGCCCCGGGGTCGCAATTGCCCAGATCCACCAGAAAGCTGTGCTCGGGCAGGGGGCCTGCGGTCTGGTCCGGGCGCAGCACCGGCAGATCCAGCGCAACACCCGCCTCGGCGGCGCCGCGTTCGAGCAGGCGCCGGTCGCCGATCACCATCAGGTCGCCCGTATTGGCCCCGGGGCAGGCCAGCACCCGTGCCGCAAGCTCGGCGCTGATCCCGCCCGCATCCCCGATCGCCATGGCCACTTTAGATCCGCTCGTCATGCTTTTGTCCGTCTTGTCGCTGGTCCGGGCCACCCGCATCGGGGTCGGCCTGTGTGTCGCATTTTGTGTAATGGATAAATTATACAATACACAAGTCTCGCGCCGCCGGAAAAAGCTGCTATATTTGTGTCAGCCCTTATGTTTCAGGAGAAAGACGTGCAGGATCAGATGGATGACCTTGGCGCACCGCTAGCGATCGAAAAGCTCAGCCTGCATGATCAGGTGGCCAGCCGCATCCGCGACATGATCATCGAAGGCTATCTGGAGCCGGGAACCCGAATCGACGAGGTCGTGCTGGCCGGACAGCTGGGCGTGTCGCGCACCCCCTTCCGCGAGGCGCTGCGCACGCTTGCCGCCGAAGGGCTGATCGCCTCGGTCCGGTCCAAGGGCAGCGTGGTGCGCAAGCTCACCCCCGAAGAGGTGCATGGCATGCTGGAACTGCTGGGCCATATCGAGCTTCTGGCCGGGCGGCTGGTCTGCGAGCGGGCCAGTGATGCGCAGATCGCCGATCTGCTGGCGCTGCATGACCGGATGCTGGACCGCTGGCGGGCGCGCGACCGGATGCCCTATTACAAGCTCAATCAGGAATTCCATTCGCGGCTTTCCGACTATGCGGGCAACCCCGCGCTGACGGAAACGCAGGCCAACCTGCAGGCGCGGCTGAAGCGCATCCGCTTCATGGGCAACCGCAATGCCGATTACTGGGATGATGCCGTGGCCGAGCACGAGGAAATGGCCGCCGCCCTGCGCCAGCGCGATGGCGAGGAACTGGGCCGGGTGATGGCACGGCATCTGGCCAATACATGGGCGCGGGTGCGCGACCGGCTCTAGGCGGCGGCACCCCCGGACCCCGCCCGTCGCAATTCACTTTTCAGTAAGCAGTGTGTGATGTACGTATGTCAGATGCCGTGCCGCGCGGTATTTTCCGGGCCTGCGCGGGCAGGAGGCCGGGCGGGGCAGGTCAGGGCCTGATCCGGGGCAGGGGGCCAGCCCGCGCCCCATGTCAGTTGTGGGCGTCCCGGCGCTGGTCTAACCGGGAGTGGGACAAGAAGTAAGGAGAGCTGCGATATGTCACGACCGACCGTGCATGATGTGGCGCGCGTGGCCAATGTCAGCCTGTCCACCGTCGACCGGGTTCTGAACGGGCGCGACGGGGTGCGGCAGGCAACGCAGCAGCGGGTCCGCGCCGCGATGAAGCAGCTTGGCTATGAGCGCGACATCATGGCCGCCAACCTGTCGCGCAAGCGGGTCTACCGTATACATTTCGCCATTCCGGACGGGCCCAACAGCTTCATGCGCAATCTGGCCGCCGAACTGGACAGCCACGCACGCCTTGCGCTGCGCGATCGCACGGAAATCAGCGTATCGCTGGTGCCGCCGTTTGACGGGCGGGCGCTGGCGGCGGATCTGCGGCGCGCCCGCGAGCAGGCGGTGGATGGCGTGGTGATGGTCGCGACGGAATCCGCCGAGGTGCGGCAGGCGGTGTCGGACCTGCGCGGCGCGGGGATTCAGGTGGTGACGCTGATTTCGGATCTGTCGGCCTCGGCGCGCGGGCATTTTGTCGGCATCGACAACGTATCCGCCGGGCGCACCGCCGCCGGACTGCTGGGGCGCTTCTGTCAGGGCCGCCCCGGCCGCATCGCGATCATCGCGGGATCCATGCTGGTGCGCGACCATGTGGAGCGCAGGCTGGGCTTTGAACAGGTCATGCATGCGGAATTTCCCGATCTGCAGCTGCTGCCGCCGGTCGAAGGCGGCGACGAGGCGGCGCGGGTCGACGAGCTTCTGACCAACGTACTTCAGGATTGTCGCGACATTGTGGGGATCTACAGCCTTGGCGGCGGCAACCGGGGCCTGCGCGCCGCGCTGGACCGTGCCAAGTCCAGCCCGCGCCCGCTGGTGGTGGTGCACGAACTGACAGACCAGTCGCGCGCGGCGCTGCAGGATGGGGTGTTCGACGCCGTGCTGCAGCAGGATATTCACAAGGAAGTGGCCAGCGCCCTGATCATCATGCGCAACCTGATCGAGGCGGTGCCGGTCGATCCGCGCACCGGCATCATCCACACCGAAATTTTCCTGCGCGACAACCTGCCCTAGGGTCCGGTCCGGAAAAGCGGGATTGCATACCCGCTCTTTCTTGATGTACGTTGGTCAAATCTGATGTACGTTAGTCAAAATGGTGCAGAATCACGGTCGAGGAGGATCGGGATTCGGGCTCAATCTGGGAGGATGACCAATGAAACTGTTCGTCAAGACAGCCCTGCTGGCCAGCGCCGCATGGGGCACTGCCGCCATGGCGCAGGAAGAAATCCGCGTGCTGCGGGTGCAGCCCAGCGACCCCGAACAGGCGTTTTATGCCCGCGTCGAGGCCGCTTACGAAGCGCAGAACCCCGATGTGGACGTGGTGTTCGAATATATCGCCAACGAGGCCTACAAGTCGAAGCTGCCGACGCTGCTGCAGTCCGACGCCCGGCCCGACATTTTCTACAGCTGGGCTGGCCAGACGCTGGTCGAACAGGCCGAAGCCGGGTTCCTGAAGGATATCTCGGGCGAGCTCTCCGACGAGGTGCGCAGCACCTTCCCCGACGCGGCGCTGACCGCCTATACCGTGGATGGCGCCCTGCACGGTCTGCCGCTTTACGCCACCGAGGTGGTGTTCTGGGTCAATACCGCGCTGACCGAAGAGGCGGGCGTCGATCATACCGCGATCAAGACATGGGATGACCTGCTGGCTGCGGTGCAGACCATGAAGGACGCGGGCGTGACGCCGATCGTGGTGGGCGGGCAGGACAAATGGCCGCTGCATTTCTACTGGAGCTATCTGGCGCTGCGCGAAGGCGGGGCCGAGGTCGTGACGGCGGCGATGAACGGCGAGGATGGCGGGTTCGAGGCCGAGCCCTTTGTCGCCGCTGGCGAAGAATTCCAGAAGCTGACCGAAATGGAGCCGTTCCAGCCCGGCTTCATGGGCACCACCTATGAAACCGCCAGCGGCATGTTTGCCGATGGCAAGGGCGCGCTGCACCTGATGGGCGACTGGGATTACCTGCCGATGCGGGGCCGGTCGCAAAGCGGCGAAGGCCTGCCCGATGACCAGATGGCGATCATCTCCTTCCCGGCGGTGTCCGATCCGGTGGCAGAGGGCGGCGACAGCGCCACGCTGGGCGGCATGAACGGCTGGGCCGTCACGTCGGATGCAACCGATGGCGCGGTGGATTTCCTGACCTTCCTGCTCAACCGCGATCATCAGGAAGAAGTTGCGCGCGAAGGCATCTTCATCCCGATCGTGAAGGGGGCCGGAGAGGCGCTGGAAAACCCGTTCTTCCAGCAGGTTGCGCAGGACATCGCGGCAGCCAGCTATCACCAGATCTTCCTTGACCAGTTCCTTGGCGCCTCGGTTGGGGCCACGGTGAACGACATCTCCGCCGATCTGGCGCAGGGCGTGATCACGCCCGAGGAGGCCGCGGCACAGGTCGAGGAGGCCTGGCAGTTCCGCTAAGCCTTCCCCCGGCGCGTGTCCTTGCGGACGCGCGCCCTTTTTCCCCCGAGACGGAGACGCACTCCATGGAGATGATCGATGCCCGCGCGGCCGCATCGCGGAAACGCGCGCGCCGTCGGCGCGGAATGGGCTCCAGCCGCCTTGCCGCCATCGCGATCCTGCTGCCCCCGGCGCTGATCCTGTTCAGCCTGTTTGTGATCCTGCCGCTGGCGGAATCGGGCTATTACGCCTTTTTCGACTGGAACGGCTACGGCACGCCCGAAGACTATGTCGGCCTGCGCAATTTCGAACAGATCGCCGGGCATTCGGTGTTTCACACCGCCATGGGCAACACGCTCAAGATCGTGGCTGTCTCGCTCTTGATCCAGATGCCGCTGGCGCTGTTTCTGGCGCTGCTGATCTATCGCAAGACGCCGACCAACGCGCTGTTCCGGCTGATCTTTTTTGTGCCCTACATCCTTGCCGAAGTGGCAGCGGGCCTGATCTGGAGCTTCGTGTTCGACGGCAATTATGGCGTCACCGCCTCCCTCGCACGGTCCATGGGGCAGGAAAGCTTCTTCATCCTTGCTGACCGGGACTGGGCCTTTGTCGCGGTCATGACCGTGATCGTCTGGAAATATTTCGGCTTTCACATGATGATCTACATCGCGGCTCTGCAGGGCGTGCCCGAGGATCTGATCGAGGCTGCCAAGATCGAAGGCGCCAAGCGGCCTCAGATCGTGCGCTATGTGCAGATCCCGCAGATCAAGCCTGCCATCGTGGTCAGCGCGTTTTTTGCGATCATCGGCGCGCTGCAGGTGTTTGACGTCATCATCCCGCTGACCAATGGCGGACCGTCGAACCAGACCCATACCATCGTGACCTATCTCTACAGCTTCGGACTGACCCGGCTGAAGATCGGCTTTGGCAGCGCCGTGGGCGTGCTGCTGTTCCTCGCCGCCATCGTCGTGGCGCTGTTCTACCAGCGCATCTTCATGAAGGGGACCAAGCCATGACCCGCAGCCATTTCTGGCGCAACTTCGCCCGCGTCACGATCCTTTGCGTGGTGGCCAGCTTCGTGCTGGCGCCCATGCTGGCCACGGCGCTTGGCGGGTTCAAAAGCAACGCGGAAATCCGCATGAACGCCTTCGCGCTGCCGCAGCAGTGGGATGCCAGCTTCTACGCCTCGATCCTCGCCGATCCGCGGTTCTGGAGCTATCTGGGCAATTCGCTGCTGATCTCCACCGGGACCGTGGTGCTGACGCTGATCGTCGGATCCGCCGCTGCCTATGTCTTTGCGCAGATCCGCTTCTTCGGCTCGCGGATGCTGTTCTCCTATCTGCTGCTGGGGCTGATGTTCCCCTTCGCCACCGCGATCCTGCCGCTCTTCATCAAGGTGCGCGACATCGGCCTGCTGGACACCTACTGGGCGGTGATCCTGCCGCAGACCGCCTTTGGCCTGTCGCTGGCGATCCTGCTGTTCCGGACCTTCTTCGAACAGCTGCCGAAAGAGCTGTTCGAGGCGGCACGGATCGATGGCTGCGGCTATGTGCGGTTCTTCTGGCAGGTCACGCTGCCGCTCTCCACGCCGATCCTCGCCACCGTGGGCGTCTTCGTCTTCGTGCAGAGCTGGAACAACTTCCTGCTGCCGCTGGTCGTGCTCAACTCGCGCGAAGCCTTCACATGGCCGCTGGGGATGATGCAGTTCCGCGGTGAATACGTGACCGAATGGAACCGCACGCTGGCCTTCGTCACGCTGACGATCCTGCCCGCCATCGTCTTCTTCCTCGCCGCCCAGAAATACATCGTCGCAGGCCTGACCGGCGGCGCCGTCAAGGGATGACCAAAGTGACCGAGATCCGCAATCCGATCCTGCCGGGCTTCAACCCCGATCCGTCAATCGTCCGGGTGGGCGACGACTTCTACATCGCCACATCGACCTTCGAATGGTATCCCGGCGTGCAGATCCATCATTCCCGCGATCTGGCGCATTGGCGGCTGGTGTCCCGGCCCCTGACCCGCGCGGCGCAGCTTGACCTGCGCGGCGATCCGGATTCGGGCGGGGTCTGGGCGCCGTGCCTGACCCATGCCGACGGGCAGTTCTGGCTGATCTATACCGATGTCAAACGCCGCGACGGCGCGTGGAAGGACAGCCACAACTATCTTGTCACCGCCCCCAGCATCGACGGGCCGTGGTCCGATCCGGTCTATCTCAACTCCTCGGGGTTCGACCCCTCGCTCTTTCATGACGAGGACGGGCGCAAATGGCTGGTCAACATGATCTGGGATCACCGCCAGCAGGGCGGTGGCAAGTTCGGTGGCATCGTCTGTCAGGAATATTCCGTGGCAGAGCAACGGCTGGTGGGCGAGGTGCGCAACATCTATCGCGGCACCGATCACAAGCTGACCGAGGGGCCGCATCTTTACCGGCGCGACGGCTGGTACTGGCTGCTGACCGCCGAAGGCGGCACCGGCTATGACCATGCCGCGACCATGGCCCGGTCTCGCGATCTGTTCGGCCCCTACGAGACCGATCCGAAAAAGCATCTGCTGACCTCCAAGGACGCGCCCGAGGCGCTGCTGCAGCGCGCGGGCCATGCCGATATCGTCGAGACGCAGAATGGCGAGTTTTACCTCGTGCATCTCTGCTCCCGCCCGCTGGAGGAGACGCGCGGCGCAGCCCCCGGCCGGGTCGTGGGGATCCACGAAGAGGATGCGCGCCGCTCGCCGCTGGGCCGGGAAACCGCGATCCAGAAACTGATCTGGCCTGCGGGGGAATTTCCGCGCCTTGCCCATGGCGGCTGCGTGCCGACCGCGACGGCGCCCGCGCCCGACCTGCCCGAACACCGCTTCTCGCCAGAGCCCGCCCGCACCACCTTTGCCCCCGGGGCGCTGCCGCCCGCCTTCCAGTGGCTGCGCAGCCCCGACAGCGCCCGGCTTTTCTCGCTGGACGCACGGCCCGGCGCGCTGCGGCTTTACGGGCGCGAGGCGCCGGGATCGCATTTCGACCACGCCCTGGTGGCGCGGCGCCAGACCGACATCGCCTATTCCGCCGAAACCGAAATCGACTTCGCCCCGGAAACCTACCAGCAGTTTGCGGGCCTGATCGCGTGGTATAACGGGTTCAAGTTCCACTACCTTGCGGTGACGGCGGGGGAGGAGGGGCAGCGCCAGCTGACCGTGCTCAGCTGTCCCGCCGACTGGCCGATGCTGCGGATGGTGCAGCCGCTCGCCGCCCCGGTCGATCTGCCCGCCACCGGGCCGGTCCGGCTGGGCTGCGACGTGGACGGCATGACCCTGCGCTTCCGCTATGCCCTGCCGGGGGCTGACTGGACCGATCTGGGGGTCACGCTCGACCAGTCCGCGATCTCTGACGAGGCGGGCAACGGGCCGGGCAACAACTTCACCGGCGCCTTTGTCGGCATGGCCGCGCATGACACCTCGGGGCGGGGCCATCACGCCGATTTCCTTCATTTCAACTACGAGCCCCGCTGATGACCGGGCGGGCGAGGAGGGCCGAACATGGCTGACGTGCAACTGGCAGGCATCATCAAGACCTTCGGCGCGCTGACGGTGATCCCGGGCCTTGACCTGAAGGTGCCGCATGGATCCTTCACCGTGCTGGTGGGGCCTTCGGGCTGTGGCAAGTCCACGCTTCTGCGGATGATCGCGGGGCTCGAAGATCCGACCGAGGGCGAAATCCGCATCGGCGGGCGCGACGTGACCGATGCGGAACCGTCGGATCGCGGCATCTCGATGGTGTTCCAGTCCTACGCGCTTTATCCGCACATGACGGTGGCGCAGAACATCGATTTCGGGCTGCGGCTGGCCAAGATGCCCGCTGCGGAACGGCGCGAGCGGGTGGCGGAGGCCGCGCGCATCCTGTCGCTTGAGGATTATCTTGACCGCAAGCCGGGCCAGCTTTCGGGCGGGCAGCGCCAGCGCGTCGCCATTGGCCGGTCCATCGTGCGCCATCCCGAGGTGTTCCTGTTCGACGAGCCGCTGTCGAACCTTGACGCCGCCCTGCGCACGCAGATGCGGGTGGAACTGGCGCAGCTGCACCAGTCCATCGGCGCCACGATGATCTACGTCACCCACGATCAGGTGGAGGCGATGACGCTGGCCGACCAGATCGTGGTGATGAAGGCCGGGCGGATCGAACAGGTCGGCGCGCCGATGGAGCTTTATGACCGCCCCGCCACGGAATTTGTCGCAGGCTTCATCGGCTCGCCCCGCATGAACCTGCTGCCGGGCCGGGCCGTGGCCCGCGACGACATCAAGACGGTGGGGATCCGCCCCGAACATCTGCGGGTGGAAACCGACGGGCTCTGGCCCGCGCGGGCGCGGGTGGTCGAGACGCTGGGCGCCGACACCATCGCCTATATGGATGCCGAAGGTCTGGGAGAGATCACGGTGCGGCTGCCGGGGCACATGCGGCTCAAGGCGGGCGAGCAGCTGGGGCTGAGCCCGGAACCGGGCGCGCTGCATTATTTTGGACAGGACGGACAGCGAATGGAGGCCGTGGCATGAGCGGGATCGGAGTGGGCGTCATCGGCTGTGGCGTCATCAGCGACATCTACCTGAAAAATGCGGCGCTGTTCCCGCAGATCAAGATGCGCGCCGTGGCCGATCTGCGCGCCGAGGCGGCAGAGGAAAAAGCCCGCGCCTATGGCGTGGAGGCGCTGACGGTCGAGGCGCTGCTGGCGCGCGAGGATATCGGCATCGTGCTGAACCTGACCATTCCCGCCGCCCATGCCGAGATCGGGCATCGCGCGCTGGCGGCAGGCAAGCATGTCTATTCGGAAAAGCCGCTGGCGGGCAGCTTTGACGAGGCGCGCGCGCTCAATGACGCGGCGCAGGCGGCGGGGCTGCGGCTGGGATGCGCGCCCGACACCTTTCTGGGCGGCGCGCATCAGACCGCGCGGGCGCTGGTCGATGCCGGAGAGATCGGGCGCCCCGTGGCGGGCACCGCGACCCTGATGCTGCCGGGCCATGAACGCTGGCATCCGAACCCGGATTTCTACTACAGCGCGCCCGGCGGCGGCCCGATGATGGACATGGGGCCCTATTACATCACCGCGATGCTCAACCTGCTGGGGCCGGTGGCGCGGGTCACCGCCTTCGGGGGCCGGTCGCGCGACAGCCGCGAGATCGCGACCGGGCCGCGCGCCGGACAGAGCGTGCCGGTGGAGGTCGACACCCATCTGGCGGGGGTCATGGAATTTGCGCAGGGCGCGCTGGTGCAGATCGCCACCAGCTTCGACGTGCGCGCCCACAGGCACGGCCCGCTGGAACTGTATGGCACCACCGGATCCATGACGCTGCCCGATCCCAACCGCTTCGACGGCACGGTGGAGCTGCACCGCGACGGGGCTTGGCAGCCGCAGCAGATGCGCCACGGCCATGGTGACGGCAATTACCGCGGGCTGGGGCTGGCCCAGATGGCCGGGGCCATCGCCTCGGGCGGGCCGCATTGCGCCAGCGGCGATCTGGCACTGCACGCGCTGGAGGTGATGGAGGCGATGCACCGCTCGGCCCGCGAGGGCCGCGCCATCGAGATGACCACGCGCTGCGAGCGGCCAGCGCCGCTGCTCGCCGAGCGGGGAACCGGAGAAATCGCGCTGCAGGAGGAGGTGGCATGAACCAGAAAGCACTTATATTTTACGGCGGCTGGGAGGGGCACGACCCCGAGGCCTGCGCCGCCGTGGTGGCCGGAATGCTGCGGGACGAAGGGTTTGACGTGCGCTCCGAACCGGGCGTTGCGGTGCTGGGCGAGGCGGATCTGTCCTCGTTCGACCTGATCGTGCCGCTTTGCACGCAGGTCGAGATCAAGAAAGAGCCGCTGGAGCGGCTCTGCGCCGCCATCGCGGCGGGCACCGGGCTTGCGGGCTTTCACGGCGGCATGGGCGACACGTTCCGCGCCGCCCCCGCCTATCAGTTCATGGTGGGCGGGCAATGGGTCGCGCATCCCGGCGACATGATGGATTACCGGGTCGAGATCACCCAGCCGGATCATCCGCTGATGCAGGGCATCGGGGATTTCGACTACCATTCCGAACAGTATTTCATGCATGTCGATCCCGGCAATGACGTGCTTGCCGTGACCCGCTTTGACGGCACGCATGCGCCATGGGTCAAGGGCACGGTGATGCCGGTGGCATGGACACGCCACCATGGCGAGGGCCGGGTGTTCTACTCCGCCCTTGGCCACAACGCTTCCGAATTCGACGTCCCGCAGATGAAGGAAATCCTTCGCCGCGGGCTGGTCTGGGCCAGCCGGGGCACCGGCAGATGAGAGACGAGACAACCATGACAGACTTTTTCAACGGCATTCCTGCGATCCGCTACGAAGGCCCCGACAGCGACAATGACTTCGCCTTCCGCCATTACGACCCCGAAGAGGTGGTGATGGGCAAGACGATGAAGGAGCATCTGCGCTTCTCGGTGGCCTATTGGCACAGCTTCGCTTGGGTGGGCGGGGATCCCTTCGGCGGGCAGACCTTCGAGCGCCCGTGGTTCGGCGACGGCATGGCCAAGGCCAAGCTCAAGGCCGATGTCGCCTTCGAGATGTTCCAGATCCTTGGCGCGCCCTATTTCGCCTTCCACGACGCCGATGCGCGCCCCGAGGGCGACAGCTTTGCCGAAAACACCCGCAACCTGCGCGAAATCACCGATTACATGCAGGGCAAGATGGAGGCCACGGGCACCAAGCTGCTCTGGGGCACGGCGAACCTGTTCACCCATCGCCGCTACATGGCCGGGGCCGCCACCAACCCCGATCCCGATGTCTATGCCTTTGCCGCAGCGACGGTGAAGACCTGCCTTGACGCGACCCACCAGCTGGGCGGCGAAAACTACGTGCTCTGGGGCGGGCGCGAGGGCTACGAGACCCTGCTCAACACCGATATGGGCCGCGAACGCCAGCAGGCGGGCCGGTTCCTGACGCAGGCGGTGGAGTATGCGCGCAAGATCGGCTTCAAGGGCGCCATCCTGATCGAGCCCAAGCCGCAGGAGCCCACCAAGCACCAGTATGATTACGACGTGGCCACCGTCTATGGCTTCCTCAAGCAGTTCGGGCTTGAGAAAGAGGTGAAGCTCAATGTCGAGCAGGGCCATGCCATCCTCGCCGGTCACAGCTTCGAGCACGAGCTGGCGCTGGCGCGCGAGCTGGGCATCCTTGGCTCCATCGACATGAACCGCAACGACTACCAGTCCGGCTGGGACACCGACCAGTTCCCGAACAACGTGCCAGAAACCGCGCTGGCCTATTACGAGGTGCTGCGCGCGGGCGGCTTCAGCACCGGCGGCACCAACTTTGACTCCAAGCTGCGGCGGCAGTCGCTGGATGCCGAGGATCTGATCCTTGGCCATGTCGGCGGCATGGACACCTGTGCGGCAGGGCTGAAGGCGGCGGCGAAGATGCTGGAAGAAGGCAAGCTCGAAGCGGCGCGCGACGCGCGCTATGCGGGCTGGGACAGCGCAGAAGCGCAGGCGATGCTGAGCACGCAGGGCTTTGACGAGATCACAGCCCGGGTCGAGGCGGAGGGGATCAATCCGCAGCCCCGGTCGGGGCGGCAGGAGCGGCTCGAAAACCTCGTGAACCGCTACCTCTGAAAAACTGCGGCGGCCCCGAAGGGCCGCCGCAATCCCTTCAGAACGGGCTGTCGGGGAAGTAATACTCTGCGGCGTTTTCCGGCGTCACCAGTTCGGATCCGATGGTGAAGGTTCCGGCCACCGGCGCGCTCGACACCTGGCCCACCACGGTCAGCTCGATCGCGGTGGCGATCATCGCGGGCGGATAGGTGACGTTGGCGGGGATCATCGGATCATTGTCCCGGGTCCGCGCGATCATCTCCTTCATGCCCGCGCCGCCCAGCACGAACTGGACATCGTCCCGGCCCGCCGCCTCGATCGCGGCAAGCACACCCACCGCCATGTCGTCATCCGAGGCCCAGACCGCGTCGATCTCGGGGAAGCGCGACAGGAAATCCTGCATGACGGTGAAGCTGTCATCGCGGTTCCAGTTGCCATGCTCCATGCCAAGAACCTCGATGTTCTTGCCCTCGATCGCGGCCTCGAAGCCTTCGACGCGCATGTTGTCGATGGTGGTGGGGATCCCGCGCAGCGCAACGATCTTGCCACCCTCGGGCAGGGCAGAGGCCATGAATTCGCCCGAGACCCGGCCAAAGCCCGCGTTGTCGCCCGCCACATACAGATCCTCGATGCCGTCCACCGACAGGCCGCGATCGACCACGGTGATCCAGACGCCGCTTTCGGCCACGGCCTGCACCGGCCCGGTCAGCGGTTCGGATTCAAAGGGCAGCACCACCAGCGCGTCGATGCCGCGCGTGGCCACCATGTCCTCGATGTCGGACACCTGCTCTGCCGGGTCGGAGGCGGTGGCCAGCACCAGATCGACCTGCGGATAGACCTCCTCCAGCCGTTCGATGGCTTGCTGCGCATGAAAGTTCATGCCGCCCGCCCAGCCATGGGTGGCCGCCGGAATCGACACCCCCACGGTGATGTCCTGCGCCATGGCCGGGGCGGCCAGCGCCGTCAGCACGCCCGCAGCCAGCGCTGTCCTGATTGTGATGCCCATTGGTTCCTCCACTGATGATGATGAGGTGGCCCGCTCCCTCAGGCCGACCTGCCTTCGCGCTGCAAGATCACAGCGAGAATGATGATGACCCCTTGGATCGCACCGTTGAGATAGGGCGAGACAAGATCGGTCAGGTTCAGGATGTTCTCGATCAGCCCGAGGATCAGCACCCCCAGCACGGTGCCCCAGACCCGGCCAAAGCCGCCCTTGAGCACGGTGCCGCCAATGATGACCGCGGCAATCGCCTCCAGCTCCCACAGCACGCCGGTGGAGGCGGAGGCCGAGCCGAGGCGCGGCACATACATGATGGTGGCGATGCCGACCAGCAGGCCCAGCATGGCATAGGTGATGAGCCGCACCCGGCCCACGCGCACGTTGGAATAATGCGCCACATGCTCGTTGCTGCCGGTGGCGGCGCAGTGCCGCCCGAACACGCCGCGGCTCATCAGGATTTCGCCCACGATCACCACCAGCGCAAAGACGATCATCGGCCATGTCATCCCAAGGATGCCGTCGAAATAGATGGGCCGGATATAGGTGCGCAGGCCGAAATCAAGCGACAGTGTGCCGCCATCGGCAAGCCATGTGACAAGGCTGCGATAGATGCCCATGGTGCCCAGCGTCACGATGAAGGCCTCGATCCCCAGCGTGGTGACCATGAAACCGTTGAGCAGCCCCGCCACCAGCCCCGCCAGCAGCGCCACCGCCATGCCCAGAAGCACGATGGGCACGCCCGGCCCCAGCGCGGGCAGGGCCGCGTTCATCACAAGGATCATCAGCCCCGCGATGAAGGCCGCCATGGCCCCCACCGACAGGTCAAGCCCGCCCGCCGTGATCACGAAGGTCATGCCGACCGCGATGATGCCGATGAAGGCAGAGCGCGACAGCACGTTGGTCAGGTTCGCCGCACTCAGGAAATTGGAATTGAGCGCCGCCCCCACCAGCACAAGGATCACCAGCGCAAGGATCGGCCCCAGCACCGTCATCGGGGGCAGGCGGGTCCGCGCCTTCGATCCCTGTTCCGCATCCGTCATCGCCATGTCAGGCCTCCTCCCGCCGGGCCGCGCCGGCACCAGCGCTGTCCCGCGCCGCTGCCGGTCCGGCCCCGATCCCCATTGCCAGCCGCACGATCGCCTCCTCGCTGACCGCAGGCCCCTCCAGCACGCCCGCAAGCCTGCCGCGCCGCATCACCGCCACCCGGTCCGACAGGCCGATCACCTCCTGCATCTCGGACGAGACCATGATGATAGCATGGCCCTGCGCCGCAAGTTCGCGCAGAAACGCGTAAATCTGCTGTTTCGTGCCGATGTCGATGCCGCGCGTCGGTTCGTCCACCACAAGGATGCGCGGTTCTGACAGCATGGTCTTGGCCAGCAGCAGCTTCTGCTGGTTGCCCCCCGACAGGTTGCCCGCCCGCACCCGCCGGTCGCCCGCGCGGATGTCAAAGGTGGTGATCGCCTCGTCCAGCGCGCGTTCCTCGGCGGCGGTGTCGACAAAGACCCGCCCGAATTTCCACAGCGCCTGCAGCGTCAGGTTCTCGCGCAGGCCCTTGTCCAGCAGCAGCCCGCGCAGCTTGCGGTCCTCGGTCAGGTAGCACAGCCCGTGCGCCAGCGCGTCGGCGGGCCTGCGGATGCTGACCGGCTTGCCCTCGATCTCCAGCGCCGTCATGCGCGCGGGCCGCAGCCCGCACATGCCCTCCATCGCCTCGGTGCGGCCCGCGCCGATAAGCCCGGCAAGCCCGAGGATCTCGCCCCGTCGCAGATCCAGATCCAGCGCCTCGACATGGCCCGGCACCTCCAGCCCCGAAAGGCGCAGCACCACCTCCTGCGGCGGGGTGGCCGGGCGGGGCGGATAGAGCACGGACACGTCGCGCCCGACCATGCGGGTCGCCATCTCGTCCTCGCTGATGTCCGCCGTGGGGCCGCTATGCACCACGGCGCCGTCGCGCATGACGGTGACCCGGTCAGAGATGCGGCGCACCTCGTCGAGCTTGTGCGAGGTGAACAGGATCGCGGCCCCGGCGGCGCGCAGCACGCGGACCTGTTCGAACAGCACCTCCGCCTCGGTATGGGTCAGCACCGCCGTCGGCTCGTCCATCACCAGCACCCGCGCCCGCCGCGACAGCGCCTTGGCGATCTCGACCATCTGCTTGTCGGAGTTCGACAGCTCCGACACCCGCGCCCCCGGAGACACGGCGCAGCCCAGCCGGTCCAGCAGGGCCTGCGTCTCGCGCGTCATGGCGGCGCGGTCGGCCAGCAGCCCGCGCCGCAGCTCCCGCCCCAGAAACACGTTCTGTTCGACGGTCAGCTGTTCGGCGAGGTTGAATTCCTGATGGATCATCACGATCCCCGCCTCTTCGCCCTCATGCAGGCTGGCAAGCCGGGTCACCTGACCGTCGATCAGGATATCGCCCTCGCTGGGGGGCTGGTAGCCCGCCATGATCTTCATGGTGGTGGACTTGCCCGCCCCGTTTTCGCCGATCAGCGCATGGACCTCTCCGGGATGCAGCGCGATGTCGACCCCGTGCAGCACCTCCACGGGGCCGAAGCTGCGCCGGATCCCGCGCAGGGCAAGAACCGGCACAGCCGTCACAGCGCGGTCCAGGCCGCGTCGCGCCGCGACGAGGCGACGCAGGCGGCGATGAAGCGCATTCCGGCCATGCCATCCTCGATGCCGGGCAGCAACCCGCGCGCGGTGTCGCGGTCGGTGCCCTGCTGGACGGCGCGGATCGCCTCCGCCGCTTCGGAATAAAGCGTGGCAAAGGCTTCAAGATAGCCCTCGGGATGGCCCGCCGGGATGCGGCTGACCGCCGTGCCTGCCGGATGCGCGCCGCTGCCATTGCGGCGGATCAGCCGCGTCGGCTCGCCATGGGGGGTATGCCACAGCGCGTTCGGTTGTTCCTGCGCCCATTCCAGCCCGCCCCGGTCGCCATAGATCCGCAGCCGCAGCCCGTTTTCATTGCCCGGCGCCACCTGACTGGACCAGAGCATCCCGCGCGCGCCACCGGCAAAGCGCAGCAGCACATGGGCGTTGTCATCCAGCTGCCGCCCCGGGCCGAAGCTTTGCAGATCGGCGGCAAGGCTTTCGGCGGCAAGGCCCGTCACGAAACAGGCAAGGTTATAGGCATGGGTGCCGATATCGCCCACCGATCCGCCCGCGCCAGAGCGGGCAGGGTCGGTGCGCCATTCGGCCTGCTTGTTGTCGCCCGCTTGTTCCACCGGATCGGTCAGCCAGTCCTGCGGATATTCGACCTGCACCACCCGGATCTGGCCCACAGCCCCCTCGGCCACCATGGCGCGGGCCTGCCGCACCATCGGATAGCCGGTGTAGTTATGGGTCAGGATGAACAGCGCGCCAGAGCCCGCGACGGCCTGCGCCATCGCCTCGGCCTCTTCATCGGTGGCGGTCAGCGGCTTGTCGCAGATCACATGGATCCCCGCCGCCAGAAAGGCCCGCGCCGCCGGGTAATGCATGTGGTTCGGGGTGACGATCGCCACCGCCTCGATCCCATCGGCGCGCGCGGCCTCGGCCTTGGCCATTTCGGCGAAGCTGCCATAGCAGCGGTCGGGATCAAGCCCCAGCTCCGCGCCGCTTGCCTTCGATTTCGCAGGCGTGGAGGACAGCGCCCCCGCCACCAGATCGAACCGCCCGTCGAGCCGCGCCGCGATCCGGTGCACGCCCCCGATGAAGGCGCCGCTGCCGCCGCCCACCATGCCCAGTCTGATCCGTGTCATCGGTCGATCCCCAGCATCCGGCGGTTGGCCGCGTCATCGGTGCCACCTGCCGCAAAATCGTCAAAGGCATGCGGCGTGACGCGGATGATGTGATCGCGCACAAAAGCCGCGCCTTCGCGCGCGCCATCCTCGGGATGCTTGAGCGCACATTCCCATTCCACCACGGCCCAGCCGTCAAAATCATTGGCGGCCATCTTCGAGAAGACCGCGCCAAAATCCACCTGCCCGTCACCAAGGCTGCGGAACCGGCCCGCGCGGTTGACCCAGGACTGGAAGCCGCCATAGACACCCTGCCGACCGGTCGGGTTCAGCTCGGCATCCTTGACGTGGAACATGCGGATGCGTTCGGCGTAGATGTCGATATTGTCAAGGTAATCAAGGTGCTGCAGCACGTAATGCGAGGGATCGTAAAGCATGTTGCAGCGCGGGTGGTTGCCGACACGCTCAAGGAACATCTCGAAGCTGATGCCGTCATGCAGATCCTCGCCCGGATGGATCTCGTAGCAGAGGTCAATCCCCATCTCTTCGGCATGGTCAAGGATCGGACGCCAGCGCGCCGCAAGCTCGTCAAACGCCGCCTCGACCAGCCCGGCGGGGCGCTGCGGCCACGGATAGACATAGGGCCATGCCAGCGCGCCGGAAAAGCTCGCCTGTGCGGTCAGACCCATGTTGCGCGAGGCGGTCAGCGCCTTGCGCACCTGATCCACCGCCCATTCCTGCCGTGCCTTGGGGTTGTTGTGGACGCTGGCGGGCGCAAACCCGTCAAAGGCCACGTCGTAAGCCGGATGCACCGCCACAAGCTGCCCCTGCAGATGCGTCGACAGTTCGGTGACGGTGATGCCGTTTTCGGCGGCGCGGCCCTTGAATTCATCGCAATAGTCGCGGCTTTCAGCGGCGCGGTCCAGATCGATCAGCCGCCCGTCCCAGCTTGGCACCTGCACGCCCTTGTAGCCGCAGTCGGCGGCCCAGCGGGTGATGTCTTCCCAGCTGTTGAACGGCGCCTCGTCGCCCGCGAACTGCGCCAGAAACAGCGCGGGTCCCTTGATCGTCTTCATGATGCCTCCCCTCGTTCCATCTCTTCGTGGCAGCGCCGGTCAGCCCGGTGCCCGCCATACGTCGATCATCGCCTCGCACACCCGCGACATGGCTTGCGTCATGCGTCTTCCTCCGGTGCGGCAGGCCTCCCGATTGATAGGCTATGAGGTATGTTGACTTACGTCAATCATCCATCGCATCGCCGCCTTGCAAGACGCCGGGCGCGGGGGGCGCGGCCTGCGCCGCAAGGGCCGGGCGCGGGTGGCGCAGGGCCCCGATCCCCAGCGCGGGAAAGATCCCGTCCAGCCGCGCCAGATCCGCATGCAGTTCCGCCGTGATCCACGCCGCCAGCAGATCCGCCGTGGCGCGGCGTTCCGGCGGCGCACGGTTGAGCAGGTAGCAGTCGCGCGCGCCCAGCGTCAGCGCGTCGGCGCAGGGCAGCAGATGCCCCTCGCACAGCCAGTGCGCCACGATGTTGATCCATCCGTCCGCCACGCCCTGGCCGATCATCGCCCCCTGCAGCACGATGGCATAATCGGGAAAGCTCAGGCTGGGGCCGGCCCGCGCCGCCGTGCCTGCAGCCTCCAGCAGCAGGCGCGGCACCTCGCCGCGCCGGGCCTGATCGACAAGCGCCGGAATGCAGACCGGCACATGCGCCTCCTGCATCACGAAACAGGCCGCACCGGGGTCGGCGGTCAGATAGCGCATGGCCAGATCAACCTCATCGGGCGGGCCATCCACCGGGCCGGGGATCATCTGGAACCGCAGATCCACCTGAGGGAAGACCGCGTGCAGACGGTCGATCCGGGGCATCAGCCAATGCGCGGTAAAGGCGGTGGAGACGGACAGGGTGATCGGGATCTTGCCGCCCCCGCGCCGGGCCAGCGCGTCAAGCTCTGCGCCGATCTCGGCAAAGGCGCCAGAGACGACATGGCGCAGCCGCAGCCCCTCTGCCGTCAGCCGCGCCCCGGTCTTGCCGCGCCGGAACAGCGCGGTGCCCAGATGCGCCTCCAGCGTGGCGATGGTGCGGCTGACGGCGGGCTGGGTGACGTTCAGTTCCGCCGCCGCGCGCGAAAAATTCTCGTGCCGCGCCGCCGCTTCGAACACGAACAGCGCATGAGAGGAGGGCAGCTTGCGGCGAAGTCCGGTCATGATGTCAGGTTATGAATGGCCCAAGCATTTGTCCATTGGCGAAACCGGCCCCCCGGCGCAGGATCGGCCAGAGCCTGTCCGCAAAGGAGCCGATCATGGACCTGACCCGTTTCAAACTTCTGAGCTTCGACATCGTCGGCACCTGCATCGATTTCGAACGCGGCGTGCTGGACGGCATCCGCGCCTTCGGCGGGGCCAAGGCCGCCCGCTGCGACGACGACACCATCTTTGCCGCCTATGTAGAGGCGCGGGACCGCCACCATGGCCGCACCAGCGAGGCGTTTGGCGATGTCTACCGCCATGTGGCCGCGCAGCTGGATCTGGAGGCGACGGAGGCGGCGGCCACCGGGTTTCAGGCGGCCATCCTGCGCCTGCCGGTCTTTCCGGATTCGGTCGAAGCGCTGGCCCGGCTGCGCCGCCATTACCGGCTGGTGGCGATGACCAATGCCGACCGCGTCGCCTATAGCTCCTATGCCCACAGCTTGGGTCTGCCATTCCACGACGCGGTGACCTGCGACGAGGCGCTCTGCGCCAAGCCTGATCCGCGGTTCTTTGACTACACCCGGGGCCGCCAGTCCGCCTTTGGCTTCACGCAGGACGAAACCCTGCATGTGGCGCAAAGCCAGCACCATGACATCGGCGTGGCCAAATCGCTGGGCTACAAGACCTGCTGGGTCGAGCGGCGCCATGGCCAGCAGGGCTTTGGCGGCACGCCCACGCCTGCCACCGTGACCACGCCCGACCTGCATGTGACCTCGCTCGCGGATCTGGCCGACCGGGTCGACGCGGCCTTTGCCCGGTAGCGCCTAGCCGATCTTCGCCAGCGCCTTCTGCAGCAGCGCCCGTGCGGCATCGCGGGTCTTGAACCCGGCATGGGCGCTGAGCACGAGGTTGGGACAGCCGAGCAGCGGCGAGCCGGGCGGCAGCGGCTCTGTCTCGAACACGTCGAGCCCGGCCTGCGCCAGATGCCCGGAGCGGAGCGCCGCGATCAGCGCCGACTCGTCCACCAGCGCGCCCCGCGCGGTGTTGACGAAGATCGCGCCCGGCTTCATCGCCGCAAAGGCCTCCTGCCCCAGCAGGCCACGGGTCTGCGGCGTCAGCGCCAGATGCAGCGAGATCACGTCTGACCCGGACAGAACCTCCGGCAGCGGCATCTGGAAGCCGCGCCAGTCTTCGGCAATCTCGGATCGGTTCCAGATCGCCAGATCCATGCCAAGCGCACGCCCGATCCGCGCCATTTCCGCCCCGATGCCGCCGAAGCCGATCAGCCCCAGCCGACGGCCCTGCAGCAGCATGCCCTCGCGCGGGTCCCACTGGCCCGCGCGCAGGTCACGGTCCATCTGCGTCACCCGCCGCGCGCAGTCGAGCATCAGCGCCAGCGCCATTTCTGCCACCGACCGGTCGCCATAGCCGCTGACCGTATCCACGGTAATGCCCCGCGCCGCCGCCGCTTCAAGGTCGATATAGGAACTGGCGCCGGTGCCCAGAAAGACGATCCTGCGCAGCGCGGGCAGACGGGCCAGCAGCGCGGCCCCCATGCTTGTATGGCCGTTGAGGATCACCTCCGCCTCGTGGGCCAGCGCCACCAGCGCCTCCTCGTCGGGGTCGCCCACATGCACCGAGATGCGCGGATCCGGCGGCAGTTCGGCCAGCAGGTCGGCCATCATCTCCGAGGCGTCGATATAGTTAATCCGCATGCGCGCGCTCCGTGCCCGTTCCGCCGTAACCGGCCTGTCCAAAGTTTCGCCCGCCCAAGGAATAGTCCAGCGTTTCCAGCAATGTGCGGGTGTAGTCGCTGGACGGGCTGTCAAAGACCCGCTCGGTCGGTCCCAGTTCCAGAAGCCTGCCGTGATAAAGCACGGCGATACGGTCGCACATGTAGCGCGCCACTTCGAGGTCATGGGTGATGAACACCATCGACAGCTGCTTTTCGCGCTGGATGTCGCGGAACAGATCCAGCACCCCGGCGCGCACCGACACGTCAAGCTTGGACACCGCCTCGTCCGCCACGATCAGCGCGGGATCAAGCGCCACGGCGCGGGCGATGGCGACGCGCTGCAGCTGCCCGCCCGAGAGTTCATGCGGATACCGCTCGCCATGCTCCGGCGCCAGCTGCACCCTTTCCAGCAGCGCGGCGGTCCGGGCGGCGATCTCGCGCGAGGAGGTCACGCCCGCAGCCCGCAGCGCCTCGGCCAGCGAGTCCTTCATCAGCTTGCGCGGGTTGAACGACCCGCCGGGATCCTGAAACACCATCTGCAGCTCCCGCCGGACCGGACGCAGCGCCCGGTCCGAGGCGCGGGTGATGTCCTCGCCGCGAAACAGCAGCGTGCCGCCGCTGGGACGATAAAGCCGCAGCAGCGCGCGCCCCAGCGTGGTCTTGCCAGAGCCGGATTCGCCGACAAGGCCGATCACCTCTCCCTGCCGGATGTCTAGCGTGATGTCGTCAAGCGCGCGGAAGGCGGGGCGCGGCCCGGATGGCGGAAACACCAGCGACAGGTTGCGGATCTGCATCAGCGGCGGCTTGTCCCGCCCGGGCTCGCCCCGGGGGGCGGCGGGGCTGGCCAGCTTGCGCGCCGTGGCGATCAGCAGCTTGGTGTAATCGTGCTGCGGATCATCGAACAGCCTCTGCGCCTCGGCCACCTCCAGCACTTCGCCCTCCCGCATCACCGCGATCCGGTCACATAGCGAGGCGGCCACGGCCATGTCATGGGTGACAAAGATCATGCCCGCGTTCAGCCGCCGCTGGATCTGCTTGAACAGCGTCAGGATCTGATGTTCGACCACCTTGTCGAGATTGGTAGTGGGCTCGTCGGCGACGATCAGATCGGGTTCCAGCGCCAGCACCAGCGCAATCAGCGCCCGCTGCAGCATGCCGCCCGACAGCTGATGCGGATAAAGATCCACCGAGTCCTCGGCGCGGCGGATGCCGACCTCCTGCATCAGCGCCACGGCACGGGCGCGGTAATCGCCGGTGGGCTGCACGCCACCTGCCGCCGTTTCGGCGCGCTTCATCACCTGCCGGAAATGCCAGCCGATGCGCTTGGCCGGGTTGAACGAGCCCACCGGGTCCTGAAAGATCATCGCCATCCGCACGCCGCGCAGCGCGCCAAATGCGGTCTCGTCAAGGTCGTGCAGCGGTGTGCCGTCAAACAGCATCGCCTCCTGCGCGACCTGCGCCGTGTCGGGCAGCAGCCGCAGCAGCGCCATGCCGGTCATCGTCTTGCCGGAGCCGGATTCACCGATGATCCCCAGCGTCTCGCCCCGCTGCAGATGCAGGTCGACGCCGTGCAGAACCTCCTTGCGATAGGCGCCACGGCCAAAGCCCACGCGCAGGCCCTTGATGTCGAGCAGGGGAACAGACATGGCTCAGGCCCTTTCGCGCAGCTTGGGGTCGGTCAGATCCCGCAGCCCGTCGCCCAGAAGGTTGATCCCCAGCAGGGCCACGGAAATGGCCATGCCGCTCATGGTCAGCACCCATGGCGCGCGCGAGAAATATTCCCGCCCGTCGGACATGATGCCGCCCAGCGACGGGGTGGGGGGCTGCACGCCCAGCCCGATGAAGCTGAGCCCGGCTTCCAGAATGATCGCAAAGGCCAGCCCCACCGAGGCCTGCACGAGGATCGGCGCCGAGATGTTGGGCAGGATTTCGGTCAGCATGATCGCCGAAGGGCGGCGGCCCATCAGGCGCGAGGCCTGAATGAACGGCTCTTCGCGGATCAGCAGCGTGGTGTTGCGGGCGATGCGGGCAAAGATCGGCAGATAGACCAGCGCGATCGCGGCGATGATGTTCACCGAAGAAAAGCCGAACAGCACCATCAGCAGCATGGCAAGGATGAAGCTGGGGAAGGCAAAGAGCAGATCCATGATCCGCATCAGCACGCCATCGGTCCAGCCAAGGTGATAGCCCGACAGGATCCCGATCCACGAACCCAGCACCGCCGCCACAAGGATGGCCGCGAAGCTGATGGTCAGCGACACCCGTCCCCCCAGCAGCACGCGCGACAGCACGTCGCGCCCGAAACTGTCTGTGCCAAAGGGATGGGCAAGGCTTGGCGGGGCAAGGATGGCCATAAAATCCATGTCCTCGGGGCCATAGGGGATCAGGGCCGGGCCGATCAGCACCGCCAAGGCCACGATCAGCACGATAAGCAGGCCGACCATGCCGGTGCGGTTCTGCATGAAACGGCGGAAAGAGGTCATGCGGGGGCTTTCATCTCACGGTCTGTTTGGGATCGAGCAGGGCGCAGATCATGTCGACGGCGATGTTGACCACCAGCACGATGACAAGAAACACCACGGTGCAGGCCTGCAGCACGGTATAGTCGCGGGCAAAGGCGCCATCGACCATCAGCGAGCCGATGCCGGGAATGCCGAAAATCCGCTCCACCACCACCACGCCGCCAAGGATGTAGCGGATCTGCAGCCCCACGATGGTCAGATAGGGCACCATCGCGTTGCGCAGCGCAAAATGCAGGATCACGAACGGGCGCGGCAGCCCGAAGGAACGCGCGGCGGTGACATAGGGCTTTGACAGGGTCTCGATCAGCACCGCGCGCAGGGTGCGGGCAAAGACCGCCGCCATAGGCGCGGCAATGGCGAGCGCGGGCAGGAACGCCGCGTGCAGCGCCCCCAGCAGGCTGTCGCCGGGCGCCACATAGCCGAAGGCCGGAAACAGCCCCAGCCCCAGCGACAGGCCGAAGATCAGCACATAGCTCATCCAGAAATCCGGCATGGAGATGCCGAAGACGGCGATGGAGGTGGCGATGGTGTCGGTGGCCTTGCCCCGGTTGAGCGCGGCAAGCGTGCCCAGCACCAGCGACAGCACCACGGCAAGAAACAGCGCGAAAAGCCCCACAAAGACGGTCGCGGGCAGCTTCTGCAGCACCAACTCACCCACGGGCATGCCGCGCGCCACCGCCAGCGACTGGCCCAGATCGCCCTGGAAGAAGCCAAGGAGCCAGCGCAGATACTGCGCCATCAGCGGCGCATCGAGCCCGTATTCGGCGCGAAAGGCCGCGATGGCTTCGGGGGTCGCCTGTTCGCCAAGTGCGGCCAGCGCCGGATCGCCCGGCGCCGCCTGAATGGTAAAGAACACCGCCGCGGTGCCCGCCAGCAGCACCAGCCCCCCGCTCAGCAGCCGCTTGAGAAGATAAAGCGCGACGGGCCCCCAGCGGTCGCTGAGGCTGGAGGCCTTTGGCTGCGTGCCAAGCAGGTCGGACATGCCTGCTTAGCCCAGCTTCATGCTGCGGAACTGGTCGGCGAAATTGGAATAGGGTCTTTGCACGAACCCCTCCAGATCGGCGCGCAGCAGATTGTGGATGTTGGAGCAGAAGCAGGGGATCACCGCCATTTCTTCCATCGCGATGGCCTCGGCCTTCTTGTAGAAGTCCGGGCGCTTGGCGGGATCGGTCTCAGCAAGGCCCTGCGCCGCCAGCGCGTCCACCTCGGGGTTGGAATAGCCCTGAAAATTGCGCCAGCCGGTGGTGGTCAGGATGTCGCCCACATATTCGTCGGCATCGACCATGCCCAGCCATCCCCAGACGCCCGCTTCGAAATCGCCGGATTTCTGCCGCGCATAGGCGGTGTTGGCATCGGTGACCTCGACCGTCAGCTTGGTGCCAAGCGTCTGGTTGACCTGTGCCACAAAGATCTCGGCAAACCGTTTCCACCAGCCGCCGGACCATGTGATCACGCCGATCTCGATCTCTTCGGGCTTGTATTTGGCCTTGGCCATCTCTGCCTTGGCCGCCTCTGGATCATAGCTCATGTAGGGGCGCGGCTCTTCGGAATAATAGGCTGCAAGCTGCGGCGGCAGCAGCCCCTGCGCCGTCACCCCTTCGCCAAAGATCACCGCCTGCACCATCGCCTCGCGCTGGAAGGCCATGGAGAAGGCGCGGCGGACATGGATGTCGTCGAAAGGCGCCTTTCTGAGATTGACCGAGATGAAGCGGGTGTTGAGCCCGGGCTGGCGCAGCACCTTGATGGCATCGTCCTTCATCAGCACCGACACGTCGGCGGCGGGGGCGGTCGAGGTCATGTCGATCTGCCCGCCCTGCAGCGCCGTCACGCCAGAGGCTTCCTCGGCGATCAGCGGCACCTCGATGGTCTCGAAGGTCGGCGCGCCCTCGAAATACTCGGAATGCGCGGTCAGGGTCAGCCCCTCGCCAGAGCGCCAGTCGGTGACCTTGTAGGCACCGGTGCCCACCGGCATGCGCGAATAGGCCTCTTCGCCCATGGATTCGAACGCCGCCTTGGAGATGATCTGCGTGCCGGTGCGCGCATTGGTGAGAAAGGTCAGCAGCGGCGCATAGGGACCGTCAGTCAGGATGCGCAGGGTCAGCGGATCCACCACCTCGACCGATTTGACCTTGGCCAGCTTGCCCGCGTTCGGCGAGGCGGTCTCTGCCGCCATCACCCGGTCGAAGGTGAATTTGACATCTTCGGCGGTCAGTTCGCTGCCGTCGTGGAATTTCACCCCCGGTTTCAGCGTGAATTCATAGCCGCCCCCCTCCAGCGGCGTCACCGTCTCGGCAAGGTCGGGCACGATGTTCATCTCGTCGTCAAAGGTCATGAGCCCGTTGAACACGCCCCAGATGACGTAGAATTCGGGGATCAGCGACGCCTTGGCGGGGTCAAGCGAGTTGATGACGTTGTAGCCGGTGATCGCGGCGGTCAGCGTGGTCGACTGCGCCAGTGCGGCGCGGGGCGACAGCGAAAAGGATCCGGCGAGGGGCAGGGCGCTGATGCCCTGCAACACGCGGCGGCGCGAGATCTGGTTGGTCATGGCAGGTTCCCTGTTGGTTGCTGGCCCTTGCGGCCTTTTTTGATGGTCGTGCTGCCGGGGGGCGCGCCTCCGGCAGGGCGGGCCTCAGCCGAGGCCGAGGTTCTGGCGCAGCGTGGCCCCTTCGTAGTCCGTGCGGAACAGCCCGCGCCTGCGCAGTTCGGGCAAGATGAAGCGGCTCATGTCCGCCATGCCCTGTGGCAGGATCGGCGGACAGATGTTGAACCCGTCCGCCGCGCCGGTTTCGAACCAGTGCTGCAGGTCGTCCACGACGGTTTCGGCGGTGCCGATGATGTAGCGCCCGGTAAAGCCCGCCGCGGCGCTTTCATAAAGCTGGCGGATGGTCAGGTTTTCGGCCTTGGCCTTGGCCAGAAGCCCGCTGCCGATGGTGATCCGGCCCTCGAACAGATGTTCGGGCAGCGGCCCGTCAAGGTCATGGCCGGAGAGGTCACCGCAGAAGGTGTAAAGGATGTTGAGCCCGGCCAGCGGGTCGATCAGCGCCTGAAGCTCGTCAAACCGCGCCTGCGCCTCGGCCTGCGTCGCGCCAGTATAGATGGTGATGCCGGGCATGATCAGCGGCGCGTTGTCCAAGCGCCCGAATTCGGCCGCCCGCGCCTTCAGATCGGCATAAAACGCCCGCGCCTCCTCTACCGTCTGCGACACGGAATAGACCACATCGGCATGTTCGGCGGCGATGTCGCGGCCTTGGTTCGATGCCCCCGCCTGTACGATCAGCGGACGGCCCTGCGGCGTGCGGCAGGAATTGAGCGGGCCGCGCACCTGAAAATGCGGGCCGCGATGGTCCAGCACATGCAGCTTATCCGGATCGTAGAACTGGCCGCTTGCCTTGTCATGGGTGAAGGCGTCCGCGTCCCAGCTGTTCCACAGCCCCTTCACCACCTCGACAAATTCGGCGGCGCGGCCATAACGCGCCTCGCGCGGCAGGTTCTCGGTGCGGTTGAAATTCAGCGCCTCCTGATCCGACCAAGACGTGACCACGTTCCAGCCCGCGCGCCCGCCCGAGATATGGTCCAGCGAGGCGTATTTGCGCGCGATGTGAAAGGGTTCGTTATAGGTGGTGGAGGCGGTGGCCACGAGCCCGATGTGATCGGTGCTGCCCGCCAGCGCCGCCAGCAGGGTCAGCGGTTCAAGCTCGGCATTGCGCATGTCATGGCTCAGCGCGCCCTCGGGCTGGTCGGTGCCGCGCACGGCAACGCCATCGGCGAAAAAGATCATGTCCAGCTTTTCGGCTTCGGCGGCGCGGGCGATGTCGCGGTAGCTGCGAAAATCGACGTTGCAGCCGGGCACGTAATCGGGATGGCGCCACGCGGCGACGTGGTAGCCGTGATACCGCATCGAAAGACCAAGACGCATCTTCTTCATGGGGCCGTGTCCTTGCGTGCCGAGTCGGGCGACTCGCATTTCAGTATACGGAATGTGGCCTGAGGAAAGCCGGTCTGCCAATCAAAAAATGCGCTGCACCGGGGCGGAGGATCATTTTCGCCGCGCAAAGGGTGCTTTCTGACCGGGTTTAGGCAGGCAAAACACGACAAAGCACTGGGATTCCCCTCAAGAGCCCGCAGAATGAAAATCGGGCAGGCTCCGACTCCTGCGTTGACGTTTTGGAATTTATGTATACTGAAATTGCGCAGCACCGCAGGAGAGACCCATGCCGGGACCACCCGACATCCCGCCTTCCGCCCCCGATGCGCCCGCTGCGGGCGACGGGCTCAGCCGGGGTGAAGCCGTCTATCAGGGCCTGAAATCGGGCATCCTGCACCACCGGTTCCGGATGGGCGATCCGCTGCGCGAGGAAGACGTGGCCAGCTGGTTCGGGGCCAGCCGCGCGCCCGCGCGCGACGCGCTGAAACGGCTTGAAACCGAAGGTCTGGTAGAGCGGATCGGCCGCAAATACGCGGTGCGCAATTACAGCTACGACGAAATTCTGGTGACCTACCGCATGCGCGCGGCGCTGGAGCATCTGTCGGTGGAATTCGCCATCCTGCGCGCCGATGATGCCGGGATCGCGGCGCTTGGCGCCGAGCTTGCCGCGCAGAAGGCGGTGCTGGGCAATGCCAGCCGGGGCGAGTTTTCCGATCTGGATGCGCGGTTCCATCTCGCGCTGGCGCGGCTGTCGGGCAATGACATGCTGCTGCGCGAAACCGAGACGATCATCAACCGCGCCCGGCTGATCCGGTCCAACGAGCTGGACAAGGACAACGGCCCGCAGGCGGCCTATGCCGATCACTGCCGCATTCATGCCGCGCTGCTGCGCCGTGACGCGGACACTGCCAAGGCCGAACTCAACTACCATTACGCCACCACCGTGCGCCTGCACGAGACGCGGTCGGCGGATGCGCTTGGAGCACGCTCATGAGGTATCAGTCCGACTGCCTTGCCCGCTTTCCGTCCTACTGGCTGGACACCGCCGAAGAGCCGGATCCCGCCACGCCGCTTGACGGCGATGCGCGCTGCGATGTGGCCATCGTCGGCGCAGGCTATACCGGGCTTGCCTGCGCCGTGGGTCTGGCGGAACAGGGGCTGAACGTGCGCGTGCTGGAGGGCGGCTTTGTCGGCTGGGGCGGATCGGGGCGCAATTCCGGATCGGTGATCCGCGGCTTCAAGTCCAGCCGCAGCGATCTGGTGCGCGCCTTCGGGGAAACGCGGGGCAGGGCCATGGCGGGGTTCGGCGACCGGACCGCGGCCTCGGTCTATGACATGGTCGACCGCTTCGGCATCGCCTGCGACCTGCGCCGCACCGGCTGGCTGCTGCCCGCGCATAACGCCGCGGGGC
Source organism: Salipiger marinus (assembly GCF_900100085.1). Lineage (GTDB taxonomy): Bacteria > Pseudomonadota > Alphaproteobacteria > Rhodobacterales > Rhodobacteraceae > Salipiger > Salipiger marinus. The sequence continues at coordinate 110,678 of NZ_FNEJ01000015.1, forward strand.
TCGCGCGGACCAAGGAGCGGCACCGCAGCTGGACCGCCGACGGCACCACCGGGCTGGAGCTGCTGGACCGCGACGCGGTGGCGCGGATGCTGGGTTCGGACGCCTATGTCGGCGGCATGATCGACCATGCCTGCGGCGCGCTGCATCCGCTGTCCTATGCGCGCGGCCTTGCCCGTGGCGCCATCAGCCTTGGCGCCAAGGTCCATGGCGAGACGGAGGTGCTGTCGGTGACCCGGCAGGGCGGGCTTTGGGATCTGCGCACGACCCGGGGCACGGTGCGCGCCGACCGGGTGCTGATCGCGGCCAATGCCTATGTCGAGGGGCTGGAACCCCGGGTGGAGCGGTCGATCGCGACCATCCACACCCACATGATCGCCACCGACCCGCTGCCCGCCGATCTGGCCGCGCAGATCCTGCCGGGGCAGCAGACCGCCTCCGACAGCCGCCGCATCCTGTATTACTGGCACCGCGAGCGCGACAACCGCATTCTGTTCGGCACGCGCGGTCTGCTTCACGGGCCGCGCAGCGCCGCCGATTTCGACCATGTCCACCGCGCGCTGCTCAGCATCTATCCGCAGCTTGCCGGGGTGGGGATCAGCCATCGCTGGGCGGGCCGCGTCGCGATGACCAAGGATTTCCTGCCGCATATCGACGAACCCGAACCCGGTCTCTGGGCCGCCTATGGCTATTGCGGGCGCGGCGTGGCGATGGCCACCAGCTATGGCGGCCTGCTGGCGCGCGCCATGCTGTCCGGGGCGGGGCTCGACGGGATCGAGGTGCCGCGCGGCCCGGCGCCGCGCCTGCCGGGGGGCGCGCTGAAATCGCTGGGCATCGTGGGGGCGACCCAGCTTTACAAGCTGCTGGACCTGCTGGACTGACCGCCCCCTCCGGCCAGTGCTGCCGCGCCGGACGCAGGGTCACGCCCGGGATCGCCGGTCCGGGGCTTGCATGCGAGCATTTACCATCCATATACCATCCATACAGATGGAGAACCAAGATGGGCAGCGTCAGCCAGATCCGCGACAGACATCCCGACAGCGAAAAACTTACCCTCAATCTGGGGTTTGTCGATCTTGGCCGTATCGACCTGCTGGTGCAGGAGGGCTTCTACTCGAACCGCAGCGATTTTATCCGCACCGCGATCCGCCGGCAGCTCGACAGCCATGGCGGGGTGGTGGAGCGGTCCATCGAACGGCACAGCATGGAACTTGGCCTGCGCGACATCAGCCGCGCCGAGCTGGAGCAGGCCCGCGACGCTGGCGAGGTGCTGCATATCAAGGTCGTGGGCCTTGCCCGCATCAGCCCCGATGTCACGCCCGAACTTGCCCGGGCCACCATCGGCGCGATCACCGTTCTCGGCACCCTTCAGGCGCCCGCGGACATCAAGAAGGCCTTGGCTGATCGTATCGGCTGACGGCACCTCAGAAGGACGGACCAGATGACAGACTTTACCGCAGGCGCCGGGCGCCGGGCGATCCATGGCGCGCGCGCCGCGCGGCGCGACGCCGCCACCGATCTTGTCACCCGCACGCTGGCGCGGCACGGGCTTGCCTCGGGGCTTGGCGGCGGGGCCAGCCCGCAGACGCTGTCCAGCCCGCTGGCCGACATGGTCGCCCGGTTCCAGCAGACCGGCCGCCCCGCCAGCCCCGCCGCAGCCCTGCCCGATGGCGCAAGCTTTGCCGAAGGCAGCTTCACCTGTGCGGCGGGCACGCGACGCTATCGCAGCTATGTGCCCGCCTCGGCGCGGGACGGGGTCACCGGCCTTGTGGTGATGCTGCACGGCTGCACCCAGACGCCAGAGGATTTCGCCGCTGGCACCGGCATGAACGCGCTGGCCGAAACCCATGGCTTTGTCGTGATCTACCCGCAGCAGTCGCGGGGGGATAACGCGCAGTCCTGCTGGAACTGGTTCAGCCGGGGGGACCAGCGGCGCGACCGGGGCGAACCTGCGATCCTTGCCGGTCTGACCCGCGAGGCGATCGCCCGGCATGGCGTGCCGCAGAGCCGGGTGTTTGTGGCGGGGCTGTCCGCCGGGGCGGCGATGGCGATGATCCTTGGCGCGGGCTATCCGGATCTGTTCCACGGGGTCGGCGCGCATTCCGGCCTGCCGGTTGGCGCGGCCAAGGACGTGCCGCAGGCATTTGCCGCCATGGCCGGGCAGGGGAGTGATGCCGATCCGGTCGGGGCCCTTCCGCGCACCATCGTGTTTCATGGCAGCGCCGACAGCACCGTGCATCCCTCCAACGGCGACCGCATCGAACAGCAGGCGCTGGATGGCGGGACTGCCCAGAGCCTGCAGAGCGAAGACCGGGGCACCGCCAATGGCCGCGCCTTCCTGCGCCGCGTCACCTCTGACAGCAGCGGGGCGGATGCGGTGGAATACTGGCGGATCGAGGGGCTGGGCCATGCGTGGTCCGGCGGCGATGCTGCGGGCAGCTATGCCGATCCGCAGGGCCCCGATGCCAGCGCCGAGATGCTCCGCTTTTTCTTTGCAGGCCCCGCGACATAACCCGCAGCGGCGAAGTCCTTGCCGGAACCCGGCAAGGACGCAGCGGTCAGAACAGCAGAAAATCCTCGCTGGTCAGCGCAAGCAGATCCCGCGTCACCGTGGCGAAATGTACCGCCGCCGCCGCCCCGGTCCCGTCGCTGTCATAGAACAGCTTGCCGGTGTCGGTCTCGTGGATCACGCGGTGCTGCGCCTCCGTGGCCCGGCCCGACCCGTTCTGGGCAAAGGCGTCCTCGCTCAGCACGCCCCGGGGCAGCCCGGCAAAGACCGAGGTCTTGAGCTGGATGACATCCTGCGCCACGTCGAAATCGGTGATGCGGTCCACATTGCCCGCGCCGGGCATGGTGTTGAACACAAAAGCATCCTGCCCCGCGCCGCCGGTCAGCGTGTCATTGCCCTCGCCGCCTTTCAGGACGTTGGCACCGGAATTGCCGGTCAGCTTGTTGGCGCGTGTATTGCCGGTGCCGTTGATGTCGCCCGTCCCGATCAGGATCAGGTGTTCAATATTGGCCCCCAAAGCGAACCCCACCGAGGCGCGCACCGTATCAATCCCGTCCCCGGCTTTTTCGATGATCCGGTCGCCGCCATCGGTGACGTAAGTGTCATTTCCGGCACCCCCCACCAGCGTGTCATTGCCGCCGCCACCTTTCAGCACATTCGCCCCGGCATTGCCGGTAATGTGATTGGCTGACGCGTTGCCGGTGCCCTTGGTGTTGCCGGTGCCGGTCAGGATCAGGTTTTCAACTTCGGGCTGCAGGGTGAAGCTGCCCGCCGCAATGGCCGTGTCCCTCCCTTCGCCCGCATATTCCTCGATCCGGTCAGACTCGGTGACGTGATAGGTGTCATCCCCGGTGGAGCCGAAAAGGTAATCCGCCCCCTTGCCACCATCCAGCACATCGGCATGGGCGCCGCCATAGATCCAGTCCCGGCCTTCGCCGCCAAAGGCGGTCAGCACCGACTGGGAAGGCCCGCCGACAATGACGTCATTGCCCGCGCCGCCACGAATGGTGTGCTGAAACGGCGTGACAGGCGGGACAGAGGCGTAATAGCCGTAAGTCAGATAAATGACGTCATCGCCACTGCCCAGCGTGATCTCGGCATCCATGAATTCGCCCAGATAGATCTGGTCATCGCCGGATCCGGCATCCAGATCCAGAAACCCGGGCAGCAGGTAGCTGTCATCGTAGAAAAGCTGCGCCAGATCGTTGCCGCCCGCCAGATCAAGGATCAGGGTGCCCGCGCTCAGTTCCGTGGCATTGACCAGATCCGCCTGATCGGTCAGCAGCAGTTCGACCGTTTCATCGGCGCGAAAGATGCCACCCAGACCGCCGTCGCCATCGCCCTGACTTGCCAGCCCTGTCCGCCCGAAACTGTCCTGCGTATAGCTCAGGAAATCGCCATAGGTCAGGCTGGATCCTGCGCTTGGCGTATATTCCATGACAAAGCCCGGAGTCTGCGGCGCTGTCGGCTGTCCGTCCGCGGTCAGGCCAGTGTTCCAGTCCACATATTCGATGCGGTTCTGGACCACCATTGCCAGAACCGCATCCAGCTGGGCCGCATAATCCGCAGCAGACGCAGCGATATTGGCATCAAACTGCTGCGCGGCCACGTTGGGATCAGCCGCAACCGCCGTATTGTCCCAGTCCAGCTGCGGGGCCGCGATGCCAAACAGGCGGAAATAGCCCCAGATGTAATCCGGCCCGCCATAAATGCCGGTGAACTCCGTGCTCTCGTCAAACCGGTCCGGCACATCGTCGCCATAGGCATCCCGGAAATAGACATCGCTGGAATTGCTCTGATCCATCACGCCAAAGCTGACCACGCCGGTGGTGGCCTGAGAGGTGGGGGAGGACACCCACTGCTGATAAAAATCGTCGAAATACGTGTAGGTGCCTGCGGTGACGCCATCCTGATAGAACAGGTTGTTGGCCACCGTGTAGCTTGTGTTCTGGACAAACAGATAACTCAGGTTGGCGTGAACGCCGCTGCTGCTGTTTCGGTAATCGAATACATGCGCCATGCTGTGCTCCGGACTCAAAATCACAGGCGGGCCTGCCGGACCGCGCCTGTTTCAATAAGGAATGCGCCCAGCGAAACACGCAGGCTGCGCCGCCGACAAGGTATCAAGTTTGATAATCAGGGGTGCAGAAGCCCGTCACGGACCGCGATCGCCACCGCCTGTTCCCGCGTCCGCGCCCCAAGCCGAAGCCGGGCGCCCTGCAGGTGTTTCGACACGGTGACCGGCTCTATTCCCATGCGATGCGCAATTTCCGCGCTCTGCAGCCCGCGCGCCAGCCACAGCAGGGTTTCGCGTTCCCGCGCGGGCAGCGGGGACAGCATCTGATACCGGCCCGGCGCCGGGGCCTCCTCCGCCAGCAGATCATCCTCGGGGCGCCAGTAGGCCCCTGCGATGGCGGCAACCGCGCAGAGATGCCGCAGCCCTGCGGGAGAGGTCAGAAGCGCGCTCTGCTCGCTGTCATGGGCATAGAACACGAAGCCGCCGGGCCGCTGCCCGCCATAAACGGGCACCAGACAGGCGTGGCGGATGCCGTGATCGGCCAGCACGCCGCGCAGTTTTTCCCCGGCCACAGCCGGGCCTTCAGCCGGGCCGCAGACGACATCCAGATGGTCCGGCGCGGTGGTGCTGGCGCAATGGTGGATCCAGCGGTCCTCGCGATCCGCCTTGGCGCCAAGATAATCCGCGATGAGCCCGGCGGAGGCGGTGGTCCGCACCGACAGCGCATCCAGCGCCTCGCGCCGTCCGGTGCCTGCGGTGAAGGTGGCGAGCCCCGCCTCGGCGAAGATCGCGCGCAGCACCGACCACCGCGCCCGGGGGGTCTGCGCCGCGCGCAGGCGATCATGCAGGTCAAAAGCCATGTCAGCCTGCATCGGCCAGCCCTCCGCGCGCAAAAAGTGGCCCGAGCGCTCGCAGATACCCCATGCGCGCGCCGGTCCCCGTTCTGCCCTAAGGTAGGGTCGCCGCGCAGCGCCGTCAAAACCGTTTGTGCCCCGTCCGTTGTCTGGGGGGGGCGGCCCCCGAGCAGGGACCGCGTTCGGGCAGATGCCTGCGGGCCGGGTTGTTCGGCTGGTGGCAGGCGATGTAAACGCCCTTCAGAAATGTCAGCGGGTTAGCAAAGCAGGTGCGTCACCCGCAGTGCAACGGAAACAAGGCTTTGCAGCCCGGAGACCTCAAATATCGCAGGGCTGAAAAGCCTTGGGGTGGCTAACGGGAAGCGTTTGAGAGCCTGTAAAAGATCCGTGATGTTGCCGAGAAAATCAAAGCGCCCACCATGCATGTTGTGAGGAGGGTGCGAAGGTCGCCTTCGCGCCATGGGAGGTCCGGCCGATACCAGAAGTCGTAAAGGTTCAGGGCAATCAAACCCAAACATACGAGCGCCAAAAGCACGGATATGTAGAAAGCCGCCCGCATGACCGGCTTGATCTTTGTTCTGTTCTGCGGTGTGTGCAATCTTCTTGCCCGCTGTTCCGGATGGCCTGCCTGGTCGCCGCCAGTTCGGCTTATAGCCCATCTTCTCTGAGTTTGTCCAAACCTTTGGCTTTGGCGGCGCGGCGTCCTGCATCTCTTTGATTTGTTCGAGAACCGCGCTCAGGTGCTTGTTCTCGGTGATGGCGGCGTGGGTCACGCGCGGTTCCATGTCGAAAGTTTTGTAGGGCAGGGAGCGGCCTTTGGAACGCACCTCGAAGCGGCCATCCACAAAGGCATAGGTATCTACGTATTTGCCAACCAGACCGCGGGTGATGTCATTCTCTTCGAGCATGATCCGCTTGCGCTCATAGGAGAAGGTGAGCTGCTTTCCGACATAGCGGTTCTCGAGCCAGCACAGCACATCTGCCAGACGATCCGGCGCGACATTGAGCGCGCGGTGCAGGTTGTCCGGCTTGGCCGGGACCTTGGCGAACTTGGCGGTGTGACGCTCTTTGAACCCCTGCAAATAGGCGTTTCCAGCCTCCATGTCTGAAATGCCCGCGAGGCGTAGATCTTTGAGAAGCCGATCCTGAAGCGTCCGGCTGGCGCGTTCGACGCGACCCTTGGCTTGGCTCGAATTGGCACAGAGGATCTCGATGTTCAGCTCGCTCAGCGCCCGACCAAACTGGGTGATCCGCGCGCCGACCTTGGCGTCTTCCTTGGCCACGCGGAACACGGCGTGTTTATCGCTGCGCAACGCGACCGGTCGTCCGGGCTTATGCAGGTAGCTTTCCAGAGCCTCGAAGGAGCTGAACGTGCTTTCGGACTTCACAAACCGCAGCTCCATCAACGTGCTGGTCGCATCGTCGATGAAGACCAGAAATGTGCAGGGCGACGCGCGGTCCTCGAACCAGCGATGGTCCGAGCCGTGGATCTGGATCAACTCGCCAAAGCATTCCCGGCGCAGGCGCGGTTGATGAAACTGGCGGCGCTGTTTGCTGGACAGCCAAAGGCCATCCTCAACCATCCCCTTGCGCACCGTCTCACGCGAGACCTTGACCCCGTGAGTTTGGCCAACATCTCAGCTGCCAATGTCGGCCCGAAGTCCGGATACTGTTCCTTGATGACGCTCAGAGCATAGTCGCGTTTGGCCGCATAGATTTGGGTGTTCGGTGCGCGACCACGGGACTTGTGCCGGATCGCAGATACGCCATCGCGACGATACCGCTGCAACAGCCGGAAGATCTGCCTCATGTCAGGCCCAGCATGTTCGCCGCGTTCTCGACGCTCAGCCGACCATCCTCCACCTGGGCCAACACTTCCACGCGGTTCAACTCGCGCTCGCTCATTATCACCCATACCATATCCGCTCTTCCTCACCACGATTTGCGAGGAGAGTGACACTTCTGAATCGCTCACGGATGACATTATCGCTTTGCGGCTACTGGTAATTCGCGTGTAATCAGAGTTATGTATAATTCATGATGCCGGCGGTCGACGCGTCAGCCCGCCGGAGCGGGCCTTCGTTTTGCGGGCGATCAGATTTTCCGGGTCAGCTCCGGGACCAGCTGGAACAGGTCGCCGACGAGGCCGAAATCGGCGACCTGAAAGATCGGCGCCTCTTCGTCCTTGTTGATCGCCACG
>NZ_FNEJ01000016.1 GCF_900100085.1 Salipiger marinus
GTGGCATATCCCTTTCTCGGCTGAGAATTGACGGCGTCTGAACACCGCCATGATATGCCGCCCCTCAGGGCATCACCAACTTTCGCGTGTTTCTCTACCGGTCGATCGTGACAGCACTGGCGCAAGTGCTCCTAACGGCGGCAAAATCGGAGCCGGGAGGGCGCAGCGATGAATGACATGGCCCTCACTTTTCCGCCCGAACTGCTCAAGCGTCAGGCGGTCATTTATGTACGTCAGTCGACGCAGAGCCAAGTCATGACGAACCTCGAAAGCCAGCGCCGGCAATACGATCTTGTCGAGATGGCCCGTGGCTATGGCTTTGCCGGGATTGATGTCATCGACGACGATCTTGGTGTATCAGCCAGCGGCTGCCAGGCCCGGCCCGGCTTCGAACGGCTTGTCGCTATGCTGTGTTCGGGGTCAGTTGGCGCAGTATTCTGCCTGGAAGTGTCGCGCCTGGCCCGCAATGGGCGGGACTGGCACCATATGCTTGAGCTTTGCGGCCTGGTAGAAGCCCGTGTCGTTGACCATGACGGCGTCTACGACCCGCGCCATCCAAATGACCGGCTGCTTCTTGGTATGAAGGGCAGCATCAGCGAGTTCGAGCTTGGCGTCCTGCGCACGCGCATGGTTGAAGCCGCAAGAGCGAAAGCGCGCCGCGGCGAACTGCGTTATACGCCGCCGATCGGCTACCTGTGGGACCGCGACGCCGGGGTGATGCTCGATCCCGATCTCCGCATCCAGGAGGTCATCCGGCAGATCTTCTGCCGGTTCCGCGAGCTTGGAAGCGCCCGGCAGGTTCTTCTCGCCATGTCGAGCGAAGGCATTCACTTTCCTCGACCCTCCGATGGCATTCGGCTGACAAGTTTCGACTGGCAGCCCATTCGCTACCGCAACGTGATCAGCGTCTTGAAGAACATGTTTTATGCCGGGGTCTACGCCTATGGTAAAACCGGAAGACAGGCAAAAATCCGGGACGGCCGCGCGCATGTCACTTACAAGAACCGCAAATCCCCGGAAGACTGGGATGTGGTAATCAGGGATCACCATGTCGGCTATATCGATTGGGAAGAATATGAACGCAATCAGGCACAGCTGGCCAAGAACGCGTTCGGACGTGCTGGCGGCACCAAATCCGGTCGCGGCGGCGGCGCGCTATTGGCCGGTCTCCTCTGCTGCGCGAGATGCGGGCGGCGGCTGCATGTGGTCTATACAGGCCGCACGCCACGCCCGGTCTACCGCTGCGACAATCCAAACCTTCTTCTCGGACAGAAACGCTGCATCACCTTCGGTGGGTTCCGCCCTGACAAACTCATTGCAGACGCTGTTCTTGAGGCTGTGGCACCATTTGCCATCGATGCGGCCATCGAGGCCCGTGCAATGTTGAACCAAGCTGCCGAAGACAAGCGGTTGGTGCTCGAGATGGAGTTGCAGCAAGCCAGATACGATGCATCCCTGGCGGAACGACGCTATGCCGCCTGTGACCCGGACAATCGCCTCATCGCATCAGAACTGGAGAAACGGTGGGAAGAAGCCTTGGGCCGCGTTCGCAGTTTCGAACAGCGTCTTAATACAGATAACGCTGCGGCACCGGAGGTAGATGTCACGCGCCTTGAAGGGCTGGCGCAGGACCTTGAGACCGCCTGGAACGCTCCGGCGACATCCATGCGCGACAAGCAAAGATTGATCAGGACACTGATCGAAGACATCGTGGCGGATATCGATGACGATACAGGGGAAATCGTTTTGGTCGTTCATTGGAAAGGCGGTCGGCATACGGAATTGCGCGTCAAAAAGCCGAAGTCCGGAGAGCACAATGCCCGCACCAGTGAAGAGGCTTTGGGGATCATCCGCGAGATGGCGGGGCGCTGGTCCGATGAGGCGATCGCAGCCTGTCTCAACCGCATGGGCATGCCGACTGGTCAGGGCAAGACATGGAATGCGAAACGTGTTTCATCCATCCGGCGTGTAAATGATATTCACGGATACCTGTCTGCCGACAAGGATGGCCCGTGGCGCACCATGACCGAGGCGGCGAAAGAGCTTGGTGTCACCAATCACGTCATCCGCAAGCTGATAAAGGACGGTATTCTGCCCGCAAATCAGGTGGTCGATGGCGCACCGTACCAAATACGGACAACTGACCTGCATTCGGATACTGTCAAAACCGCTCTCGCACGAAAAGGTCGCCCGTGTCGCGCTGATCTCGCAGACCAGCTCTCAATGTTTCCAAGCACTTACGAAGGGGGTGCATAATGACCAACCAACGGCGATAGGACGGATCAGGTTTTCGACCCTGTTGGAGTCGATCTCGACGCGGCCGTCGATCAAGAAGGTTTGCAGCCCGTCCCAGTGATTGTGGATGTAGGTCAGCTTTTCGCCCAGCCGGGATTTGGCGGATATCTTGCGGCGCTGCGCCTGCAGCCAGTCGCCGAAGGCGGCCACCAGCGGCGCGGTGCGGGCCTGACGGGCCGAGAGGCGCTGGCCGGGCGAGATGCCACGGATGTCGGCCTCGACGGCATAGAACTCGGCGATACGGCGCAGGCCCTCGGCGGCGATATCCGATCCGTCGCGGTCGAAGACTTCCTTCAGTTTGCGCCGTGCATGTGCCCAGCAATGGGCCACCCGAATGGGGGCACCACCCTTGCGCGAGGGTTTGGTCAGCCGGTTGTAGCCGGTATAGCCGTCGATCTGCAGGATGCCATCGAAGCCGATCAGGAAGGTTTCGGCATTCTCGCCCGCGCGGCCGGGGGCGTAGAAGTAGACCACGCCGGGCGGGTCCTCGCCGCCCCAAGGCCGGTCATCGCGGGCCAGCGCCCAGAGATATCCGGTCTTGGTCGTCCCGCGCCCCGGATCCAGCACCGGGGCGGTGGTCTCATCCATGAACAGCTTGCCGGACTGTTTGAGATGTTCGGCCAGCCGATCCACCACCGGCTTCAGATGGAACGCGGCCTTGCCTACCCAATCCGCCAGCACGGCGCGGTGCAGATCAAGGCCCGCCCGCGCCAGGATCTGGCTCTGGCGATACAGGGGCAGATGGTCCGCGTATTTGCTGACCAGGACATGGGCGATGGTCGCCTCGGTCGGCAGGCCACCCATGATTAGGTGGGAAGGTGCTGGTGCCTGCGTCACACCATCGGTGCAGGTGCGGCAGGCATATTTCGGGCGCACGGTCACGATGACGCGCAACTGTGCCGGCACGATGTCCAGCCGCTCGCTGCGGTCTTCGCCGATCTTGTGCAGAACGCCGCAGCCGCAAGGGCAGATCAGGCTGTCTGGCTCGATGACCTCTTCGATGCGCGGCAGCGTCACTGGCAGGTTGCCGATGGTGCGTTTCGGCGTGGGCTTCGCCGCCCCGTCGTCACCCGCCCTGGCGGCCCGCGTTTCCTTCTCCGCCTCGACCTCGGCCAGCGCGATGGACAGGTCTTCGAACGCCAGCTGCCGTTCATCCTCGGACAGCTTTTCCGACCGTTTCCCATGCAGGGAGTGGTTCAGCTCGGCGATCAGATGCTCCTGGCGGCGGGTGATTTCCGTCAGCGCCGCAACCGTTTCCATCAACGCCAGAACCGCCGCGCGTTGCGCGGCAGGAATGGCGGAAAGGTCGATGGCGGGGGCAGCCTGCATGAGACGGAGCTATCACAAAATCCCAATAAAAACACGCTGAGCCAGCCGGTTGATTCACTCTGCCGCAGCCGGCGGGCGGGTTTCCAGCGCCTTCACTTTGCGCCAGTCGAGACCCGCAAACAGCGCCTCGAACTGGGCATGGTTCAGCGCCATCACCCCGTCCGTGATGGCGGGCCAGGTGAAGGTCGCCGCCTCCAGCCGCTTGTAGGCCATCACCAGGCCCGTGCCGTCCCAGTAAAGCAGTTTCAGCCTGTCAGCCCGGCGCGAGCGGAACACAAATACCGTGCCGGTGAACGGATCCTTGCGCAGCATGGACGACACCAGCGCAGCCAGGCCATCATGGCCCTTCCTGAAGTCGATGGGCTTGGTCGCGACCATGATCCGCACCCGGTTGGACGGGAAGATCATGGGGCGGACGCCAGGGCGCGCACGACCGACGCGATACGCTCCGCCGAGGCGCCGGCTTCCAGACGGATCACCAACGCGCCCGCAACGATCTCGGGCCGTGCCACGACACCGACGTCGGCCCGCGGAACAGCCTCAACGGGGCCGACCATCAGCGCCGCAAACTCCACCGGATCCTCCGGCGCAGGCAGCACCAGCCGCCCCTTCCGTGCCAGCGTCCGCCAGGCCGAAACGTGGTTCGCTGGAACACCATGACGCCGCGCGACAGCATTCACCGTGATACCCGGCGTCAGCGTCTCTGCCACGATCCGGGCCTTCACCTCATCAGGCCACTTCCGGTTCCGGCGGCCGCGACCGCCAACCGCGAGAACCTCCAATGTAGTCTCCATGGAGAAACTCCATCCCAACAATCACCAAGGTCCAAAGAACCGATCAGGATAAAAGCCGGAAGGTGGTGGGCAGGAAACGCTTACCAACGGCCGTCGCCTGCTTCCGCCATTTCGCCACCGTCTGTGAGTTGATGCCAAGTTCTCGGCTCGGCTGCACGAGCCAAGCTTGTGATCGCTGTATCGCAGCTCTGGCGGTGTGCATTGTTGTGGCGCTGCCCTGACGAGCTTGTCCCATAGTGCGTCCTTCCATTCTTTCGAACAGATCCCACCAACGATCCGTGGGAACAAACACCTAAGCCCCTCGCTCCACTAAAATTCCTGCATCTACCAAGACAAAGTTTTTCGAAAGAATTCCGATGTGAAACCTTCGCAGATTCCTGCGAGAGTTTCCGCATTCATAGTAGGATCGACATCGGTGTTGCGTGGAGTCTTTGACACCGGCAAGGCAAGATCATTCAGCAAAAGCGCGGCCTCCTCTGCAGTCATCCAATCGGTCAGCGTTTCCATCTGTTCTCGATTGGCTGCCATAACATTTTCTCGGTCCACAGGGCTTAAAAACAAGGCTTTTGGGCTTTTGGGCAAGGTGGTTTCGAGCTTGTCGAGCTCGACGTTAAGGCGATGGCGGAGACTCCGATCGACCTCGACTCCCAGAGCACCAAGTCGACGCAACAGGGTGCGTCGCATGAGAAAACCTGTTAGCGTCATGGCGGGGTTGTCATGCAGATCGTGGTCGATCAGCGGATCTTCTGGATCTACCCCCAACACCTCAAAAACACGCCGCAAGTACCCTGGATAGTCCGATTTTGAAAAGGTAAGAACCTGCACAGATCTGTGCCCCAACAACTCGTCCCATTCGGCGACATTCCGCAACATGCCGAACGAGCCGTCAACATCAATCTTGGGCGTACGAAAGTTCTTATAGGCTTGGTTGGCCATCGATTCTACGTAATCGTCCGGCCGACGCACACTGTAGACAACTGACAATTTGGCGCCACCCAGCATTTCCAAAAAGGCCTTCTTGGCCGCGCGTGAGCTACTAGCGAAAAGCTCGCTGCAGAGCACGATGCGCTTTGCATCTTGCGCAGCGATCTCCTCAGCCAAACGGTCGCGCAAGATGCCGACCTGCTGCTTGCTCGTACGGGTCTTATCGTCGCGCACAGCATGGTAGAACAGATGATGGGCTACGGAATGTGAATTGGCTGATCCGGTGTTTCGCCGAGTGCCAGTCTTGGGGTAAAGCAGGCCGTAACGCCTTGCGATGCTGTCACGGTTACGAAACATCAGGGTCTGAATAGTACTTGTTGCTGTCTTGTAAGTGCCCGCGTGCAGCACAACTTGAAGATCCTGGGAGGAAGCCATCTTGAACCTTGCGCAATAAAATTCTCTTACCCTCGAAGGACACACAACTTTTCCTGCCCTCCGGGACCTTAGCCGATTGTCCGCAAAATGGAACTCTAGTAGATAAACTGAGATGTAAAAGCAGTAAAGTGGTTCAATGCCTCGTCTCATCCTCCACATCGGTACGCACAAGACGGCGACCACCTCCATCCAGAGGTTCTTCAAGCACCACCAAGCCACTCTGGCCGATCGGGGGGTGTTCTACCCAGATTATTCGCTGATTGGACGGAAGCCACATTATGCGCATCTGGGCATGGTCAACGCGCTGTCCGGACGGCACAAGAATTACAGCGCCGAACTGGCCGAGAGTTTCTTCCGCAAGGTGCTGGAACGGGTGCCTGATCACGACACCACCATCCTCAGCGCCGAACCCTTCTACCGCCATGTGCTGAACGATCCCGAGGAAGAGCCGCTTTACACCCCCGAGGAGTACTGGCCGCTGCGCGAGAGCTATATCGCCCGCATCCGCGACCTCTTCGGCGAGGCGCAGGTGGTGGTGGTGTTCCGCCGTCAGGCCGATTACGCGCAGTCGCTTTATCAGGAACATGTGAAGGTCACCCGCTATCGCGGCAACTTCCGGGAATTCCTGAACGATTTCTGGTATCACTTCGTCTTTGCCGAACAGGCCCGGGCGTGGAACGCGGCCTTTCCGGGGCTGCAGGCCATGCTTTTCGACCGGCTGACCGCCACCGGCGATCCCACCGCCGAATTCTGCCGCCTGCTGGGCCTGCCGGTCGAGGGTCTGGGCCCGGTGCCGCGCGCCAATGAAGGCCTGCCCGTCGATCTGGTGGTGCTCAAACGCATGCTGCACCGGGGCCGCGACGACAAGGACACGCTGCGCGACAAGCTCGAGGCGCTGGCCGAACGGCTGCCCCCCGAGGTGGTCGAAGGTTTCCGCGCGCGCTCGTTCTTCAACGGGGCGGGCGAGATGAAGACGTTTCAGACCGGGTTTGCCGCGCAGAACGAGACGCTGCGGCCCTTCCTGCTGCATGACGACCTGCCCGCCGAGGGCCCGGTCTTTCCGGCGGAGTTCCGCAAGGGGCTGAATTTTGGCGACCGGCTCAAGCCGCCGCTGCTGCGGGCGCTGCTGGATCTGAGCCTTCAGGCCCCGGTCTGAGACGGCCCGCGCGCATGGCGCCCCGTCCGATCCGGCCCCGGCCCGGGGCCCTGCGGTGAGATCCCGCGCGCTTGGCATCTGGCGCCGCCACATGGCCGCCACGCTGGTGCTGCGCGGGCGCCCGGGGCCGATCCCCGGCCCCGCCGGAAAGGTGGCGGGCCATCTGTCCGCCATCACATGGGCCGCCAACCGGCTGGTGGTGGAGGGGCGGCTGGAGGGCGCGGGTGATCTGACGCTGCGCCTTGGCGAGATGCGGGCGCAGGCCCGGCTGCCGGCAGGCGGCGGCGCCTTCGCGCTGGCCCTGCCCTGGCCGCCGGGGCTGGCGCTGTCCGGCACCACGCCCGATCTTTTGCTGGACGATGCCCCGCCGCTGCCGCTGCCGCTGGGGCCGGTGCGGCGGCGGCAGGCCGCGCTGGCGCTGCGGCTGGGGGGCACGCTGCTGCGCCTCACCCCCGATCTGGGGCGCTGGATCCTGCGGCAGGACCGCGCCGCCCGCGCCCGCGTCAAGGAGGCGCTGGGGCTGGGGCTGCGTCCGACGGCGGGACCGCTGGAGGCGGCGGTCTTTGCCAAGACCGAGGAGGCCGCCCCGGCGGAGAGCCCCGGCCCGCTGACGCTGGTGCTGCCGGTCTATAACGCCTTCGATCTGCTGCAGGACTGTCTGGACCGGGTGGTGCGCCACACGCCGGAGCCGTGGCGCATGGTGGTGGTCGAGGACGGATCCCCCGATGCAAGAATCCGCCCCGCCCTGCGCGCCTTTGCCGCCGCGCGCCCCGAAGGTCAGGTCACGCTGATCGAGGCGCCGCAGAACCGGGGCTTCATCGCCAGCGTCAACGCCGCCTTTGCCGAGGTGCTGCGCCTTCCCGCCGACCGGACCGGGCCGGTGGTGCTGCTGAACAGCGACGCGCTGCTGCCGCCCGGCTGGGCGCCGCGGCTGCTGGCGCCGCTTGCCGATCCCGGCGTGGCCAGCGTCACGCCCATGTCCAACGATGCCGAGATTTTCACCGCGCCCGTCCTCTGCGCCCCCGCCGGTCTGGCCCCCGGTCAGGCGCTGGCCATGGATGCGGTGGCGCGCAGCCTCGATCCCACCCATGCGCGGGCCGAGGCCCCGACCGGCGTCGGCTTCTGCATGGCGCTGCAGCGCCGGTTTCTGGATCTGGTGCCCCGGTTCGACACGGCGTTTGGCCGGGGTTACGGCGAAGAGGTCGATTGGTGCCAGAAGGTGCGCGCGCAGGGCGGGCGGCATCTGGGCATCGCCACGCTGGTGGTGGAGCATCGCGGCGGGGCCAGCTTTGGCAGCGCCGAAAAACAGGCGCTGATCCTCGCCAACAACGCCCGGATCACCCGCCGCTATCCCGCCTATGACGACGAGGTGCAGGCGTTTCTGACCAGCGATCCGCTGCGCAGCGCCCGCATGGCGCTGGCGCTGGCCTGGGCGGGCAGTCTGGGGCGCGGGCCGGTGCCGGTCTATCTGGCCCATGCCATGGGTGGCGGGGCGGAAAGCTGGCTGCAGCACGCGCTGCCCGCCGCACTGGCCGAGGCCGGGGCGGCGGTGGTGCTGCGGGTTGGCGGGGCGGTGCGCTGGCAGCTCGATCTGGTGACGCCGCAGGGCCGGGTGTCGGGCTGGACCGGGGATTTTGCCCTGATCGAGCGGCTGCTCGCCCCGCTGGCCCGGCGCCGCATCCTCTATTCCTGCGGCGTGGGCGATCCCGATCCGGTCAGCCTGCCCGGGCATCTGCTGGCGCTGGCCCGCAGCCCGCAGGACGAGGTCGAGATCCTGTTTCACGATTTCTTTCCCATGTCTCCGGCCTTCACCCTGCTGGGATCCGATGGCCGCTTTCATGGCGCCCCGCGCCCCGGCACCCCCGATCCCGCCCATCAGGCCAGGCGCCCCGACGGGGGCCGCGTGCCGCTGGCCGACTGGCAGCAGGCCTGGGGGGCGCTGGTGGCGCGGGCGGACCGGCTGCGGGTGTTCAGCGCCTCGGGGGCGGATCTGGTGGCGCAGACATGGCCCGAGGCCCGGCCCCGCATCAGCCTTGATCCGCATCAGCTGCCGCATCGCCCGCCCCGCCTTGATCCCCCCGCCCCGGGGCCCCGCCCGGTGCTGGCAGCGCTTGGCAACATCGCGCCGCACAAGGGCGCGGGGCTGCTGCAGGCTCTGGGCCGGATGAGCGCCGAGGCGCGCGGCTTCGATCTGGTGCTGATCGGCAATCTTGATCCCGGCTACAGCCTGCCGCGCAGCGTGCCGGTGCATGGCGATTACAGCCCGGCGGACATCCCCACGCTGGCGCGGCATTACCGGATCAGCCACTGGCTGATCCCCTCGCTCTGGCCCGAGACGTTTTCCTTCACCACCCACGAGGCGCTGGCCACCGGCCTGCCGGTGCTGGCCTTTGCGCTGGGGGCGCAGGGCGATGCGGTGGCCTCGGCGGAAAACGGCATCGCCCTGACGCATGACCCGGCGGCGGATCCGGCAGAGGCGGTGCTGGCGGCGCTGCGCCCGCCTGCGCCCGCTGGTCAAAAGGCGCCTTCCTCTGTAGGACAGGCAGGATGATGGACAGGCTCGCGGCATCCGCGGCATCTTACAGGCAGGACCGTTTCCACTCATGTCCGACACCTCCCACGCCATTCCCCAGGTGACCCGAAGCCACCCGCGCAAGCGGCACTGGCTGGTCCTGCTGAGCTTTGTTGTCATGGTGCTGCTGCCGCCGCTGGTGGCGGGCTGGTATCTGTGGACCCGCGCCGCGGACCGCTATGTCTCGACCGTGGGATTTTCGGTGCGCACCGAGGAAATGGGCTCGGCCATCGAGATGCTCGGCGGCATCGCGGAGCTGTCGGGCTCCAGCTCCACAGACACGGAAATCCTCTACAAGTTCATCCAGAGTCAGGAACTGGTGCGCCGCGCCGATCAGGCGCTCGACCTGCGCAGCCTTTGGGTCAAGGGCGGCCCCGAGATCGACCCGGTCTTCGTCTACCAGCCCCCCGGCACGATCGAGGATCTGGTCAGCTACTGGGGCCGCATGGTGAAGGTCTATAACGACGATACCGGCCTGCTGGAGCTGCATGTGCAGGCGTTCGAGCCCGAGGACGCGCAGCGCATCGCCGAGTTCGTCTTTGCCGAAAGCGCCGACATGATCAACCGGCTGACCGCCATCGCGCGCGAGGATGCCACCGCCTATGCGCGCGAGGAGCTGGACCAGTCGCAGGAGGCGCTGAAGACCGCGCGCGAGGCGATGACGCGCTTCCGCAACCGCACCCAGATCGTCGATCCCTCCGCCTCGGTGCAGAGCCAGATGGGGCTTCTGTCCTCGCTGCAGCTGCAGCTGGCCGAGACGCTGATCAATCTCGACATCCTGCGCCAGACCGCCGCCGCGAACGATCCCCGCATCACCCAGGCCGAGCGCCGGGTGGAGGTGATCGAGAACCGCATGGTCGAGGAGCGCGAGAAGCTGGGCCTTGGCGCCGAGGACGTGGCGGGCAGCAATGTCTTTGCCGATCTGGTGGGCGAGTTCGAGCGGCTGAATGTCGAGCGGGAATTTGCCGAACAGTCCTATACCGCCGCCCGCGCCGCCTATGACGCGTCGCTGGCCGAGGCACGGCGCAAGAGCCGCTATCTAGCCGCGCATATCCAGCCCACGCTGGCCGAGGCGCCGGAACATCCCCGGCGGCTGACGCTGCTGGCGCTGGTGGGCATCTTCGCCTTCCTGATCTGGGCCATTCTGGTGCTGGCGCTTTATGCGCTGCGTGACCGGCGTTAAGGGGCGGCGCGCGCGATGATCGTCCTGCGCAACCTGACCAAGACCTTCGTGCTGAACGGGCGGCGCAAGACCGTCGCCCGCAATCTCAACGCGGTGTTTCCCACCGGCACCTCGGTGGCGCTGCTGGGGCGCAACGGCGCGGGCAAGTCCACGCTGCTGAAGATGATCGCGGGCACCACCACGCCCACCTCGGGCGAAATCCTGTCGGACGGGCGGATCTCGTTTCCGGTGGGGCTCGCCTCGTCGCTGCATCCCGACCTGACGGGGGCGCAGAACACCCGCTTCGTGGCGCGGATCTATGGCGCGGATACCGATGCGCTGATGGCCTATGTGGAGGAGTTCGCGGAGCTTGGTGAGCATTTCCACCTGCCGGTGCGCTCCTATTCCTCGGGGATGCGGGGGCGGCTGTCCTTCGGGGTCAATATGGGGCTCGAATTCGACACCTACCTGATCGACGAGGTCACCGCGGTGGGCGATGCCGCCTTCAAGCGCAAGAGCCGCGACGTGTTTCTGGCCCGGATGCAGAAGGCGGGCGCGGTGTTCGTCAGCCATTCCATGGGGGCCGTGCGCGAGATGTGCAAGGCGGGCGCGCTGATCGAGAATGGCGAGCTGACCTATTACGAGGATGTCGAGGAAGCCATCGAGCGCTACATGCACATGATCGATGGCGCGATCTCGGCCATGGCCGAACCCCTGCCCGAAGGGGCGGCGCAGATGGATTTCCCGCGGGATTCCCGGATGCTGTTCGGCATCGGCCTGCCGCAGACCCGCATCGACTGGGTGGCGGACTGCCTGCGCCGCCACCGGCCCTGCCATTTTGCCCAGACCCGGGAGCCGCATTATTTCGACATCCGCGCCGGGCTGTCGCAGAAGCTGCGCGACCGGCGCTTCAGCACCGCCAGAACGCTGGCCGACCGCATGCCCGCCGAAACCGAGGAGGCGCGGCGCTACACCGTGCAGCTTCTGGGCGAGATGAGCGCGCTTTTGTCCATCCACACCGCGCCGCAGGACGGGCCGGACCGGCATGACGCCTATCTGGATTATCTTCTGGCCCGGCATCGCGGCCAGCAGGTGATCTGCGATTTCACCCCCGCCTATGCGCTTCTGGGAACGGCGGATCTGGCCGAGATGGCAACGGTGGGGGCGGCGCGCTTCGTCTGCGTGCTGCGCGATCCGGTGACCCGGCTCTGGGCGCAGATGCATGACGGCCTGCTGCCGCGCCAGCGCGTCACCTCCGAACCGCTGGAGGCGCTTGCCCGGGCGCTGCTGGACAATCCCGCCCGGCTGGAGCTTTACCCCGAGACGGATTACGCGGGACTGTTCGAGCGGCTGGAGGCGGGGGTCAGCCCGGCGCGGCTGCTGTATCTTTTCCACGAGGATCTGACCGGGCGGGCCGGGCTGATGCCGCTGACCGAGTTCCTGGACGTGCCCAAGGTGCTGGAAATCACCATGCTGCCGCTGCCCGAAGAGGTGCTGCCCCCCATTCCGGAGGATCTGCGCCAGAGGCTGCGCGCCCTGCTGGCCCCGCATTACGCGGCAGCCGAACAGCGCTTTGGCGACCGCCTGCCCGCAGCATGGCGCGCGGCAGACCCCGCAGAATGACGCAAGGCCCCGCAAGGGGGCCCTGCCGGAGTGCCGGATCAGATCCCGGACGGGATCAGATGCCATACCCCGCGCGGCCGATGCTGTCATAGGCGGCAAAACCCGCCGCCTCGGCATCGGAGGCGGAATAGACGTTGCGCAGATCGGCCATGCGCGCCGTGGTCATGGCGCCCGCGATGCGCTTGAGATCCAGCGCGCGGAACTCGTTCCATTCGGTCAGGATCACCAGCAGGTCGGCGCCTTCGGCGGCGGCATAGGGATCCTCGGACCAGCCGATGCCGGGCAGCAGCGCCTCGCCCTCGTGGCGGCCCTGCGGATCGCAGGCGCGCACCTTGGCCCCGCCGCCCACCAGCGCGGGCACGATGGTCAGCGCGGGCGCGTCGCGCATGTCATCGGTATTGGGCTTGAAGGTCACGCCCAGCACCGCCACGGTCTTGCCGTTGAACGAGCCGCCGCAAAGATCAAGCAGCTTGTCGATCATCCGCCGCTTCACGTCCTCGTTGATCTTGATGACCGCCTCGGTGATCAGCATCGGGCTGGCATGTTCCTGCCCGATCCGGGCCAGCGCCTTGGTGTCCTTGGGAAAACACGAGCCGCCATAGCCGGGGCCCGCATGCAGGAACTTGTTGCCGATGCGGCCATCCAGCCCCATGCCCTTGCTGACCTGCTTCACGTCGGCGCCGACCTTTTCGCAGAGCGCCGCGATCTCGTTGATGAAGGTGATCTTCACCGCGAGGAAGGCGTTGGCGGCGTATTTGATCATCTCCGCCGATTCCAGATCGGTGGTGACGATGGGGAAATCGCGCAGGTAAAGCGGGCGGTAGATGTCGGACATGACCTGCGCCGCGCGCTCGGTCTCAACCCCCACCACCACGCGGTCGGGCTTCATGAAATCGTCGATCGCAGCGCCTTCGCGCAGGAATTCCGGGTTGGAGGCCACGTCGAACTCCAGATCCGGATTGGCCGCCGCAACCACCTCGCGCACCTTGGCATTGGTGCCGACGGGCACGGTGGATTTGGTGACGATGACGATGTAGCGGTCCGCGGCCTTCGCGATCTCTTCCGCCGCCGCCATCACATAGGTCAGGTCGGCATGGCCGTCGCCGCGCCGGGTCGGCGTGCCCACGGCGATGAACACCGCATCCGCCTGCTTGACCGCCGAGGCCAGATCCAGCGTGAAGGACAGCCGCCCCGCCTCGACATTCTTGATCATCAGCGCATCAAGGCCGGGCTCGAAAATCGGCACTTCGCCGCGTTCCAGCTTCTCGATCTTGCGCGGGTCTTTGTCCACGCAGATCACCTCGTGACCAAAATCGGAGAAACAGACACCCGACACCAAGCCCACATAGCCGGTGCCGATCATGGCAATGCGCATCCTGTATTCCTTTTTTCAAACTTTGCGTGGCAGTCCTGCGGACCTTCTGCTGCATGTGTTTCCTTAGCTTGGCACGCCGTTGCAAGCGGAAAAGGCCTCGATGCCGCATTGCAGCGACGGGCGTGCAGATCCTTGCCGGTTCCGCACGCGCCGCAGGTGAAAGCGCTGTAACAGCGGGGCAGCATGCTGGCAGCAGGCTGGCGCCATGCCGGGGCGCGTGCTAGCAGGGATGCCGGAAACCGGGCCGATCCCGCCCCGTCCAGAGCCCGAAGGAGCGCCCTTATGGCCGCACCCTCTTCCCCGCAGCGCCTGCGCCCGGTGAACCGGACCATGCGGCTGGCCACCCCCCGCACCATCCTCGCGCTGATCCTGCGCGAGATGTCCTCGACCCATGGCAAATCGCCGGGGGGCTATCTGTGGATGGTGCTGGAACCGGCGCTTGGCATCGCCCTGCTCAGCGCGATCTTCTCGCTGGGCTTCCGCTCGCCGCGGCTGGGGACCAATTTCCCGATCTTCTACGCCACCGGCCTCCTGCCCTTCATGATGTATACCGATATCAGCAACAAGATGTCCCAGGCGGTGAACTATTCCAAGGCGCTGCTGGCCTATCCGCGCGTGACCTTTCTGGACACGCTGCTGGCCCGGTTCATCCTGTCGGCGCTGACCCAGCTGCTGGTGGGGGCGCTGCTGTTCACGCTGATCCTGTCGATCTGGGACACCCGCACCGTGCTGCTCATGGACCGGCTGATGCTGTCCTATGCCATGGCCATGGCCTTTGGCGCCGGGGTCGGCACGCTGAACTGCTTTCTGGTGACCATGTTCCCGCTCTGGCAGCGGGCCTGGGGCATCCTGACCCGGCCGCTGTTCCTGATCTCGGGGCCGATCTTTCTGTTCGAGACCCTGCCGGAATGGGCGAAGGAAATCCTGTGGTGGAACCCGCTCATGCATGTGACGGGCGAAATGCGCGGCGCCTTCTATCTGCAATACGAGGCGGATTACGTCTCGCCCGCCTTCGTTTTCATGGTCTCGGCGATCTGCGGGGTGATGGGGCTGATCTTTCTGCGCCAGTATCACCGCGACATGCTGGAACGCTGACCCGCACAGGGCAGACTGGCACAGGGCAGACCGGCGCCCGTCCGCAAGGAACGGGCGCCGGCAGACGCGGCAGGGGCCTGTGGCTCAGAAGATGAAATCATCCGCCGAATAGGCCAGCCCCACCCCGATCTCGGACACCGAGATCCCTTCCAGCAGGATGGTGTTGGCGTTGAAGAAATCAAAGGCGGCCGCCCCCGACAGCACGATCGCGTCGCTGCCGAGATTGCCGAAGACGCCGTCGGCGCCGATGGTGCTCACGTTATAGACGAATCAGTCGTCGCCCTGCCCGCTGGACAGATGGTCAGCGCCCGCATCCTTTCAGCGTGTCGCCAAAATCGGAGCCGTTGATCGTGTCATTGCCACCGAACACCGCGCCCAGCAGGTTGTTGCCGGTGGTCATCTCCACCAGACAGGCGGAAAAGCCGGTGACGGAGAAATCGGTGTTGTTGTTGTCATGAACCTCCCCCACCAATACAGTTGTTTGGAGGGGGTTTTGACCTCTTGCAGTTGCTTCTGCACAAGGTCCCGACCGTCCCGGCCGGGTTGACCGTTTCAAGAGCCGGCCAGTTCTGCCAGACCCCAGTCCAAGAGAACACGCGCGGCCGCTTCGTCGCGGCCGAGACGGCATCCACACTCGCAGTCGTGGAGGCGCAGGCTCAGCGGCTTCTTCCGGACACCACCGCAGCCCGGACATCGCTGGGACGGCTTTAACCGTCGCGTCTGCGCTTCAAGGAACTCCGAACCAGCCTCTGCCGCTTTGTACCGGAGCATGTTCAGAAACGCGGCCGGAGCCGTGTCGAGGATCGACCGGTTCAGCCCGGCCTTCTGTGCTACGTTCCGGCCCGGCGCCTCAAGGGTGCCACGCGCGGAGCGCGTCATGTTTCCGACCGCCAGCGCTTCGGTAGCGATCACGGGATGTGTCGCGACCAGCCGGGCCGAGGTCTTGTGCTGGAAGTCCTTGCGCCGCGCCGCCACCTGGGCGTGCCGGCGCGCTAGGCGCTTGCGCTCATGGCGGACCGCGCGGCGGCTGATTTTGCGAGCCCGGGCCTTGGCCGAGAGGCGGCGCCCGGCGTCGCGCAGCTCCTCTGCTTCCCGGTCCAGATGCCGCGGGTTCGGGATAGCTTGGAAGGTTCCGTCCTGCAGCGCCAGAGTTGCGAAATCGGCCACGCCCCAGTCGAGCCCCGCGGCCGACCCACGCGCAGGCGCGCGCTCCGCGCAGGCGGTCTCTACCACCAAGTTCAGGCTCCAGCCGAAAGCGCTGCGGCTCACATCCGCCTTTAGGATTCGGCCCGGGGTGCGGGCCCGGCCGCGCATGCGCATCCGGCCGATGCCGAAGAGCGTGACATGGCCATGGCGCCGACCATCGCGCATCTCGACCCTGAAGCCATTGCCGTGCTCCTTGTAGCCCCAGCCTCGAAACCTGTCCGCGCTGCGGAAGCGGGGAAAACCGGGCTTTTCTCCGTTTTTCACACGCCGGAAGAAGGCGCGGAACGCCAGATCTAGCCGCTTGAGCACGGTCTGTGCCTCATGCGTGTGAACGAGACCGTGCCAGCCGCCGACATCGGCCCGCATGTCCTTCAGCGCCTTCTCCTGGTGCGAGAGGTTGATCCTCACTCCATGGCGCCAAGCGCCGATGCGCTCTTCGAGCGCGGCGTTCCACAGGTCCTTCAGCATGCCATGCTTGCGCAGCATAGCCTCGTCCTGGGCTCGGCTCGGATAGAGCCGGAAGGTAATGGAACGTGTTGCGATCATTTGAGAAAATGTATATTGGTTCAGTCATGAGAAAACAAGCTTTAACACATACAAATAATGGCTTCTTTTCCCTAACCTACCATATGGTTCTGGTAACAAAGTGGCGCCAGCCGGTTCTAACCGGCCCCATGATCGACATGGCGCGCAGCATCACTGCTGCGCGCTGCGCCGCCCGATCCGGCGAACTGCTCGAGTTCGGGGGAGAGGAGGACCACCTCCATCTCCTGTTCTCGTTGCCGCCCGTGGCCGCGCTTGCGGACTTCGCCAACGCGCTCAAGACATCGACTTCGCGGCTGCTTCGGAGAGATTTCCCCGCCCTGAAGCGGCAGGGGCCGGCCCTGTGGTCGCCCAGCTACTTCGTCTGCAGTTGCGGCGGTGCCTGCCTGAAAACGGTCAAAAGGTATGTCCAGGCGCAAGAGCGCCCGGAGTGAGCTGACAGCCCACAGGGCTTCCCCACCAATACAGCAGCTTGGAAGGGGCTTGTGTCAGCTCGTTTTGGTCATCAAGATCACCGGTCAGGGCGGCAACAAGGGCGCCGCCGAAGTGGCAAATGCGGATCCCGACGGCTGCACGATGCTGTTCCAGCACGAGGCCATTCTGGCAAGCTATCTGACCGGGCGCGTCAATTTTTCATGGGACGGGTTCAGCCCGGTCGCCATGACGAATGTCGAACCCGCCATCTTCGCCGCCTCGCCGAATGCGCCGTTTTCCGATCTGGACGGCCTCATCTCCTATGCCAAGGACAACCCGGGCGAGGTGCTGGCCGCCGCCAGCATCGCCTCGAACACCCATTTCATCCTGCTGCAGTTTCAGGACTCGCTGGACATCAGCTTCAACATCATCGGCTATGAAGGCGGCAGGGAACGGGTGACGGCGCTGCTGTCGGACACGGTCCAGCTTGGGCAGGTCGGCGAATCCGATGGGCGGCAGTATTTCCCAGACCAGCTGAAGGCGCTGGCCATCTTCTCGGACAAGCGGTCCGACACCCTGCCGGATGTGCCCACGGCCATGGAACAGGGGCATGACATCGAGATCAGCATGGCGCGCGGCGTGCTTCTGCCCGGGGGCGCCTCCGACGATCTGGTGGTGCTTTATGCGGAGCGCTTCGAAAAGGCGCTGCAGGATCCGGCGGCCATCGAGTCCCTGACGAAGATGGGCAGCTCCATCCGCTTTGTCGGCGGTCAGGATTACGCGGACTGGTGGGCCGATCAGGCGGCGCAATGGGAAAAAGTGGCGCGCGACATCGGCATCTACATGGTGAACTGAGCCCGCGACCGGATGGCCCTGACGGGCCATCCAGCCCTTCAATCCTGGTGATGACATGAGCAAACGACTATCCGGCATCCTGCTGGCGGCGGGGCTCTTGGGCCTTGCGGCCCTGATGTTCCTGCAGACCTTCAAGGTGCCGGATTCCGGCGCCCGCCCCGGCATAAGCCCAGGATCTTTCGCAGCAAAACCCGCGATCCGGCTCTGGCGCGGCAGCTGTCTGCCCGCGCCGGACCTCAGAAAATCTCAATATCCGAGGCGGTGACCTGCGCGTTCTGCTCGAAGGTGGCGACCAGAAGCTGGGCGTCGCCGCCCGCGCCGTCGCCATCGAACCAGAGCTGTCCCGACGCACGGTCGAAGATGAAGCGGTCATCGCCATCCTGCGCCCGGGTTCCGGCGACGAACAGATCCGCCTCCAGCAGCCCCGCCGCCAGCCCGCCAAACAGCGCGCCCTTCATCTTCAGAAGATCGCCCTCATTGGCCTCGTTGGTGTTGAAGTCGATGATGCGGTCGACATTGTCCCGCCCCGGCGCGCGGTCGAAGACGAAGGTGTCGGCTCCCGCCTGCCCGCGCAGCGTGTCGCGGCCCTCGCGCCCGGCGATCAGGTTGTCATAGGGATTGCCGATGATCAGGTTGTCGAGCCCGTTGCCGATGCCGTTGATCGTCAGCGGATCACCCGCCTTGGTCAGGACCGTCTGCAGATAAAGCCGCTCCACATGCGCGGGCAGCGCATAGGAGAAGAACGCCTTCACCGTATCCGCCCCCCCGCGGCCCGGCCCCTCGATCACCGTGTCGCCGGGGGTGCGCACCAGATAGGTGTCATTGCCCGCCCCGCCGATCAGCGTGTCGATATTGGGCCCGCCATCCAGAATATTGTCCTGATCATTGCCGCGGATTTCGTTGCGCAGCCCGTTGCCAGCCCCCAGCACGGCCTCGCCGGTAAGGAAGAGGTTTTCGATATGCTGGCGGCCCATGCGGAAATCGACCGAAGAGATCACCGTGTCGGTGCCACCCCATTTGCGGCTTTCCAGCACCAGATCGCCCAGATCGTCCACATGGAACAGATCGCCCCCCGGCCCGCCGATCATCTTGTCGGCGCCCGCGCCGCCATCGATCGTGTCATGGCCATACCAGCCGTTCAGCGTGTCATCGGCGCTGCCCCCGGTCAGCATGTCGCCGCCGCGGCTGCCCATCAGATCCTGCGGGCGGTCGGGCTGCGGTTCGGGATCGGGCGGGGTGCCGTCATCCAGCAGCAGCACGCCATCGGTGGCGGCAAAGTTCTGCGTCGCCATCACCGACAGCAGCGTGGCGCCGGAGGAATAGGTGAATTCGCCCAGCTCGATGCCGATGCCGATCACCTCATATTCGGGGCGAAGAATGTTGGCGCGGTGGCCGGGGCTGTTCATCAGGCTGACATGCAGATCCTCGACATCGTCGAAATAGCCTTCGGCGCCGCGCGCCGACTGCACCGCCAGATTTTCCCCCGACCGCCAGCTGCCGGAAAAATCGAAGCCCGCCGCGCGCATGCGGTCGGTGGCGCTGCTGGCGTCGCTGTCGCCGGGCAGCACCCGCCCGGAATGGCTGAAGATGTCACTGTCGAGCATCCAGTCGGAATGGATCTCTGCCGAGGCGTTCAGATGCTGTTCAAGCCGCAGGGCCTGCAGCCCCAGCGCCGCGCGTTCGGCATTGATGAGGTCGAGCATGTGACGCTCGAGATCGCTGGCGATGGACATATAGGTCTCCGTCAAGGCCATGATCCCCGCCGGGGCGGAGCTTTCTAGAAAAAAAGCACATCCCCCGGACCGAGGTCCACCCCCGCATTCAGCACGAAGGTCAGCTGCGCGGGTTTCGGCCCGGTGCCGTCGGGATCGACCCAAACTCCGCCGGTGGCGGCGTCATACAGCAACCGGTCCCCGGCATCGGCAGCGCTGCGGCCTTCGTGAAACATGGCCCGGCTGACCCCGCCCGGTGCCAGCCCGAACAGCTGCGCCTTGATCCAGAGCGCATCCTCGCCGGGGGTGAAATCCAGCACCCGGTCCACATTGTCCGGCCCCGGCGCGCGGTCGAAGATGAAGGTATCGGCCCCGCCCTGCCCGCGCAGGATGTCGCGCCCGCCGCGCCCGGCGATGACATTGTCATAAGGCGTGCCGACGATGGTGTTGGCCAGATCGTTGCCGATGCCGTTGATGGAAACCGGGGTGCCCGCAGCCGTGCGCACCGTCTGCAGATGGAGATCTTCCACATGCGCGGGCAGGGCATAGGAGCGGAAGGCCTTGATGGTGTCGTGCCCTTCGCCCGGGGCCTCGATCACCGTGTCGCCGGGGGAGCGCACCAGATAGGTGTCATGGCCCGCGCCCCCCACCAGCGTGTCGCTGTTCTTGCCGCCATCGAGAAGGTTGGCGCCCGCATTGCCGGTGATGCGGTTGGCAAGCCCGTTGCCGATGCCGCGCAGCGGCGCGGTGCCGGTCAGGGTCAGATCCTCCAGATGCGCGCCGCCCATCCAGAAATCCACCGAGGCCAGCACATGGTCCTGCCCCTGCCAGCGCGGGCTTTCCAGCACCCGGTCGCCAAGATTGTCGACGACATAGACATCCGAACCCGGCCCTCCCATCAGCAGGTCGGCGCCCGGCCCGCCATCCAGCCAGTCATTGCCCGACAGCCCGGTCAGCGTGTCGCTGCCGCCGCCGCCCGACAGGACGTCGCGCGCCATACCGCCGGTCAGCCGGTCGGCGCGGTCGGTACCGCTGGACTCTTCGGACGCGGCCAGCACCTGCGCGAACCAGCCCGGCATCAGCCGGTCCGCCTCCAGCAGATCCATGGCGCGGATCCGTGCCACCGGCAGGCCGGTGGCGGTGGCAGTGGTGAGGCGCAGCACCTCCCGGCCAAAGGCGATCTCGGCGCCATCCTCGGTCTCGCGCAGGGTCAGCTGGTCGGGATTGCGCAGGAAGGCCCAGCCCGACAGGTCGAGCCGGTCGATCCCCGGCTGGAAATCCGTGATCACATCCGGGGCGCCATCGGCGGTCAGCACGAAGATATCCGCCCCCGTCCCCCCGGTCAGCGTGTCGGATCCGGCCCCGTCCATCACGATGTCATTGCCCGCACCGCCAAGGATCCGTTCGGCCCCGGCGCCGCCCGCCAGCAGGTCATCGCCGCTGCTGCCCGCAAGCGGCGCCTCGGTCCCGGTCCCCTGCCGCAACAGCCCCGCAGGCAGGTCGGCGGCAAAGACGGTGATCCCCGGCTCCGATCCGGGGGTGACCGCCAGCCGCAGCACCCCGTCCGGCCCCACCGCCAGATCCATGGCAGAGATGCTGGCCAGCGTGCTGCCTTCGCCATCCTCCAGCGTGCCCATATGCAGCAGCCGCCCGTCGGGCAAAAGCTCGAACAGGCTGAGCCCATGTTCGGATCCGGCGGCGGCCAGCCAAACCCGGCCATGATGTTCTGCCACCTCCAGCAGGCGCACGCCCCCCAGCCGCATGTCGGGCGCGTCCATCACGTGATCGGTGGCGGTCAGCCGCCCGCCCGACCCGGCGCGGAAGACCGAGAGCGTGCCGCTGCCCTGCCCTGCCACCACCACATGGGCCACCCCGCCCGACAGGGTGCTGACCACCGCCGCAGCCCCCGCGATGCCCGGGCCGCTGTCCATGTCGAAGCGCTGCAGCAGCGCCGGGCGGCCCGCCTCGTCCAGCCGGTAGACCCCCAGCGCTGCGGCGCCATCGGCGCTGGCCACAAGGTAATCCGTGCTGCCATGGCGGTAGCTGGCAAGCCCGGTGATGCGCCCGCCCTCCCCAGCCAGATCCGCCGGGGTGCGGGCCATCTGCACCAGCGCGCCGGTCTGCGACAGCTGCCATGTCAGGATGCGGTCCTGCCCCTGCGGCGTGCCGAAGACGAGGCTGCGCGTGCCCTGATCCAGCTGCAGCACCTGCGCCAGATCGGCGGGCAGCGCCCGGGTGCCGGGGCTCGCGCCACTGCCGGAAAAGGCGCCGCCCTCACCCGTCGCAAAGCTCCAGAGCCCGGCGCGGTTCACCCCGGTCGCGGCCAGATGCGGCGCGGCGCCGCCCATGTCCAGCAGCAGCAGCCGGGTGTCCTGCCCCACGGCCACGCCACCGGGAAAGCCCGCCGCATCAAACCGCTGCGGGCTGCCCGCCCCGTCAAGCCGCCAGCCCGCCAGCCCCGCGCCGCCGCCGCGCGTGGCGGTGTAGATCACCACCTGCCCCCCCGCCGTGGCCAGTTCCAGATCGCTGACCCCGCGCAGGAAAGGATCCCCCGCCCCCGCGACCCGCATCCCCCGGTTCCAGTCCAGCTGCACCATGACACATCCCCGCCCAAGACCCCCGCCTGCGGAGATGCCCGCGCGGCGCGGCGGCAAGCGGGGACAGGATGTGGCAGGATCGCGGAGTTCGTGCCGGGTTTGACTCAAAGCCTGCCGATCCGGCAGCGCGGGGGCAAAACCTTTCGCATGCGAAAGATCCGGGCGTGCTGCAGCGGCACAGGCGTTGCGATCCTGTCATGGCCGCGCCTATAGAAAGCGGTGGGATCCCGGCTGCATCGCCGCAGTTCCGGGGCAGGGAACAACACGAGGGACAGAGCGGGTCATGGCACCAAAATTCGGAACAAGCGGGCTGCGCGGGCTGGTGACGGAGCTGACGCCCGCGCTGGTCGAGGATCACGTGCGGGCCTTTCTGGCGGCCTGCGACACTGGCGGCGCGATCTGTCTGGGCTGGGATCTGCGGCCCTCGTCGCCGCGCATCGCGCAGGATGTGATCCGCGCCGCCGCCAGCATGGATGTGGCGGTGATCGATTGCGGCGCCGTGCCGACCCCGGCACTGGCGCTGGCGGCGCAGGCGCGCGGCGCGGGGGCCGTGATGATCACCGGCAGCCATATCCCCGCCGACCGCAACGGGCTGAAATTCTACGTGCGCTCGGGCGAGATCACCAAGGAGGACGAGGCGGCGATCACTGCAGCGCTTGGCACCACGCCGCGCACCGACACCGCCCCCGAGACCCAGGCCGATCCGGATTGCGGCGCGCGCTTTGTCGCCCGCTATCTGCAGGCCTGCGGGACGGGCGCGCTCCGCGGACGCCGCATCGGGCTTTACAGCCATTCCGCCGTGGGCCGCGACCTGATGGCCGAGATCCTGACCGGGCTCGGCGCCGAGGTGGTGGATCTGGGCCGCTCCGACATCTTCATCCCCGTGGACACCGAGGCGGTGGATCCGGAGGTGCGGGCGCAGATCGCGGACTGGGTGGCGGAGCACCGGCTGGATGCGCTGGTCTCTACCGATGGCGACAGCGACCGGCCGCTTCTGGCGGATGAAACCGGCGCCATCGTGCCCGGCGACATCATGGGCCAGATCACCGCCGCGGCGCTGGGGGCAGAGACCGTGGTGACGCCGATCTCCTCCAACAGCGGGGTGACGGCCAAGGGCTTTGCTGCAGTGCAGCGTACCCGCATCGGCTCGCCCTTCGTGATCGCCGCCATGGAAGCGGCAGGCGGCAAGGTGGTGGGCTATGAGGCCAATGGCGGCTTTCTGCTGGGGTTCGAGGCCGAGGGGCCCAAGGGATCCTTCGCCCCGCTGCGCACCCGCGACTGCGTGCTGCCGCTGGTGATGGCGCTGATCGCCGCAGGCCCGGGGCCGCTTTCGGCGCGCGTGGCGCAGGAGCCGCCGGTGGTGACGCTGGCCGACCGGCTGCAGGAGGTGTCGCAGGAGGCCTCGCAGCCTTTCGTGGCAGCCTTGGCCAGCGATCTAGAGGCGCGCGCGACCTTTCTGGCGGCACTGGGCGGCAGCGAAGCGGCGGTGGATCTGACCGACGGGGTGCGGATCACGCTGACGGATGGCCGGGTGGTGCATGTGCGCCCCTCGGGCAATGCCCCGGAACTGCGGCTTTACGTGGAGGCGCAGGACCGCGCCGGGGCGGAGGCGCTGCTGCAGGCGGGGCTGGCCGAGCTGCGCCGCAGGCTCGGCTGACCCTCCCCTCTGCCCCGGTCTGTACGGACCGGGGCAGGGTAGACAGCCTCAGAAAATCTCGATATCCGCTGCGGCCACCTGCGCGTTCTGGTCGAAGATGGCGACCAGAACCTGCGCCATCGGCGGTCAGCATCCCCGGCTCCGACCCCGAGATGACGGCCAGCCGCAGCACCCCGTCCGACCCCACCGCAGATCCATGGCCGCCGCGCCGTTCCGGCGCGGAACACCGCCAGCGTGCCGCTGCCCTGCCCCGCCATTACCACCTACACCTCGCCGTCCAGATCCGCGCTGACCACTGCCGAGGCCCCCGCGATGCCTGGGCCATTGCTCATGTCGAAACGCTGCAGCAGCGCTGGCGTGCAGGGGCTATTGAGGCTCCATGCGGCCACCCACGCGCCGCCGCGCGTGGCGGCATAGATCACCACCTGCCCCCCAGCAGAGGTCAGTTCCAGATCGGTAACCCCGCTGAGGAAGGGAGCGGTGATCCCCGCGATCCCGTCTTCCGGGTCCAGTTCAGCTGCACCACGGCACACCCCTGCCAAGACCTTTCGCTCTTGGGGGATACCACGCCGGGCAGGCCACAATCGGGGACAGGATGTGGCGGGATCTCGGAGTTCGGGCGCGATGTGAGTCACAGCCTGCGCAGCAGACCCAATAAACCTTTCGCATGCGAAAGGTTGCGCAGGGGCCGCGGGGGGGACATGCCGCTTGAAACCCTTGCCCGGGTCATCGACAATCGCGCTTCGGGTGGCGGCCATTGCGGCCCGGATGTGCCTGCCCTTGCCAGAGACCGCTGCCTCTGCTTCACCCGCAGGGACAGGCCGCGACAGGGCAGGGGCCCGGGCCTGCGGTATCGGGCCGGAAAATGTGATGGGGAGACTCCGCCTTGAATGATGCGGCAGAGATCGGGGGCCATGTCCTTGACGGGTTCGTGACCCGGTTCACCGAGGTGGTGGCAAAGGAGGCCGACGCGGTAAAGGCGCTGGCCCTGGCGGATCCGCAGGCCATCGCCGCCGCCTGCCAGCTGATCTTTGACTGCCGCGGGCGGGTGATCTGCAGCGGCATGGGCAAATCCGGCCATATCGCGCGCAAGATCGCCGCCACCCTGTCCTCGACCGGCACTCCTGCGCATTTTGTGCATCCCGGCGAGGCGAGCCATGGCGATCTGGGCATGATCCAGCCCGGCGACGTGCTGCTGGCGCTGTCCAATTCCGGCGAGACGCGGGAGCTGGCCGATGTGCTGACCTATGCCGCGCGCCGCGCCATCCCGATGATCGCCATCACCAAAAGCGCCGACAGCGCGCTGGCCCGTCATGCGGCGGCGGTGCTGCTGCTGCCGGACATGCCAGAGGCCTGTTCGATCCACATGGCGCCCACCACCTCGACCACCTGCAGCCTTGTCATCGGCGATGCGATGGCGGTGGCGGTGATGCAGGCACGCGGGTTCCAGCGCGAGGATTTCCTTGGCTTCCATCCCGGCGGCAAGCTGGGGGCGCAGCTGCTGACGGTGGAGCACCTGATGCACAAGGGTGCTGCGCTGCCGGTGCTGGCGCCTTCGGCCTCGATGGAGGAGGCGATCCTCGAGATGACCTCCAAGGGCTTCGGCATCGCGGCGGTGGTCGAGGACGGGCGGCTGCTGGCCGTGGTCACCGATGGCGACCTGCGGCGCAACATCCGCAACATTCTGGACAAGGCGGTGTCCGAGGTGGTCAATTACACCCCGAAGGTGATCGCCCCGGGGGCCCTTGCCTCGGAAGCCCTTGGCATGATGAATGCGCTTCGCGTCAATGCGCTGTGCGTCGTCGGCGAAAACAACAACCTGGTCGGTCTGATTCATCTGCACGACTGTCTGAGAGCCGAGGTGGCCTGATGCCCGAACCGATCATCCTCATTCCCGCCCGCTATGCCTCGACCCGCTATCCCGGCAAGCCGCTGGTCAGCCTGAAAGGCGCCGATGGCGAAAAGACCCTGATCCAGCGCAGCTGGGAGGTGGCCTGCCGCGTGCTGCCGCGCGACCAGGTCTATGTCTGCACCGATGACGACCGCATCATCGCCGCCGCCGAAGGCTTCGGCGCCCAGACGGTGCTGACCTCGGACCGCTGCCGCAACGGCACCGAACGCTGCGCCGAGGCGGTGCGGAACCTAGGCACCGATGCCGAGATCGTGGTCAACCTTCAGGGCGACGCGCCGCTGACCCCGTCATGGTTCGTCGCCGATCTGATCGAGGCGATGCGCCGCGCCCCCGAGCTCAGCGCCGCCACCCCGGTGCTGCGCTGTGACGCCGCCACGCTGCAATCGCTGAAGAACGACCGCCGCGCCGGCCGTGTCGGCGCCACCACCGCCGTTTTCGGCACGGACTGGAACGCGCTTTACTTCTCCAAGGAAATCATCCCGTTCTGCGACCAGCTTGCCGCCGATGCACCGATCCCGGTGTTTCACCATGTTGGCGTCTATGCCTTCCGCGCCAAGGCGCTGGCTGCCTATCCCGACCTGCCGGTTGGCACGCTGGAACAGCTTGAAGGGCTGGAACAGCTGCGGTTTCTGGAAAACGGTCTGGTGATGAAATGCGTCGAGGTGAATGCCCGCGGCCGGGTGTTCTGGGAGCTGAACAATCCCACCGACGTGCCGCTGATCGAGGCGGAGCTGCAAAAGGAACTTGCATGAAAACGGTGACAGTCAAGGATGTGGCGATCAGCAACGCGGCCCCCCTCGCGCTGATCTGCGGACCTTGTCAGCTGGAGACGCTGGAGCATGCCCGCATGCTTGCGGAGGCCATCGCCGCTGCTGTCGAGGCGGCAGGCACGCGCTTCATCTTCAAGGCCAGCTTCGACAAGGCCAACCGCTCCTCGCTGTCGGGGACGCGCGGCGTGGGCATTGACGAGGGCCTGACCATCCTCTCGAAAATCGGCGCAGAATTCGGCTGCCCGGTTCTGACCGACATCCACGAGATCAGCCAATGCGCCCCCGTGGCGCAGGCGGTGGACATCCTGCAGATCCCCGCCTTTCTGTCGCGCCAGACCGACCTGCTGCTGGCTGCGGGCGAAACCGGCGCCGCGATCAACGTGAAGAAGGGGCAGTTTCTTGCGCCCTGGGACATGAAGAACGTCGCCGACAAGATCGCCTCCACCGGCAACGAGCGCATCCTGCTGTGCGAACGTGGCGCAAGCTTTGGCTACAACATGCTGGTGTCGGACATGCGGTCGCTGCCGATCATGGCGGAAACCGGCTATCCGGTGGTGTTCGACGCCACCCATTCGGTGCAGCTGCCCGGCGGCAAGGGCACGTCCTCGGATGGCCAGAGCCAGTTCGTGCCAGCCCTCGCCCGCGCCGCTGTCGCCGTGGGCAGTGCGGCGGTGTTCATCGAGACGCATGAAGAGCCCGCGCGCTCGCCCTCGGACGGGCCCAACATGGTGCCGCTGCACGAGCTGGGCGCGTTGCTGAAGACCCTGCGCCGGATCGATGACATCACCAAGGAAACCGCCTGACCGCGGGGGGCAGCCAGAAGACCTGCGCCAAGCGGGCCTTCTGGCGAAGGGAGCAGGAGTGACAGATCTTTCGCATGCGAAAGATCCGCTCCCGTTTCAGGTGCGGCCTTCGGCCAGCGCCAGCAGATAGGCGCCATAGCTGTTCTTGGAAAACCGCCGTGCGCGTTCGGTCAGCTGCTCGGCGGAAAGCCAGCCCATCTGGAAGGCGACCTCGTCCGGGCTGCCCACCTGCTGGCCCTGCCGTTCGGTGAGCGTGCGCACAAAATTCCCCGCATCGAGCAGCGAGCCATGCGTGCCGGTATCAAGCCAGGCATAGCCGCGGCCCATGCGTTTGACCGTCAGGGTTCCGTCGAGCAGGTAGCTTTCCAGCAGGCTGGTGATCTCCAGCTCGCCGCGCGGCGAGGGCTGCACCTTGCGGGCGCGGTCCGGGGCGGTTCCGTCGAGGAAATAGAGCCCGGTGACGGCATAGGAGGAGGGCGGCACCTCGGGCTTTTCGATGATGGCGCGGGCATTGCCCGCAAGGTCGAAATCCACCACACCATAGCGTTCGGGATCGGCGACGTGATAGCCAAAGACCGTGCCGCCGGTGTCCTGCGCCCCGGCCTCGGCCAGAAGGTCGGGCAGGCCATGGCCGAAGAAGATGTTGTCGCCCAGCACCATGGCCGAGGCCGCGCCGTCAAGGAAGTCTTCGGCCAGCAGATAGGCCTGCGCCAGACCATCCGGCGAGGGCTGTTCGATATAGGTCAGATCCAGCCCCCACTGGCTGCCATCGCCCAGCGTGCGCTGGAACTGGTCGCGGTCCTGCGGCGTGGTGATCACCGCGATCTCGCGCAGGCCCGCCAGCATCAGCGCGGTCAGCGGGTAATAGATCATCGGCTTGTCATAGACCGGCAGCAGCTGTTTCGACACGCCCTGCGTGATCGGATAGAGCCGCGTGCCGGAGCCGCCTGCCAGAATGATGCCCTTGCGTCGTGTCATCGTCACCAGACTCCTTGTGTAAACCCTTACGCAGCGCCGTCTGCCAAACCTTTCGCATGCGAAAGGTTTGCGCAAGGTCCGGGTGTCATGCGGTGACGCCCAGCCGTTCGCCCACGCCGTGGCGCGACTGCAGCGCCTGCCACCAGGCGGGATTGTCGAGATACCACTGCACCGTGCGACGCAGGCCTTCTTCCACCGTGACCGAAGGCCGCCAGCCCAGTTCCTCGCGGATGCGGGTCGGGTCGATGGCATAGCGCGCGTCATGGCCCGGACGGTCGGTCACGAAGGTGATCTGGTCGGCATAGCTGCCGCTGGCCTTGGGGCGCAGATCGTCGAGGATGGCGCAGAGCGTGCGCACCAGGTCAAGATTGCTGCGCTCGTTCTCGCCGCCGATATTGTAGCTGCGCCCGACCGCGCCCTTCTGCACCACCAGCAGCAGCGCGTCGGCGTGATCCTCCACGTAAAGCCAGTCGCGGATGTTGGAGCCGTCGCCATAGATCGGCAGCGGCTTTCCGGCCAGCGCGTTGAGGATGATGACCGGCACCAGCTTTTCGGGGAAATGATAGGGACCGTAATTGTTGGAGCAGTTGGTCAGCACCACCGGCAGGCCATAGGTCTCGTGCCAGGCGCGGACCAGATGGTCCGATCCGGCCTTCGACGCCGAATAGGGCGAGCGCGGATCGTAAGGCGTGGTCTCGGTGAATTTCACCGCCGGATCGGCGGGCAGCGAGCCGAAGACCTCGTCGGTGGAGATGTGGTGAAAGCGGAAAGCCGCGGGGCGGCCTTCGGCCTGCCAGTAGCTCCGCGCCGCCTCCAGCAGGGTGTAGGTGCCGGTGATGTTGGTGTCGATGAAGGTGCCCGGCCCGTCGATCGACCGGTCGACATGGGATTCCGCCGCCAGATGCAGGATGGCCTCGGGGCGGTGCTGCGCGAGGATGCGGTCAAGCGCCGCGCGGTCGCGGATATCGGCTTGCTCGAAGGCGTAATCGGGGCTGTCGGCCACCGGCGCCACATTGTCGAGACAGGCCGCATAGGTCAGCGCGTCCAGATTGACCACCTGATGGCCGCGCGCGATGGCAAGCCGCACCACCGCCGAACCGATAAACCCGGCGCCGCCGGTCACAAGGATCTTCATGCTGTCAGTCTTTCCATGCGAAAGGGCTGTCAAACCCGGCGATGCCGCCCGCCTCGGCATCCTTGGCGGAAATCACCGGCTCGATCCCCGACAGCGGCCAGTCGATGCCGATCCCGGGGTCGTTCCACAGCAGCGCGCCTTCGGTTTCCGGCGCATAGGTGTCGGAGCATTTGTAGACGATCTCGGTCTCGGGCAGCAGGGTCATGAAGCCATGGGCAAAGCCTGCGGGCACCAGCAGCTGGCGGCCATTTTCGAAGCTCAGCTCATAGCCCACCCATCTGCCATAGGTCGGGCTGCCGCGGCGGATGTCCACCGCCACATCGAAGAGCGCGCCGCGCCCGCAGCGCACCAGCTTGTCCTGCGCGCGGGGCGGCGCCTGAAAATGCAGGCCGCGCACCGTGCCCGGCGTCATCGACAGCGAATGGTTGTCCTGCACGAAATCGATGCTGATGCCGTGATCCGCCAGCGCCTTGCGCGACCAGCTTTCGGAAAAGAAGCCGCGGTGATCGCCAAAGCGTCGGGGGGTAATGAGCCTGACGCCGTCAAGCCCGGTCTCTTCGATCTGCATGGGCGCAAACGCCTTTCAATCCGGATGATGAATGCTGTCCGGCTCTTAGCATCCGGCCCCCGGCCTGTCACCAGCAGCCCCCGGCGCGCGCGGGATCCCGCGAGGATCAGCCCTCGCCGCGGCGGGCCAGCCAGCCCAGAAAGGCGCGGTCGGGGCTGCGCAGCACCGGGCTGCCGGAGCGGCGCCACATCGCCTCCCATTCCGCCTGCAGCGCATAGACATCGGCGCCGGGGGCTGTGGCGCGCGCGGCCTCCAGCGTGGCTGCGGCCAGCTGCGGGCGCGGGCTCTGGACGGGGGGCTCCACCATGCTGGCGCGGGGGCTGGCGCGGATCACGTCGCCCGGCTCCTCGGAGAGGTGGTAATCGGGCAGAAGATCAGCGGCGATCATGTCGCGCAGCATGCGGCGGAACACCCGGCGCGGCGAGGCGGATCCGGATTTCTTGTGCAGCACCTCCACCGAGACGCGCCATGCGGGCTGGCGGCCGCAATGTTTGCGGATCAGCTCGTAGATGCGCCGCTCCAGCGGCTTGCGCAGCTGGAAATACTCGCGGCTGAGCGTCAGCACCGATTTCGACAGCACCGCGCGCCACAGCCATTCGCTGAGCGTGACCGCGACGCTGACCATGCGCCCGCCGCGCGACTTGCGCACGATCTGCCAGCTTTCGATCAGGCCGAAGCCGGTGGTCACCTCATGGCCGCCGGTTTCGTAATTGGTGGTGATGCGCGTGCCCGCCAGCCGCTCGAAAGCCTCGCGCAGGCGCTTGTAGCCATCGCCAGAGGTTTCGCGGTTGGTGGCCACCAGCAGGTCATGGGCGCGCAGATGCAGGGTGCGGCTGAGGCTGCGGCCCGCATTCATCGCCGCCATCAGCTGGCTGATGCAGTAGATCAGGATGTCCTTGTCATGGATCGTCGCCAGCCCCTTGACCGAAGGCACCACCTCGATGCGGGTGCCGTTATGGTCATAGCTCAGGATGCGGCGGTCGGGCCGGGTGGCAAGGCTGAACAGCGGATGCTCCATGCTCGCCATGTCATCCTTCGGCGAGGCATCAAAGATGTCGCAGAGGAAGAAATCCGCCGTCGGTTGGCGGTCGGGCTCCCGCCCTCCGCCGCGTGCCGGGATCACCCCGCTCATCAGCCTGCCCTCTGCCCCGCCCCGGGGGATCGTCGCTGCGCGGCCGCTCTGCTGTCGGCCTTGGCGCATCGTGGTTTCAGTGACACCCAGACTAAAGTTGTCCACAGCCCGCGTCCAGTGCGCAGACCGCCGCGAACGTGGCTTTGGAGTCACCTCATCGGGGGATCGGAATCGTTTGAGCGTGGTTTCGGAATCGCCTGTGCCGCCCGTCAGCGCCGATCCGGCTTGAAATACAGGGGTTTGCACCACAAGCCCGGGACCTGTAACGTATAACTAACCCAATTTAACAGATCCCGCGCGACGGATATGCCACAGGCAAGGCCAGGCCCGCCCGGACACCCCCCGACAACCCATAGATTTTGCAAAGAAATTATGTGGGTGTCCTCAAAATCCTTTCATGTATCGCGTTTTGTGATATCCTAAAAAAAACGCGATACATGAGGCGCTGGCATGGCCCCCGAGACCCTGACCCTACCCCCCTATTTCAACATCGATCCCGATCAGGCGCTGGCCGATCTGGGCGCGCCCGCAGGCAGCGCGCGCTTTGCCGAGATCGCCGCCGCCTGCGGACGCGGGCGCGACGATCTGGCCGGGCGCGGGCTCAACCCCGAGGGCCGCAAGGAGCTGCGGCTCTTCTCCACATGGGAAATCACCCGCTACCTGATCCCGGTGGCGCCTGCGCATTTCCGCCGGGTGCTGCGCCAGCATCCCGACCTGCCCCAGGGGCGTGCCGCCTCGGAAGGGGCGGCGCGCTGGTTCACGCTTGACGAGGTGCTGCGGCTGCGCGCGCATTTCGCGGCGGAAGGATCCCGGGCCAAGGAATACCGCCCCTACCGCCCCGAGGGCCTGCCCGCCAAGATCGTGGCGGTGGCGAATTTCAAGGGCGGGGTGGGCAAGACCTCGACCTGCGCGCATCTGGCCATGTCGGCCGCCCTTGATGGCTACAGGGTGCTGGTCATCGATCTCGACAGCCAGGGCTCGATGACCTCGATCTTCGGGGGGCGCGTGGCGGATGAATGGGCAACGGTCTTCCCGCTGCTCGCCCGCCATTACGCCCGCCACCAGCAGGCCGAGAACCGCGCCCGGGTGGATCGCGGCGACAGCCCGCTGCCGCTGGACGACACGCTGTCGGAGGCGCTGAAGCTGGAGGCGGGCGCGCTGGTGCAGAAAACCCACTGGCCCAATATCGACCTGATCGGCGCGCAGCTGAACCTTTACTGGGCGGAATTCCAGATCCCGGTCTGGCGGATGCAGGGGCGCAGCTGGAAGCTCTGGGATGCGCTGTCGGAAAGTCTCGAAGCGGATGGCATCCTTGACCAGTATGACCTGATCTTTCTCGATACGCCGCCCGCGCTGGGATATCTGACCATCAACGGGCTGGCGGCGGCGGATATCCTGCTGGTGCCGCTCGGGGCCTCGTTTCTGGAATTTGACAGCACGGGGCGGTTTTTCGACATGCTGCATTCCACCTTCGCCTCTATCGAAGAGGCGGAGAACATGGCGGCCCGCGCGCTGGGGCGCGAGGGGCTCGCCTTTGAATGGGATGCGGTGCGCGCGGTCATCACCCGGTATGACGGCAACCAGCAGGCGGAACTGGCCGCCCTGATGCAGGCCTATCTGGGTCCGGTGCTGAGCCCGCACCGGCAGGATTTCACCGCGCTGATCGGGCAGGCGGGCGAACAGGTGGCGGGCATCTACGAGGCCGATTACCGCGATTTCAACCGCGAGACCTATGCCCGCGGGCGGCAGACCTTCGACGAGACCTATGCCGCCTTCAAGCGGCTGCTGGTCGGCATCTGGCGGCGCGAGGATCTGGCGCGGGCCGAAGGCTGAGGCCGCGGCGCATCTCCATCTTCCGGCGCGGGCCCGCGCCGGACCAGCACAGGGAAAGGACCGGGGTCATGGCAAAACGCAGACGGCTGACACCCGCGCAGGCCGGGTTCGGGGCGGAACCGGATCCGCAGCCGGGCGCCGTGCCCGCACAGACAGCACCGGGGGCGGCAGCCCCAGCGCCGGGGCAGGGCGGGCCGCTCAGCCCGCTGCGCCCGCCCATCGCGCAGGTGGCGG
This sequence comes from Salipiger marinus, assembly GCF_900100085.1. Classification (GTDB taxonomy): domain Bacteria; phylum Pseudomonadota; class Alphaproteobacteria; order Rhodobacterales; family Rhodobacteraceae; genus Salipiger; species Salipiger marinus. The sequence goes on from NZ_FNEJ01000016.1 coordinate 33,110, forward strand.
GGGCCGCCGCCACCGAGGCGGCGCTGTCGGAGATGACCGGCATTCTGGCCCGGGCCGAGGCCGAGGGCCGGATGATCCGCGCCCTGCCGCTGGAGCAGATCGAGGCCGAGCATCTGATGCGCGACCGGCTGGGGGTGGAGCCCGAGGCTTTTGAGGCGCTGAAGCAGAGCCTGCGCGCCCGCGGCCAGCAGACGCCCATCGAGGTGATGGCGCTGCCCGGGGGGCAGGGTCCGCGCTACGGGCTGATCTCCGGCTGGCGGCGGCTGCTGGCGCTGCGCCAGCTTGCGGCAGAGACCGGCGAGGCGCGGTTTGCGCAGGTGCTGGCGCTGCTGCGCCAGCCGCAGGATCTGGCCGCAAGCTATGTGGCCATGGTCGAGGAAAACGAGATCCGCGCCGATCTTTCGCATTACGAACGCGCCCGCATCGTGCTGCGCGCGCTGGAGGCGGAGGTGTTCGAGACCGAGAAACAGGCGCTGCAGACGCTCTTTGCCTCGGCCTCTTATGCGCGGCGGTCCAAGATCAAATCCTTCCTGCCCGTGGTGCAGGCGCTGGACGGGGCGCTGCGCCATCCCGCCGCTCTGACCGAGCGGCTGGGGCTGGCGCTGTCGAAGGCGCTGGAGGCGGAGGGACAGGCGGAAGCCCTGCGCGCGGATCTGGAGGCGCGCCCGCCGCGCGATGCCGAAGACGAGGCGGCGCGGCTGCAGGCCTTTCTGGGGGCCCGCCGCGGCCCGGCCCAGCCTGCGGCGGTGCCCGCCCGCACCCCGCCGGTGCGCATGGAGGCGCGGGCCGGCCATGTGGTGCTGAGCGGGGAGGCGGTGGATCGCGGCTTCATCGCCGATCTTTCGGCCTGGCTGCGCGCGCGCGGGCGCTGAAACCTTTCGCATGCGAAAGGTTTCGCGGCGGGGCCTTGGGTGGCGCTGTTGCGGCGGCGGCACCTCCGGCGCGCGGGGCGGCAAGAAACCGGCAAGCTCCGCGCCTCTAGCCTGCCCGCGGATCAGACCGCGGAGAGCCCCATGCCCGACACCTCGCCCATCCTTGCCCTGCCGCTGCTGCAGCCCGCGCAGGCGCAGAAACATGTGACCGTGAACGAGGCGCTGCTGCTGCTGGAGGCGGCGGTGCAGCTGGTGGTGGAGGATCGCAGCCGCACCGCGCCCCCCGCCGAGCCGGGGCAGGGCCAGCGCCATCTGGTGGCGCCCGGGGCGGTGGGGGACTGGGCTGGGCAGGAGGGCGCGGTGGCGGTGTTCGACAGCGGGGTCTGGCGCTTCGTGCCGCCCGCCCCCGGCTGGTGGGCCGAGGTGCGCGCCGAAGGCCGGCAGGTGGTCTGGACCGGCAGCGCCTGGGAAATCCGCCAGCCCGATCTGGACCAGCTGCCGGGGCTGGGCATCGGCACGGCGCATGATGCGGTCAACCGGCTGGCGCTGGCCGCCGAGGCGTCGCTCTTCAGCCATGCCGGGGCGGGCCATCAGATGAAGGTCAACAAGGCCACGCCCGCCGACACGGCAAGCCTGCTGTTCCAGACCAACTGGTCGGGCCGGGCCGAGATGGGGCTTTCGGGCAGCGACGCCTGGGCGCTGAAGGTCAGCGCCGAGGGCAGCGCCTGGATCGAGGCGCTGGCGGTGGACGGGGCCACCGGCCATGTCAGCGGCGCGGCGGTGCAGGCCTCGGCCAGCGACGTGACGCCGGGGCGGCTGATGCGCGCCGATTACGGCTACAGCCCCGGCAACCTGCTGGGCGAGGTCAGCCAGAGCGGCGGCCAGCCCACCGGGGCCGCGATCCAGTCGGGCAGCACCGCCAATGGCAGCTTTCTGCGGCTTGCCGATGGCACGCAGATCTGCACCCACAGCCTGACCATGCTGGCCGGAGCCTATAACAATGTCGGCGGCACATGGACCTTTGCCCAGCCCTTTGTCGGCACGCGCAGCGTCAGCCTGACCGCGCCCAATTCGGGATCCGACTACATCAACTGTTCCGCGTCGCAATTCGGCCTGTGCCGACAGGGATCCGGCGGCGTCTCGGTGGTGCTGAACCTGACCGGCATCACCCCGATCGACCCGGCGGCGCAGGTGCGCAACGTCCGGGTCAGCGCGATCGGGCGGTGGGTCTGAGAGACTCACCCGCGCGCAGACGGCCCTTCTGTCGCTGGCCGTCCGGGCCAGCGACGGGAAGTTTCCGGGATCCGGAAGACGCCCTCTACTCGCGGAAGGCCTGATCCTTGACCTTGATCACCGGCTTGATGATGTAATCGAGCACGGTCTTGCGCCCGGCGAGGATATCGACCTGGGCGATCATGCCGGGCATGATCTGCACCGTCTCTCCGGCCGCGTCGAGGATCGTGCTCTGCGTGCGGATCTCGGCCACGAAGACCTCCTCGTCATTGCGTTCCGAGCGCTGGATCGTGTCGGCGCCGATGCGCAGGATCTCCCCGTCCAGCGCGCCGTAGCGCGCGAAATCATAGGCGGTGATCTTCACCTTCACCTTCTGGCCGGGATAGAGAAAGGCGATGTCATCGGGCTGGATATAGGCTTCGACCAGCAGTGTGTCGTCAAGCGGCACGATCTCCAGCAGCGGCTCGCCGGCCCGAGCCATGCTGCCGCGGGTGGTGCGGTGGATGCGGTTGACCACGCCGCGCAGCGGCGCGCGGATCTGGGCCCGGCCCGCGCGCTGCTGCAGGGCGGGCAGGGAGGGTTTCAGCGCCGCAAGCTCGGCGGTGGAGATCGCAAGATCGGTGAGCGCATCGGCGCGGTAGCTGCGTTTCTGCGCCGCGATCTTCGCGTCGATCTCGGCCATGACCGAGGCGAACCGCCCGATCGCCGCCTCGGCCCGCACCTTGCGCCCCTCCCATTCCACCTCGCTCCGGCGCAGGGTCAGCAGCGTGGTCTGGGGTTCGATGCCGCGCGTCACCAGCGGCTCCATCATGGCGCGTTCCTCGGCCATGACCGCCAGCGTCTCCTCGGCGGTGGCAAGACCCACCAGTTCTTCCTCATGCTCGCGCTGGCGCTGCTCGCGCTGGTTTTCCAGAATGGCGATCTCGGTGGAGAGGGAATCGAGCCGCCCCTGATAGAGCGCGGCCTCGGTCTTCACCACCTCCGGGGCCAGCGCCACCAGCGACTCCTCGAAGGTCAGCCCTTCCTCCGTGCCGGCGATCTCGGTTTCCAGCCGCTCGATCCGGGCCATGAGCCCATAGGCGCGCTGCTGTTCCTGATCGAGCTGCGCGGTCAGCTGCATCCCGTCCAGTTCCATCAGCAGGGCATCGGCCGCCACCACCTCGCCCTCGCTGACATGCAGCGCCTCCAGCACACCGTTTTCCGCCGCCTCGATGATCTGCACGTCGCCCGAGGGCACCACGCGCCCGTCCGCCCGGGTGACGTCGTCGATCTCGGTCAGCGCCGCCCAGAGGACGGCGGCGGCGATGAAGCCGAGGATCAGCAGCAGCAGCAGGCTGTTGCGCGCGGGCGACCGGCCCTTCATCTGCCGGGCCAGCGCCTCGAAATCCCGGTGCCCGCTCATGCGCCGGTCCCCACGGCGCGGGGTGTGGTGGCGGAGTTGCGCTGCAACAGGCTCTTGGGGCCGTCGGCCTGCACCTTGCCGTCGCCGATCACGATGACCCGGTCGACCAGATCGAGCAGCGAGGTGCGGTGGGTGACGATGATCATCGTGCTGTCCTTCATGCGGCTGCGCAGGTTCTGGATGACCTCGGCCTCCTTCTGCACGTCCATGGCGCTGGTCGGCTCGTCCAGCAGCAGGATCGGCGGATCGCCCACCAGCGCGCGGGCAAGGCTGATCGCCTGTTTCTGGCCGCCCGACAGGCCCTCGCCCTTCTCGCCAAGCGGCATGTCATAGCCGGCGGGGTGGCGGGCGACAAAATCTTCGACCCCGGCGATCTGAGAGGCCTTGAGGATCTCGGCATCCGAGGGCCGGATGCCGCCGATGGCGATATTGTCGCGCAGCGTCCCGGTGAACAGCCAGACATCCTGCAGCACCGCGCCGATATTGCGGCGCAGGTCGCCCGGATCGATCTGGCGGATGTCCACCCCGTCCACCCGCACCGCCCCCGAGGCGGGCTGGTAGAGCCCGAGCAGCATCCGCGCCACGGTGCTCTTGCCCGAGCCGATCCGGCCGAGGATCGCGACCTTCTCGCCGGGCTGGATGGTGAAGGACACGCCTTTCAGCGTCTCCACGAGCTGGCCGGGATAGGTGAAGCGCACCTCCTCGAAGGTGATCTCGCCATGCAGCACCGGGCGGGAGATCCAGCTGCGGTCATCCGGGCGCTCGCTGTCGGCGCGCATCAGCGCGTTGAGCGAGCGGAACGAGCTGCGGGCCTGATTGAGCCGGGTCAGGGTCTGGGCCAGCTGCGCCAGCGGCGCCAGACAGCGCCCGGTCAGGATCACGCTGGCGATGAGCGCCCCCATCGAGGTCACGCCTTCGGAGATCAGGAACACCCCGTAGAAGATGATCATCACCTGCGCCGCCTGCTGGGTGAAGGCGGTGGCGTTCAGGGCGAACTGGGTGATGGCGCGGCTCTGGCCGCCGTGCCGGGCCTGTTTGGAGATGGCCTCCTCCCAGCGGGCGCGCATGAAGCGCGCCGCGCCGCTGGCCTTGATCGTCTCCAGCCCGGTGATGGTCTCGACCAGCACGCTCTGCTTGGACTGCCCGTCCAGCTGGCTGCGCTCGGCGAGCCGGCCCAGAAAAGGCTGCACCGCCAGCCCCACCACCAGCACCAGCGGCACCGCGATGGCGGGGATCAGCGCCAGAGGCCCGCCGATCAGGTGGATGACGAAGATGAACAGCAGGATGAAGGGCAGGTCGACCAGCGCCACGAGGCTGGCGGAGGTGAAGAAGTCGCGCAGCGTCTCGAATTCGCGCAGGGTGCTGGCCATGGCCCCGGTGCTGCCGCGCCGGGCCGCCAGCTGCAGATCCAGAAGTTGGTCGAAGATGCGCCGCCCCATCATCAGATCGGCCTTTTCCCCGGCCCGGTCGATGAAGCCCGCTCGCAGGGTCTTGATGAGAAAGTCGAAGACCAGCGCGATGCCGATGCCGATCGTCAGCGCGATCAGCGATTCCGTCGCCTCGTTCGGCAGGATGCGGTCATAGACCACCATGGTGAAGATCGAGGTGGACAGGCCCAGCACCGAGGTCAGCACCGCCGCAAGGATCACCTGCGCATAGGACCAGCGGTTCGCGGCGAGCGAGGACCAGAACCAGTGCCCGCGCGCCGGGCGGGTGCGCGCCAGATCCTCGCGGTAATCGGCGCGCAGCAGCAGGGCATGGCCGGTATAGCCCGCCGCCAGCCGGTCGCGGGCGATCTCGCCGGGACGCTCGCCCAGATCGGGATCATAGACGATGCAGGTCTTGCCCCGCACCCGGTGCAGCACCACCGCGCGGTCATTTTCCAGAAACAGGATCGCCGGGGTCAGGCTGTCATCGAAGCGCTTCAGCGGATGCGCGCCAAAGGCCGCCTGCAGCCCCGCCCGTTCCGCCACCTGCAGCGCGTCGGGAATGGTGAGGTAGCCCTCCGGATCGGAGACCGCCGAATAGAGCGCGGCATGGGTGATCGGCCGGTCGAGTTCGGAGGTGACATGCAAAAGGCAGGCCTCCAGCGCCGAAAGCGGCCGCTGCGGCGCCTCGGTCAGGGCGGCGGGCGTGGTCATGGCAGCACCACGGGTTCGAGCGCGATGCCGAAGGCGTCAAGGATGTCGCCGGTCAGGGCCAGCGCCTGATAGCCCGTGAGCAGCCGTTCCCGGCGGGCATCGACCAGCGTGCGCTGCGCTTCGAGAAATTCGCGCTGCGCGTCCAGCACCTCGAGCAGCGAGCGGCGCCCGATGGAGAATTCGTCGCGGGCGGCGGCGACATTGGCCTCGCTCGCCTCCACGGCGGCGCGGGCGGCGGTCAGGCGGCGTTCCCCGGCGGTGCGGTCCGAGGCGAGGAAATCCAGCGCGCGGCGGATGTCGCGGCCCAGCCGGTCCTTCTCGTAGCGCAGCCCGTCCAGTTCGGCCTCGGCCCGGTCGATGGCGGCGCTGGACTGCTGGCGGGTGTCGAAGGTGTAGTCGACCGAGATATCGAAAACCACATCCGCCCCGCCGCGATCGCCGCGCAGCGCCGTGCTGCCCAGTTCGACCCGGGGGGTCTGCTGGGCGCGCACCGCCCGCAGCCGCGCCTCGGCGGCCTCGATCTGGCCTTCGAGGCTGCGCATCCGCGGGCTGGCCGCGATGGTGCGCTCGGTGCTCCAGTCCAGCGCGGGGGCGCGGGGCGGGGCGCTGAGGGCGGAGGGGTCGGTGTCGAAGACCTCGGCATAGATGGCGCGGGCCTGATCCAGCCCGGCCTCGGCATCGGCGGCGCGGGTCTCGGCATCGGCCAGACGGCTGCGGATGGTCAGCACGTCGGATTCGAGCCCCGCGCCGACGCTGCGGCGCTCCTCGATCTGGGTCATGTAATCGCGATGGGTGTCGAGATTCTGCTGGGTCAGCGCCAGAACCTCCTGCGCGGCCAGCACGCCCACATGCGCCTCGACCGCCGCCATGGCGGCGCCTGCGGCCTGCACCAGCCGCGCGTCGCGCGCCTGCCAGACCCCGGCGGTGGCGGCGGTGCGCTGGTTGCGGGCCACGCCACCGTCATAGATCAGCTGGCTCACCCGCACATAGGGGCTGGTGCTGCTGTTGGTGCTGTCGCTGCGCGAGGAATAGCGCGACTGCAGGTCGAGCCCGGTGGAGAATTCCGGGCGGAAGGCGCCCTTGGCCGCGACCAGCTCGGCCCGGGCCGAGCCGATCTCGGAGGTGGCGATGCGCACGTCGGGGCTGGTCAGCACCGCGCGGGCCACCGAGGCGCCAAAGGCGCTGCGTCCAAGATCCGGCGCCAGACGGGCGGCGGGCGGCGCGGGCGGGGGGGAGGCTGTGGCGGCGGGAGCCACGGGGGCGGCGTCCTGCTGCGGGGCGCGGTCCGCGCATCCCCCCAGAGCGATTACCGACGCCGCGATGCAGATGATACCGTGCCAGCTGGTCATGATCCCTCGGAGGTTGAGTAAGGTGAGGTTGCGCTGTCTTGCTCATAGGCGAGCGTCATGGCGTCGAGAAAGCCCCCGAGACCGTCGGGCGACGGGCTCTGCGCCCCGGTCTGCCGGGGGCCCGCGCGCAGGGCCCGGGCCAGCCGCCGCAGATGCGGCACGGTCTCGAGCGAGGTCAGATGCGCATGCAGAAGCTCCATCGCGCCCGTGTCCAGCAGGGCGAGCTTGCGCGCCTGTCCCAGCCGCGACAGGGCCGGCGGATCGACGACCCGGTAGGGCGCGAAACAGGGATCGGCAAAGGCGGGCAGGCTCTGCGCGGGCCGCAGCAGCGCGGCCTTGGCAATGGCGGCTCCGGCGCGCAGCGTCTGGCGCAGCGAGAGATGCCAGGCCTGCAGGAAGGCCTGCAGCCTGGTGAAATCCGGGGTCGGGGCGCCGGTGCCGTCGAAGGCCCGCCGCGGCGCGGCGGTGCCCGGGCCGAAACAGGGGCTGCCGGGATCGCGGAGGATGCGGAAATCCGGCGCGAGCGCGCAGGCAAAGGGATGGGCGCGCAGCTGCCCCGGCACATAGATGCCGCTCCAGTCGCCGGTCTCGGTGATCACGCGGGTATCGGCCTCGTCCTGCAGCCGGAGCAGGGCGGCGGGATAGAGCGCTCCGCCATGGGAGGCGAAGAGGATCGGCATGGCGCAGGCGGTCTGGTGCAGTTCGGCCAGCACGACCGGGACCGACAGAAAATCCCGGGCAAAGCCGTAGGAGGCAAAGGGCGTCCAGGACAGCGCCGGGCTGGTCTCGGCTTCAACCGGCTGGCCCGTCCGGGCAAGATGGTCTGCCAGAGACATGATCTGTGTGGGCGTGCTCATGTCGCGGTCCCAAATATGGCCATGAAAACAACTTCGTCACTCTTATGCGCCCGAGCCTGACGGTCCTGTCTGCAGAGTTCAAGTCCGGTCTTGCACGGATCCCGGTCTTCCTGCAGGACGCAGGCATACTGCAAGCTCTTGCCGGAAATGATGTCCTGTTCTACGCAATGTGAAGCGGAAATGCCGGATTGTTGCAGATTTGGCGCGATCGAATTTGATTGTCCGGCTCAGGGAACGCGGCAAGGTCGTGTCGCAGGAGCGGACATAGTAAACAGGGGTCAGGCTGATCCGGTCCGATCCTCTCAGTCAATTGGACCATTTTTAGAACGCGAGGATTTCAGTGCCTTTCGATATGATGACCTTTGCTAGGATCGCCACACTGGCTCTGCTGGGCCTCGCTGCGGGCTGCGGCGTTTCCTATAACAGCCCGTCGGTCAGGGAACGCGCCGCAGGCGCGCCGGTCACGGTGGTGCCGCTGGATGCGGAAACGGTCGTGCTCGCCAATGCCGCAAAATACACGCCTCGGCAGCTGCCCGCCGAATTCTTCGCCACCGCCGGAACGGGCTCAGGGCTGATGGGGCCGGGGGCGCTGCCCGCCATGCCCTATCTTCCCGATGAAAACCGCCGCGTGTTGGAATTGCGGCCGCTGCCCGATGTCCAGCCCCAACCTTATCGCATCGGCGTGGGCGATGTCCTGCTGCTGGCGACCCGCAGCGCGGGCGATACGGTGGAACAGCTTTCCGGGCTTCTGGCGGCGCAGAACCAGCGTCAGGGCTATACGGTGCGCGATGACGGCAGCATCGCCATTCCCGAGATCGGCGCCGTGCAGGTTGAAGGCCGTACCCTGCAACAGGCCGAGGACCAGATTTTCCAGGTCCTCGTGGAAAACCAGATCAACCCGAGCTTCAGCCTCGAAGTGGCAGAGTTCAACTCGCAGAAGATCACCGTGGGCGGTGCCGTGGGAACACCTGCCCTGCTGCCGATCACGCCCAACCGGCTGACCCTCGCCGAGGCGCTGACCGCGGCGGGTGGGATGACGGTGCGGGACGTGGAATTCGCCTCGATCCGAGTCTACCGGGGCGGCACACTCTATCAGATGCCTGTGGAAACCTATCTGCAGCGCTCCGATCTGCAGCAGAAGGTGTTGCTTAATGGTGATGCGGTCTTTGTCGATACCAGCTACGATCTCGACCGCGCCATGGAATTCTATCAGGCGCAGATCGACGTCATCACCCTGCGCAACGAGGTGCGGTCTTCTGCCCTAGACGTGCTCGTAGATGAAATCACCTTACGCCGGGACGCATTGAGCGAGCGTCGTCAACTGTTCCAGCTTCAGGACGAGTTGGGGGCAGTCGAGCGGGATTACGTCTACCTGTCCGGCGAGGTGAAGGCTCAGAGCCGGTTCGCACTGCCTTTCAACCAGCATGCGACGCTGGCCGATGCGCTCTATGATGCAGGCGGGTTTAGCAACACGACGGGTGATCCGAGCCAGATCTATGTGCTGCGCGGATCTTCCCGGCCTGAAGTTGTGGGCGCAATCACTGCCTATCATCTCAATGCCCGCAATGCCGCTGACATGATCTTGGCAACTCGCTTCCAACTGCGTCCCAACGACGTGATCTTCATTGAAGAGCAGCCGATCACGCAGTGGAACCGCGCCCTGCAGCAGCTTTTCCCGACATTGATAAACTCTGCTGCACGAAGCGCTCTTTGACCGTTCAATGGGCTGCAAGGCCCCTCGCCTAGGCCATGTGTCCCCGATATAGGGGGCACATGAAGATTCTCAGCCACCTGTTCAGAGCCAAGGGTTCGGGCCAAGCGAAGCCAGCATTCGACGCCCCCCTTGCCCCCGATAGGCCCTTCTGCGCCATCGGCGACATCCATGGCAGCCTGCCCGCTCTCGAAGCCTTGCTCTCAAAGATCGAAAGCCTGCCCCAGGTTCCGCCTGTCATCTGCCTCGGCGATTACATGGACCGGGGCGAGCAGTCGGCGCAGGCCCTGACGCGGCTATGGGCCCTCGCCAAAGAATTTGGCGAGGATTTTGTTTGCCTGAAAGGTAATCACGAGCAGATGTGCCTGGATTTTCTTGAAAACCCCGAGGAGGGGGGGGAGTTTTGGCTGCGTCATGGCGGGCTCCAGACCCTCGCCAGCTATGGCATCGGTCACCGCCCGGGGCAGGCTTCTCATAGAGTGTTGCGCGACAAGCTGGCAGATGCGATGGGGCCGGATCTGCTCGACTGGCTGGCGGGCCTGCCGCTGTCTTGGCAGTCGGGAAATGTCGTGGTGGTCCATGCCGGACTGGATCCCGCGCTGCCTCTGGCGGCGCAGCGGCCGTCCGTTCTGATGTGGGGCCATCCGGAGTTCGAGAAGACGCCCCGGCGGGACGGGCTCTGGGTGGTGCATGGCCATACTATCGTGCCGGAGCCGCAGGTCGTGGCGGGCCGCATCGCCACCGATACTGGAGCCTATGCCACTGGACGGCTGAGCGCCGCCCATGTCTCCATGGACGGCGTCACGTTCCTGACAAACCTGTAAGCCGGGTCCGCTGCCTGCGGATCAGGCGCCGGCGAAGCGGAACACCACCGACAGGGTGCGCCAGATGATCCAGGCTTCCAGCCGGAAACCAGCATTGGTGATGTAGTAGAGATCGGCACGCACCTTGCGTCGGGTGGCCTCGACCCCCTCGATATAGCCGAGCTCGGTCTGCGCGAGCCCGCTGATCCCGGGGCGGACAAGGTGCCTCTCGCGGTAGCCGCGCACCTCTTCGAGGAAATGCAGGGCGTGGTCATAGTAATCCGGACGCGGCCCGATCAAGCTCATGTCCCCGCGCAGCACGTTCAGAATCTGCGGCAGCTCGTCGATCCGGCACTTGCGCAGATAGCGGCCAAGCTTGGTGATGCGGTCGACTTCCAGCGGGCAGTTTGCGGTGCGCTTGGCCGCGACCGCCGAGGCGTCGCGCATGGTGCGGAACTTGATCGCCCGGAAGGGCTTGCAGTGCCGGCCCATCCGGGTCTGAACAAAGAAGAGTTTTCCCTGGTTCATGAAGGGGTTGAGCAGGAGAAGTGCCAGCATGAACAGGCCCAGCAGCGGCAGCATGGCGATACAGAGAACGATGTCGAAAGCGCGCTTCACCATGAAGAACATGGGCTGCTGGGTCGACTTCCGGCCGAAACGGCTTTCGAAACGAGAGTAACGGGCATACTCGTTAACAGGAACCGCAGTCTGGTCGAACATCTCAACCTCCAATTATTCGGCGGAAATTAGCAGAATCTTAACTATTTTCTGGAGCGATACTGCAGCCATTCCGCCAAGTCAATTCTGTGTGGGGCGGTGGGTGGAGTTTTTCTGCGGTGCAACAAGGCTTGGTTAAATCCTGAGCAGCTTTGTGTGGCTTGGATTGCGCACCCGAAGTTTATAAAGTGATTACATGCGATTAAGCTCGACATCTGTCGAGCTATCTTGGCGGTTTGGATCTTGGGCCATCCTCTCCGGTAACACAGTGACGACAGCCCAGAGATGCTTCGGGAGCCTGATCTGAAACAAGGCTTTCCGGGGACGGCGCCAAGATACTTGGTCAGCCTTTAGCGATAGACGTGCTTCGGTTTTTTGTGTCCCGGCCACATCTTATTTAATCACTTTCCCATCTTTTCAGAATGGAAAAAGTGTTAACAAAAAGACCGCCAGATTCTTGACTTTATCTTCCTGACATATTTTCGTCATGAAGCTGTTCGGAGGCTGCTGGTTTGCAGCAGGATACGGAGGGAACCGGCATTCTCCTGAGCCAGGAAATTAGGCAGTTAGATTGTGTTATTCGGATGACACACGACCGCTTAAACTGATCACTTGCCAAGAAAGCTGGCATTCCTCAGGCGGGGCTGAATGAGGAAATTACAGATTCCAGAAGAATCTGTCGCCACAAGGTTCTTTTGAAAACAATGCATTAGCAAACCTAACCTAGGGTAACATGCCTGTTTTGCCTTTCATGTGCAAGACCCCGGCGCATCTCCGGTTACAACTTTAGCGCGCGCTGCAGTCCTGAGCGGTCAAAGTTTTCCGGAGGTCAAGAGCCATCCATTAATTGACGTGCAGACTCCAGCGGACTATTCAGGTTGTATCCCTGTCCCTTTTATTCAGAAAATTGAGTATGACCATGCCCAGAACCCCGACTGCTCCCCGCCCGGACATGCTACTTGATCAGAGCAAAATTCATCAGATCCTCAAGCGCATCAACGAGAGAAAAGCCACGGCGCTGACCACGCTGGCGGGTACGCTGCTCATGCTGCCCCTTGCCGCGCATGCTCAAACCGCGTCTGGCCCGGTCTCGATCTCGGACCTGGCCGGGGTAACCAGCTACAAGGTGCTGCCGGACGGCTCGATCGAAATCACGCTGGCCAACGGCACGAAGGCGCTTGTGACGGCCGCGAATGTGGTCTCCACCGCTGATGGGCAGGTGATGATCAGCGCGCCCGCCGCGACACAGATCGAGGCCCTGGCGGCGGCTCCCGGAGCCGAAGGCGCTGCTGCGGGAGAGCTTGGCGGTATTGGCGCGGCGGTGGGCGGTCTGCTGGCCGTTGGTCTCATCGCGGGCAGCGGTGGCGGCGGCGGCGGTGGTGGCGGCGAAGAGCCGCCCGTCAGCGTCTCCAAGACCCTGCGCGTCGTTGATGCGCCGCTGGAAAACGCGCTGGTGTTTTACGATGCCGATCTTGATGGCGCCCCCGACCAGATGGAATATCTGGGCATGACCGATGGCAACGGCGCGCTCAACGTGACCTATGAGCCGGTGGCCGGAGCCAAGTTCATCATTCTTCCGGCACCTGTCGCCGATGCCATCGCGCAATATGGTTGGGACGAAGCCTTTGCCGGTCAGTTCGAAGATGTGGTCACCCGCGATGTGGTCACCGACAACATCTTCGATCAGGTGCTGCAGGCCGACGATACTGGCGCTGACGGGGATCAGGTGATCTCGCCGATCTCCACGCTGATGGCGGCCGGCCTGCCGGATGAGCAGATCAAGGAGATTTTTGGTCTGCCTGCCGATCTGGATCTGGCGAGTTTCGATTTCTTCAGCGCCCTCTCCGACCCTGATCCGGCGGTCCGGGATGCCGCGCAGAAGATGTCGGCTGCAGCCACCGTCATGACCTCTGTCGTGAAGGCGGCGCTGACTGCCGCCGCCACCGGCGGCGCGATCAACGCGGCCGAGGTGCAGCAGGTGGCTGCAAAGGCCTTCCTGGATGCCGTCAATGTCATCGAAAAGATGTCCGCAGGCCTGTCGCTGGCCGAGGTGACCGAAGCGGTGTCGGGCGTGGTGATGGCCGGGGCGCTGAACCCCGCGCTGGACACCGATGCCGCAGCCCAGAACCTGATTGATGCGATCGCTGGCGGAGCGTCGGCTGAGGAGGCCCTCCAGCAGACCATCGAACAGCTGCGTACGGATGGCCTCCTGACCGATGCGCAGGCCGACAGCTCCACCCGCACCGCCGATGTGCTGGGCAACTCGGCACAGGATGTCGAGGACATCTTCGAAAATCTTGACGTCGCGAATGGGGCTGATGCTGCGGCGCTGGAAGAGGCGCTGAAGGAGCAGTTGGACGCGGCCCTCGACGAGACTGATGAAGAAGTGTCCGAGACGGTCAACGAGACGCTTCTGGGCATCCGCCTTGCTGGAGACTCGGCGTCGGCCACCGAAGGTCAGGCCGCGCTGGTCAAGGGCAACGTGCTGGAAAACGACCAACTGGCCGATGGCACGGCCCTGCCCGCCTCCACAGCGATCTTCTCGGTGAACGGCACCGAGCTGGAGGAAGGAGCTGCCGGGGAAGGTTCCTCGGAAACCTATGTGATCAGCACGGCTGACTGGGCGACCAATACTGGTGTGACCGTGCCGATCGGCACCATCGCCGACGCGATCGGCCTTGAGGGCAACTTCCCCGTCGGTCGCCCCAGCGGCAACCCGACCCGCGGTTCTGCCATCGTCAAGGAAATCACCGTCGAGGCCGGAGAGACCATCACCTTCGATTACGACTTCGGGTCCTTCGACTACCTGCCCTACAACGATTACAGCTTCTTCGCGGTCAAGGCCGTGTCGGGCGGATCGGCTGCGGAACAGTCAGGGGTCGTGCTGCGCGGCGAAGATAATGACGGCACGATGGATGTGCGGGATCTGAAGGGTCCGGTGCTTTACAATCAGGCGGGTCAGCTGGTCACGGCCACCCGCACTGGCGCCTTTGAATACACGTTCGAGGAAGCGGGCACCTTCACCATCGCCATCGGCGTCACCGATGTGCGCGACTCCATCGTCGACTCGATCATGACGGTGCGGAACATCGAGCTGAGCGATGCCGAAGGCAATGCGCTTGGCACCGTGGCGCTGGACGACTTTACCAAGCTTGGCAATGTGGCCGAGGGTGGCGATGTGATCAATGAGATCACCGCCACGCTGGCCACGGGCTATTACGGCTCGCTGGTGGTGACCAAGGGCGGCGACTATCTCTATCAGGTGGGCGGCGAAAATGCCGAGCCCATCCCCGAAGGGGTCGTGGTCACCGACAACTTCACCTACACGGTGCAGCTTGAGGATGGCCGTTTCGCCACGCAGACGCTGAAAATCAACGTGACCGGCGTGGCCGATCCCGATGGCGAGCTGCCGACGATCCAGCTTGACCTTGTGGACATCTCGGCCGCCACCGCCGCCACCGCGGCGATCTTCGGCACCACCACCAATGCCACTGGCGGTCTGGTCGATCTGGTCATCTCCGACGAGGATGCCGGCACCGAGGACATCGTGCTGACCGGCATCGCGGTCAATGACGATGGCAGCTTCTCGGCTCAGGTCGATGTCACCGGCCTGACCGATGGCACGCTGACCGTGGACGCGGTTGTGACCGTTGGCGGAGCTCAGGCTCAGGCGGGCACCTCCGGCAGCATCGAGCTTGATACCGTCCTTGATCCGGTCAGCATTTCTCTGCTGGACGGCAGCGAGGCGGCGCCGATCGACGTGCAGGGCGACAGTCCGGCCCTGACCTTCGGCATCACCGGCCTTGCCGAGGATGTGACCGGCACCATGACGGTCAGCGACGGCACCACCAGCACCGACTATGTCTTCACCGGCGCAGGGGCGGGAACGACGACGATCGCGGTGACCGGCTTTGCGCCGGGCAGCGCTCTGGAGGTCAGCTATGACTATGCCGACAATGTCGGCAACAGCGGCTCGGGCACGGTCGAGGGCGTGACGGTGCCGGTGGTGGTGAACACCAGCCAGAACATCGGCTATGGCTCGCTGGCCGAAGCGATCGCGGCGGCGGCGGAAGGCGACACGCTGGAACTGGCCGAAGGCAGCTTCGACGAGGCGGTGACCATCGACAAGCCGCTGACGCTTCTGGGCGTTCAGGCCGGCAACAGCGCCAAGTTCAGCCCCGAGGATCTGGCGGATATCGCGGCGGGGGACAGCCCGCGCGGCGCGGAAAGCCAGATCACCGGCACGGTCACCATCGCCGCAGCCGGCGTGACGCTGGACGGTGTGGTGCTGGAAAACGACAGCCAGCCCATCACCTGGGACGAGGCGCTGCTCGACACCATGCCGGGCGCGCTCGACAACTTCACCCTGACCAACTCCATCCTCTTCGGCTATGACGCGGACGGGGCGCCGAGCTTCAACGCCAATTCCGACGCGGCCCCGGGCAGCTATACCGGCCCGGCCGCAGCCTCGGGCTGGGAGATCAGCAACAACCTGATCGGCGGCGTGGCCAACGGCAATGGCGGGTCGATGTATCTCAGCGGTCTGGCTGACTCCAGCATCTCCGAGAACATGTTCTGGCGCCCGGGTGCGGGCCATCTCTACCTGTCCTCGCTGACCGGCACCGAGGTGGAGGGCAACTTCTTCTACCACGGCCTGCATGCGGGGGGGGCCGATTTCGACGGTCTGGCCGAGGAGCTGGGAAATTCCGGCGGCTATGGTTACGGTTATGGCTACGGGGATGACAGCGCGGAGTTCTTCGGGCGCAACTTCTGGCTGGAGCTGAAGGGCGACAATGACGGTGTCACCATCACCGGCAATGACGGCCAGTATAACAGCGGCGGCATCCAGATCTTCGGCGAGGAGGCGGGCTACAGCTTCGACAACATCACCATCTCGGGCAACATCTTCCGCGACTTCGTGAACGCCGATCCCAATGGCGTGCTGGGTGCGGGCCGGGGGCAGTCGGGCTTCATGGGGGCGGTTTCGGTCTCGGTGGGCGATGGCAGCCAGGCCTCCGGGGTCCTGATCACCGGCAACGTCATCACCGCGGCGGCCGATCAGGTCTATTCCGCACGGGATCTGGGCTCGCTGATCTTCGTGCAGGGCAATGTCGCCGGGCTGGAAATCTCCGAGAACCCGCTGACCTGGACGGAGGACTCCTCTGCGGCGATCCTCGACGGTCTGGCCGATCTCGAGGTGCCGCTCTCCTCCTATCTGGGCGCGCTGTCGGGCATCAGCCTTGCCGGGGCGCTGAGCGGCAATGTCCTGATCGAGGGCAACGGCTTCAACGCGGATCTGGGCGACCGGACCATGATCGGGGTCTATGTGGTCGGTGAGACCGCAGAGACCGGCCAGCTGACGGCTGCGATCATGGAGCAGGGCAACGACTTTACCGGCTGGACCGGGCAGGCGGCGCTGGACATGCTCTTCAACGAGCTCGACCAGAG
The DNA here is from genome assembly GCF_900100085.1 of Salipiger marinus. GTDB lineage: Bacteria > Pseudomonadota > Alphaproteobacteria > Rhodobacterales > Rhodobacteraceae > Salipiger > Salipiger marinus. Next base: position 49,643 of record NZ_FNEJ01000016.1, read on the forward strand.
CTATGATGCCTCGCAGCTCGATCTGGACACCCAGGATGTCTTCATCGTGGTGCAGAACGGCGATACGGAAATCACCGTGCCGCTGGTTCTGGGCGATGATGCCGCCAATTCGATCACCGACATGGCCGGCACACAGCTGATCTTCGGCAATGGCGGCGCCGACACCGTCGACCTTCGCGGGGGGGGCAGCGACTTCGTTGCGGTGGATGGCACTCCGGCTGCCGGGGATGTGGACACGATCCTCAACTTCACCGGCGGGTCGGTGCCCGGAAGCAGCGACCAGATCCTGATCACCGGGATCGATCCGGCGCTGCTGTCGGGGTCGGAAATCCAGATCATGACCGGCGAAGGCGACAGCCTTGATGAAGAGACCGGGCTGCTGGTCTATACCAACGAGCTGCAGGGATCGCTCGCCGACTTCCTCGGCTCGCTGGAGGGCGCGGAGACCGGCGACCGCTTCTATGTGGTCGCGGATACCGAAGAGGCCGAACCCGGTCTTTATGCGGTCGAAGTGGGCGGTGCCACCCAGCAGGTCGCCTTCCTGCCGGGGCTCGATCTGGGCAGCCTGACCGAGGACAACTTCTCGTTGCCCGAAGTCTGATCCTTCTTATAAGACCCGGAAACGCCAGCTTGGCTGGCGTTTCCGCATGCAGGAAAGAAAATCCATGGCCCTTCCCTCCCGGTCCCTTCTTGGTCTCGCCGCAGCCTGTGCTGCAAGCGTGTTGTGCGTGAGTGGGCCAGCCCGCGCCCAAGGCAGCGAGATTACCCCAAGCGACTATCTGGCCTCCCTGCGCAGCATGGCCGACAGCCTGCCGCCCCGCCGGGTCGGCACCGCCTCTACGGTGGGGCTGCCCAGCGGGTTCACCCTGCCGCGGGGCACGGGGTTTGCGGCCTTGGCGCTCAGCGACCGCCGCGAACGCACGGGGTCTGAGAATTTGGACGGATCCGGCGCGCTGGGTCTGGGCTTTGGCGATGCCGAAGAAACTGTCGGGGTCGATGTCATCCTCGGTTTCAGCAGCGTCGGCAAAGGTGAGGGCAATGAGATCGACTGGGATGACTTTGGCGATTCCGGATCGGTCAGCATCAAGTTTGCCCGTCGCATTCCGGCGCCTTTCGAGGGTGAGGTGGCAAGCGTGGCAGTCGGCGTGGACCGAGCCGGACGCTGGGGTGACATGGAAGAGGCCGATCCCAGCTATTATGCCGCTGGCACCACCACCTTTTCCCTGCCGGTGAACGACGACATCCTGCTGCCGGGCCTGATGACGCTGGGCTATGCCACGGAGATCGGCACGAGCGAGGACGAGGACGGTCTGTTCTTCGGCCTCGGCCTCGGGGTGAGCGACCATCTGTCCCTTGGCGCCTCTTGGTATGGCGACGAGGTGATCGCCGGCGTGACCAGCACGTTCGAAGTGAGCGACCGGCTCGATCTTCAGCTTGGTCTCAGCTATGGTGATGTTGGCCAGCGCAACTCCGATGGCCGCTGGATGCTCAGCATCGCCGTTGTCCGAGCGGACATCTTCTGAGAGCCGGGACTGGAGAGTTTTATGCGCCGCATCTTCCTTATCCTCGCCTGCAGCCTGACCGGGGCGACTTTCGCCTCCGCCGGCCAAGTCTCGGTGATCAACCCGCCGAATATCGTGGTTCCTACCCCGCCCGCGCCACCGCCGGTGGTCTCGGTGTCACCTACTCCCATTGCGCCCTCCGTGGCACCGGGAGTGGATCCGTTCGGCGGGGCCGCCAGCGGAATGTCCCCCGGCGGCGTCACCCTGCTGACGATTCAAAGTTTTGACGTGGGACAGCTTTCCCCGACACAAATGCAGGAAGCCGCAGGGCTGATGCGGCAGATGCTGAACCGGGGCGGACTCAGCCCCATGCAGCGCGCCGTCCTGCGCAGCCAACTCGCCGACATGAACGCGGAAATGGCATCGCGCTAACGTCAGGCCAGAGATCACTACTCGAATTGCTCTCCGCGAAGAGAGGCCGCTTTCGCTGGATTGATGCAGAATAGGGATGTGCGGAGCGAATTCGATGGGTTCTTAGGTTTGGCATCAGTAAGCCCAACCAACCTGCTCGCGCGACGAACTGGACTTTACCTGCCACTGGGGCGGACACGTCCTCAATGTTCAGTGAAGCTATATGCGTAACCTTACTGCAAAGCCGCGTAACCAAAGGTCTATGCTGGAAGGTTGTAAATGGTGAAGAAGTGACTGCCCGCGCAAGTTGCAGCAGGTGCTTTCGCGGGACATTCCCGTCTATCGTCATAGGCTTGTTGCTTGTGGATCCTCCGAGCCTGTGTGAGAGAAGACAGGCTTCTATTTGTCCGGTCCAAGTGCCGCTGGGACTGGGTTTGTGTTTCGTTTCACAAAGTGAGTTTGGTTGTTATCTCCTTTCCAAAAGGTTGCTGACCTTGAAAATTTCTGTTGTGACGGCCGTCTTCAACCGTGAGGTTACCATTGCGGAGGCCATCGAAAGCGTCGCCAGCCAGACCTATCCGAATGTGGAACACGTCATTCAGGACGGCGAATCGAAGGATGGCACGCTGGCGGTGATCGCCCGTGTCGCCGGGCCGGAAGTGTCGCTGCAGAGCGCGCGCGATACGGGGATTTATGACGGCATCAACAAGGGCATTTCCCGCACCACCGGCGATGTCGTGGGGCTGATGCATTCCGATGACCTGTTTGCCAGCCCGCATGTTCTGGACCGCGTCGCCGAGGCGATGGCCGATCCGGCGGTCGACGGGGTCTATGGCGATCTCGATTACGTGGCCGAACAGGATACCAGCCGCATCATCCGCAAATGGCGCTCGGGCTCCTATGACCCGACAAAGCTGCGCCGGGGCTGGATGCCGCCGCATCCCACGCTCTATCTGCGGCGCGAGATCTTCGACCGCTGGGGGCTTTATGACACCTCCTTCCGGATCGCGGCGGATTACGATGCCATGCTGCGCTATCTCTCCAAGGGGGAGATCCGGCTCGCCTATGTGCCGGAGGTTTTCGTGAAGATGCGCGTGGGGGGAGAAAGCAACAAATCCCTCTCCCGGATCCTGAAGAAGAGCCGGGAAGACTATCGCGCCCTGAAAGGCAATGGTGTAGGCGGGCTTGGAGCCCTTGCCATGAAGAACCTGTCCAAGATCCAGCAATTTTTCTGAGAATTGAGACCATGACAAAACGCGCACTCATCACCGGCGTCACGGGCCAGGACGGCTCCTATCTTGCGGAATTCCTGCTGGAAAAAGGCTACGAGGTCCATGGCATCAAGCGCCGGGCCTCGCTGTTCAACACCGGCCGGATCGATCACATCTATCAGGATCCGCATGAGCCCGCCCCCAAGCTGAAGCTGCATTACGGCGATCTGACGGATTCCTCGAACCTCACGCGGATCCTTCAGGAAGTGCAGCCCGACGAGGTCTACAACCTCGGGGCGCAGAGCCATGTGGCGGTGAGCTTCGAGGCTCCCGAATATACCGCCGATGTCGATGCCATGGGAACGCTGCGCCTGCTGGAGGCGATCCGCTTCCTCGGTCTGGAAAAGAAGACCCGCTTCTATCAGGCCTCGACCTCGGAGCTTTACGGGCTGGTGCAGGAAATCCCCCAGCGCGAGACGACGCCCTTCCACCCGCGCAGCCCCTATGCCGTGGCGAAGATGTATGCCTACTGGATCACGGTGAACTACCGCGAGGCCTATGGCATGTATGCCTGCAACGGCATCCTGTTCAACCACGAGAGCCCGCGCCGCGGCGAGACCTTCGTGACCCGCAAGATCACCCGCGGCCTTGCCAATATCGCGCAGGGGCTGGAGCAGTGTCTGTATATGGGCAATATCGACTCCCTGCGCGACTGGGGCCATGCCAAGGATTACGTGCGCATGCAGTGGATGATGCTGCAGCAGGAGGTGGCGGAGGATTTTGTCATCGCCACCGGCGTGCAGTATTCGGTGCGCGAGTTCATCACCTGGTCGGCGCAGGAGCTTGGCATTGAACTCACCTTCTCCGGCGAGGGCGTGGAGGAGATCGCCACCGTCACGGCGGTGAGCGGCGACCGGGCGCCGGCGGTCAAGCCCGGCGACGTGCTGATGCGCATCGATCCGCGCTATTTCCGCCCCGCCGAGGTGGAGACCCTGCTGGGGGATCCCGCCAAGGCCAAGGAGGTGCTGGGCTGGGTGCCCGAGATCACCGCGCAGGAAATGTGCGCCGAGATGGTCACCGAGGATCTCAAGACCGCCCGCCGTCACGCCCTGCTCAAGGAACATGGCTACGAGCTGCCCGTGGCGCTGGAGGGCTGAGCGATGAAGGTCTATGTGGCGGGCCATCGCGGCATGGTGGGCGGCGCGATCACGCGCCGTCTGGAGGCGCGGCGCGCGGCGGGCGAGGAGATCACGCTGGTCACACGCACCAGCGCCGAGCTGGACCTGACCGATCAGGCGGCGGTGCGTGATTTCTTCGAGGCCGAGCGCCCCGATGTGGTGATCCTCGCGGCGGCCAAGGTCGGCGGCATCCTTGCCAATAACAGCTATCCCGCGCAGTTCATCTATGAAAACCTGATGATCGAATGCAACGTGATCCATCAGGCCTATGCCGCGGGGGTCACCCGGCTGCTGCAGCTGGGATCAAGCTGCATCTATCCCAAGGCGGTGCCCCAGCCGATGCGCGAGGACGCGCTGCTGACCGGCACGCTGGAGCCCACGAACGAGCCCTATGCCGTGGCCAAGATCGCCGGGATCAAGCTCTGCGAAAGCTACAACCGGCAATATGGCGTCGATTACCGCTCGGTGATGCCGACCAATCTCTACGGGCCGGGCGACAATTTCCACCCCGAGAACTCCCATGTGCTGCCCGCCCTGATCCGGCGCTTCCACGAAGCCGCGCAGGAGGGACGGGACGAGGTGGTGATCTGGGGCTCGGGCAAGCCCATGCGGGAATTCCTGCATGTGGATGACATGGCCGAGGCTTCGCTGTTTGTGCTCGACCTCGACAAGGCCAGCTACGAGGCCAATACCGACCCGATGCTCAGCCATATCAATGTCGGTTCCGGCACGGATGTGAGCATTCTCGACCTTGCCCGGATGGTGGCCCGGATCACCGGGTTTGAGGGCAGGATCGTCACAGATCCGTCAAAGCCCGATGGTACGATGCGCAAGCTGATGGATGTCAGCCGCCTCAAGGAGATGGGCTGGACCGCGTCGAAAGGCTTGCACGAGGGCATTGATGAGACCTACAGCTGGTTTCTTGATCACCAAAATGATTTCCGTGCGAAGTGAGAGAGCTACCCATTAGCTTCAGGCAGTGCAGTTTCGTCTCAGCGCGACCTCGGCGGTGATAGCTGGTCCATTTTCGCCAGATCGCGAAGCGGAGGTATTTTGATGCGCGCGAAAAATCGCTTCGGACAATCGTCCCAGGCATTCGTGACTTCCACGGTTTGGCGTTCTTGCGCAGCGGTATAATGGGACGGGCGCCTCGTTCGAGCGACGGCGCCATGGGGCCTGCGCGTGTCGGAGGCCTTATAGGCGGTGATCTAGCCGATTTTCGGTCCGACGTGATTTGGAGCATCGGCATGGAGTTAGGCTACGAGATTTCTAGCCGATAGATCAGCTGCAGCGCCTGTCTTTCAGGTGTTTTCGGCCGTCAGGTCGGGTCGTTGACCTATAAAGGGAGTTAGATAGGTGCAGAACCTTGTCAGTAGATTGGGCATATGCTCATATGCCACGGAACTAAGAGCTGACCATCGCTTGACAGCTCCGCTGATCCCGTGACAAGGGAAAGCTAACTGACGACTCGTAGTAATTCGAAGACGAGCGTAAGTTTGAAAAAATAGGCGATAACAGCACCCTATTGGAGATTTGGCATGGAATGGAGGCGCATCGTGGCATGGCATCTCCTGTGCGTAGAGGGGGTGTTGATGGCTAGCTTGATATCCCAGTATACTAGTTTGGTAGCTTCATGCAGAGATGGGCAGTTCTACTGCATCTCAACAACATGAAGTCACTTTTAACCTTCGTGGCGGGGATCATGTCCGTCCGGTTGGCGGTAATCCTTCTATCGCTTGCACAGACGACCCTCTGGGCGGCTGTTCTGGGTCTTGATGCGTTCGGCATCACCTCTGCCTACCTCGGCGCGCAGGCGATGGCGAGCCTTCTGGGGCGCTTGGGATCAGACAATCTGATAGTGCGGGACTACAAGAGGGATCCTCTGTTTTGCGCCCACTTTCCGGGCTTTCTGGTTGCCGTTGCAGGAATGTCCCTTGTCGCCGGGCTGACAGTACTTGCGGTGGTGACATTGTTGGTTTTTCGCACTTGGCAAGGACCGGAAAGCGTTGTGTTCGTGCTGTTTGTCATCGGGTTTAATTTGTCGCTTGTTTTGTCGCGTATCATGATTGCACGGAAACAACCTACTCTTGCCTCGTTCTTGAGCAATGCACTGCCGATGGCGATCAGTACTGGGCTCTTTGCAGTTGCGGCTCCCGCACTGGACAGGTTGCCAATTTCCGGTCCGACCCTAGCGATCGGTTTCTTCGCGGTCGGCCATTACTTTGCCGCCCTGACCAGTGCGATATGGCTACGTGGCTTCCTCAGGGACTGCCTGCGAGAAAGACGGGCCAATCCACAACGCGTCAGGATCCTATTCGGTCCCGAGCAATGGTATTTCCTAGGATATCAAAGCATGGGCATGGCGCGCAGTCATGGGGTGACATTGGCGATTGCCGCTATTTTCGGCCCGACCGCGACGGGTGTTTTTGCCTTGGCCAACCGCTTCGGAGGCCTGTTGACCTATCTCAACGAGCCTGCACGGCTGTTTACCATGCCCAGAGTTGCGGACAAGAGTATGGAACAGGTTCGGCGTCTATATTTCAGGATGTTATGGCTGAATGCCGCGCTGGGAATAACCGGAATAGCCTTTCTGATCGGGCTTTACCTTTTGGTCAGTCCACCGTTCCCGACCGACCCGCCCTTTCCGCTTTATACCTTGATAATCATGGCAGGCGCGGCCTTCAACCTCTTTGTCGGGCCAGTTGGGATCATTCTTGCAATGAGCGGCAACGAGCGGAACAACTTCTTCGCCAACATCGTCGGGCTTGTCCTCGTCATTGGTTGCATTGCTCTAGCTGCCATGACAGACACTGTCGTAATTGCCGTGATCAGCGTGGCGGCATCGAGCGTTGTAATCAATCTTATCAACATATTAAAACTTCTAAAAATCATGAGAGGCTCGCAATGAGCGCTTACCACTTCATAGCGCGACACAGCGGAAATTCTTGTTTCGGTGCAGCGAATCCGGTTCGAGTTATCGCGGCTTGGCGGAACTATGCGGCTAACCAATGATAGATTTACCTGAAATCCAACCAGTTTTCATCGGCGCCTGCCCCAGAAGCGGGACGACATTCCTTGGTGACCGGCTAGGTGCTCTGCTGAACGGTCGCGTGACCCCTGAATCTCAGTTCAAGCGTCAGGTTCTCATGGCTCTTCGCGACAAGAACACTGAACGTGCTGTCGCGATCCTTGAAAACCATTATACCTACCGACTGTGGACCAAGCGTCCAAGCCGTGCTGCGCTTTTGGCCTGCGACACTCCGTCCGAATTTTTTGCCAAACTTGTTTTTCCGGACGGCCTCAAACCGGGCGAGGTGCCGGTCTGGATTGACCATACCCCGATCAACCTCGATAATTTTTCTCTGTTGCGCGATGCCTTTCCGAAAGCGCGCTTCATCAGTCTGGTGCGAGACGGGCGGGCGGTATTCTCTTCTGTACGTAAGCTCGAGTGGGGACCGACAACTCCCATACAGGCGGCCTCTTGGTGGGCAGCCCGCACCGCACCGGGGCTTGCCGCCAGCCTGACCTATCCAGAACTGTGCATGACTGTGCATTACGAGGATCTGGTGTGCGGTAATCCTGACAACTGGACGAAGCTGTTGCGTTTCGTCAGCGAAGATGACACCCGTATGGTCACCATTGAGGATCTGGCCAAACAGAGTGGGTTCGATGTGCCGGAATTCACCAAGCACCAGCACGCTCTAGTTGGTGCAGCTCCAAGCGTAACTAGGGCTGAGGCTTGGCGTCATGACTTGAGTCCGCGTGAGATAGAGCTCTTCGAGGTTAACGCCGGAGCCTTGCTTGACACTCTGGGCTATGATCGTGAGTACCAGTTCCCGCGCTATGCCTCGCGTGGTGAGATGATCCGCATGGGGGAATGGCCGGTCCGGATCACGGCACAGGTCCTGACACGCATCCGGCTGGCGCGACGCTGGCGCAAGGTGAAAGATCCGGCAAAGGATGCCTCGAAATGAGTAGGCAGAATACCTTCTTGCTGGGGCTTGGGGCGCAGAAGGCCGGCTCCACTTGGGCCCAAGACTACATGGCGCAGGATCCTGTCGCCGATTTCGGCCCAATCAAGGAATACCACGTTTGGGATGTTTTGCACCTGCCGCATGCGCAGCATTTCGACCGACGCACCCGTAATCCGATGCGAAGCAAGGCCGAAGCTACGCTACGCAGGCTGCTGGGCAAGGGGCCGGACGTGGCTGGTATCCGGGGGGCGCTGCAGACCGCGCCCCGAGACTATTTCGACTTTTTCACCACGCTGCTCGACCGCCCCGGCATCACTCTGACTGGTGACATCACGCCGCTTTACGCTGGCTTGCCCCCAGAAGTCCTGAAGCAAATCCGCGACGGTTTCGAGGCGCGCGGAATCGCTGTACGCGCGCTGTTCCTGATGCGTGACCCGGTCAGCCGCTGCGTTTCGGCCGCGCAGATGAATCGCCGGAAAAGCGACCGCAATGAAGGCGTCCCCACGGGTGGGACGCTCGACGAGGCGGTTTTGGCCTATGCGCAAAGTCCTCAGGCGCGTTTGCGAGGCGATTATCGCCATACGGTGGAGAGCCTGCGCGCTGTATTCCCCGAACAGGCTCTGTATTTCGGCCTCTACGAAACGATGTTCACACTCGATTCTTTGGCCGCCTTGTCGCGCTTTGCCGGCGTCTCTCTGCGCCCTGAGCTGGCCAGACGTAGGGTGAACGCTTTCCGTAAAAGCGAAGGTGTTTCGGAAAGAACCCGCGCTAATCTGCGCGATATCTTGGAGCCGGAGTATGCTTTCTGCCTGCAGGCTTTTCCGGAAACAGCCAATCATTGGATGAGAAAAGATGCACCGAGCCACAGCTGATATTCCGTTGCCGCGCATAGCTACGCGGCCGGTTCCGTCGGTTTTCGGTAGCTGAATATCAACTCAGGAGAAGATATAGGCATGCAACGTATTCGGATCGTTTCCGCCGTGTACCCGCGGCCATGGTTGCCTGAGTCCGGGCGGTATGCCGCTAACCTCGCCGAAGACTGGAGCACCCGAGGTCTCGCTATCGATGTCGTGACGTCGTCCACGCTTTCCGAACGACTCAAGACCGCGCGGCGCACCCGAGAGGACGTGGCGATCCCCGGAGTCTCGGTGGACATGGTGCATACGCTAGGGACGCCGTTCGGCAGGTTACTGCCCGACGCTTTGCGTAATGTGCTGGACATCCGTGACAGCGGCCGGATGGGTGCCGCCATGCTGAAAGGTCAACGTCCGGATCTGATATACGCGCAGTTTGCGGCGGCCGGGCGCCACGCGCGCAGAGCTAGCGCGACCCTGAAGGTGCCCTACGTGGTCGATCTAGGCGAATCTAACAGTCTACTTGAGGGGCGCGACGGGGTTGTTGCGGAAAACCGCCGCGTGCTGAGCAACGCTCTTGGCGCCGTTTGTGTCTCACCGCGCCTGCGGGATGAGGCAATCACACTGGGGGCCAATCCGGAGCGGGTGAAGCTGGTGCCGAATTATCCCAACTGGGCACGCTTTCGCCCGTTGGACAAGACCGAATGTCGGCAGAAACTGGGTCTGTCTTCGGACGATTTCATCGTCGTCTACGTTGGCCACTATATCGACCGCAAGGGGGCACCCAGGCTGAACGCCGCGCTGCACAAGATGAAACACCCGGCCAAGGCGGCCTTTCTCGGGTCCGGGCCGCTGGTGCCGGACTTCGAAGGCGTCATTCACAAAGGCAGCGTCCAGCACGAGGACTTGGCGACCTGGCTTAACGCCGCTGACGTCCTTGCCTTGCCAACACTGGCAGAAGGCTGCTGCAATGCCATCGCCGAGGCGCTGGCCTGTGCCCTGCCGATCTTGACTTCCGATATTCCTGATCTCCAATGGCAGGTTCCAGACAAGGGCGTCATCCTGATTGACCCAAAGGATGTAGATGCTATTGCAGGGGCTCTAGATGAGCTTGCCGCCAATCCCCAAAAAGTCGCGCAGATGCGCGCCGACCTGCTGGCCGTGGCCGACTTCGAACGTGACAAGAACCGTGCCAATGAAATCCTCTCTTGGATGCAGGCTTGGATCTCCGAGACAGATGGCTCTGACGGGCAAGCCGCGCTAAGGGCAGGCAAATGACTGGTTCTTCCCTCTCTTACACGCCACCACGCATCGCTGTCGTCTACACGCACTTTCCTCACTACCGCGCGCCTGTTTTCGAGGCCATGTCCCAGAGCGCCGCCTATGACTATACGTTCCACTATGACCCCAAGGGTATAGAAAAGACCATTGCCAGTGGGGCTGCCGCCGGAAACCATCACTTTCTGGCGGTGCGCAGTTGGCGCGGTTTGATGTGGCAGGGGGGGGCGCTTGCCTTGGCGCGCGATCCGAAGGTCGACGGCTTTATCTTTCTAGGCAATCCCTTCATCCTATCTACTTGGGCCGCGGTCACGCTGGCGCGGATGCGTGGCAAACCGGTTTTCTTATGGACACATGGCTGGCTGCGACGGGACAGGGGCGCCAAGGCCAGATTGCGGCGGGCCTTTTATAGGTTGGCTGACGGGCTGTTAGTCTATGGCGCCCGTGCGCGCGAGATCGGGAAGGCGGAGGGTTTTGATCCCGCTCGCATCTATGTCATCAACAATTCTTTGGACTACGCCGCCCAGAAACGTGCTCGGGAGGCTGCCTTGACCATGCCAGACGCAACCAGATCCGATAAAGATGTGCCGGATAAGCCGTTCTTCCTGAGCGTATCGCGGCTTGTAGACAGCGTCGAACTGGATAAGGCGATAGAGGCCATGGCCCGGCTGCCTGCTGACACTGCGCTGGTTGTGGTCGGGGCTGGACCAAAGCGCGAGGCACTGGAAAAGCAGGCCAAGGCGCTGGGAGTGGACGTGCGGTTTACAGGCGCGATCTATGACGAAACGCGTCTGGCGAGCCTGTTTTTGCAGGCCCGGGCGGTAGTTTCACCGGGAAAGGTCGGATTGCTAGCCATGCATGCCCTAGCTTATGGCACCCCGGTGATCACCCATGATGATCTAGACCGGCAGATGCCAGAGGTCGAGGCGATTGATGCGGGCGTGACGGGCGCATTCTTCAAACGCGGCGATGTTGCGGACTTGGCCCGACACATGGGGGAATTTCTTGGGGGGAACACGAAAGAGGCGCGGCGCGCGGCGGCCATTGCCCGGATCGAAGCGGGCTACACCCCTGAAGCGCAGGTCGTTTATATCACCGCCGCCTTGGACACCAAGATAAAGAGGGTGGGCTGATGTCACTGCGAAATACCTTGCGACGTGTTCGCATGTTATGGCATCGCCTGCGCTACCGGGCTTGGAATGTACACCCGACTTGCTATCTGGCAAGGAATTCCGCCATCCATGGTTCTCTGCGCATGGGCCCTTACGGGTATATCGGTCCCCGGTCGGTCGTGCCATCGGGTGTTGTGATGGGCAAATACGTGATGATCGGACCAGAGTTCATGATCACCGGTGATGACCATCGTTTCGACGAACCAGGCGTGGCGGTCATCTTCTCAGGGCGTCCTAAACCGAAAGACTGCGTACTGGAGGACGACGTCTGGGTTGGGGCGCGTGTGACGATCCTGAAAGGCGTCCGCGTGGGTCGAGGTGCCGTGATCGCCGCCGGCGCGGTGGTGACCAAGGACGTGCCTCCCTACATGATCGTCGGCGGCGTGCCCGCCCGTTCCATCCGTCCGCGCTTTAACGAAGCCGCCCAGGCACAACATGACACCTACCTGGCCCTCCCGCCCCATGAGGGCACCTATTGTGAGCCGATGTGATCCCATGAAAGCAGGCCTGTTCACTTATCACTTCAGCGACAACTACGGCGCGCTCTACCAGGCCTACGGGCTACGGCAGTGGCTGCGCGGTCGCGGGATCGACGCAGAGTTCGTCAACTACCACCCAACGTATGTCGAAGAGGGCGGTCCTCTGGACCGCCCTTGGAAGCTGTCGCTGTGGCGCAAGAACGCAACTATCCTATACATGAAACAGGCTCATCTGCGGCGCAGGATCTTTGGTGACCGCGCGCAGCACGCCCGGTTCGAAGCGTTCCGAAGCGATGTTCTGGGCGTCACCGGCCCGCGACTGAAACGGGCACAGGATCTGGCGCCGGAAATGATGCAATATGACATGCTGTTCTGTGGCTCGGACCAGATCTGGAATCCCTCGATCCAGCGCGGGCTGGATCCGGTCTATTTCCTTGATATCGCGGGGGCCGATCACGCCCGCAAGGTCTCCTTTGCGCCCAGCTTCGGCCGGACCGAGATCGAACCGCGCTACAACGAGGACGTGCGCCGCATGGCCTTGGGGTTGGACGGGCTGTCCGTGCGTGAAGGCTCGGGCGTTGATATTCTGGAGCGGGCAGGTGTGCCGCGGGATCGGGCCTTGGTGGTGCCGGACCCGACGATCCTTTTGGGCTGTTTCGATGAATTGCTGGGCGACAGTATCACCCCAGACGACAGCGTCTTCTGTTACGCCCTGCGCACCGACGAGGTGATCCGCGACGTGGCTGTGGAAACGGCACGGTTGACCGGAGGAGCTTTGCGGGCCCCGCGCACCACCCATCAGCGCTGGGGCGACATCGGCGAAGGCATCGTACCTGGGCCGGTGGAATGGCTGCAGAACTTGGCGCGGGCGCGTGTGGTGGTGTCCAACTCCTTCCACGGGGTGGCGCTGAGCGTGGTGCTCAACCGCCCTTTCATCGCCGTGGGCTTGCCGGGCAAACGCGCCAGCCTGAATGCCCGGGTGCAAAATCTGCTTGAGGTCGCGGGGCTTGAGCATCGGGCGGTCACCAGCGACGATCCTTCCCGTATCTGTGACTTGGTGCAAACACCTATCGACTGGGAGGCCACCAACGCCCGGCTTGCGGTGGTGCGCAGCGAGGCCGAAGCCTATTTAGATGCGGAAATCGCCGCAGCGCAACAGCCGCACAATAGGGAGACAGCAGGGTGACACAGGCAATCGAACAGGTCGTGACTTCCGGGCTCTGTGTCGGTTGTGGCGGTTGCGCCTTCGCCACTGGCGGACGGATGGTGCTGGACGCACACGGGTTCTATCGACCGGAACTGGGCGCAGGGGCAGATCGGGATGATCTGGACGCGGCCTGCCCGCTTCTGGTGCCCGACTTAGACGAAGACGCGCTGGCCGACCGATTTCTGCCCGAAACCCCGCAACGGGACCACAAGATCGGCAAATACGACAGGGTCTTTGCCGCCCATGCCGAAGAGGGTACATTTCGCCGGGACGGCAGTTCGGGTGGGCTTGGGTCGTGGATGGCCACTGAACTGCTGCGCAAGGGGATGATCGACGGGGTAATTCATGCCAGACCGGTCCCCCGTGACGGCGCTGAGGATCCGTTCTTTCGTTACGGCATCAGCCGTAGCGTCGAAGAGGTCACCCAAGCGGCGCACTCACATTACCATGTGGTCGAGATCTCGGAGGTGCTGGAGGAGGTCAAGTGCATCCCGGGCCGCTATCTGTTCATCGGAATACCCTGCATGGTCAAGGCCGTACGACGCGCGCAGGCCTTGGATCCGGATCTGTCAGACCGGATCCTATTCACCATGGGACTAGTCTGTGGGCATCTGAAAAGCGTGCATTGGGCCCTGTCGCTGGGCTGGGCGGCAGGCATCGCCCCTAAAGATATCGACAGCATTACCTTCCGTGTAAAATCCGAGAACGTGCCCGCTAAGGCCTACTACTTCGGCCTTCATAAACGCGGGGCGCCCGCCCCTGAGGTGCATGACTCCGCGCCGCTGACCGGGGGAAAGTTCAACCTTGGCGCCATGATGCCCGATGCCTGCAACTATTGTGACGACGTGGTGGCCGAGACCGCGGATTTGACCATAGGAGACGCGTGGTTGCCGCGGTATTCCTTTGATTGGCGCGGCAAGAACATGGTCATCTCGCGGCACCCTGAGCTGACTGCGCTGGTGCAAGCCGCCAGCGAAGAGGGTCGCGTCATTATCGAACCTATGACCGCCAAAGAGGCGGCCGATGCCCAGGCTGGCGGATTTCGACAGCGTCGCGAAGGGCTAGCACACCGGCTCGCGCGGCGCGCGGCGCGTGGGCACTGGGTGCCAAAAAAACGCGATCTGCCGGACATGACCCTCCCGGGACTGCTGCGCGCCCGGATCTACAACCGGCGCGAAGAAATCGCTCAACAGTCGCGTGGGGCCTTTCGCAAGGCGCTCGATGAGGGGAGCATCACCCTTTATGATCGTGAAATGGCCCCAATTTTCAAGAACTTGCGCCGACTCGAACTCCTCGCGGCCTCCACGCGCATCATCTCGGTGCGGCTGCGGGCGCTGTTCTCACGGAGGCGTTCGTGACCGAACAGACCAAGCCCCCTTCACGCCTCTATATCGACTCCCTGAGCCGCAGGAGCAAAGTCCTGCGTGCGCTCTGGCAGATAACACGAGCGCTATTTTTTGCCACGCTGCCCGGTCCGCTGTTCAAGCGGTGGCGGATCTTTCTGCTTCGCCTCTTCGGCGCCACCATCGGCCAAGGTTGCCGGGTCGACGCCTCGTGCAGGGTATGGTGGCCGGGCAACCTGGAGATGGGTAACTATGCCTGCCTTGCAGATGCAGTGGATTGCTACAACGTTGCGCTGATCACCATCGGTGACTACGCCACGGTCAGTCAACGGGCATTCCTATGCTCGGCCAGCCATGCCACGGACACGCTGGCCCGACCGTTGATCCACGCACCGATCACTATCGAGACCCACGCATGGGTCTGTGCGGAAGCCTTTGTCGGCCCCGGTGTGACCCTACGCGAAGGTGCCGTACTGGGTGCTCGTGGGCTGGCGATCCGCAACCTTGAACCTTGGACGATCTATGCTGGCAATCCTGCCCGCGCCTTGAAACCACGCGAGATCCGCCCATGAGCCTGACTGTTATCATCCTGACTAAGGACGAGGAACGCCATATCGCCCGCGCCATTAACGCAATCCACGAGATCGCTGACCAGATACTTGTGGTAGATAGCGGTTCGACCGACAACACCGTGGAAATCGCGCGCGGACTAGGTGCCATCGTATTGGAAAATCCTTGGACAAACTACGCAACCCAACTGAACTGGGCTATAGACAACGTACCAGAAAGTACCGAATGGATCATGCGGCTGGACGCCGATGAGATTGTTCAGCCCGCGCTGGCCCGAGAAATAGCCGAGGGGCTGCCACGGATTTTGCCCAAGATCGACGGTATCTATGTCTCGCGCCGCATGACTTTCCTGCGGCGTCCAATTCTTTGGGGTGGGGTGTTTCCAGTGCGCGTCCTACGACTGTTCCGCAAAGGCCGCGGCCGCTGCGAAATGCGATGGATGGACGAACACATCCTCGTCGAGGGACCGACCGTGGACTTCCAAGGAGAACTGATCGACGATAACCATAACTCGCTTACCTGGTGGACGCAAAAGCACAATTCCTACGCTAGTCGCGAAGTCGTGGATATGCTGAACCTGGAGTACGGCTTCATGCCGCATGAGACGATCGCCGATCTGCGTGGTGTCGAGCAAGCTGGCGTCAAGCGTTGGCTGAAGGAAAATGTCTATGCCCGGCTGCCCGGCGGTCTACGAGCCTTTGTCTATTTCCTTTACCGCTACTTGCTGCGCTTGGGTTTTCTGGATGGCGCGCAGGGCACCGCCTTTCACGTGTTGCAGGGCTTCTGGTACCGTTATCTGGTCGACATGAAGCTGTATGAGGTCAAGGCGGCGATGGCGCGGGACGGACTGGATGCGGTGAGCGCCATCCGCGAGGTGCTGGGCATCACGGTCAACGCGCAGGATGAGGGCGCAAAGGGTCGCGCCGGGTCCTGACCGAGACATTGGTCAGGACCCGGCGCGACCTGATCCGGAGGCCACCGCCGGTAGCCCCACGATCACGAGATACAGCATCAAGGCTTGAGGAAAGAAGAACTCCAGCCGCATCATCATGAAGACCACGAAAAGCATCAGTCCGCGCCGGCCCAGTCGCAGGGTGGCGGTCCCGCCCAAGACGGCCAGCGCCAACGCTGCGACGATGCCCCCCTCGAAGATCATGTAGACGCCGAAGCCTAGGGATTTGGCATAGATGCAGTGATCACAAAGCGCGCTACGGTTGCCGAACAAGGTCGCCATGGCATCGCGTGTCTCGATGTCCTCCAGCAGCAACTGCTTGACGTACAGGCTCCCATCTGTCCCGCCCCGTTCGACAAAACGGACTGTCAGGAAGTCCAAGGACAAAAGCCCGAGAAGCGGCAGAACCTGAAGGATCAGAAAGACCGTGCCAGCCAAGCTAATGACAAAGATCAAGACGGTCTTGGCAGACAGGCGATCAGACAATAAGATGGACACTGTCACGACCACCGCCAGCACCATGGCTGTCACCGACAGCGTTCCCGCCAGAAGCAGCACGGCCAGCCAGTGAAACCAAGTCGGCTTGCGCGTGCCCATTAGCGACAGCATGGTCAGCCCGGCAAAATTGATCGCAAATGAGCCCGGTTCAGTGTGGTGCCCGGCATAGCGATTCAACCCCCATGTCGTGATGACCCCTTCACGATCGACGCCAAGATAATTGAACATCGAAGGATCGAAGGGCAGACCCAATTGCCCCGCCAGGAGAACCTCGCCAAGGTACAGCGCGGCATTCAGAATCGCGGCGTAATAGGCATAGGTAGGCAAACGCTGCAAGAAGGGTCCAACCGGCAAGCAGAGCACGGCCAGAGCAAATCCCATGACAGCGATCATATGCTGCAGCACAGATAGCGCGATTGCTCCTAGCAGGACGAGCGCAAGTGCAAACAGGAACCGGGCACGCACGGGCCCGTCCGCCGCCAGCGGCTCAGTGCCTCCTGCGGCAAGAGCGATACAGAACAGACACAGAAACAGAATAGGTAAATAGAGTATGATGAACTGAGTGGCCCCGCCGCCGCCTCCTTGGGTGAAGGTCACGAAAAGCAGCAGCGTCCCGGCCATAGTCGCAACGAGAGAATCGCTCCCCACGGTAGCCGTCCGGCTTTCTGGCACACCCACCAAGCTCACCACGGCCCCCCGCACCGGAACCCGGGGCAAAAGCCACGCTGGGGTTCTCGCTGAAAATCGAGAAGAACAGTACGGACTGGCATGATCCCGGCACCCAAGTAGCTCAGCATATTCATAGACCAGAACGCGCGGGCTTTGGCAACCTCCATGCCCTATAGCGGCAAGCCGGCGCCATGATCGCCGCTAAGGCTATCGATACCCCGTGGCCGATGACTTACCACAGTTTTTTTCCGATTTTTGAAGGGGGTATAAAAAACGCGTTGCTCTTGCGTCGTTCCTGTGCAACGACCAACCTTGAGCGCAGATTAATAGAGTATCCATCCCGTATGTCACAGGCACCTCAGACCACGATCCTGGGCAAACTGCCATCTTTCACTGCGCTTCAAACACAAGAAGACCTGACGCTGCTTTCGTTGATGTCCACTTTGTGGCGACATAAGTGGATCATGCTGTTTAGTGTAGTTATTTTCATAATCTTGGGCGGATATTACGCCTTCGGCGTGGCAGATTCCAAATATGCTTCCATCACCACGCTGACGCTGCAACCACGCAACGAACAACTGATTGATATCGAAAAGGTGATCTCGGGAGTATCCCCCAACGAGGAGACAATTAATACCGAACTTCAAGTCATTAAGTCACGGGCTTTGCTGGAAAAACTGATAGAAAAAATCGATCTGATCTCAGACCCCGAGTTTAACACCCGCCTGAGGCAAGATAAATCATTTTCCGCAGGACAGCTGCGCCGCACAATCAGCACGGTTTTAACAGACCTGTTTTCCGACTCTCCCATCCGTGAGGAGCGTGACGAAGCGGCGCGTCGGCGTATGATGATGATTGAAACGGTCGATGAGCTAAAACGCGCGATAACGACCGATTACCTGCGCGACACGTACATATACCACATCAGGGTCACGACTGGTAACCCGACGAAATCGGAGCGTCTGGCTAACGCACTGGCCGATGTTTACATCCAAGACCAGATCGACCAAAAATTCATAGCAACAGAACGTGCTATCACTTGGCTTGCTGACCGTGTCGCGGAACTGAGCATTGAGCTGGAAGAGAAGCAGGACTTGGCCGAAAGCATGCGCGCGCAGCTCGACCTAGTTAACACCGATGCTTTGGAGATTGCGAACCGAAGGGCCCGCTCCCTGCGTACTCAGCTCGAGAACGCTCAAGCCGATCTCGCACGGTTGGTCGCCCAGCGTGAAGCTTTGAACCAAGCCAATGCTTCGATCTCTCCCGAAGACTTGGCGCTGCAATTGAATGATCCCTTTCTTGACCGCCTGCTGTCTGGTTTGAACGACAACGATGCGCAAGCGCTAGAGCTTTTTGAAAACCGCGTCGAGGAGCTCCGTTCTTCGCTAGACACGGACATCCTCAGGACCGAACAGAAAATCGCAGCGCTGCGTCCCTCGCTGGTCCAGGTCGAGGCGGAAATGGCGACGCAATCCGATGATCTTTTGGCTTTTCAACAGCTTGAGCGTGACCTCCAATCGACCCGTTCTCTTTACGAAACCTTCTTGAACCGTCTCAAAGAGGCCTCGGTTCAACGAGGTTTGCAACAGGCAGACAGCCGCGTCCTGTCGGCAGCTACACCCGGATTACCTGTGGCGCCGCGCCGGACCCGGATCTTGCTGCTCTCGGGAGTTCTGGGGTTGATGTTCGGCGCCGGAATCGTTTCGTTGCGCCAATTCAAGCGCAGAGGGGTACGTACCGCCGAAGACCTGGAGACGCTGACCGGCCTTTCTGTGCTGGGGCAGATCCCGAAGATGCCGATCCGCAAGCGTATGGATCTTCTGCCTTACCTTGAGAATAAGCCAGCCTCAGCCGCAGCAGAGGCAATCCGCAACCTGCGCACCTCGCTTATGCTCAATAATATTGATACCCCCCCACAGCTGATCATGTCCACGTCGGCGGTT
Organism: Salipiger marinus; assembly: GCF_900100085.1. GTDB lineage: Bacteria > Pseudomonadota > Alphaproteobacteria > Rhodobacterales > Rhodobacteraceae > Salipiger > Salipiger marinus. The sequence continues at coordinate 68,884 of NZ_FNEJ01000016.1, forward strand.
CCAGGAGAAGGCAAGACAACGCATTCGATCACCTTGGCGCGGAACCTTGCCAACTTGGACAAGCGTGTCCTATTGATGGAGGGCGATCTGCGCCGTCTCAACTTTCATATGTATTTTGGCACCTCCCGAGATGCGTCAGGTCTGGTCGCGACGCTGAGTGGCGATAGTCCTCTGGAAGAAGTCATCACCCGCCACGACGGTAGCAATCTCGACCTTCTGACAGGCGGCTTGACGACGTCAAATCCGGTGGATATTTTCGCCTCCGAAGGCTTCGCCACGCTTCTGAGAACACTACGGACGCAGTACGACTACATCATCATCGACACGCCACCGCTTCTGGCAGTGCCGGACGCGCTAGTGATTGGTCAGTACGTGGATGCTGTCCTGATTTCCGTAGCTTGGGACAAAACTCCGCGTGAACAAATCATTCAGGCGCTCCGCAAGCTGGAGACGGTCAACATCCAACCGGCAGGGCTGGTGTTGTCAATGATTGATCCCAAAGGCATGAGGCGCTATGGATATTACAGCTATTATGACACTTACAACAGCCCCTACCATAAAAACTAAGGGGCTTGATTGGTGCAAACGGTCATAACACCCATAGCTGGCCTTGCCGGTGTGTGTACGTCCGCGACGGGGAGGCTCCCCCTCTGATCTTATTGTATGCGACTTCGCAGGTTCCTTTACCTAGGGTCAGGATTCATAACCAGTAGATGACGACGACCGCGAGGGCGATGGCTGAAAGGAATACTCTGGGGCATCGGTCATAGTGAGTCGCCACGCGCCTCCAGTCCTTGAGCCTGCCGAACATGATCTCGATGCAATTTCGCCGGTTTTAGACCCCATGATCGCTGTGTGAACTGACTGGGTCGGTGGCCTCTCCCGCGGCATTCTCCGTTCGAGGGTTGCGCCGGATGGGCCGGTGCAGAGCCTCAGGAATGGGGGGAGACCACATGTAGGATACACGTTCATCGGGCTGGATGTCCACAAGGCGACGATCTCGGTGGCTGTTGCGCAAGGAAATCGCGGCGGCGAGGTAAGGCGCTGGGGCACGATCCCGAACCGGCCCGATCACGTCCGCAGGCTTGCCGAGAAGTTGGGTTGCAACGGGCGACGGCTCCATTTCTGCTACGAGGCGGGGCCTTGCGGCTATGATCTTCATCGCCAGCAGACTGAACTCGGACATGACTGCATGGTCGTCGCGCCTTTGCTCATCCGGTGAAGGCGGGCGACCGCGTGAAGACCGACCGCCGCGATGCGGTCATGCTGGCGCAACTGCACCGGTCCTGCGAACTGACGGCGGTGTGGGTTCCGGATGCCGCGCATGAGGCGGTGCGCGATCTGGTTAGGGCTCGAGCGACGGCGATGCGGGTGCTCGGCAAGGCGCGGCAGCATTTGCAGGGTATCCTGCTCCGCCACGGGCGCATCTATCCGGGCAAGAAAGGATGGATGGTTGCCTATCGCAGATGGCTGACGACAGTGCGCTTCCAGCATCCCGCGCAGCAGATCGTGTTCCAGGATTATGTCGACGCCGTGGCCGATGCCGAAGCGCTGGTCGAGAAGCTGACCGGCAGATCGCCGACCTGCTGCCGAGCTGCTCCCTGGCACCCGTGGGCGAAGCCGTGCAAGCAATGCGCGGGGTCGCCTTCATCGTTGCGGTGACGGTTGTGGCCGAGGTCGGCGACTTCCACCGCTTCGACAATCCGCGGCAGCTGATGGCCTATCTGGGGCTCACGCCATCAGAGCACTCCACCGGCGCCAGCGTGCGCCGAGGCGGAATCACCAAGGCAGGCAGTGGCCTCGCGCGACGCGCCTTGATCAAAGGCGCGTGGAGCTATCGGATGCAGGCGCGCGTCAGCCGCAAGCTCCACGACCGGATCGAAGGGCTGCCCAAGTCTGTCCGTGACATCGCGTGGAAGGGGCAAGTGCGAATGTGCCGGCGCTACCGGCACCTAGTGCTGCCGGGAAGGTGAGGGTCGCCGTCATCACGGCTATCGCACGTGAGGCGGCCGGCTTCATCTGGGCCATCGCCAGAGCGGTGACGGCCGCCCCGGCCTGATACGCGAGCACCCGACGCCGCGAAGACAAGACGCTCCGATCATGCTGATGCGCAAGGTTGGGGACAGAACTCGGTGGGGAACCCTCGTGGCCTGTTATGAGCCGACATAGTCGACGCTCGTCACTTAACGAGGCAGTCCCAGGACGAAACCACGGTCATGCGATAACCAACCTGCGCATGAGAGCTTGCTCAACCGTCGTCTCAGTTCCGTCTCCTCCCTTGCGCATCTACATCCTACTGCGCTTGGCTTCGGCGGATTATTGGGCGTGGAGCAAAGGCTTGACAGCGATCATGAGAGCGAGAAGCCGGGGCCGTTCATGCCTTGTAGTTCCAAGGTATGAGAGCGTCGATCTCGGCGCTTGGCCATTGGTTGGCGATCCGGTACAGCGTCTGGGTCATCCATCGCATCAGTCCAAGTCCAGCGCCACTCTCACAACCATAGAGTGAAATCTGCCGCTCTGCGGTTGCGAGAACCGTCAGGCCTGCTATCGCTGTCGCAGCAATTTCTGAACGGGATTTTTTTCGATGACTCCTATGATCACCCCCGTGCTTTTGTGTGGCGGCTCCGGTACCCGGCTCTGGCCGTTGTCGCGCAAGTCTTACCCCAAGCAGTTCGTGCCGCTGGTGGGGGAAGAGACGCTGTTTCAGGCCTCTGCCAAGCGCCTGTCGGGGCGCGCTTCCGATCTGGCCTTTGCCGCGCCGCTGGTGCTGACCAATTCCGATTTCCGCTTCATCGTCACCGAACAGCTGATGGCGATCGGCATTGATCCCGGCGCCATCCTGATCGAGCCGGAAGGCCGCAACACCGCCCCGGCCATTCTTGCCGCCGCCCTGCATGCCGTGGCCACCGACCCCGAGGCGGTCCTGCTGATCGCGCCCTCCGACCATGTGGTGCCCGATGCGGAGGCCTTCCGCGCCGCCGTGGCCCGCGGGCTGGGTGCCGTGGCGCAGGGCGATCTGGTCACCTTCGGCATCACCCCCGACCGGCCCGAGACCGGCTATGGCTATCTGGAACTGGCCAGCGCCCCCGACGCCTCCGGCGCGCCGGTCAAGCTCAAGCGCTTTGTCGAAAAGCCCGATGCCGCGCGCGCGGCAGAGATGCTGGCCGAGGGCAGTTTCCTGTGGAATGCGGGCATCTTCCTGACCCGCGCCCGCGATCTGCTCGCCGCGTTCGAGACCCATGCCGCGGGTCTGATGGCGCCGGTCACGGCGGCGCTGGCCGAGGCCAAGCCCGATCTGGGCTTCCTGCGGCTGGCGCCGGGCCCGTGGTCCGAGGCGCCCGACATCTCCATCGACTATGCGGTGATGGAAAAGGCGCCGAACCTGTCGGTGGTGCCCTTCACCGCCGCATGGTCGGATCTGGGCGGCTGGGATGCGGTCTGGCGCGAAAGCGGCCCCGATGCGCAGGGGGTGGTGACCTCAAACGGGGCCATCGCCATCGACTGCGAAAACACCCTGCTGCGCTCGGACAGCGACCGGCTGGAAGTGGTGGGCATCGGGCTGAAGAACGTCATGGCCGTGGCCATGAACGACGCGGTGCTGGTGGCCGACATGAGCCGGGCGCAGGACGTGAAGCTGGCGGTCGAGGCGCTGAAGAAGAAAGGCGCGGCGCAGGCCACGCATTTCCCGAAAGATCACCGCCCCTGGGGCTGGTTCGAAAGCCTCGTGGTCGGCAACCGCTTTCAGGTCAAGCGCATCCTTGTCCATCCGGGTGCCGCCCTGTCGCTGCAGAGCCATTTCCACCGCTCCGAACACTGGATCGTGGTCGAGGGCACGGCGCGGGTCACCGTGGATGACAAGGTCACGCTGGTGACGGAAAACCAGTCGGTCTATCTGCCTCTGGGCTGCGTGCATCGCATGGAAAATCCCGGCCGCGTGCCCATGGTGCTGATCGAGGTTCAGACCGGCGCCTATGTCGGCGAGGATGACATCGTGCGCTACGAGGATGTCTACGCCCGCACCTGACGCCACCGGTCGGACGGACGGAAAAACCCTGTTCGCCGGAACAGGGTCTTTTTTATGGGATGTCCAAAAAACCTGTTGGCAGGCTTCGGACGATCCCTCTTCGCAGCGGGGATTACCTGCGGGCGGGCCGCGAACCCAGTTCCTGAAAGAACCGGAGCAGGTAGCCATCCGGGTCGGCCACGACAAACTGCCTGTTTCCGCCCTCTTCGGCACCGACGCGATACCACCTATCCTCGACGGGAAGGAAAAGAGGGTGCGCGTTGCGTGCAAGGGCTTCGACGAGCGGCGCTATGGAGGGCACACGGATCTGAACATTCAGTCCCTTTCCGAAGGGATAGTCTTCGGGAAGATGCCCCGCCTCGAAAGTGCGGCCTTGTCCGATCTGGTCGATCATCAGTTCCGCCTCGCCCAGGCGGAGATAACAGAAGCCTTCCTCCTCGCGCTCATAAGCGCAATCGAAACCGAGGATGTCGCAGTAAAACGACTTCGACCTTCGCCAGTCAGAGACGGCAAACTCCGGGACCAGTGTATTGCTCAACCTTCATCCTCCCGGAACGGAGGATCCTTTTTGGGACAAAACTGCTCTGTCGACAACCGGCTCGGACACGATATTTGACGGCAGTGAGACTACCCTATGAGGCTCGTATTACGTCCGCCGGTCGCCTCCCGGCCAGCCGAACCTCCAGCCACCGGATGTAGCCGTTGAGGTTCTTCGTGGCCGGTCCGCAGCATGGCCTGATGAGGCGACGCGACCCAACACGATTTGAGGACATTCGCCTTTTATGGGGATGCCCGGTCCGGGGCAGGCGCAGGGGCGGTCTCCCGTGCTGCGCAAAGCCCGGCGCGGGGCGGGATCCTACACGATCTCGACATCAGCCGCCGTGATCAGCGGGCGGCTGTCGAGCATGGCGAACAGGACCGCGTCGGCGCTGCCCGTGCCATCGGCGTCAAAATAGAGGCTGCCGCTGGCCCGGTCATAGATCAGCCGGTCCTCCGCGCCCTGCGCCACGGTGCCGAACTGCAGCGCGCCTGCCGCGAGCGGCCCCACCTCCAGCCCGGCAAAGGCGCGGGCGTGCAGCTCGATCCTGTCGGTGCCGGAGATGAAATCGGTGATATGGTCAAGAGTGCCGTCCCCCGGCACGAGGTTGAACACGAAGCTGTCCGCCCCGCCATTGCCGGTCAGGGTGTCATTGCCCCGCGCCCAGCCAGCCGGTTGTCGCCGGAATTGCCGCGCTGCTCGCCCTCGTAGAGGCCGCCGTCATACCGCACGGCATCGATAGCTCCGGTGCCGGTCAGGCGGATATTCTCGATGTCCTGCGCCGCATCAAAGGCCACCGAAACCGAGGTGATCACCGTGTCCGACTGGCCGAAGCGCCTGTCCTCCCCCTCGATGACATCGCCCTCATCGTCCAGAATGTAGGTGTCGTTGCCGGGGCCGCCGCGCAGCGTATCGGCCCCTGTGCCACCATCCAGCAGGTCATTGCCGTTATTGCTGTGCAGCAGATCGTTGCCGGCGCCGCCGCGCAGCGTGTCATCGGCAGTGCCGCCGTAGATCGTGTCATCCCCGCCATTGCCCTGCAGCAGAAGAGCTGTCTTGTTGTTAAAATAATACGGGGAAATGTGGTTGGCGCCGCCATTGCCATTCCCGACACGGGCGCCGCCCTGCAGGGTAAGATCCTCCAATGCCGGGGCGAGGGTCATGTCGATGGCGGAATGGACGCTGTCTCTGCCGCCCCCCGCCGTCTCGACGATGCGGTCGCCGGCATCATCGATGTAATAGTCGTCATCGCCCGCGCCGCCCGACAGGTGATCGGTCCCCGGGCCACCGGACAGCGTATCCTGCCCCGCGCCCCCCAGCAGCGTGTCGTCCCCCGCGCCTCCGTCAAGCCGGTCATGGCCCTCGCGTCCCTCGATGCGGTCGTTGCCGCCATAGCTGAATAAGCCGTCATCCCCCCTGCTGCCGCGCAGCGTATTGGCCAGACTGTTGGCCTGAACCACGCCAGAGCGGCCCGCCCCGATGATCAAGACGTTTTCCACATGCGTGTCGCCCAGGGACACGCTGACATTGGTGATGACATGGTCAATGCCGGAATGGCCGGCGCTTTCCAGAACGATGGCATCCTGCCACCGGGGGTGGGGCCCGATCAGGTAATAGAGGTCCGACCCGTCGCCGCCCGACAGCACATCAAGCCCGTCGCCGCCGATCAGCGTGTCATCGCCGCCCTGCCCCTGAAGCGCGTCATTCCCGGCCCCGCCGGTGATCAGATCGGCCTCGGAGGTGCCGGAAATGGCGTCATCGCCGGGTCCTGCGGAGGCGGAAAGATCGGTCAGCACCATGGCTTCGCCGGGGGCAAAGGCGGCATCGCGCCGAGAGACGAGGACGGGCGAAAGGGCGGCAGGCCCCCCCACAGTCCCGGCCTGAAGGTTAGGAGGGACAGCGCCCTTGCGTCAACTGCCGAGTGCCGGAGCAGGAGCGGGCCCGCGCCTCCTCCCCGCAGCGGGCGTGAGCAGGCCTGCGTCCCGGCAGAAGCCCTGCCCTCTCCGGACCGCTTTGGCCCTGCTGCCGCTGCGGACGGTTCCGGCAGGGGCGCCCCGGTCATAGCCTGTGGTTATAGCGGCCCGCGCAAACGGAGTTTGCCCAGAGGGCGAACCTCTGGTCTGAGGTCAAAAACCGCATCAGGAGGGGCTGTCATGCAGGTATCGATCGTGGGCGCCGGAGGGGTGGCCTATTCCTATGCCGCCGTGCTGGCAGAGCGGGGCCATCAGCCGAGGATCTGGTCGCCCTCGGGCAGGCGCGGGGCGGAACTGGCGGCGGGCGCGCCGCTGCAGGCCAGCACCGCGCTGGAGGGATCCTTCGCTGTCGAGGTCGCGCGGTCGGTGAAGGATCTGGCGGAGGCCGGGACCGTCATCTTCGCCCTTCCGGCCTATGGCTATCACGAGGTGATGGGCCGGGTCGTGCCCGTGCTGCGCGACGGGCAGACCCTCATCCTCAGCGGGCATCTGTCCTTTGCCGCCGTCTATCTGTCGAAACTGCTGGCGGCGCGCGGTCTTGCCTGCCCGATCGTGGTCTGGAACACCACCGCCTCGACGGGGCGGCAGACCGGACCCACCTCGGTGTCGATCTCCATGCTGCGGCCAAAGGTCGAGATGGCGGCCCTTCCCGACCGGGCGGGCGAGGCGGCGCTTCTGCTGTGCCGCAGCCTGTTCGGCGACCGGTTCGCCCTGTCGGACGACATGCTCGGCGTCGATCTCGGCAATCTCAATCCGATCGTGCATTACGGGATCGCCCTTTTCAACCTGACCCGGATGGAGCTGGCGGAGGACTGGGCGCAGCAGGCGCATATCACCCCGGCCGTGGCCCGTTTCCTCGAGGATCTGGACCGCGAGCGGCTGGCGGTGGCGGAGGCGCTCGGCGTCCGGACCCGCAGCATCCATCAGGCCTATGCCGTGCCGGGCAAGATCGAGATCGGGCCGCTGGCCGAGATGCTGCGCCAGATCACCGCCACGCGGAAGGGCGTGAACGGGCCCAGATCGCTGGACACCCGTTATGTGACCGAAGACGTGCCCTACGGGCTGCTGACGACGGTGCGGCTGGCCGATCTGGCGCAGGTCGAGGTGCCGCTGCACCGGGCCGGGATCACGATTTTCTCCGCCCTCTATGGCCGGGATTTTGCCGCCGAAAACCGGATCCTGCCGGAAATCGACGCGGCCTTCGCCTCGGCAGCGACCCTGCGCCGCGCCGTCACTCAGGGCTGGGCGGCGATCTGATCCAGCGGGCGGGCGAGCAGCCCGTCCACCCCCGCCACCCGGTCTGCGGCAAGATCCGCCGCCAGATCCTGCAGAGCCCGGCCCAGCAGCGGCGCCCCGAGGGAGTCGGTGACCGCGCGGGCCTTCCCCTGCAGATCCTCCCAGCTTAGCGGATCCGAAGCCTCGCCCCGGGGGGAGGTGACCGGCGAGACGAGCCTGCGCCCGGACCCGCTGACCGTGACCCGCGCCAGCGTCTCCTGCGGGAAGCGGGCGTCAAGATCCGCAGACAGGACCAGCGACACGCGCTGCGCCAGAGCCTCCACCGCCGGATCATGCAGGACGTCCTGCCGCAGATGCATCAGCCCCCGCTCCCCCCGCCGCAGGGCAAGCGCAAGGCAGTAGGGAATGCTGTATTGCAGATCGGTCAGGTTGGCGGGCCGCGTCAGGTTCGAGATCCGCAGCGCGCCGCTGGTCGTCTCGACCGTGATCGCCTCGGCCCCGGTCAGGTCATGCGCCGCCCTCAGCCCCAGCAGCGCCTCCAGCGGGGCGTGAACATGGCGGCAGCAGGCGTAAAGCTTGTGATAGACGCGGCAGATCTGCGGATCCTCCCCGATCCGCAGCGGGCCCTGCAGGTCGTAATGGCGGGCGCTGTCCAGAATGTTTCTGGGGCCGCTATGGCCCGCCTCGGCCAGATGCAGCGCGGCAATCCCGGTCACCACCGACCACGGGATCCCCTCCTTCACGTCGCTGCCCTCGGGATCGGGATCGCGCGGCGGCGGCGCGCTGGCAAAAAGCTGGTTCGGCGCGGTTTCCCCGGCAATCGCCAGCGCATGTTCAAGGACGGCGGCAGAGGTGCCGCTCAGCGCCCCTGCCGTGGCGGCGGCGGCATAGGCGCCCCATGTGCCGGTATTGCCATAGCTGCGCCGGGCCGCGGCGATGGTGATCCCGACCTCGTATCCGATCGCGATCGCGGACAGGATCCGCTCCCACGAGGCCTGCCGGGCCTGCCCGACGGCAAGCGCGGCGGGGATCACCACCGCGCCGGGATGGCCGCGCGCCAGCCGGTGGCCATCATCCAGATCCTGCGCCGAGGCCGCCGCGCTGTTGGCCCATGCAGCCCCGAGGGCGGAGGCGGTCCTGCCCGAGAACCAGACCGGCACCGGGCCCTGCCCCATCAGATCCGCCACGCGGCGGACGGCCTGCGGGCCGCGATCCGCATGCCCCGCCGCCGCCGCCACGATCAGGTCAAACAGGCAGCGCAGCGCCGCCTCGCGGGTCTGCCCGGCAAGGGGGATATCCCGCGCCTGCACGACATAGGCAGCGAGGGAGGTCAGCATCCTGCGGTCCATCTAGTGCTCCATGACCAGATGATCGATGCCGGCCTGATGATACTGCCGCTGCGGGGGCACGTAATCCGCGGGCCGGATCGGGCTCGGGATCTCGTCGCTGGCCAGCGGCTCGCGGACCCGGCGGCGGGCCGGATCGGGCACCGGCACCGCCGAGAGCAGCTTGCGCGTATAGGGGTGCTGCGGATTGCCGAAGACCTGCGCGCGCGGCCCGATCTCCACCACCTCGCCCAGATACATCACCGCCACCCGGTGACTGACCCGCTCGACCACCGCCATGTCATGGCTGATGAACAGATAGGCGAGCCCCAGCCGCGCCTGCAGATCCAGCAGGAGGTTCACGATCTGCGCCTTGATCGACACATCCAGCGCCGAGACGGATTCATCGGCCACGATCAGCCGCGGCTCCATCCCCAGGGCGCGGGCGATGCAGATGCGCTGGCGCTGTCCGCCAGAAAACTCATGCGGATAGCGCCCCGCCACCCCGGCGGGCAGCCCTACCTGTTCAAGCAGGGCCGCCACCCGCCGCCGCGCCGTCTGCCGGTCCGCCAGCCCATGCACCAGCATCGGTTCCGCAATCGCGGCGCCGACGGTCTGGCGGGGATCAAGGCTGGCATAGGGATCCTGAAAGATCATCTGCATCCGGCACCGCTCGGCCTGCAGGCTGGACTTGCTCAGCGAAGAGAGAGAGCGCCCCCCGATCAGCACCTCGCCCGAGCTGGGCGTCTCGAGATGCAGGATGGACCGGCCCGTGGTCGATTTCCCGCAGCCGCTTTCCCCGACAAGGGCCAGCGTTTCCCCCGCCCGCACGTCGAAGGACACGTTTTCCACCGCATGGACGCGCCCGCGGATGCCCCGGAAAAGACCGCCCCGGATGTCGAAGCGCGTCGTCAGGTTGCGCACCTGCAGCAGCGGCTCCTCCTCGCGGCGGACGGTGTCCGTCTCGGGCACCGGGGGCGTCGTCGTGGTGCCGTGCTCGTCCATCTCGGGAAAGGGCGTCGGGCGGTCCGAACCACCCATCGCGCCCAGTTTCGGCACGGCAAAAAGCAGCGTGCGGGTATAGGGATGCTGCGGTCTGGCAAAGATGTCGCGGCAGGTGCCCGCCTCGACCACATCGCCCCGCCGCATCACCACGGCGCGGTCGGCGATTTCGGCGACCACGCCCATGTCATGGGTGATGAACAGCACGCCCATCTTTTCCTCGTCCTGCAGCTCCTTGATAAGCTGCAGGATCTGCGCCTGAATGGTCACGTCCAGCGCCGTGGTCGGCTCGTCGGCGATCAGCAGCTTGGGGCGGCAGGCCAGTGCTATGGCGATCATCACGCGCTGGCGCATCCCGCCCGAGAACTGGTGCGGAAATTCGTCCAGCCGCCGCCGGGCCGAGGGAATGCGGACACGCTCGAGCAGCGCCAGCGCCTCGGCCCGCGCGGCGGTGTGGCTCATGGAGCGGTGGATCGACAGCGATTCCGCGATCTGCTCGCCCACCGTCATGGTCGGGTTGAGCGAGGTCATCGGTTCCTGAAACACCATGGCGATCCTGTTGCCCCGGATATCGGCCATCGCCGCCTCGTTGAGGCGGGTCAGATCCCTGCCGTCGAACCGGATGCTGCCCTGCGCGATCCGCGCCCCCGGCGGCAGGAGCCGCAGGATGGACAGCGCCGTGACCGACTTGCCCGAGCCGGATTCCCCCACGACGGCTAGCGTCTCGTTCGCGTGGATCTGCAGCGACAGGTCATGGACGGCGGGCTGCCAGCCGCCGGGGCTGCGGAATTCGGTGCGCAGGTTCTGCACGTCAAGGATCGGAGAACTGTCGGGGATCATGGGCTGTCCTCTCATTCCGCGCGGGTTTTGGGATCGATCGCGTCGCGCAGGGCGTCGCCAAGAATGTTGAGCGCAAGCACCGTCATCAGGATCGCGAGGCTCGGAAAGACCGCCAGCCACCACGAGTCGAGAATGTTCTCGAAGCCCTCGCGGATCATGCTGCCCCATGTCGGCGTGGGCGGCGGCACGCCGAGCCCGATGAAGCTGAGCGCGGCTTCGGTCCGGATCGCGCTCGCCATCCACATCGAGCCCATCACCACCACCTCGGAGACCATGTTGGGGAAAATGTGCAGGCCCATGAGGCGCGGAGTGGAAAAGCCCATCGCGCGGCCCGCCTCGATGAAATCGCGCTGCTTGAGGGCAATGGTCGGCGCGCGGGCCACCCGGGCGAAGGGCGCAATTTCGGTGATGGCGATGGCGATCACCAGATTTTCGAAACTGGCGCCCAGCATCGCGGCGATCATCAGGCCCAGCAGCAGCGTCGGAAAGGACAGCATGACATCGAGAAAGCTCATCACCACGCGGTCGAAGATGCCGCCGATGAAGCCCGACAGGATGCCGATGGCCGATCCGATCACCATCGCGATCAGGATCGCGACAAAGCCCACGACCAGCGACACGCGCGCGCCATAGATCAGCCGGGACAGCACGTCCCGCCCGTAAGTGTCCGTGCCCAGCCAGAAGTCGGCGGAAGGCGGCTGGAGCCGGTTGATGATGTGCTGCTCCAGCGGATCGTAAGGCGCCAGCAGCGGCGCGAAGACGGCGGCGCAGACGATGACCAGCAGCAGCGCCAGCCCGACCCAGGACAGCCGGTTGCGGCGGAAGGCCAGCCACAGGGCGTTCTGGCGGGCGGGGATTTCGGAGGTTATGGACATCAGTTGTATTTCACCCTCGGATCGACCAGCCCGTAGGCGATGTCTGTCAGCATGTTCACAAAGATCACGAATGTCGCGAAGACGACCATCAGGCCCTGCAGCAGGGTGTAGTCACGGGCGTTCAGCGCCCCAAGGATCAGCCGCCCCAGCCCGGGCCGCGAAAAGACGATCTCGGTCAGGACGGAATTGCCGATCAGCGTCCCGAAATAGAGGCCGACGATGGTGACCACCGGGATCAGCGCGTTGCGCAGCGCATGCCGCCGGATCAGCGCGCCGGGGCGCACGCCCTTGGCGCGGGCGGTGCGGATGTAATCCTCGTTGAGCACGCCCAGCATGGAGGAGCGCGTGACCCGGGTGATGTAGGCTGTCATGATCAGGCCCAGATTCAGCGCAGGCAGGGCGAGGCTGCGCAGGTGATCGCCGACCCCGCTGCCGCTGCTGCCGATCACCGGGAACCAGCGCAGATGCACGGCAAAGGCCAGCAGCATCAGGATGCCCGAGACGAAGGCGGGAAAGGACAGGCCGATCAGCGACAGGACGCGGCTGAAATAATCCGGCCACAGGTTCCGGTGCAGGGCGGCATAGGTGCCAAGCGGAATGCCGAAGATCGCGCCGATCACCAGCGCCGCCGCCGTCAGTTCCAGCGTGTAGGGCAGCACGACCGCCACCTCCTGCAGCACGCTGCGGCCGGTGGCGAGCGAGCGGCCAAAATCGCCGGTGGCCGCCTTGGCCAGAAAATCGATGTATTGAACGTGGATCGGCTGATCCAGTCCAAGCTGGCTGCGCATCGCCGCCAGAGATTCCGCGCTGGCCTGATCGCCCAGAATGGCGATGGCAGCATCCCCCGGCACCAGCCTGACCAGCACGAAGACGACGGTCAGCATCAGAAGCAGGGTCGGAATCGCCAGAAGGACGCGCCGGATCATGTATTGGGTCATGCGGCGGCTCCCTGAAGTGTCAGACGGTCGGAGGTGAAGGGCTGCAGGGTCTCTGGCACGATCCCCGTCGTCACCATCTTGGCCATGGCAGCCCCTGCGGCGGGCACAAGCTGGAATCCGTGCCCCGAGAAGCCGAAGATGTGGAACAGCCCCTCGGTCTTGCCCGGGCAGATGACCGGCAGCAGATCCTGCGTCTTGCCCTCGATCCCCGACCAGCAGCGGGTGATCCGGGTGCCCGCGACCGACGGCATCAGCTCCGCCGCCGCCGCCGCCCCCCGGGCCAGCGCGTGGAAATCCAGCGCGGTGCGCCCGCTGTCGAGGTCATAGCGCCCCTGAATGCCCCCGCCCAGCACCAGCGTGCCCTGCGAGGACTGCTTGAAGGACAGGGACCGGCCCACGATGCTGACCACCGGGCGGATGGTCTGGGTCAGCCGTTCGGTCACCATCATCATCGAGGCCTTCGCGGAGAGCGGGATCGTCTCTCCCGCCATCGCGGCGATGCGGGATCCCCAGGCGCCTGCGGCATTCACCACCCGGGGTGCCGCGAACCTGCCCGCCTTTGTCTCCACCGTCCAGCCGTCGCGGCTGTGCTGCAGGGACCGGACCGGCGCGCCTTCAAGGATGGTGACACCCGCCCGCTGTGCGGCGGCGCGGAACGCCACCAGCGTGCGGTGCGGGTCCGCCGCACCATCATCGGCGGCATAGGCAGCGCCGATGAATTTGTGGTTGAGACCCGGCACGAGCTGGCGCAGCTGGTCCTGCCCGATGACCGTTTCATTGGCATAGCCCTGCGCCGTCAGGCGCGAGATGCGCTGCGTCTCGGCTTCAAGCTGGGCGTCGCTGGCGACGACCCGAAGCTGGCCATGGGCGTGAAAGCCGCAATCGTCCGCCACCAGATCGGCGATCCGGTGCCACATCTCCATGGCGATGACCGAAAGCGGCATCTCGAGCGGGTTGCGCCCCAGCGTGCGCACCCCGGCAGCCGAGGCGCCGGAGGCGTGGCGGCCCACGAATTCGCCTTCCAGAACGGTGACCTGCGCCCCGCCTCTGGCCAGATGCAGGGCGGCGGACAGGCCATGCAGGCCGCCTCCGATGACAAGGACATCCGGATTGGTCATGGCGCCTCGCGCCCCTCTTCCAGAGCCGCAAGCTCTCCCAGCGTGACCGGTTTCAGCGGCGGGCGGATGCGGAAGAAGCCGGTCTCTCCCCGGCTCTGGCCGTATTCTTCGGAGAGGATCCGGTTCACGCCATAGCCGCATTGCCGCCCCTGACAGGGGCCCATGCCGCAGCGGGTATAGGCCTTGATCTGGTTCGGGCCGCCCCGGTGCAGCTTGGCCGCGGCCCGGATGTCGCCCGCGGTCAGTTCCTCGCAGCGGCAGAGCACCGTCTCGTCCGGGATCTCCGCCTCGGGGGGCGGGTAAAGCGCGTCGATCACCGGGCGGGCGGCGGTCCGCTGGTCCAGCGCCCGGCGCGCGCTGCGCAGCGCCGGATCAGGCGATCCCACCCCCAGACGCTGCGCGATGCCAAGGGCGGCGATGCGGCCCCGGGCCTCGGCGGCCAGCGCGCCTGCGATCCCCGCGCCGTCGCCCGCAAGATAGAGCCCCTCGACGCTGGTCATGCCGAACTCATCCGTGCGCGGCACAAAACATCCCTGCGCGTCGGACCAGTCATGGTCGCAGTTCATCGCCAGCGTGGCATGGATCGACGGCACGACGCCTTCGTGCAGAAGCACCAGCGAGGCCGGCTTCTGATGCGTCACGCCGTCAGCGGTGGTGTAGGCGATGGACTCGACCCGCTCCTGCCCGAGCGCCCGCAGGTCGCGCACGCCGCGCAGCCATGGAAAGCCTTCCGCCTGCAGGGCCCGCATCCATTTCAGCCCCTTGAGCAGGTCGCTGCGGCCCCGCAGGGCCGCAAGGGCATGGGGGAGCACCCGGCCCGCCTGCCCGCGCGGCGTCGTGTCGAGATAGCCCGCGATCCTGCCGCCAAGCGCCAGCAGCTGGCGCATGTAGAGCAGCGGCAGCGGTCCGGATCCGGCGATCCAGACCGGCGCGTCAGGGATCTGGGCCGAGGTTTTCAGCAGGATCTGCGCAGCCCCGACCGTCATCACCCCGGGCAGGGTCCAGCCCGGAATGGCGACGGGGCGTTCCTGCGCGCCGGTTGCCAGCAGCACGGCGCGGTATTTTCGCGAAAAGGCCGCCCCCTCCTTCGACATGAAGACCTGAAAGCCCGGTTCAAGATGCCAGAGCCGGGTTCCCGGCAGATAGGCGACCCCCGAGGCGCGGAAGCGGGCGATACGCGCCTGCCCCTCGGCATAGTCCGGACCCAGAGCCGCACGCAGGCTGTCGGATCGCGCGGCTTCGCTGGCGCGCCAGATCTGGCCGCCGGGCAGCGCCTGTTCGTCGACGACCAGCGGGGCCAGCCCCAGTTCGGCCATCTGCACCGCCGCCGCCATGCCTGCCGGACCTGCGCCGACGATCAGGATGTCATGTTGGGATGTCATAGCGTGATCCTCAGCTTGCCTCGGGGACGCTCGATCCGCATGCCGGGCCGGGCTTCGACCAGACAGGTCTGCACCGAGGTCTCGTCATCCACCGTCGCCAGACAGTCGAAACAGACGCCCATCAGGCAGAACGGCGCCCGCGGCGTTTCCTTGACCGGCGTGTGCCGGGCGATATGCGGGGCGGTGCGCAGCAGGACCGCCGCGACGGTGTCGCCGGGACGGGCAATGGCCGCCACCCCGTCGATATAGACATGGAAAGAGGAAACACCGGGATCAGTGAGCTGTCTGAACATCAAAGCGCCTGTGATGGAAGGGATCGTAGGACTCGGGAAGCGTGCCGGAGGCGATATGCCCGGCCAGTTCCTGTGAATGGATCGCGGCGAGCGTCACGCCGGAATGGCAGCTGGCACTGAAGATGCCCGGATGCTGCCGCGACTGCGCGTAGACGGGATGGCCGTCCGGCGTCATGATCCGCAGGCCCGACCAGTGCCGGACCATCTGCACCCGGGCCAGCGCCGGGGCGATCTCGATCGTCTTGCGCGACAGCCATGCCGAGGCGCGGGTGGTCGCGGCGGTATCGGGCCCGACCTCTTCCTTTGTCGCCCCGATCATCATCGTGCCCTCGGCGGTCTGCCGCAGCCCGCTGCAGGGAAAGGGCAGGACCGGGGCAAGACGCTGCGTGACCAGAACCTGCCCGCGCTGCGCGCGGATGGGCACCTCCAGCCCGACCTGACGGCCAAGCGCGCCGCTGGCGATGCCTGCGGCGATGACGACCCGCCCGGCCCGCCAGACCGATGCGCCGCTGCGCACCGCATAGCCCCCGCCCTCGGCGCGGATCTCCTGCACCGTGCTGTTGCCCCTGATGCAGCCGCCCTGCCGCTGGATCGCGCTGTGCAGCGCCGACAGCAGATGGAGCGGGTTCACATGGCCGTCGCGCCTGCCGAAGCTCGCGCCGCTGACGCGGTTGCCAAGCCGCAGATCCGGCAGCAGATCCTGCACCTCGTGGCGGTCCAGCATCTCCACATCCGGATCCCCCGCCGCCGGGTTCAGGGCAAGATGTTCCGCATGCAGCCTGTCGATCAGGGCCCTGCGCTGCGCGAGCCCCTCGTCGCCCATGCAGAAGGCAAGCCCGCCCTTGCGTTCATAGTCGATCCGGGCGCCGCCTGCATCGTCGCGCAGCCCCTCCAGAAAGGCGGGCCACATGTCGCTGCTGCGCTTGGTCAGATCCTGATAGGCGGGCATGCCCCTGCCCTTGCCCTGCGCCCAGACCAGACCAAAATTCGCCCGGGCGGCCCGGAAATCGGTATCCGCGCCGTCCAGCACGAGAACCCGCAGACCGCGCAACCCGAGGCCATACCCGATGGCGGCACCCACGGTGCCCGCCCCGACCACGATCGCATCAAATTCCGCCATGTCGTCTCCTGTCATCTGTTGCCAGCCTAGACCGGGCGAAGTTATCGTCACAAAGACCGATTTTCAGCTTCGGTATTCCACGAGGTTATGGGAGCGCGATGATGCGGACATACAGGCAGCCCACCCTGCGGCAGATCGAAGTCTTCAAGGCGGTGATCGAAACCGGCACCGTCAGCCGTGCGGCGGAGACGCTGAACATGTCTCAGCCCGCGGCGAGCAAGCTGCTGTCAAATCTGGAGGCGGATTCCGGGCTCGATCTTTTCGAACGGCGGCGCGGGCTGCTGATCCCGACCGAACGCGGGCAGCGCTTCTATGAGGAGGTGGACCGGATCTTCTCCGGCCTCGACCAGATCGCGCTGGCCATCGACAACCTGCGCAGCGAGGAACGCGGGCGGCTGACGATCGGGGTGCTGCCCGCCCTTTCGGGCCGCTTCATCGCCACCGCCATCCGCAGCTTTTCGACCGCAGAGCCGGATGTGTTCATCTCCCTGCATGCCCGGTCCTCGCAGTTTCTGGTGGACTGGATGCGCTCCGGAAAGGTCGATGCCTGCATCGTCACCGGCCGCGTCGAGGATCCGCATATCGAGGTCGAGCCGCTGCTGAACATGCCCATGGTCTGCATGCTGCCGCCGGATCATCCCTTCGTGGACAAGACCGAGCTTTCCGTCGCCGATCTGGCGACCGAGCCGCTGGTGGCGTTCATGCACAGCAGCTACACCCGGCTGCAGCTGGAACGCGCCTTCGAGGCCGAGGGCCACCAGCCCCGGATCGTGACCGAGGCCACGACATCGCAGAATGTCTGCGAACTGGTCGCCGCCGGCATGGGCATAGCGCTGGTCCATCCGGTCTATGCCGAAACGGTCGAGGGGCGCGTGTCGGTGCGCCCCTTCGTGCCGGAAAATTTTCTGGATTTTCAGCTGTGCCGCCTGCGCCATGGCCGCAACCGCAGGCTGGTCTCCACCTTCGTGGAGACGGTGCGGGCGACGGCCGAAGCCTTCGCCCGCGACGGGATCATCACTCGGTCAGCTCGGTCAGTTCGGTGATCCGGGGCGCAAGGTTCATCTCGCCCTCCAGATCATAGCCGTAATCCAGCTTCGCGCTGCGCAGCCAGACCTGACGGAGGTTGAAAAGCGGCACCGAGCAGATCTGCTCGTGGATCAGCTGCTGCGCCTCTGACCATGCGGCAAGCTGCGCGTCCGCGTCCCCTTCGGTCTTGGCCGTGTTGATCGCGTCATCCGCCACGTCGCAATGCGAGAAATTGGTGATCGCGGTCGGTTTGCCGACGATGGCGTCGGAGTGATAGAATTCCGTCAGATAGGTGTCGGCGATCGGGAACCGCGCCGCGCCGTAAAAGGTCGCCCCGCTCAGATCGTCCCGGATCATCTCGTGATAGGTCGGATGGTCCACGACCTGCATGTCGAGCGTGATCCCGACCTTGGTCAGCTGCGCCTGGATCACCTCCATGATGGGCAGCTGCGCGTTGTTGCTGGACACCACGGCTTTGATCGTCACGCCGGTCTCGAAGCCCGCCTCCGCCAGCAGCGCCTTGGCGGCCTCGGGATCGTAGCTATAGCTCCAGGCGCTGCAGTCTTCGCCCAGATAGCCGGAGGGCACCACCGAGCAGCCCTTGGGCCCGACATCCTCCCCCACGAAGGCGACGATCTCGTCGACATTGATGGCGCGCGCCATGGCCTCGCGGACACGCTTGTCGGTCAGCGGCTCCATCGTGGTGTTCAGATGCAGCGTGCGGTATTCTGCGGGCCAGAAGACATCGACCTTGGCGGTCTCCTCGCGGGCCCAGCGGTCGATCCAGCGCTGCTCGCGCTTGCCATAGATCAGATCCAGCTCCCCCGAGGCAAAGGCCAGTTCGCGGCTGGCATCGGCCTGAATGAGCCGGTAATCGATCTCGTCGATCTTGGGCGCGCCGCGGAAATAGCCGTCATGCGCCACGAAGACGACCTGCTGCTGCGTGTCGTAGCGCTCGAACGCGAAGGGGCCGGTGCCGACGGGCTGCTTGCCGAAATCCTCGCCCTCCTGCTCGGCCGCCGCCTTGCTGACGATGTTGCCGCCATGGTAGTTCGAGACCAGCCCAAGAAACCCCGGCACCGGATGCGCCAGCACGATGCGGACGGTGTGATCGTCCACCGCCTCGATCGTCTCGAAGGCGGCATAGGCGGCGGCGAAGCTGGAGCGTTCGGGATCCTTCGCCCGTTCCAGCGAATAGACCACATCCTCTGCGGTGAGCGCGCCCCAGTCGCCGTGGAACTTCACGTCCTGCTTCAGCGTGAACACCCATTCGGTGCCGTCTTCGGAGGTGGTCCAGCTTTCGGCCAGATCCGGTTCCAGATCCTGAGGGGAGGCGCTGCCGGGCGGGAAGCGCACCAGCCCGTTGAACACCCAGCTCATCGGACCCTTTTCCGCCGTCGAGGAGGCGCGGTGAGGGTCAAGCGTCTTGATCTCGGGCGCGTTGATGCCGACGCGCAGGATCTTGTCCTGCGCCAGACTTGGTCCCGCCCAGGCCAGGCTGGCCGCCAGCGTGGCGGAGAGCGCCACCGCTTTTGTGAAATATGTCATTTTATTCCCCGTTGGATTTGCCTGCCCCTATCTGGCAGCCTCACCGGGCATCCCGTCAAATAGAGTTGGATGGGGCCGGTATTCCACGAGGTTATGACCTCATCCCCCCGTCCCCTGAAAGGACGGCAGAGGCGAGGGGGGAAGGATGCGCCGGAAAGGCCGCGCCGCCCGGGGGTGCGGCCCTCCCCGCCCTTCCTGGCCTGCTGCCCGCAGGGCCCCGGCATTGATCCATGGACGGGACGGGACCGCGAGCCAAGCAGGCTCCGGCCATCGTCCTCTGGCACATTGCACGGCATGAGATGCGGGGGCACCGGCAGTCACGCCGGTGCCCCGGGGGCGGCGGCTCCCCCGCCCCCGGGGGGACGGTCAGACCACCCGGACCGGGGCGGACTGCGCAAGCGGCAGGCCGGGGCGGGCGCCGGTCTTTGCGCCCTCGGCCCAGACCTCGCGCCCGTTCACGAAGACCCGGTCGATCCCCTTGGCCGGGGAGATCGGGTTCTCGAAGGTGGCGCCCTCCTCGATCGTGTCGGGATCGAAGATGACCAGATCGGCAAAGCCGCCCACGGCGATGCGTCCGCGCCCGCCCAGCCCGAACCTGTCGGCGGGCATCGAGGTCATGCGCCGCACCGCCTCTTCGAGCGAGAACAGACCGATGTCGCGGGCATAGCGGCCCAGAACGCGCGGAAAGGTGCCCCAGACCCGGGGATGCGGGTGCGAGCCGGTGGGGATGCCGTCGGAGCAGATGATGGTATGTTCATAAGACAGGATGCGCTGCACGTCCTGCTCGTCCATGATGAAGAAGATGCCGGTCGCGGGCAGCAGCCGTTCGAGCGCATCGTCGATATCGGTGTTCCACTGCCGCGCGATATCGTCAAGTTCCCGGCCCGCAAGCTCGGGGAAGGGCTCGCTTTCGGCGACGATGACCCGGGTCGCCTGCTTGTGCCGCCCCGAATTCAGGATGGTGGAGGACGCGACCCAAGGCGTGGTGTCCAGCCCCACATCCTGCTGGCGCATCGCCTCGTCGATCATCTTCAGCGTGATCTCGGACTTGCCGTGATTGGCAAGGCCCGCGCATTTGTGATGCGAGACATGCACGCCGCAGCCGCTGTCCCGCCCGACCTGAAAGGTCTCCTCCAGCGCCTCCATGACCCGGTCGCCCTCGTCGCGCATATGGGTGACATAAAGCTTGCCATGCTGATGGGCGATCTTGGCCAGCGCGATCAGCTCCTCGGTGGGGGCGGCGCGGGAGGGCGGGTAGAAGGTGCCGGTCGAGAGGCCGATGGCGCCCTCGGCCAGCGCCTGATCAAGGCTGCGGCACATGGCAAGGGTCTGCGCCGCATCGGCGGGCTTGTCGAGATCGGGCAGTTCGTTGATCCGCAGCGTGGAATGCCCGACCAGACAGGCGGCATTGACCGCAGCGGGGGCCGACAGCATGCGGTCGCGATAGGCGGCATAGGTCGGGAAGGCGCAGCTTTCATCCTCGATGATCATGCGCAGTGGCCCCGGCACGGCGCCCATCCGTTTCAGCGGCGCGATGGAAAAGCCGCAATTGCCGTTGATCACCGTGGTGACCCCCTGCGAGGTCATGAATTCCATGTCCGGGCGGGTCAGCATGGCGCCATCGTGATGGACATGCGGATCGATGAAGCCGGGTGCCACGACCCGGCCCGCCGCCGCGATCTCGCGCCCGGCGGACCAATGGGTCAGATCTCCGGTCGCGATGATCCGGTCGTCGGTGACGGCGACGTCGCCGCGCTGCCGCGGCGCGCCGGTGCCGTCGATGATGTCCGCACCTCGAATGATGAGATCAGCCTGCATGGGGCCTCCGTTCCGGTCGTTTCGTAATGTCAGGACTGGTCGCGCTCCGGCTCTGCCGGACCGGTGTCGCCGCACCAGCGCGCGACCAGATGGATCAGGATCAGGACGATCATCAGCGGCACCGCCACGGCGACCCAGACCGTCGAGAAGGGCAGCGCGTCGGCCATGGTGCGGCTGTGGCGCAGAAGAAAGCCGCGCGCGGGATTCATGCCCGGGCCAAAGACCACGTACCACAGGATCGGCAGCAGATAGACGAGCACGACCAGCGACTGCAGCAGCAGCGCGCCAAGCCGCATCCAGACCGGACCCTTGGTGACGCCGTTGAACAGCGCCGGATCGAACCGGCGCTTGAAGGACATGGTGGCGCCGATCAGCCCTGCCCAGATCATGGCGTAGCGGGCCAGCTCCTCGGTATAGGCCGGGGGCTGGCTGAACATGTAGCGCGCCACGACCTGCAGCATCACGGCCCCCACGAGGACGACAATCGCGACCCCGGCGAGCACCGACGCCACGCGGTCAAGCGCGGTGCTGGTGTGACATATGCCGCGAAACAGCGTCCTCATGGGGTCTGCCTCGGCTTACTCGGAGACGGACGCCTTGGCGTCCTTCCAGGCCTGAAGCGCCGCCTCGTCCAGCGCTGCGGTCCAGGTCTCGCGGGCGACCTCCATCATCTTCTCCCGCTCGCCGGGGGCAAGCTCGGTGATGGTCACGCCCGCCGCTTCATGCTTGGCGCGCACCTCTCCGGCCCAGGCGGTGATCCAGTCGCGGTTCGCCTGCACCCCGGCCTCGATCGCGCCGTCGATCTGGGTTTTCTCCTCGTCCGAGAGCGCCGCATACCAGTCTTCCGAAATCAGCACGACCCGGGTCGAGGGGGTCAGATCCACCGGGGTGAAATGCTTGAGGAATTCGGTATGCCCGGTCCGGATCGCCGAGTTCGGCGGGTTGAAATAGCCATCCGCCACGCCGGTCTGCAGGGCATTGGCCACTTCCGACCACGAGATGATCGTGCCGGTCGCGCCAAGCGCCTCCTGCAGGGCCAGCTGTTCGGAATTGAGCGCGCGGAAGCGCAGGCCGGACAGATCCTCCAGCGTGGCGATGGGGCGCTGGGTGTTGTGGATGCCGATATCCATGCCGATATAGGTGAGCCCGACCATACGCACGCCGTTCTGCAGCAGCGGCTCGTTGATGGTGTCGCGCACATCGGTCTCGGCGAATACCGCATCCAGTTCCTCGCGGCTTTCGAAGAAGAAGGGCAGCTGGATGCCCTTGCCGAAGGAGGACTGCCCGAAGGTGGTGGACAGCGCCGCAAGATCGACCTCGATCAGGCCCTGGGACACCTGGTCATAGCGTTCCTTTTCAGAGCCGAGCGTATCGGAGGGAAAGGACGACACCTCGAACCCGGTGCCGTCGAGCGCCTTGGCGAACCCCTCCACAAAGGCGGCCTCCGCGTTGGTCTCGGGGTCATCCGCGCCGTTGAAGGCGACCTTGACTTCCGCCGCCTGCAGGGCGCCCCCGGTCAGCGCCAGCGCGCTGGCCGCCAAAAGCTTCGAAATCATGTTCATGTCTGGTCTCCTCTGTTGGTTTTTTGATCACGCCAGCCCCAGCCAGCGCGGCAGCGCCAGCGAGATGTCCGGAAAATAGGTGAGCACGAAAAGCAGCAGGACCTCTGCAAAGAAGAACGGCAGGGTGGCCCGGATCAGGCGCCAGTAGTTCATCCGCACCGTGGTCGCGAGGATCAGCAGCACCCCGCCCAGGGGCGGCGACAGCAGGCCCGTGGTGATGTTGAAGCAGATCACGATGCCCAGATGCACCGGGTCGATCCCCATGGCGAGCGCCACCGGCACGAAGATCGGCGCAAAAAGCGCCACGGCGGCCTTCACATCCATGATCATGCCCGCGAACAGGAAAATCCCGTTGATCAGCATCAGATACTGGATCGGTCCCAGCCCCCAGCCCTCGACGGTGGCCGCGATCGCCTGCGGCCATTGCAGCAGGGCGGCGAGGTAGGAAAAGGTCGAGATGGCGCAGAGGATGATGAACAGGGCGCCCAGCATGATCGCGGTGCGCTGGATGCTGGCAAGGATGTCCGCAAGGGTCATCCTGCCGATGACGACCCCGATGATCAGCGCCGCCACGACCGCGACCGCCGCCGCCTCGGCGGGGGTCATGAAGCCGAAAAGCGTGCCGCCCAGAATGATGACCGGCAGCAGCATCGCCGGGATCGCCCGCACCAGCGAACCAAGGAAGGGCGGAATGTCATCCCCCGCGCCGCCGGGATGGTCGTCGCGATAGGCGTAAAAGGCGTTCATCGCCATCAGCACCGCCGCCAGCAGCAGGCCGGGCACGATCCCCGCCGCAAACAGCGCCGTGACATTGGTGTCCATCAGCGCGCCGTAGAAGATCAGGATCGAGGAGGGCGGGATGATGGGCCCGATGATCGAGGAGGCGCCGGTGATCGCCGCCGCATAATCCAGCGGATAGCCGCGCCGCTGCATCTCTGGCACCAGCGAATTGCCAAGGGCCGCCGCATCGGAGACCGCCGATCCCGACACGCCGGCAAAGAACACCGAGGTCATGACATTCACATGGCCCAGCCCGCCCTTCAGCCGCCCGAGAAAGGACATGCAGAAATCGATGAGCGCGGTCGCAAGCCCGCCCCGGTTCATCAGATCCCCGGCAAAGATGAACAGCGGCATGGCGAGGAAGGCAAAGACGTCAAGCTGGCTGAACAGGCGCTGCGGCAGGGCCGCCATGAAGGTTTCGCGCTCGGTCACGACAAAGGTCAGGATCGCCGAGGCGCCGATCACATAGGCGATGGCGGATCCCGCGAGCAGCCCGAGGATCACGAAGATCATGATGAACGGCGCCTGCATGTCCTGATGACCTCCCCCGCTGCGGCTTTGGTCAAGAGTGGGAGGCATGTCCCGAAATGAAAATAGAAATAATTTCAGGAATACATAGCATATAGCTATGGTCAAAGGATCTGGCAGGAAAGGCAAACCCGGTGAAACCCCTTACGCTTCAAAGGCTTCAGGTCTTCTGCACGGTCTATGAACACCATTCGATCACCGCCGCCGCCCGCGTCATGAAACTGTCACAGCCCACGGTCAGCCGCCATCTGCGCGACTTTGAGGCAGCGCTTGGCCTGACGCTGTTCGTGCTCGACAAGGGCCGGGTGCTGCCCACCGCCGAGGCCGATGCCATCTACACGGACAGCCGTTTTCTGGATGACGGCATCTCCCGGCTGGAACGGCGGATCGAGTCGCTGCGCAAGGGCACCGGGACGCGGCTGCCGGTGATGTCGGTGGGGCTTTTTGCGCCGCATTTTGTGCCGACCGCGCTCCGGCGCACGCTGGATGCCCTGCCCGGGCTGCGCATCACGCTGGATATCGGCACGGCGGAACAGCAGATCACCTATATGCGGGCAGGCATGGTCGAGATCGGGCTGGTCGTGGGCAAGTTCGCCGAGACCGACATCGTGGCGGAGCGCATCGGCGAGGGACGGCTGGTGGTGCTGACCCCGGAAGGCGGCCCCCTGACCCGGCTTGACCGGGTCAGGCTCGAGGATCTGGTCTCGGTGCCGATGCTGGGGCTCACGGCGCGCGGCCCGCTCGGGCGGGTGCTGAGCGAGGCGCTGGTGGAGCGCGGCCTTGCCTATAGCGACACCATCACCGGCAATTCGCTGGTCTCGGTGCCACATCTGGTCAAGGCCTTCGGCCGCTCCGCCGTCGTCGACGAATTCACCGCCGCGCTGCATGGCGTGCCCGGCCTTGTGACCCTGCCGCTGGAGACGGATCTGCCGATCGAGATCAACGCCATCACCATGGGCGCCGACGCGCAGAAAACCGCCATCCAGATCTTCGTCCGGGAAATGCGCGCCCTGCTCGCCGACTGGGCGGCGGGAAAGCGGCCATGACCCCCGGCGCGCCCCCTGCCCGCCGAGGATCGGTCGGGACAGGGCCCGCCCGCGCCGCCGCTCAGTCCAGCCAGACGCCGCTTGCCAGCAGGCGGCGCAGCAGGCCGGGCTGGCCTGAGACCTCCATGCGGGCATAGATCTGCTTGGAGGTGCTGCGCGCCGTCTCCAGCGTCCAGCCCAGATCCTGCGCCGCCCCGGCAAGGCTCAGCCCGTCGCAGAGGCAGGCCGCGAGCCGCGCCTCGCTGCGGCTGAGGCCGAAGGCGCGGGCGAGGCGGTCGCAGGGCAGCGCCCGGGCCGAGAGTGCATGGCGCAGCCGCCCCGTCAGCTGCAGCTCGCCGCCGACCGTCTGAAGACCGAGGCGCAGCTCCACCCGCGGCTCGGTCGACAGCACCACCTGCCGGACCGTGCCCGGCTGCTGCGCCACCGCCGCGAGGGCCAGACGCAGCGCCTGTGCGGCCTCTTCGGGCAGCGACAGCCGCCCGTCGGCGCGCAGGCTCAGCCCCGCCAGCGCCTGCAGCCGCGCCTCCAGCCCTTCGGCCATGGCGCTGACCTGCCCCGAAGGCGCGAAGAGGATCCAGCCGCCCCCCAGCGCCGCGGCGATCTGGCCATCAAGCAGGGCGCGCGCCCGCTCTTCCTCGAGCTGCCGCCAGCCGCCCAGCACCACGCCCAGATAGGGGATCAGGTTCGACAGCTGCAGCCCGTCCACCGCGCGGAAATCCTCGCCCCTGCGGCGCAGCGCCAGCAGCACCCGCGCCTCCCGGCCAAGGCGCCAGCGCAGCGCCCGCAGCGGCGGCCCCGAGGGCCCCGCCCCCGGCAGGTCGATCTGCGAATAGACCCGCCCGCTGCGCATGCGCTCCACCACCGCCTCGGCAGGGCCGTCCCAGTCCGCGCCCACCTGCCAGCCGGTGACGGGGCGCCCCGGCCCGCCAAGCCGCAGCAGCGCGCTCTCGGCCTGCGTGGCGGCGGCGAGCCGCGACAGGAAACCGTGCCACAGATCTTCGCGGGCCGCAGCGGAGCCCTGCGGAGAGCTGCCCTCGGTCAGGCCTAATGAAGCGGCAAACAGCGCCGCAAGGATCTCGGTTTCGTCCGGCATCGGCCTTTCCTGCGCAATTACCCCCCATATGGGGGGTTTTTGACGCGGCGCGCAAGGTTAGCTCTCGCCCAACTCAGTTCCTCACAGAGATGGCCGATGACCAGCAAAACCCTGACCCACCTGCAGCGCCTTGAGGCGGAGAGCATTCACATCCTGCGCGAGGTTGTCGCCGAGGCCGAAAATCCGGTCATGCTCTACAGCGTCGGCAAGGACAGCGCCGTCATGCTGCATCTGGCGAAGAAGGCCTTCTACCCCGCGCCGTCGCCCTTCCCGCTGCTGCATGTGGACACCACCTGGAAATTCCAGGACATGTACAAGCTGCGCGACAAGGCGGCTCGGGATGCGGGGATGGAGCTGCTGGTCTACCAGAACCCCGAGGCCAAGGAGCGCGGCATCAACCCCTTCGATCATGGCGGGCTGCATACCGACATGTGGAAGACCGAAGGGCTGAAGCAGGCGCTGGACAAATACGGCTTTGACGTGGCCTTTGGCGGCGCGCGCCGCGACGAGGAGAAATCCCGCGCCAAGGAACGGGTGTTTTCGTTCCGCTCCGCCAATCACCGCTGGGATCCGAAGAACCAGCGCCCCGAACTCTGGCGGCTTTACAATGCCCGCAAGGCCAAGGGCGAAAGCGTCCGGATCTTCCCGATCTCGAACTGGACCGAACTGGACATCTGGCAGTACATCCATCTGGAAGGCATCGAGATCGTGCCGCTCTATTTCTCGCAGCCGCGCCCGACGGTCGAGCGCGACGGCATGCTGCTGATGGTCGATGACGCGCGCTTCCCGCTGAAGGACGGCGAGGAGCCGGTGATGCGCTCCATCCGCTTCCGGACGCTGGGCTGCTACCCGCTGACCGGCGCCGTCGAAAGCACCGCGCAGACCCTGCCGGAAGTCATTCAGGAAATGCTGCTGACCACC
The DNA here is from genome assembly GCF_900100085.1 of Salipiger marinus. Lineage (GTDB taxonomy): Bacteria > Pseudomonadota > Alphaproteobacteria > Rhodobacterales > Rhodobacteraceae > Salipiger > Salipiger marinus. The sequence continues at coordinate 95,870 of NZ_FNEJ01000016.1, forward strand.
ACCTCGGAACGTCAGGGCCGGGCCATCGACCACGACCAGGCTGCCTCGATGGAGAAGAAGAAGCAGGAAGGCTATTTCTGAGCGCCCCGCGCCAGCCTCCCTTCCAGCCCCTTATTTTGCAGACAGGTACCCCCTCATGACCCTCCAAGAGTCCACCTACAAGACCGACGCGCTGATCGCCGAGGACATCGACGCCTATCTCGAGGCGCACCAGCACAAGACCATGCTGCGCTTCATCACCTGCGGCTCGGTCGATGACGGCAAGTCGACCCTGATCGGGCGGCTGCTGTATGACAGCAAGATGATCTTCGAAGACCAGCTTGCCGCGCTTGAATCCGACAGCAAGCGCAGCGGCACGCAGGGCGAGGAGATCGATTTTGCGCTGCTGGTCGACGGGCTTGCCGCCGAGCGCGAGCAGGGCATCACCATCGATGTGGCCTACCGCTTCTTCGCCACCGAAAAGCGCAAGTTCATCGTGGCCGACACCCCCGGCCATGAACAGTATACCCGCAACATGGTGACCGGCGCCTCCACCGCCGATCTGGCGGTGATCCTGATCGACGCCCGCAAGGGCGTGCTGGTCCAGACCCGCCGCCACAGCTATCTGGTCCAGCTTCTGGGCATCCGCCATGTGGTGCTGGCGGTGAACAAGATGGATCTGGTCGGCTACGATCAGGCGACCTTCGACCGCATCGTCGCCGAGTACCGCGCCTTTGCCGAAAGCATCGGCATCACCGAGTTCACCGCGATCCCGATCTCGGGCTTCAAGGGTGACAACATCACCACCTCGAGCGAGAACACGCCGTGGTATGACGGCCCCGCGCTGCTGCCGCTGCTCGAGTCGGTCGAGGTCGAGCAGAGCCGCGAACTGGCGAGCCCCTTCCGCATGCAGGTGCAGTGGGTGAACCGCCCCAATCTCGATTTCCGCGGCTTTGCGGGCATGATCGCCAGCGGGCAGGTGCGCCCCGGCGATGCGGTGCGGGTGCTGCCCTCGGGCAAGACCTCGAGCATCGCGCGCATCGTCAGCCTCGAAGGCGACCGGGATCTGGCCGTGGCCGGGGAGTCGGTGACGCTGACGCTGAATGACGAGATCGACTGTTCGCGCGGGCAGGTGATCGTTGCGGCGCAGTCGCCGCTGGAAGTGGCCGACCAGTTCGAAAGCACGCTGGTCTGGATGGACGAGCATGCCCTGCTGCCGGGCCGCGCCTACTGGCTGAAGATCGGCACCCAGACCGTGTCGGCCACGGTGGCGGAGCCGAAATACGAGGTCAACGTCAACACGCTGGAGCATCTGGCCTGCAAGACGCTCGATCTCAACGCCATCGGGGTGGCCAACATCACCACCGATCGCGAGATCCCCTTTGCCCCCTACGAGGAGAACCGCGACCTTGGCGGTTTCATCCTGATCGACAAGATCACCAACCACACGGTTGCGGCGGGGATGATCCATTTCGCCCTGCGCCGGGCGCAGAACATCCACTGGCAGGCCACCGATATCGGCCGCGAGCATCACGCCTCGATGAAGCACCAGAAACCGGCGGTGCTGTGGCTGACGGGGCTGTCGGGCTCGGGCAAGTCGACCATCGCCAATATCGTCGAGAAGAAGCTGGCGCGGATGAACCGCCACACCTTCCTGCTGGATGGCGACAACGTGCGCCACGGGCTGAACAAGGATCTGGGCTTCACCGAGGCCGACCGGGTGGAAAACATCCGCCGCGTCGGCGAGGTGGCCAAGCTGATGACCGATGCCGGGCTCATCGTGATCACCGCCTTCATCTCGCCGTTCCGGTCGGAGCGCGAGATGGTGCGCGGCATGATGCAGCCGGGCGAGTTCGTCGAGGTCTTTGTCGACACGCCGCTGGAAGTGGCCGAAACCCGCGATGTCAAAGGGCTTTACGCCAAGGCCCGCGCTGGCCAGCTGAAGAACTTCACCGGCATCGACTCGCCCTACGAGCATCCCGAGGCGCCGGAACTGCGGATCGACACGACCGAGATGTCCCCGGAAGAGGCCGCCGACCTCATCATCGCGCGGCTGATCCCCTGAGCCTTGCGCCCCCCGGCCCGGAACGGCGTCGGGGGGCGGTCACAGCCCCTGCCAAGACAGGGCGCCACCGCGCCGTCAGCGCCTCCCCCCGCCCCTGCGCGGGGGGAGGCGCCGTCGCGTCTATGGCCCGGAGCGCCCCCCCTGTCGCGCTCTGACCGGGGGCAGCCTTTCTCCGCCGCAGGTCCGGCGCGCGGCTGAGCGGTATGTGAGGGCGCCGCGCTGCCGCAGCAGGCGCGGGTGGCGGGGGACCGCGCTGCCGCAGGCTCACCGGATCGGGCAGGATGGCGCGGCGACGATGGTCCTGCCCCGGCTGCGGCGCGCAGGCAGCCGGGCCTCCGCCAGAGCCTGTCCGCCAGAGGACCGGTGCAAGAGGGGCTTCCCCCGCGCGCTCACCTCCTGCCGCAGCAGGTCAGCGCAGCTTTCCCGCAGCGGGGCTGCCGTTCCGGCGGGTCAGTCGTTTTGCGCCGGCGCCCCGGGGGCGGAGGGACGGCCGGCGAAGCTCTCGCCGCGCCCCGGTCGGGCGCGGGCGGAAGGGTTACACCAGATCTGCCGCATGGGCGGCGGAGATGCGGTTCAGCACGGCGAGGATCTCGGTCGTGTCCTGCCGCTCATAAGCCGCCGCCAAGGCCTCCAGATCGGAGCGGAAGGTGGCGAAGCTCTGCTCGGCCTCCTTGGACAGCAGCGGCATGCGCTCGTGGCGTTCCACGAAGGCATCGGCGATGGTGGCCAGCAGGAAGAAGGCGGCGGCCTGATCGGGGCGGTCGATGGCGGTGCGATAGGCCAGACGCGCCACCGACCGGTAGGCGTGGATGCCGTTGCCCTGCTCGGTCAGCGTCGTGAGAATGGTGCTGAACATGATGTCGTCCTTTCGGGTCAGAAGGTGATGTGGCGGGATCCGCCATGCGCCGCGGACCAGTCCAGCGGGGCCTCGATGAAGGCGGCAAGGCGGCTGCGTTCGGCAGGGGTGAAGATCTGCTGCTCTTCGGTGGCGGCGAGGATGTCGCGCCAGTTGGCCAGCGCATGCAGCCGCAGCCCGCGCTCGGCGAGGGCGGTGCGGGTGGCCGGGAAGATGTCGTAGTGAAACAGCATCAGCACGTCGCTGATTTCCATGCCCGCCTGCCGCAGCGCCTCGCAGAAGCGGATCTTTGACGCCCCGTCGGTGGTCAGATCCTCGACCAAGAGCACGCGCTGGCCGGGGCTCGAGACGCCCTCGATCCGGGCGGCGGGGCCGAAGCCCTGCGCGCGCTTGCGCACATATTGCATGGGCAGGCCCGACAGCGCCGCGATCCATGCGGCAAAGGGAATGCCCGCGGTTTCCGCCCCCGCCACGGCGTCGATGCGGTCGCGCCCGATCTCGGCATCAAGGATTTCGGTGGCAAAGCCCATCAGCATCTCGCGGATCGCGGGATAGGAGATCACCCGCCGCACGTTGATATAGACCGGGCTCGCGATGCCGGAGGACAGGATGAAGGGCCGGTCCTGCGCCGTCTCCACCGCGCCGATCTGCAGAAGCGCGCGGGCGGTGCGGCGGGCATAATCGGCGCGGGTCTCGGGGGCGAGCGGCATGGCGGAGACTTCCTTCATTCTTCTCCCCCCAGATAGGCGGAAAGGATCGAGGTGCCCACCATGAAATCGGCCAGATCCATGGCCTCTTCGGGGTTGTGGCTGCCATTGCGGTTGCGCACGAAGACCATGCCCGAGGGAATGCCCGCCTGCGCGAAGACCGCCGCATCATGCCCGCCGCCCGAGGCCATGGTGAAGGCGGCCCCGGTGCTGCGCGCCATCGCCGCCTCCAGCCGGGCGATCACGTCCGGATCCATCAGCGCCGGGGCCACCGCCACTTCGGGGCCGGTCTCGAACCGCACGCCGCGGCTGCGGGCGATGTCGTCCATCTGGTCGCGCAGGTAGTCGCGCATCTGCGCCAGCACCGCCGTTTCCTGCGAGCGGATGTCGAGCGAGAAGCCCAGCATGTCGGGGATGCGGGCGATGGCATGGCTCTGGGCATCGGTGCCGACGATGCCCGAGGTCAGCACCAGATCGCGCCCGGTGCGCAGCAGGTGATCCCATGTGTCGTCCAGCCGGTGCATCAGTTCGGCAAAGGCCAGCACCGGATCGTGGCGATAGGCGCGCGGCACCGCGCCGGAATGCCCGGCCTGCCCGATGCAGCGGATCAGGCGGTGGCGGAAATTGCCGCGGATCCCCGACACCACCGCCGCAGGCAGGCCGCGTTCGACCAGCAGCGGGCCCTGTTCGATATGCAGTTCCAGATATTCCTCGATCCGGTCCAGATCGCAGATCGGCTGGCGCGCGGCGAGCGGGGCGGTGTCGATGCCCAGATCCTCCAGATGCGCGGCAAGGCTGCGCCCGTCGCCGCGATGGGAGGCGGCCAGTTCCTCGGCGGGCAGCTGCCCGGTCAGCATCTTGGAGCCGAGATAGCAGGCGCCGAACCACGCGCTTTCCTCGCCGCGCATCGCAAGGCATTTGACCGGGCGGGCGAGCCCGCGCCCGCCGCGCGCGGCGCGGATCAGCACCATCAGCCCCGCGACCACGCCCGCCAGCCCGTCGTAATTGCCGCCCATGGGCACGGAATCCACATGGCTGCCGATCAGCACCCAGCGCGGGGCTTCGGCATGTTCGGGCAGGCAGAACAGCAGGTTGCGCCCGGCGTCTTCTTCCACGCAGAGCCCCTCTGCGCGGGCAAACTCCGCCAGCCAGTCCAGCACCTTCGTCTCGATCCCGGAAAAGGCCGGGCGGCTGACCCCGGCGCTGTCGGGAGAGAGCGCGCGGATCTCGGCAAAGACATGCGCGGCCAGCGCCTCCAGCGTCGCGTCCTGCAACGGGGCCTGCTTCATGCCGCCTCTCCCTCGGGCATCTCGACGCTGCCGATGATCTCTGACAGCGAGGCAAGGCCCTGCGCCTGCATCCAGTCGCCAAGCTCGGCCACCAGCCGCGCCATGACGGTGGGCGACTGGAAGGTGGCGGTGCCGACCTGCACGGCGCTGGCCCCCGCGATCAGGAATTCCAGCACGTCATCCAGCGTGGCGATGCCGCCGCAGCCGATCACCGGGATCGTGCAGGCCCGGGCGCATTGATAGGTCATGCGCAGCGCGATGGGTTTCACCGCAGGCCCCGACATGCCGCCCATGCCATTGCCCAGCCGGGGGCGGCGGGTGCGCACGTCGATGGCCATGCCAAGCGCGGTATTGGCGGTGACCAGCGCATCCGCGCCATTGGCCTCCGCCGCCTGCGCCACCGCCACCGGCTCGCCGGTATTGGGGGTAAGCTTGGCCCAGAGCGGCAGGTCGGTTTCCGCCCGGAGCCGCCGCATCACCTCTGCCGTGGTGTCGGGGCGCATGGCGAAGGCATTGCCGTCGGCCTCGATGTTCGGGCAGGAGATGTTGGCCTCGATCGCCGCGACCCCGGGCAGGCTCACCTCGGCGCAGAGCCGGGCGAATTCATCCAGCGTATGGGCCGAGATCGACACCACCAGCGGCGCGCGATAGCCCTGCCAGTAGGGCAGCATGCGGCTGCGGAAATCCTCGATCCCCTTCGACGGGATGCCGATGGCGTTGAGCATGCCGCCCTGCAGGTCGCAGACCCGCGGCACCGGATTGCCCGCCCGGGTGCCGCGCATGATGGTCTTGAGCACATGCGCGCCCAGAAGGTCGAGGTCGAACACATCCGCCAGATCCTCGGAAAAGGTGCCGGAGGCGGGCATGATCGGGTTGGCAAGCGTCATCGCCCCCAGCCGGACGGAGAGATCGGCGGCGCTCATGCGATGGCCTCCAAGAGGGGAAAGACCGGGCCCTCGCGGCAGACCCGGCGCTGGACGATGCCGCCCTCCTCGCGGAAGGGGCGGACGCAGGCCTGACACATGCCAAGACCGCAGGCCATCTGCTGTTCCATGGCGATCTCGCCGGGGATGCCGTGGCGCTGGCCCAGATCCTGCAGAAGCCGCAGCAGCCGCGACGAGCCGCAGGTGTAGAAGGCATCGACCCGGCCCGCCGCGATGCGCGCCTCGATCAGGCCGCGCAGCGCCTCGGGGGTGGAGCTGCCATCCTCGTCATGCACCACGATGACCTCGGCGCCATAGCCGCGGAACAGATCCACCGACATGGCAAGCTCGGGACGGCGCGCCGAACAGATCGCGGTCAGCCGCCGGCCCGACCGCTGCGCCGCGCGCGCGAGCGGCGCCAGCGTGGCAAGCCCCACGCCGCGCGCCACCAGCAGCAGATCCTGCCAGTGCTGCGGCATGGAAAACCCCTGCCCCAGAGGCCCCAGCACGTTGAGCATGCCGCCCGGGCGCAGCGTGGCCAGCCCGCGCGTGCCGGCACCCGCCACCTTGTAGAGGAACTGCAGCTGCCCCGCCTCGGCATCATAGCCATAGATGCTCATGGGGCGGCGCAGGAAGGGATGCTCGCCCTCGGGTTCGGGGCAGAGCAGCTGGAAGAACTGGCCGGGCTGGCAGTCCAGCACCTCGGGCGGCGCGTCCAGCGTCAGCAGACGGTATTCGCCATTGACCGGCAGGTTGGAACGCACCACGCAGCGCGCCTCGGCGCAGCGGGGCAGCACGCCCGGCGCCATGGGCACCGACAGGACGGAAGGGGAGAGGGTCATGACACGCCTTTCTCAGCCGTAGATCAGCTTGGGGACGATCAGCGAAATCTGCGGGACATAGGTGATCAGCAGCAGCACGATCAGGTTGACCACCACGAAAGGCCAGACGCCGCGGATGATCTCCACCACCGGTTTGCCCAGCGTCGAGGAGGCCACGAAGATGTCGAGCCCGAACGGTGGCGTGATCATGCCAAGGCAGATGTTCAGCGTCACCACCATGCCGAAATGCACCGGATCGATGCCGAAGCTCATGGCGACCGGGTAAAGCGGCGGCACCAGCACCAGCAGGGTGGAATTGGGATCGATGAACATGCCCGCGATGAAGAACAGCAGGTTGACCGCGATCAGGAAGGCGATGCGCCCGGCCTCGGCAGAGGCGAGCAGCCCGAGGATCATGTCCGGCACCTGCGCCAGCGTCACGAAAAACGAGATGAGCCCGCCCATGGCCAGCAGCACGAAGATGATCGCGGTGTTGATGGCGCTGTCTTCGGTGATGCGCACCAGATCGGCGCGGCCAAGGCTGCGGAAGACCAGCATCTCCACGAGAATGGCATAGACCACGCTGACGGCGGCGGCCTCGGTGGGGGTGATGACGCCGGAATAGATGCCGCCCAGAATGATGACCGGCATGCCAAGCGCCCATTTCGCCTCCCAGAGCGCGCGGAGCCGGGCGCGGGCGGGCAGGCGCGGGCTGCGGCTGACATTGTCGCGGCGCGCCTGCATCTCGACGAAGATCGCGAAGGCGATGCCCAGCACCAGCCCGACACCCAGCCCCGCCGCAAAAAGCTGCGCGATGGAGGTGCCGGTGATCCAGCCATAGACGATCAGCGTGATCGAGGGCGGGATCAGCAGCGCCGTCTCGGCGCTGGCGACCAAGAGGCCAAGGCTGAACTTCTCGGAATAGCCCGCACGGCGCATCTCGGGATAGACCATGCGGCCCATGGCGGCGACGGTGGCCGGAGCCGAGCCCGAGACCGCGCCGAAGGCCATGGACCCGCCCACCACCACATGGCCGATGCCGCCGCGGGTATGGCCGATCATGGCGGTGACCACGCTGACCAGCTGCCGGGCGATCTGCCCCGAGCCCATGAGGTTGGCGGCAAAGATGAAGAAGGGAATGGCGAGCAGCGTGGTGTGGTCGATGCCGCCCACGATCTTCTGCACCACCGCCGGATCCGGCAGCCTTGCGTAGAACAGCTCCTTATAGGCCAGCGCGGGCAGGCCCAGCACCAGCAGCATCTCGAACCCGCCGACCAGCAGCAGCAGAGCGAGCCCGATCACGATGGCCAGCATCATTGCGCCGCCTCCTGTGCCGCAAAGCGGTCAATCACGCCAAAAAGGCTGAGCCCGTAGCGCAGCGCCAGCAGCAGGAAGCCGATGACCGGGGCGAGATAGACAAGCCCGATCGGCACGCCCAGCGTCGGCGAGCTTTGCCCGGTGTTGAGCACGAAGCGCACCAGATCGAGCGACAGCCACGCGACATAAAGCGAAAAGCCGAGCCCGGCGAGGTCGATCACCCGGCAGAGCCAGCGCCGCGCCGGATCGGGCAGCTTCTGGCGCAGGTTGGTGATGCCCACATGCTTGCCGCGTTCCAGCGCGAGCCCGAGGGCGAGAAAGACGAGAAAGAGGTTCATCATCCGCACCGCCTCCTCGATCCAGGCGAAGCGGCTGGCGAAGGTGCCGCCGATCTCCCGGGTCACGACGGATCCGGTATAGAGCAGCACCATGGTCAGGAAGAGCGCGACCAGCAGGCTGCGCTCGATCTTCCTCAGGAGGTTGAGCAGGGGCATGGAAGGGTCCTTCGGCGCCTCGCGCGCCAGTTCGGGAACGGACGGCACAGGCCCGCCGCAGGGGCGGGCCCGGCCGGTCGGATCGCGGGATCAGTCGAGCTCGGCGATGGCCGCGTCATAGGTGGCCAGCAGCGCCTCGCCCGCCTCGCCCGCCATGGCGACATAGGCCGCCGAGGCCGGACCCCAGGTCAGCTCGCGCAGCTCGGCGCGCTCTTCCGGCGGGGCCACGCGCACATTGGTGCCCGCGCCCTCGATGACCTCCAGCGCCTCCTGCACGGCGGCGGCCTTGTGCGCGGTCAGCTCGGGGATCACCTCGGTGAAGGCGGTGCGGATCACCTCCTGATGCTCGGCGGGCAGGCTCTCCCAGAACATCGGGTTGAACAGCACCACGTCTTCCATCGCGCCATGATCCGAGACCACGAGGTTTTTCTGCACCTCGTAGAATTTCATGTTCTTGATGGTGTCGAGCGGGTTCTCCTCGCCATCGACCACGCCGGTCTGCAGCGAGGTGTAAAGCTCGCCGAAGGGCAGGGCGATGGCCGAGGCGCCAAGTGCGGTGTACTGCTCGATCAGGATCGAGCTGTCCATGACGCGGAATTTCTGACCGGCAAAATCGCCCAAGCTGTCGAGCGGCTCGTTGGAGGTGAACTGCTTCTTGCCATTGGGCCAGAGCGTCAGCGCCACCATGCCCTTGGAGGAGAAGCTGTCGAGCAGCTCCGCACCGAAGGCGCTTTCGCGCAGCGCCTGCGCCTTGGCGTCATCCTCGGGCAGCAGGTAGGGGATGTCGAGGATCGACACCACCGGGTTGAACCCGCCAAGGAAGGCGGCGGGGGCGACGGTGCCCTCGATGGTGCCAAGCTGCACGCCCTCGTTCATCTGGCGCTGGTTGCCCAGCTGGCCCTGCGGGAAGATCTGCAGCTCGACCGCGCCCTCGGTGCGCTCCGCGACCAGATCCGCCACCTTTTCCAGATGCACGTGGCGGCTTTGTGCCGAGCTTTCCAGATGGCCGATGCGGGCGACGAACTCCTGCGCCGAGGCGGCGCTGGACAGGACGAGGCCAAGCGCGGTCAGGCTTGGCAGAAGATAGGCGGATTTGAACATGCAGGACTCCCTGTGGGTTTGTTCTTCTTGAGCACCCGGAAGGTTCACCAACAGGCGGGGAATGGTCAACCGGAAAATCTAAATTTTGAGACGAGGCGGAAATTTTCCCGGCTCCCGGAAAAGCTGCCGCCCATATTTTGGGCAGTGCCGCTAGCGAATGCCATGGCACGCGATCAGCGCATCGACATGGTCCGCCGCCTCCACCCCCTTGAGCGAGGTCGCCCAGAGCCGTTTCGCGATGCCCTCATGCAGCTCCAGCGCCTCGGGCGCCGAGGTGATGAGCCCGACCCCGATGCGGATATTGGGATTGTGGCCCAGCCGGAAGGGGCTGATGGTCAGGGTCGAGGCCGCCCCCTTGCGCACGATCTGGAACGAGGTGGAGGGGATCGGTTCGCGCGCCACGCCCAGCTGGATGCCGATATCGGGCTCGCGCAGCATGCGGCTGATATGCCGGGCCTCGCGCAGCGCCATGTGGCGGCGATGGGCCAGCGTGTCTGCCTCCAGATCCCGGCGCCCCACCAGCCCCTCGCGCAGGAAGCGCTCGATATCGGCATCCGACACGATCGACACCAGAAGCGACCGGCGGCTGAGGAAATGCTCTTTTCTTTTCCTCAGGATTTCAAGGATCTGGACCACATCCTGCGCCAGATCGCCGGGGGCCGCCTCGTGCAGGACCTGCGCCAGAACCGCGTCATAGCCTTCGGTCGTCACCAGATAGGAGACGGGGCTGAACAGGCCGATGATCTGCTCGCTGTCCTCCTCGATCTGGCGCATCCGCTCGAAGAAGCTGACCGCATTGTCCACATATTCGATGCCCACCCCCAGCAGCGAAGGCAGCGAGACATGCAGCTCGTCAGCGATGGCGGTCAGCATCTCGATCTTGGCGATCTCGCCCTTCTCCGCCCGGTAAAGCGCCGCGCGCGAGATGCCAAGCCGCGCCGCCAGCACCTCGGGCGCCAGCCCGCGGCCCATGCGATAGGCCCGCAGCCGCGCCCCGAGGTCTACGAAGTTCACCTTGCCAGCCTGCGTCACGGTCTGCCTCTTTGCTGTTTCGCCTGTCCTGCCGGGGCCGCACGTGACAGAGATCCGCTGCGGCCTCCCCTTGGCGCAGCCGTATCGAAAATGATCCAAACGCGCCCGGGGAGCAACCGCAACTTGCCCCAACAGACCGGAACTTCGCAAAAACCCTGTGTTTTCGGTGATATCTGACTGGAAAACGGGCAAGACCGGCGGGTTTCTTCCCGCCGTCTGCACGGCAAAAGCCCTCATTTTCCACGGAAAATTCCTCAGCTTGGGGACAGATGTCCAAAAACTGAGAAGATTGCCGCACTTTTTCGCACCCAGCCAGACCCGGCCCCGGACCGGGGGACGGCAGAGCCAGGCAAGGGTTCCCCGGTTCTGTCGAGGCCACGACTCGGCCCCCGCGCAGCTCTGCCCGGAGGCCTGCCTCGCGTCAGGGGCGGGCCCGCCGCAGCCTGCGGCCCTCAGGGCCGGGCGTTGCGCCGCAGCACGCGGTCGATCATCTCCTGCGCGGTGCCGATCTGCGCCTCGGTCCCGATCACCCCGGGCGGCAGGGTGATCCCGGCCACCTCCTGCAGCGCGGCGTCAAGATCCGCCCTCCGCGATCCGCAGCGCCACCTCATGAAGCACGTCATGGGCGCGCAGACGGCCAAGCTGCTCGGACAGGTGCATCATCACCGCTTCGGAATGGATGAGCCCGCCGGTCAGGTCGAGGTTGCGGGCCATGCGCGCGCTGTCGACCTCGAGCCCGGAGAGCAGATCCGAAGCCAGCGAGACCGCCCCGCCAAGGTTCTGCACCGCATGGGCCAGCGCGGCCCGCTCGCGGTAGCCCTGCCCGATGCCGCGCGCCTCGGCGTCAGACCAACGCCAGAAGTGTTTTTAGATCGGCAAAGCCATTAGACCCCATGATCGGGGAGTGAGCTGACTGGGTCGGTGGCCTCTCCCGCAGCATTCTCCGTTCGCGGGTTGCGCCAGATTGGCTGGCGCCGAGCCTCAAGAATGGGGGAGTGGCCTCTGCTGCCGGTTTCGTGGACACGAAGACAAGATCGTGACCAAGGAACTGGAGAGTGGGTATGACCAGACGGAAGTTCAGCCGTGAGTTCAAGTTCGAGGCCGTAAGGCTGGTGACGAAGTGGGGAGTACGGTGGCGCAGGCCGCACGTGATCTTGATGTGGCCGAGAGCGTGCTGCGGCGGTGGATGCGGGAACTGGCGAGGATAATTTGCTTCGCGTCGAGCGCCCTGACTTCCGTATTTCTGTCGTCATCTACACCTCCAAGCTCAGGGTGTTGCGACGACCGGTTGAATCCGCACAATGTATAAGCGAGCAGCTTCAATGGCTTTTGGTCGACAACGGGATCACCTGCTCGATGAGCCGGGCCGGAAACGTGTGGAGCAACTCTGCGATGGAAAGCTTCTTCCCCTCGCCGAAGACCGAACGGACGGCCAGGAGGGTCTACCGCACCCGCGAAGAAGCACGCGCCGACGTCTTTGGCTACATCGAGCGCTTCTATAATCCTCGCAGGCACCATTCGAAACTGGGCTACCTCAGCCCCATGGAGTTCGAGGCCCGCGCTACGCTAGCTTAACCTGCTGTCCACGAAACCAGTAGCAGGCCGCTGCGGGACGATGAAAGACGGCATCATGGCACGCATGCCCACCTGATGGCGCGATGCGACGCGTAAAGCCGAAAGTCTCCGAAAGGGAACCCGTTCCGGTCCGAAGACTTCTTCAGTAGCCTGTTAAACCTGCCAGCTCCTCGTTTTATGGATTGGCGCTGTTGATTTCTTCATATATGGTAAATACCATAATGGGATTAATATATGAATTACTCAGGGAGTTCGCGGAGCAGAGCCACGTGATACGCTAACCCCGTCCAACGAGCGAGAGTTGCGTCGTTCATATCTAGACTTCGATTGCTCAGCATAGATTACTCCACAAATAATACCTACGCCGATGGCAACTGGAGGGACGCCCCCCGAGAGGGCAGCAAGATTATTGCAAGTAGCAAAGGTTCCAGCCGTTTCCACAAGCCAATTAGCTCTCGCTGGGGTAACTCCTGATGCGACCATCACCCTTTTAACCCCGTACTTCAAGGGAATCCGGACCAAAGGTGCAGCATTACCAGCGGCAGCAGCAATGGGGTTAGCTTCAACTAACCCAGATGCTAGACCCACCGCCGTACTTCCAGCATCGGCGAAATCAGCAGGTCCAATCCGGACTTCATCCATGCGATCACGATCTGGAACTTTTAACGCAGTACCCTTCGCCTGAGTTGACACGACATTTACTCTTGATGCCGATGAGAGCACAGAATTTCTAGTATCTCTCGGTTTTTCGCCTGCATCAGAACAGCCGGCTGCAATTGACATTATTGCAAGGGAGTAAATCACGATGAAAGCCCGACCGTTTTTAATAGACATATCTTAACTCCATGCTGAAGATCCGATCTCAGAATCTCACGCAAGAGTTAATAATTTGACATATAAAAAATTTCTGTCGAATTTCAATATATAAAATACTCCACATTCTGATTAATGTAGCGCAAATATTATTTATTCTTTAAAAGTTGAAATGGAACGGGTGCCGACGACAAACTTGGCCGTCAGCGTCAACCAAGTTGGTCTATGGAGCCTAACGAAGTCAGGGCGTAGCTCGCCCGTAGGCTGGGACTACCAGCGCGGCTCTCTTAAGGGGCTCAGAGCTGGCCGCTGCGGACCAGCAGGCTAGACTCAGAAGCAAGACGGATATCCGATTGTGCCCTGAAAATCCAGCACCACCAGTAAATGAGAGCTTAGCAGCCGGCGGATCACAGCCGCCTGAAGGAGCTTCAGCGAACTCACTGCCTGCCGGATTGAGTCCGGTCCGGCCCCAACGCAAGCACACCCGGAGTCCCACTGTGCCCGATCAACCAGCCCAATAAGCCAGCGCTATGAATAGCTTAAATTACCCAATATCTTGTCTAATGGGTGAGAAGTGGCCCACCCAACTAATACTCACTTGCTTAGACACAGCATCCCAGACCATCGGCGCCGCGCACGACGCCTCGCAAGCACAAGCCAGCGCACTCACATCCGCAATCAATCGCCCAGAGGTCTCTAGAAAAAATCGAGATACTGGTAAGGGGAAATATCGTTGTTAGATCTGCCAATGTCTATTTCGAGAATTTGTGTAACACCTCTTTCTGAAAGTTCATATTGAACCTGCAATACACCAGCATGAACGCCCGCCGTGCTGGGGTCGAAGCGGCCTATTGTAGTATCGTAGAGCACGATGCGATCTCCACCTGCTGGATCAAAATCCAAAATTTTAGCTAACTGCCGACCAGGAACAAACTGAAAACTATCAGCTCCAACTCCGCCTGAGAATGTGTTCTCTCCGCCGCCCCCGAATAGATCATCATCTCCAGCGCCCCCGACAATAATTTCATTACCATCTGACCCCCAAATTGTGTCATCTCCGGAGCCGCCATCGATAAGTATTGTCATACCTGAAAGGCTATAGTCAGGGCTTGTGAGGTCGATAATGTCATTTCCGGACATCCCACGAATTTCTTCAACGTCAATTAACCTCGCTTTTCCAGGCATGCCAAAGCTATCGGTTCGCAACTGGATGTTGCTATGAAACGCTGAGAGCGAATCATGTAGAAAAAAGGCATCGGGACCAGAGCCAAGTATGACAATATCGCGATCACCCCCCCCATCTATCACTGATAAGTTCCTCGTCATGCCGTAAAGGGGCACTAAATTACCTGGGCCAGGCATAGCCGCAGAGCCAACATTAGTAGCAAAGTGGCTTTCTGAGAAAGTCTGCATTGGCCTTAAGATAATGCTATCTTGACCCTCATCACCAAAAACCCAATCTGCACCATCAATTTCCCCGATCAAGTCGTCACCTGCTTCACCGTAGAGCAAATCCTCCCCACTACCGCCAATGATGGTGTCGTCCCCCCATCCGCCATTAAGCGTATCACAGCCAGAACCACCACGAAGAAGATCATTACCAGTTTGACCTTTTAATGAGTCATTACCCTCTCCACCTTCCAGAATGTCATTTCCATCTTCCCCGCGGATCGTGTCGTTAGAAATCCCGCCTTTTATAAAATCATCTCCATTGGTAATTGCTTGCAGCTCGATCATTGAAAGTTCCCGCTTAGCGAGAGTAAAATTTAAACTTGACCCCTCCAGAATGTAGCCATCACTATTACGAACTAAAGGATTAGCTCGATCATCTCTAGGAGATCCATTATCACTTGTCATCCCAGTCTCAAGAACAAAATAAATTTCGGAAAAGGCAAAATTTTCTAAATCTATATTTATATCTTTATATGCCTCTTGCTGTCCAACTATACCTCGTTCAGCGACGAAAAGGATAGCCTTTGTCTTATTGCCAAAGCCGTGGATGTCGATCCTCTGTTCGACCTCAAAGTCGAATAGAGGTGTGAGACCTGCCGTCTTGGTTAACCAAGAAAACGCTACGCCTGCAAAGGTAAGATCGCTCTCCGTACTGTCAATAAGCGTTCTGTAGTTAACTGAAGGGTTGCCAAAGGTGATCGGCCAAAAGTTGGCGCTATCAACGCCATTAGATGTAAGCTCAAAAAAGGCCTCAACTGTAGTGTGGGCATATAGAAGGCCATTGGCGTGCCCTTCAGTGGTGGTTCGATTGTGTGGGCTCCATTCGGTGACGTAATGTTCAAGAGAATTTTGCCCGAGATACAGGCGAAAGTTATCAAAAGCGGTTCTAAGTGCGAAGTCACGCTCTCCGTCTATTCCTGAAAAGCCGCCATTGAAATAAACATGAGATATCGCTCCCGAAATATTATCCACAGCACCGGGAACATTGAGTATTTCTCGAGCAATCGTTTGATTTTGCGTTAAGGCAGCGCCTTCACCGGAAACTGTTCTAGTCAACCACCCAGCGGGTGGAGTTCCAGAATATTCCGCCGCGAGGTGTATATCATAGCCTCCGTGAGAAAGTGGCTCGAGGTAGAAATGAGCGTCTGTGACCGGGCTGTACATATTACCTGAGGAGACGATCTGAACACCGATATCGACGTCAGGATAGCGTGACCCCAAAAATAAAGCGAGTCTCCCAGACAAATAACCATATTCCATAGCGGACATTTCACCACTGCCCCAAAATTCATTTCCTATTTCAAATCGAACAACTTCTATCCCCTGCGTATGCGCAAGACTCAAGGCGGCATCAATATAACGCGAAACTAATTGGAAGTAATCCGATCTTAGCTCTATTCTGCTACCGTAGGTTCCATTTTCAATAGCTTCACCGGCGGATATCGCGAAGGAAATCCTAGTAGGGATCACCAGTTGCACATCAGCACCTGCATGTGCTGCGCTAATAAAAAAATCGGCCAACGGAGTGAATGTTGCATTCTCCCCATTAGTGGAGTAGCTTCCGGTTTCCCATGAGCCAGTTAAGAACACAGAATTTGTGAATCCCGACTCTGTGATGCTACCTCCCGGAAAACGCAGGATCGTTGGAGCCAAACTCTGAAGCACGCTAAGGTTAGCGGGGCGATTTGGGAATTCGAAGTCATATGTGGTAACAAAATTTGTGCCAAACATTGCCTCCGGTACAGGGTGAGAGATGAATTTCTCATTTTCAGTTATTAGGTATTTAGACATCATCAACTCCGCGCTTGCGTGGCTTTGATGACTTTTTTTGCGGGAGATTTTTCGAAAAGAATTGGGCTGAATTTGGGCATCAATTCTTGAATTTAGCGAAAATCGATATATTTTAGGAGCCTTTTATGGTCCTAGCGGTTTAGGTGCAGAGCCCGTCTCTCCATGTTGGGACGATTAGAGCGCCATGTCCCTGAGTGTATAGTGCCTGATAAATAATATTTATCGAATGGGCAACCATACACTGGGACAATTGATAAAGCTGAGATTGCCTGCTGAGCTCGATCAGCTATATGCCGCCAGCCGAGATTGAACGGCAGCATCTTGAACAGATCGAAGCACTGGATAAGGTGGCACGACGTGTTGAACGATGCGCTCTTCGGCCAAGCCCGGGTGGCTCAGATGGAAAAAAACGGCAAACTAGGTAGAACAAAAATTTCGGCGTTATGAACGCTAAACTTCTTAACCGAAAAATATTCCATCACCGGTGCGGCTCGTACATCCTGTTTCGATCTCGAAGACTATGTTGCGAGATTACGTCGGTCCAGAGAAAATGTCGACATACACGAGAAATTTCAATAATTTCTTCACCTTTATCAATTTTTATGCGAATGAGGCGCTTCGATTTTGAGGTCGATATGTTTAACTTTCTAGAAACCCCATTTACTGATAGCGAAGCAATATTTGTGCTTTGCATTGAGCCGAGCGACTTTAATAGTCTTCAGGCGGTTGAGCGAAATATTATCTGCCCATTTCGTGGTGACAATAAATTTAGCTTCCCTAATTTCTTTGATCTGCTCACTTACGCCTTGAGTAAAATATATTTCGACGACTGCTTCTCTGAATCTGAAATGAATGATATTGTTCTTAATTATATGGACGACTTAGCCTCCTCACTTGATAGCATCACCAGCTATAATCCAGAATTGGATTATGGCAACTTACCAGATATTGCAACCGTTCTTTTGCTTGATCCGTCTAATCCTTTTTTAAAAGCGGAGGCGGCAGAGGGAGAAATGGTAATGCTGTCGCAAGATAAGCTATGGAGCGCGAACCTTCGTATTCCAATATTCATCAGTATCACAGCAGCTGTATTTCTTCGCTCAATCAAGGCATTGACGCCTTCCCTGTCCTTGATTTGAGAACACCGCCTGCTCTCGCTCCAAAAAATACGCCAGGCGCGTGCGCCGGCTGGGACGGCCACCGCTACAACACGCATGTGCTCTGCCCTGTTGCTGAGACCTCTACCCAAAGATCAGGTACAAGATTGGTGTCAGGCTACAGCGAACGTAAGCAATCACTTAGGGGCCGCGATCGCGTTAACTTGACGATTTGAATTTTATTAGTCTAATGACTAGCGGTGACTGCCTCAAAACCTACTTCAAGATTAGGGATCATTTTGGGGTGCAGATCTCCCTCCGCTGCGGTTTAGAATGCCCTTAGAAGTTAGGCCGTGTTGACAAAAGGGATTCACATCGTGCTACAGGCATGATTCAAGCTGGTGTCTACGATGGAGACCAGCTTGGCACGAAATCTTATGTCGGACGAAGAATGGGCGTTCTTTGAACGGTTCATTCTGGCAGTCCGTGCGCCTAACGGGCGCAAACCGACCAATCACCGCCTTGTTCTTGATGGGATTTTCTGGATCGCCCGCACGGGAGCGCCGTGGCGCGATCTTCCCGAAGAGTTCGGTAAATGGTCCAGCGTCTACCGGCAGTTCCGGCGCTGGACACTGGCAGGGCTGTGGGAGGACATCATGGAAACCCTGAACCAGA
>NZ_FNEJ01000013.1 GCF_900100085.1 Salipiger marinus
CAGCAGGTGCTGCAGCACCACATGGATGGCGGTGGCCTCGAACAGATCCCGCCCGCGCACCACATGGCTGATCTGCTGCGCCGCATCGTCAAGCACCACCGACAGGTGATAGGATCCGGGAAAATCGCGCCGGGACAGCACCACATCGCCCACCTCGGCCAGCAGGCGGGCGCGGGACAGGGCGATGCGCCCGGTCTGCCCTGATGGCCCCGCGCCGGTGTCGCAGAACCCGAGCCCGTCCCCCGCCAGATCCAGCGCGGGGGCCATGTGGAGCCGCAGCGCCACGCCGTCGGGGCGCGGCCCCGCGCCATAGCCGGGGGGCAGCAGGTCGCGGCAGGTGCCGGGATAGATCAGCCCGTCCGGGCCCATGGCGGGCGCTGCCCCTTCCTGCGGGGCGGAGGCTGCGGCGGCAATGTCGCGCCTTGTGCAATGGCAGGGATAGATCAGCTCGCGCCGCCACAGATCGTCCAGTGCCGCGCCATAGGCGGCGCGCCTGTCGGACTGGCGCAGCACCGGCTCTGGCCAGTCGAGCCCCAGCCAGCGCAGGTCGTCGTAAATCTGCGCCTCCCATGCGGGGCGGGAGCGGGTGCTGTCGATATCCTCGATCCGCAGCAGAAACGCCCCGCCCGCCGCGCGGGCCATGTCCTGCGCCAGCAGCGCCGAATAGGCATGGCCCAGATGCAGCGGCCCGGTGGGCGAGGGCGCAAAGCGGGTGCGCATCGCTCAGTCGTCGCTGTCGCGCCGTCCGTAGCGCCGCGCCCGCCGGTCCTCGCGCGCCTGAAAGATCAGCACCCAGGCCAGCAGGATGAACATGGGATGCGTCAGCCCGCCCGAGAACAGGATAGCCGGAACCCAGATCACGAAGACGACGATGGACAGGAAAATCCGCCCCAGCAGCAGGATCGACAGCGGCGGCAGGAACAGGGCAAGCACATAGTTCATGCGGGGATCACCTCCTCCTGTGCCGCAAGCCAGTCGGCCCATGCGGCCTTGGCGCGGTCGGTATAGGCCTTGTAGCGGTCCTTGCGGCCGCGTCTGCCGCCGCGCAGGCCGGTCAGCGGCTGGAACAGGCCGAAATTCACGTTCATCGGCTGAAAGCTCTTGGCCTCGGCGCCACCGGTGATGTGATGGATCAGCGCGCCATGGGCGCTGTCCTGCGGCACGGGCGGCAGCGGCTGGCCAAGGATCTCGGCCACGGCCAGACGGCCCGCGACCAGCCCCATGGCGGCGCTTTCCACATAGCCCTCGACCCCGGTGATCTGTCCGGCAAAGCGCAGATGCGGGCGCGAGCGCAGGCGCATCTGCGCGTCAAGCAGCGTCGGCGAGTTGAGGAAGGTGTTGCGGTGGATGCCGCCCAGCCGGGCAAACTGCGCGTTTTCCAGTCCGGGAATGCGGCGGAACACCTCGGTCTGCGCGCCGTATTTCATCTTCGTCTGGAAGCCCACGATGTTGTAGAGCGTGCCCAGAGCGTTGTCGCGGCGCAGCTGCACCACGGCATAGGGTTTCTGGTCGGGCTGGTGCGGATTGGTCAGCCCCACCGGCTTCATCGGGCCATGGCGCAGGGTTTCACGCCCGCGTTCCGCCATCACCTCGATGGGCAGGCAGCCGTCGAAATAGCCTGCGGTCTCGCCCTCGTGAAACTGGGTCTTTTCGGCGGCGAGCAGCGCGTCGATGAACGCCTCGTAATCGTCGCGGGTCATCGGGCAGTTGATATAGGCCTTCTGCTCGGCCTCGGTCTCGCCCTTGTCGTAGCGGCTCTGCAGCCATGCCTTGCCCATGTCGATGCTGTCATGGTGCACGATGGGGGCGATGGCGTCGAAAAAGGCCAGCGCCTCGGTGCCGGTTTCGGCCTGCAGCGCGCGCCCCAGCGCGTCCGAGGTCAGCGGCCCGGTGGCGATGATCCAGTGGCCCTGATCGGGCAGGGCGGTGATTTCCTCGGAGGAGACGGTGACATTGGGCAGCGCCCGCAATGTCTCGGTCACATGGGCCGAAAAGGCGTCGCGGTCCACCGCCAGCGCGCCGCCCGCAGGCAGGCGATGCGCGGTGGCGGCCTGCATCAGCAGCGAGCCCGCCTGCCGCATTTCCCAATGCAGCAGCCCTACGGCATTCTGTTCGTGATCGTCGGAGCGGAAGGAGTTGGAACAGACCATCTCCGCCAGATTGCCGGTTTGATGGGCGAAGGTTTCCACCTTGGGCCGCATCTCGTGGATGACCACGTCAAGCCCGGCCCGCGCCGCCTGCCAGGCCGCCTCGGATCCGGCCATGCCGCCGCCCACGATATGAAGTGTCTTGTCCATGAAGCGCAGATAGGACATCGCGCTGGCGCTGTTAAGAGGGCAGCGTGGCAAACGGGGGCTCTGCCCCCGCACCCCCGGGATATTTTCAGCCGAAGGAAGAGCCGGGATCAGTCGAGGCGGCCACCTTCGGGCAGGGCCTTGAGATAGGCGGCGACGGCGGCGCGGTCTTCGGCGGGAAGGGCGGCGAAATTGGTGATGACCTCGACCATATGGCCGCCCGCGCTGTCATAGTCAGGGGTGAAGCCCGATTCGAGGTAATAGGCGATGTCTTCCGCGCTCCAGTCCAGCTGGTCGGGGGTGAGGCCGGGGATGGTGCCGCGCCCCGACGGATCGGGCGCGCCGGTCAGCCATGCGCTGCGGTCGAGCCCGCCGAGCGCGGTGCGCGGGCTGTGGCATTCGCCGCAATGGGCCAGCGCCTCGGCCAGATAGCGGCCCCGGGTGAGGTCGGGCGTGCCGGGGTCGGGCAGCACGAAGCCGCGATCCGCGTAAAGCAGTTTCCAGACGCCGACGCCGCGGCGGAGGCTGAACGGGAAGGGCAGGTCATGCGGCTGGTTGGGCGTGGCATCGGCGGGCAGGGTCGCCATATAGGCCCAGAGGTCGGCCAGATCCTGCGGCGCCATCTGCGCATAGGCGGTATAGGGGAAGGCGGGATACAGATGCTGGCCCTCGGGCGAGATGCCGCGCGTCACCGCATTGGCGAATTGCGCGAAGCTCCAGCCACCGATGCCATGGTCGGGATCGGGCGAGATGTTGGGGGCGCGGAAGGTGCCGAAATCCGACGGAAAGCTCTGGCCGCCCGCCAGCACCAGCCGGTCCTCGCTGTCGGGGGCATGGTGGCAGGAGGCGCAGCCTGCGGCGGTGAACACCGCCTCGCCCCGGGCGGCATCGCCGCTGAGCCCGGCCAGCAGTTCCTCGGGGACGGGATCGGGGGCTGTCAGCACCCATCCGGCCCCGGCGAGTGCGACACCCGCCAGAGCCACACCTGCAAGCAGCCTGCGCATGGCTTACTGCGGGGCGCGGTAGGTGTCGTGGCAGGCCTTGCAGGCGCCGCCAAGCCCGCCCATGGCGGGGCCGATCGCCTCCTGCCCGGTGGCGGCAACCTGCTGCATCGCGCTGGCCGCTTCGCCGAAACCTGCCCATTTCGAGGCAAAATCGTCCATGTTGTCCCAGATCTCGGCCTTGGCCCGGGTGCCGTCCATGTCCATTTCCGACGAGCCTTCGGGCCAGAGCGGCGGCTGGTTGATGGTGGAGACGGCGACCAGTGTGTCAGCAGCGGCCTGGGCGGCTTCGGCGTCATATTCGGTCTTGCCCTGAGCCATGTCGCCAAGAATGCCAAGGTTGATGGCCATGATCCGGAACTGCCCCTGACGGGCCTTCACATTGCCGGACAGATCCTGCTCCTGCGCCAGCGCGCCCGTGGCAAGCAGCGCGACCCCCGCTGCGGCTGCAATCGTCATCTTCATCAGAAACTCCCTTGCTTGATCATGGCTGGGCGGGCGGATGCCCGGAAAAACCTTTGCCAGCGTAGCGTAACACCTTTGTGGATCAAGACTTTTGCGCGTGGCCCGCGCGGGCGACAGCCCGGCACGGGCGGCGGGAAATCCCGTTGGGAACAAGGGGGTTGCGGGGTGCTGCGGATCCTTTGGCACCGCGGCGGGGCAAGGGATCACGAAACCTTCATCATCCCCCTGCGGTCAGGGCCGCAGGGGCAGGCGCAGCCGGTCGGGCGACAGCGCCTCCGGCCAGCCGATCCAGCGTTCCACCGCGTAAAGCGCAAGGCAGAGCGCCAGCACGATCAGCACCAGCCTCACCCGCCCGGCAGAGGGCGGGTGGCGGACCCAGCGGGCCATGCGCAAAAGCCAGTGCAGCGGCATGTCAGGCGTCGGTGAAGCGCACCTTGCCGATGAAGGGCAGGTTGCGGTTGCGCTGCGCGAAGTCGATGCCATAGCCCACGACAAATTCATCGGGGATCTCGAAGCCGATCCAGTCGGCGCTGAGCTGCACCTCGCGCCGGGCGGGTTTGTCCAAGAGGGCGATGGTGCGCAGCTTGCGCGGCTTGCGGCTCTCGATCAGGTGGATGACATGGCTGAGCGTGAAGCCGGTATCGACGATGTCCTCGACCAGCAGCACGTCGCGGCCTTCGATGGGGGAACGCAGATCCTTGAGGATCCGCACCTCGCGGCTGGTTTCCATGCCGTCGCCGTATGACGAGGCTTCAAGGAAATCGACCTCCACCGGCAGGTGCAGTTCGCGCACCAGATCGGCGATGAACACGAAACTGCCGCGCAGCAGCCCCACCACCACCAGCTTCTCGGTGCCGGCGTATTCCGCCTCGATGTCGCGCGCCAAGGCCTCGATCCGGGCGGCGATGGATTTGGCAGAAATCATCTGGTCTACCACATAGGGCTTGTCTGGCATGGTTCTCCCCTTGCAAAGCCGGGCGCAGCATAGGAAACCTGCGGGCGTTGTCACGCGATAAAGGGGCGTCATGCCAACCCATTCCGAGACGAAGCGCCTGCCGTATACGGCGCAGCAGATGTATGATCTCGTGGCCGATGTCGCGAATTATCCGCAGTTCCTGCCATGGACAGCGGCCGCGCGTATCCGCACGCGCGAGGACAAGGGCGATCACGAGGTGATGCTGGCCGATCTGGTCATCAGCTTCAAGGTGTTCCGCGAACGTTTCGGCAGCCGCGTCACGCTGTGGCCGGAGCCGAAAAAGATCGACACCGAATATCTGGACGGCCCGTTCCGGCACATGATCTCGAAATGGCATTTCGAGGATGCGCCGGAAGGCGGGGTGGACGTGCATTTCTTTGTGGATTTCGAATTCAAAAACCGCATCCTGCAGGGCGCGGCGGGCATGTTCTTTTACGAGGCGATGCAGCGCATCGTGCGCGCCTTCGAACGGCGCGCGGCAGAGCTTTACGGCTGAGGCAGGGCGGCGAGGAGCAGCGCCAGCGCGTGATCCGTGGCGGCGCTGCGCACCTGCGCCCGGCCAATCGCGCCAAACTCCACCGTCTCGGTGCGGGTGCCGGTGGCGCTGGCCAGCGCGAAGCACACCCGGCCCTCGGGCTTGAACTCCGACCCGCCGGGCCCCGCGATGCCCGAGATGGAGACGGCCAGATCGGCGCCTGCGGCGGCGCGCGCGCCTTCGGCCATTTCGCGCGCCACCTCTTCGGACACCGCGCCATGGGCACCGAGCGTGGCGGGCGCGACGCCCAGCATGTCGGTCTTGGCGGTGTTGGAATAGGTGACAAAGCCGCGCTGGAAGATCGCCGAGGATCCGGCGATGTCGGTCAGCGCCGCCGCCACCATGCCGCCGGTGCAGCTTTCGGCGGTGGTGACGGTCCAGCCCGCCGCTGTGGCGCGCTGCAGGATCCGGCTGGCAACTGTGTCGGTCACATCAGCACCCCATGCGCAAGCCCGGCCAGCAGGATGGTCACCACGGCGGCGAACACGCCCGCAATCGCGTCATCCAGCATGACCCCCATGGCGCCGCCCTGCCGGTCGGCCCAGCCCACGGGGCCGGGTTTCCAGATGTCAAAAAGCCGGAAGACCACGAAGGCCGAAATCCAGCCCGGCCACAGCCGCCACGGCTCCACCGACATCATCGCCGCGCCGTAAGCCACCGGAAACAGGGCGATCCACTGGCCCGCCACCTCGTCGATCACGATCCATGACGGGTCGTGGTTCACCATGCCCGCCGTCACCCGGTCCGTGGCGATCCAGCCCAGCACAAAGACCGCGACCGTGGCCGCCAGCAGCAGCCAGAACCCGCCCGCCAGCAGCAGCGCATAGGCCACGGGCAGCGCCGCAAGCGAGCCCCATGTGCCGGGGGCGGGCCGCAGCAGGCCCACATAGAAGAAGGTGGCGATCAGTCTCATGGCTTCACCAGCGTTGCGGTTGCAAGGGCGGCGATGCCTTCTTCGCGACCGGTGAACCCGAGCCGTTCCGAAGTGGTCGCCTTGACCGACACGCGCCCCACCTCCAGCCCCATGATCCGCGCCATTTCCGCCATCATCGCAGCGGCATGGGGGGTGATCTTGGGCTGTTCGCAGATCAGCGTCACGTCCACGTTGGAGATGGTGTAGCCGCGCGCTCTGGCAAGCTCTGCCGCGTGGCGCAGGAAAATCTCGGAGGCGGCGCCTTTCCACTGCGGATCGGAGGGCGGGAAATGCCGCCCGATATCGCCTTCGGCCAGCGCGCCATAGATCGCGTCGGTCACGGCATGCATGCCCACATCGGCGTCGGAATGGCCCTGCAGCCCGCGCCCATGCGGCACGCGCAGTCCGCACAGCACCACATGGTCGCCGGGGCCGAAGCGGTGCACGTCAAAGCCATTGCCGAGGCGAATGTCCATCTTGGTCTCCAGTAAGGCTGCGGCGCGGGGGAAATCCTCCGGGCCGGTGATCTTGAGGTTGCGTTCCTCGCCCGGAACGATGGTGACGGGCAGGCCTGCGGTGCGCGCCACCTCCACATCGTCAAGCGCGCCGCCGGGATGGGCGGCATGGGCGGCGGCGATGGCGGCATAGGCAAAGCCCTGCGGGGTCTGCGCGCGCCAGAGCCCGCTGCGGTCGCGCGTGCCGGTGACCTGTCCCTGATCCCCGGTCCAGAGCGCGTCGGTCACCGCCAGCGCCGGGGCGGCCCCGGGCGCGTCAGCCAGCGCCTTCAGCACGGCGCGGATCACCGTGCCCGACACGCAGGGCCGCGCCACATCGTGAATCAGCACATGGTCGGGCGGATCGCCTGCCAGCGCCGCCAGCCCCGCGCGCACCGATCCGGCGCGGTCCGCCGCCCCGTTCACCAGCGTGACGGGCAGGCCCTGCGCTGCGGCCTCGGCCTCGGGGCGGTCATCGGGATGGATCACCAGAACCATGGGGCCGAAGGGGGCAAACGCCTCCAGCGTCCAGCGCGCCACGGGCCTGCCTGCAAGCGGGCGCCACTGCTTGGGCACACCGCCCCCGGCGCGGCTGCCGCGGCCTGCGGCGACGATGATGGCGGCTGTTTTCATGCACGGTCCTCCGGCGTCCCTCTCTAGGCGCTGCATCGGGGCTGCGCAATCACCGGCGGGAAGCTGCCCATAAAACAGGCAAACGCGCTTGAGTGGCGCGCGGAATGGGGTCAAGAGATTGAACACCGGCAGGGGGCGCGTTACCTCCGAAGCATCTGCACAAGGAATAGGCGCTTGAGTTTCTCGCTGGGTGACAGGCTTGTCGATCCCCCGGTCCTGCTGGCTCCGCTGGCGGGAATCACCGATCTGCCCTTCCGCAGGCTGGTGGCGGGCTTCGGCGCGGGGCTGGTGGTGTCGGAAATGATCGCCAGCGGCGAATTCCTCACCGCGCGTCCCGGCACCCGCGAAAAGGCGGAACTGGGCGCGGGCATCGAAGGCACCTCGGTGCAGCTCGCGGGCCGCGCCCCCGGTCCCATGGCCGAAGCCGCGCGGCAGGTGGCCGACATGGGCGCCAAGGTCATCGACATCAACATGGGCTGTCCCGCCAAGAAGGTGACGGGCGGCTGGTCCGGTTCGGCGCTGATGCGCGAGCCCGACCATGCGCTGCGCCTGATCGAGGCGGTGGTGGGGGCCGTGGATGTGCCCGTCACGCTGAAGACCCGGCTGGGCTGGGATGGTGACTGCCTGAACGCTCCCGATCTGGCGCGCCGCGCCGAAGCGGCGGGCGTGCGCATGGTGGTGATCCATGGCCGCACCCGCTGCCAGTTCTACAAGGGCAGCGCCGACTGGGCGGCGATCCGCCGCGTGTCCGAGGCGGTGTCGGTGCCGGTGATCGCCAATGGCGACATCACGGATGCGGCATCCGCCCGCGCGGCGCTGGCGGCGTCGGGCGCGCAGGGGGTCATGGTGGGACGCGGCGCACAGGGCGCGCCGTGGCGGCTGGCGCAGATTGCGGCGGAACTTTACGGAACACCGGCACCGAGCGTGCCGCAGGGAAAGGCATTTTTCCGAATGGTAGCAGAGCATTATGAGGCGATGCTAAGCTTTTACGGCAGCGATCTCGGAGGCCGTGTCGCGCGCAAGCATCTGGGCTGGTATATGGACCACGCCCATCCCGAACCCGCCCTGCGCAAAGAGGTGCTGACCGGTCGCGATCCGGCTCAGGTGCTGGCGCTGCTGGAACAGGCGCTGGACAGCGAACAGGCGGTGGCAGCATGAGCACCAATGCCGAACTGCTGATGCAGCTGTGGTCGTCGCTGCCGGTCCCCGCGATCCTGCTGGATGCCGAAGAACGCATCGCCGACATGAACCCCGCCGCCGAGGGGTTCATGAACAACTCCGCCAAATGGCTGGTGGGTCAGCCGATCTGGGACCGGCTGGCGGTGGACGCGCCGCTGGAGGAAAGTCTGGGCCGCGCCCGGCAGCATGGCACGCCGCTTTTTGTCAATGACGTGGATGTGGGCACCGGGGCCCGCCCGCCGCTGGTCTGCAACCTGCAGCTGGCGCCAGTGCAGAATTACCCCGGCTGGTTCATCATGCTGATTTCGCCGCGCGAACTGGCCGGGCGCATGACGCAGAGCCATTCGGTGAAATCCGCCGCCAAATCCGCCATCGGCATGGCCGAGATGCTGGCCCACGAGATCAAGAACCCGCTGGCGGGCATCGCGGGCGCGGCACAGCTGCTGTCCATGAGCCTGACCAAGGACGATCTGGAACTGACCGATCTGATCGTCGCCGAAACCCGCCGCATCGTGAAGCTGCTGGAGCAGGTCGAACAGTTCGGCAACCTGTCGGCGCCGGAAATGAAGCCCGTCAACATTCATGACGTGCTGGACCGCGCGCGGCGGTCGACCCAGCTGGGCGCGGGCGCGCATATGAAATTTGTCGAGGAATACGATCCCTCGCTGCCGCTGGCCTATGGCGATCCCGACCAGCTGCTGCAGGTGGTGCTGAACCTGCTGAAGAACGCCGCCGAGGCCGCCGACAGCAAGGCGGGCGGGGTGATCCGCCTGCACACCTTCTACGAACACAGCTTCCGGATGCGCCGCGCCGATGGCAGCACCCAGAAGCTGCCCCTGCAGGTCGAGGTGATCGATGATGGCCCCGGCCTGCCCGAAGACATCCGCGGCGACATCTTCGACCCTTTCGTGTCGGGCCGCGAAAACGGCACCGGGCTGGGTCTGGCGCTGGTGTCCAAG
This sequence comes from Salipiger marinus, assembly GCF_900100085.1. GTDB lineage: Bacteria > Pseudomonadota > Alphaproteobacteria > Rhodobacterales > Rhodobacteraceae > Salipiger > Salipiger marinus. Next base: position 9,450 of record NZ_FNEJ01000013.1, read on the forward strand.
ATCATCTCGGATCACGACGGCTGGATTTCGGTGGATTCCGTCCCCGGCCGCACGGTTTTTCGTATTTCGTTGCCGCGCGCCCCGCGCGAGTCAGAGGAGAACAGGTAAATGGATGGCACGGTTCTTGTCGCCGACGACGACCGCACGATCCGCACGGTGCTGACACAGGCACTGACGCGGGCGGGCTGCAAGGTGCATGCCACCTCGTCGCTGACCACGCTCATGCGCTGGGTCAGCGAGGGCAAGGGCGACGTGGTGATTTCGGACGTGGTCATGCCCGATGGCAACGGTCTGGAAATGCTGCCGAAAATCCGAATGGACCGGCCCGACCTGCCGGTCATCGTGATCTCTGCCCAGAACACCATCATGACCGCCATTCAGGCCGCCGAGGCCGAGGCCTATGATTACCTGCCCAAGCCCTTCGATCTGCCCGACCTGATGAAGCGGACGGCCAAGGCGCTGGACAACCGCAACCGCACGCCGCGCCGCGACGAGCCGACGATCGGCGCCGATGCGCCGGACGAACTGCCGCTGGTGGGCAAGACCCCGGCGATGCAGGCGCTCTACCGGCTGGTGGCCAAGGTGATGAACACCGATCTGCCGGTGCTGATCTCTGGCGAAAGCGGCACGGGCAAATCGCTGATCGCGCGCGCCATCCACGACTTTTCCGACCGGCGCACGCTGCCCTTCATCACCGTGACCGGCGCTGACCTGTCGGATCTCGAAGGCCCGGCTCGGGTGCTGGCGCGGGTCAAGGGCGGCACGCTGCTGATCGACGAGATCAGCGACATCCCCGACGAGATTCAGGCCCGCATCGTGCGCATGATGGACATTCCCGGCGAACATGTGCCGCGCTTCATGGCGACAAGCCAAGGCGATCTGGCGCAGGCGATGGAGGATGGCCGGGTCCGGCAGGATCTGTATTACCGTCTGTCCGGCGCCACCATCACCGTGCCGTCCTTGCGCGAGCGGGTCGAGGACATCGCGCTGCTGACCGAGCATTTCCTTGCCCGGGCCGAACGCGAGGGCGCCTCGAAACGCTGGCTCAGCAAGGATGCGGCGGAGCTGTTCCGCGCCTATAGCTGGCCCGGCAACGTGCGGCAGCTGGAAAACGCGGTGCGCCGCCTGAGCCTGACCAGCCGTACCGAAGAGATCACCCGCACCGAGGTGGAGGCCGTGCTGGGCAACCAGCCCGAGACCGGCCCGATCCTGCGCGGCGGCGACAGCGAAAAGCTGGGCACCTCGGTGGCGCGCCACCTGCGGCGCTATTTCGACCTGCATGGCAACATGCTGCCGCCGCCGGGGCTTTACACCCGCATCCTCAAGGAGGTCGAAGGCCCGCTGATCGAGATCGCGCTGGAGGCCACCGGCGGAAATCAGGCGAAATGTGCCGATCTTCTGGGAATCAACCGCAATACCCTGCGCAAGAAGATCACCGATCTGGATATTCGCGTGACACGCCGCCGCAAGCTGATGTAAAAGCGTCACAGGCCTGTGGCCGTTCTGCGTCGCCTGCGGTGGCGCAGGGCGAAACGCCACAGCATATGGCGGTTGGCTGCATCCTGCAGCACATCAATGGTGAGGTGGGTCTGTGGCCACCAAGGCACGGAGCACGACTTGGGCGCGGCTGAACAGGCTGCGCCGGCAGAGACGCGTGCAGAACGTGGCCACGCTGGGACTGGTGCTGCTGGGGCCGGTTCTGGCCGGGCTGACCTTCATGGTGCTGGGGCCGCTGGATGGCGGCTCGGCGCCGCTGACCAGCCTGCGGCTGGTCCTGCTGGCTGATCTTGTCTATGTCCTGCTGATCGCGGCGCTGGTGCTGTTCCGCGTCGCGCGCATGATCGCGGACCGGCGCGCGCAGTCGGCGGGTTCGCGCCTGCATCTGCGGCTGACCGGGGTGTTTGCGCTGATGGCGCTGCTGCCCACGGTGACGGTGGCGGTCTTTGCGGTTCTGACCATCAATATCGGGCTGGAGACGTGGTTTTCCAGCCGGGTGCAGAACGTGGTCGGCGCCTCGCTCGCCGCCGCGGAAGCCTATGAACAGGAACAGCGCGAAGGCCTGACCGAGGATGTGGCCGCCCTTGCGCGCTTTCTGAACGCGGCGCGGCGGGCGAATTTTGCGCTGGATGACGGCGATCTGCGGCAGGTGCTGGCGCAGGGGCAGGGGCAGATCCAGCGCGGCCTGCGCGAGGCCTATGTGATCGACGGCGCCGGAGAGATCCGCGCGCGCGGCGAACGGTCCTATCTCTTCAACTTCGAACGCCCGGCCGAGCCGGATTTCCTGCGCGCAGAGGCCGAGGGCGCCGCGATGATCCCCGACTGGGACAATCACGAACTGCGCGCGCTGGTGCCGCTGGCCGCCTTTCCCGACCGCTATCTTTACGTCAGCCGCGAGGTGGACGGCAACCTGCTGAACCTGCTGGACGAAACGCAGGAAACCGCGCGCTTCTACCAGCAGCAGGAAAGCGAACGCGGGCGCAGGCTTTTCGATTTTGCGCTGCTTTATCTGGGCTTTGCGCTGCTGCTGATCCTTGCCGCCACATGGCTTGGCCTGTGGTTCGCCGAACGGCTGGCGCGGCCTGTGGGCCGTCTGGCCGGGGCGGCGCAGCGCGTGGGGGCGGGCGATCTGGACGTGCAGGTGATCGAGGAAGAGGGCGATGACGAAATCGCCATGCTGGGCCGCTATTTCAACCAGATGACCCGCCAGCTGAAAGGTCAGCGCGAGACGCTGCTGGAAAACACCCGCCAGATCGAACGCCGCCAGCGGCTGTTCGATTCCGTGCTGTTTTCAGTGACGTCCGGCGTGGTGGGGCTGGATGCGGATGGCAAGGTCGCCTTCGTCAACCGGTCTGCGCAGCGGCTGCTTGGCTGGTCCGAAACGCGGGCGGCGGTGCCGATCCCGGTGGCGGTGCCGGAATTTGGCCCGCTCTTCACCCGGCTGCGCGAGGCGCGGCTGGAAACCGCGCAGGAAGAGGTCAAGGTCAGCCGCGAGGGGCGGCTGGAGCATCTGCTGGTGCGGCTGTCGGTGCGGCGGCGCGATGATGGCACGCTGGAAGGCTATGTGATGGCCTTTGACGACGTGACCGATCTGGTCAGCGCGCAGCGTATGGCGGCATGGGGCGACGTGGCCCGCCGCATCGCGCATGAGATCAAGAACCCGCTGACGCCGATCCGGCTCTCTGCCGAACGCATCCGGCGCAAGTTCGTGCGGCAGGTGCTGCCCGAGGATGCCGAGAAGCTGGAACAGATGACCGAGGTCATCGTGCGCCAGACCGAGGATCTGCGCCGCATCGTCGACGAGTTCAGCAAGTTCGCCCGCATGCCCGAACCCGAACGCAAGCCCGAGGATCTGCGCGCGCTGCTGCGCGGGGCGGTGCTTTTGCAGGAAACCGGCCAGCCCGGCGTGCGCTTCGTGACCGATCTGCCGGACGAGGCGATGCCCGCCGAACTGGACGCCACCATGATCGGGCAGGCGCTGACCAATCTTATCAAGAACGCGGGCGAAGCCATTGAAAGCCTTGTGGAACATGGCGCGCCCGAAGGTCACGCGCCGGAAATCCGCATCAGCCTTGCCGCCGAAGATGACCGCGCCGTGATCCGCATCGCCGACAATGGCGTGGGCCTGCCCGAAGACCGGGCGCGGCTTTTCGAACCCTATGTGACCACCCGCGACAAGGGCACCGGGCTTGGCCTGCCCATCGTCAAGAAGATCATCGAGGAGCATGGCGGCACGCTTGCCCTCGACGACGCGCCGCTTTTTGGCGGTGCGGTCCGTGCCGGAGCCATGGCGGTGGTGCGCCTGCCGCTTGGCGCCGCCGGGACGCGGCCGGATCAACTGCACAAGACCCATTCGGAACTGGAGAGGCAGACATGAGCGACATTCTGATCGTCGATGACGAACGTGACATTCGCGAACTGATCGGGGACATTCTCGAGGACGAAGGCTACACCACACGGCTTGCCGGGAATTCCACAGAGGCCATGGCCGAGGTCAACGCCGAACCCCCGGCCTTGATGATCCTCGACATCTGGCTGAAGGACAGCAAGATGGACGGGATCGACATCCTGAAGACCGTCAAGCGCGACAATCCCGATATTCCCATCATCATCATCTCGGGCCATGGCAATATCGAAATCGCCGTCGCGGCGATCAAGCAGGGCGCTTATGACTTCATCGAAAAGCCGTTCAACATCGACCAGCTTCTGGTGGTGATCCGGCGCGCGATGGAAACCTCGCGGCTGCGCCGGGAAAACCTGAAGCTGAAGCGGCGCGATACCGAAGTGGCGCAGATGATCGGCGAAAGCGCTGCCTTCCGCGCGCTGGTGGGCCAGCTTGACAAGGTGACGCGCTCCAACGGGCGGGTGATGCTGACCGGGCCCGCTGGCAGCGGCAAGGAGGTGGCGGCGCGCTACATCCACGCCCATTCAGGCCGCGCGCAGGCGCCGTTCATCACCGTGAACTGCGCGGGCGTGGAACCCGAGAACATGGAAACCGTGCTTTTCGGGCGGGAAACGGCGGATCGCGGCGTAGAGCCGGGGCTGCTGGAACAGGCGCATGGCGGGTTGATCTATTTTGACGAAGTGGCCGACATGCCGCTGGGAACACAGTCGAAAATCCTGCGGGTTCTGGTCGACCAGAGCTTCACGCGGGTGGGCGGCACCGACAAGGTGCGGGTCGATCTGCGCGTCATCTCCTCCACCAACCGCGATCTGGACGAAGAGATCACGCTGGGCCGTTTCCGGCAGGAGCTGTTCCACCGGCTGAACGTGGTGCCGATCGCGGTGCCGTCGCTGGCCGACCGGCGCGAGGACATCCCCGTGCTGGCGCGGCATTTCATCGAAAGCTTCAACCGCAGTCAGGGCCTGCCGCTGCGCAGCCTGTCAGAAGATGCGGTGGCGCTGCTGCAGACCATGGTCTGGCCGGGCAATGTGCGCCAGCTCAAGAACCTGATCGAACGGGTGCTGATCCTTGGCGACAGCTCCGGCCCGATCGAGGCGCGGGAACTGCCGCAGGACGGTCCGGCCAGCGGCGACGAGGAAGGCCGCGTGGTGCTGTCGGGCACGCTGGCGACGCTGCCGCTGCGCGAGGCGCGCGAGGCCTTTGAACGCGAATACCTGCTGACCCAGATCAACCGGTTCGGCGGCAACATCTCCCGCACGGCGGCCTTTGTCGGCATGGAACGCTCGGCGCTGCACCGCAAGCTCAAGTCTCTGGGGGTGGTGACCGGGGCGAAATCCGGCGGGCGGCTGGCCTTTCTGGACGATGACGCGGTGCAGGAGGCGGGCTGACCGCCCGCACCGCCAATGCGCCGCGCCTAGTGCGGGCGCGGGTCCTGCCGCCATGTCAGCAGTTCGCGCCCCTCGAAGATCCATGTCTTCTGCGGTTCGGGGCGCGGCCCGCGCGGCACCTTGGCCAGCAGCATCACCGGCGGGTCGATCAGCGGCAGCCCCCCCCGGCGGGTCAGCGCCTGACGCGCCGCCATGCAGGCGGCCAGCATCTCGTGCCGGTGATGCCCGCCGCCATCGTTGAGCCCGAAGCTGTGCCAGCCCCGTCCGGCTGCGCGCGCGACAAGCGCCAGCAGCACCGGCACGGCGGGATCCTCGGGGTCGCAGCTGTCGGCGGTCACGCCGCAATAGCGCCAGCCTTCGAGCCTGCAGAACGTGTCGGCGGCAATCGCCTCGGGGCAGAGCGGATGGCGCAGGATCCAGACCAGCAGCTCGGCATTGCCGGGCAGGTCCAGTGACAGATCCGCCGCAGTCTGGAACCAGATCTGCGGGTCTGGATGGTCTTCGAGCCAGTCGCGGGCACTGCCCTCGAACGTAAGCTGAAACAGAAAATGATGCGCAAAGGCGCTGCGGGGATCGGTCATAATGGGCACTCGTATACAGGTTTACAGCTTGGGTTTCCAGCATGGAGTTATGGCAGAAATCTGTCCGAACTGCGGTATTTTTGGGCGCGCCGCGTTCTGCCGGGGCGAGGCGGGGCAAAAGCCCGCGCGGGCGGGCGGATTGACCGCTGCCGCAGGGCGTGTCATGCGGGTCGGACGTCTGGGGCCGAAGGGCAGGAGCGCATGAAAGTCATCATCTGCGGCGCGGGACAGGTGGGCTGGCAGATCGCCCGCCATCTGTCCGGGGAACGGAACGACGTGACCGTGGTCGACAGCAACGCCGATCTGGTCCGCCGGGCCACGGATTCGCTGGATGTTCAGGGGATCGCGGGCTTTGCCTCCTATCCCGACGTGCTGGAACGGGCAGGCGCCCGCGATGCCGACATGATCATCGCCGCTACCCATTCCGACGAGGTCAACATGGTCACCTGTCAGGTGGCGCATTCGATCTTTTCGATCCCGCGCAAGATCGCGCGGCTGCGGGCGCAGAGCTACCTGACCGCGATCTATTCCGATCTGTACCGCCGCGACCACCTGCCCATCGACGTGGTGATCTCTCCCGAGAAGGAGGTGGCGGAGGCCGCGCTGCAGCGCCTGTCGGCGCCCGCCGCCTTTGACACGGAGGTGTTTCTGGACGGGCGCGCGCAGCTTCTGGGGCTGACCATCGATGCCAACTGCCCGGTGGTGAACACGCCGCTGCGACAGCTGACCGACCTGTTTTCCACCCTGCGTTCGGTGGTGGTGGGCATCCGGCGCGACGGCTCGCTCTTCGCCCCCGAACCGCGCGACCAGCTGTTCGAGGGCGACAGCTGTTACGTGCTGGTCCATGCCGAGGACATCCACCGCACGATGGAGATCTTCGGCAAGGCGCAGCGCAAGCAGGAGCGGGTGGTGGTGCTGGGCGGCGGCAATGTCGGGCTTGCCGTGGCCCGCGCGCTGGAAGGCCGCGCCGACCGCATCCGCGCCAAGGTCATCGAAAAGGACCGCCGCGCCGCCGAACGTGCCGCCGACGCGCTGGAACGCACCATCGTGCTGCATGGCGACGGGCTGGATACCGCGCTGCTGCGCGAGGCGGGCATCGACAAGGCCGATGCGGTGCTTTGCGTCACCGATGACGAAAAGACCAACCTGCTGGCCGCCGTGCGCGCCAAGGCCGAAGGCTGCCCCATGGCCATCGCGCTGATCAACGACCCCACGCTGGTGCCGCTGATGGAGCCGCTGGGGGTGGATGCGCATATCAACCCGCGCTCCACCACGGTCAGTTCGATCCTGCGCCATATCCGCCATGGCCGGGTGCGGTCGGTCTATTCCATCGGCGATGCCGAGGCCGAGGTGATCGAGGCGGAGGTGCTGTCCACCTCCTCCATCTCCGGGCGCATGATCCGAGAGATCGACTTCCCCGAAGGCGTGCTGGTGGGCGCGGTGATGAAGCAGGGAAAGGTGGTCAAGATCACCGGCAACCTGCGCATCGAGGAAGGCGACCGCATCGTGCTGTTTTCCCTGACAAAAGACGTGCCGGAGGTCGAGCGGCTCCTGCAGGTCAGCATCGATTTCTTCTAGATCATGACGTCGCTGGCCCGCATGCCGCTTCTTCTGCTGCTGGCGGGGCTTGCCAGCGCGTCGATGATCGCGCCCGCCGCCGTGGCGCTGGCGGAGGAAAGCTTTCACGACGCGCGCAGCTTCTTTTACGGCGGCATCGTCGGGCTGGTGCTGACCACGCTCATCACCATCGCGCAGGCGACGCGGCGGCACAACCGCACCGCCTCGCGGCAGCTTCTGGCGCTGCTTGCCGCCTTCGTGGTGCTGCCCGCCGTCTTTGCCGTGCCCTTTCACGAGGCGGTGCGCACCACCAGTTTTCTCAACGCCTATGTGGAGATGGTGTCGAGCTTCACCACCACCGGATCCACGCTGTTTGCCCCCGACCGGCTGTCGGCGGCGGAACATCTGTGGCGCGCGCAGGTGGGCTGGCTGGGCGGGCTGCTGATGTGGGTGGCCGCTGCGGCCATCCTTGCGCCGCTGACCCTTGGCGGGTTCGAGGTGACGGCCTCGGGCGAGCCGGGGCAGTCGGTGGCCGCAGGCAGCGCGCGGCGCGACATGTTCGATCCCTCGCAGCGGCTGGCCACCACCGCCTCGCGGCTGGTGCCGGTCTATGTCGGGCTGACCGGGGCGCTGTGGCTCTTGCTGCTGATCGCGGGCGATCCGCCGCTGCTGGCGCTGATCCATGCCATGTCGACGCTGGCCACCTCGGGGATCTCCGCCGTGGCGGGGCCGTCGCAGGCGCCAAGCGGCATGGCGGGAGAGATGATCATCTTCTGCTTCCTGTTTTTTGCGCTGTCGCGGCTGACCTTTTCCGGCGACACGCGCGGCCTGACCCGGTCGCGGCTGCGCGACGATCCGGAATTCCGCATGGGGCTGCTGATCGTGCTGGCGCTGCCGCTGACGCTGTTCCTGCGGCACTGGATCGCGGCCTTTGACGTGGGCGCCGAACAGAACCTTGGCGCGGGGCTGCGCGCGCTCTGGGGCGGGCTTTTCATGTCGCTGTCCTTCCTGACCACCACCGGCTTTGAAAGCGGCGACTGGAGTGCCGTGCGCTTCTGGTCGGGGCTGGAAACGCCGGGGGTGATCCTGATGGGGCTTGCCATCATCGGCGGCGGTGTGGCCACCACGGCGGGCGGGGTGAAGCTGCTGCGGATCTATGCGCTTTATCTTGCGGGCGTGCGCGAGATGGAAAAGCTGGTGCATCCGCATTCGGTGGGCCGGTCCGGGGTGATGGCGCGGCGCATCCGGCGGCAGGGCGCCTTCGTGGCCTGGGTGTTCTTCATGATGTTCGCCATGAGCATCGCCGCCATTTCGCTGGCCTTCGCGCTGACCGGGCTGGATTTCGAGAATGCCATGGTCATGACCATCGCGGGGCTGACCAATTGCGGCCCGCTGATCCGGGTTGCGGCAGAACAGCCGGTTATCCTGAACGAACTTGGCGCCACGGCCAAGATGATCTATGCCGGAGCCATGGTTCTGGGGCGTCTGGAGCTGCTGGCGATCTTTGTGCTGCTGACCCCCGGCATCTGGCGCGACTGACTGCCCGGCGGTTGGGCACCCCCTGCCGCGCGGCGCAAGTTGCGTGATTTCGGGGATTTTTGCTCTGGAAGTTCCCTGACCCGCAAGACATACTCCCCCAGACGGGGGAATGCCGAGACCGGCAAAGACAAGAACAAAGGCTAGACTCAATGGCTTCGGACAGACAGAATCTTCAGGACGCCTTTCTCAATCACGTCCGGAAGACCAAGGTTCCGGTGACGGTTTTCCTGATCAATGGCGTGAAATTGCAGGGTGTCATCACCTGGTTTGACAATTTCTGCGTTCTGCTGCGCCGTGATGGCCAGTCGCAGCTTGTGTACAAGCACGCGATTTCCACCATCATGCCGTCGCAACCCATCAACCTTTATGACGGCGACGACGCTTCTTGAAGGAACATGACACGCATGTGACCCGCGCATGGGTTCTGCATCCCGACCTCAAGGGGGACCGGGACCGCAGGGATGCCGACATGGCGCTGGAAGAGGCGGTGGCGCTGGCCGCCGCCCTGCCGGATCTGGAAGTGGTGGGCGCCACCGTGGTGCCGCTGCGCGATCCGCAGCCGGGGACGCTCTTCGGCTCCGGCAAGGTGGCCGAGCTGAAATCCGTGCTGAAAGAGGCCGAGGCCGAACTGGTGCTGGTCGACGGCCCGGTGACCCCGGTGCAGCAGCGCAATCTGGAAAAGGAATGGGGCGTCAAGCTTCTGGACCGGACCGGGCTGATCCTTGAAATCTTCTCCGACCGTGCCGCCACCCGCGAAGGTGTGCTGCAGGTAGAGATGGCGGCCCTCAGCTATCAGCGCACGCGGCTGGTGCGGGCATGGACCCACCTTGAACGCCAGCGCGGCGGGCTTGGCTTTGTCGGCGGCCCCGGCGAGACGCAGATCGAGGCGGACCGCCGCGCCATCGACGACCAGCTGGTGCGGCTGCGCCGTCAGCTCGACAAGGTGGTGAAGACCCGCGAACTGCACCGCAAGGCGCGGGCCAAGGTGCCGTTCCCGATCGTGGCGCTGGTGGGCTATACCAATGCCGGGAAATCGACGCTGTTCAACCGCCTGACCGGGGCGGAGGTGCTGGCCAAGGACATGCTGTTCGCCACGCTGGATCCGACCATGCGCGCGGTGCGTCTGCCCACCGGGCTCGACGTGATCCTGTCCGATACGGTGGGCTTCATTTCGGATCTGCCGACCGAACTGGTCGCGGCCTTCCGCGCCACGCTCGAAGAAGTGCTGGCGGCCGACATCATCTGCCATGTGCGCGACATCTCGCATCCCGCGACCGAGGAACAGGCGCAGGATGTGGCGACCATCCTGCGCTCGCTTGGCGTGGACCGCGACGTGCCGATGATCGAGGTCTGGAACAAGATCGACCTGCTCGACCCCGAAGAACATGACGGCGCGCAGGCGCGGGCCGCGCGCGAGGAGCATATCTTTGCCACCTCCGCGCTGACCGGCGAAGGGCTGGACGTGCTTCTGGAAGCGGTCACCGAAAAGCTGCAGGGCGCCGCCATCGAGGAGGATCTGCGGCTTGGCTTCAGCGAGGGCAAGCGCCGGGCCTGGCTCTTTGAGAAGGGCTTCGTGGTGTCCGAACAGCAGGACGAAGACGGCTATCTGCTGCATCTGCGCTGGACGGTGCAGGACCGGTCAAGGTTCGAAACCGTCTGAGTTTCGGTCTGTAACGGATTGATTTACCTAGATAAGCGGCGCGTCTGATCTTATGATCAGGCGCGCCGCTGCCAGTTTCAGCGCCTGCCGCTGCGACGGCTGCGCGGGGGTGCGGCACCAGAGCCCCAGCGCATAGGCGCGCTGCAGGAACAGCCGCAGCTCTGCGGGCGTGTCGCGGTCGTCATAGCCGGAGGCCAGCGCTGCCGCCATCGGGGCAATGTCGCCGCCCAAGGCCACGGCATCGATCAGCAGCGCCACCAGATCGCGCGCGGGATCATCCTCTGCCGCATTCTCCACATCCAGCCCCCAGAGCGCGCCGTCGCTCACCACAAGGTTCGACAGATGCAGGTCGCGATGGGTGACGGCGCGCGGCACCGGCAGGCCGCGCAGCTCTGGCACCAGCGCCTCAAGCTGCGCCAGAGCCTGCGCAAATTCCGCCATCTCGGGGAAGGGGCGCAGACCGTCCCGCGCCTCGGTCAGGCGGCGCGCAAGCCAGCCCATCTGCCGCGCCGGGCGCAGCTTGCCCTGCCTGCGGCTGAGCCCGTGCAGGGCGGCAAGCCAGCCGCCCGCACGGGTCATCAGGGCCGCCTTCGCGTCGGGGTCGAGCCCGGGCCAGAGGGCGGCGAGGGTGGCACCGGGGGCATAGTCCATCACCATCACCAGCCTGTCGGCGTCAAAGCCCAGCACCTGCGGCACCCGCCACGGGCCCGCGGCCAGCGCGCGGCCCAGCTCGGCCTGCCGCGCCGCCTGTGCTGCCGCGCGTGACGCCTCTGCCGGGGCATAGACCTTGGCCACCAGATGCCGGTCGGGATGGGCGGCGCAGAACACCTGCGCGCGCAGCGGCTGGTCAAGGTTTTTCAGACAGCCCAGACCCCAGTCCCGCCCCGGAAACATGTCCGCCAGCGTGGCGCGGGCCAGCGCCTGCGCCTCTGCCCGCGTCAGATGCGTGGTCACGGTGTGACAAGCCGGGTGATGCCGACCGAGGCCGCCCGCGCCAGATCCTGATCCAGCGACATGGGCAGATATTCGCCGCGCCGCCACAGCGTGCCCAGATCGTCGTAATGGCGCGACAGGAAATGCCCCGACTCGCCGGTGGACAGGATGTAGACCGAACTGTCGGGATCGGCGAAATCATAGACGCCGCGATAGGTTGCGCCATGCACGTTGCTGAACGGCTGCGGATCGCGCCCCGAGGTGCGCCCGCGCTGCAGGGTGAAATCCCCGCCCGAGGTGCTTTGCCGGATGTTCACGAAGGAGCGCAGCAGCGGCACGTTGCCCAGAACCGGGTGTTCGTGCGCTGCCTGATGCGCATCGCCCCAGCGCAGCGATTCCAGCGCCGTGCCATGGCGTTCGCCGACCCAGACCAGCGCATCGTCCAGCGCCATGCGCGCGATGTCGGAACAGGTTTCCACCACCACCGACCGGATCACGTCGCACCACACGCCCGCGCCGTCGATGTCGCGGAACACCCGTTCGATGAACAGCGGCTCCACATGGGTGTAATTGTCGGCAAGCGGCCCGATCTCGTCCCGGATCAGCCGGTCCTGCAGCGCCCGCAGCCATGCCGCATAGAGCAGCGGCTCGGGCAGGTGCTCGTTCATCTCGCCGTTCCAGTTGGCCAGCAGATCCAGCGCACGCTGGCGCTGGCGTTCGGGCGTGCCCTCGGGGGCGGCCTCGCCGGTATACCACAGGTCGCGCCCGATCAGCGGCAGCAGGGTGCGTGCGGCAGGCGACACGGTGTCAAGCTGCGCCTCGATGAAACTGTCGCGGGTATGGACCTGCCGCCCGGTCATCAGGCTCTGCCAGCGCATCACCCGCTGGCTGTCGCCCCAGTCAAAACTGACATGTTCGGGGAAGGGCCGGTCGATGACCTTGTTGTTGGTGTTGCCGACGATGCCGCCGGGCGGGTCCAGAAACAGCGGATTGGCGCTGTCGGGCAGGCGGCCCTGCCAGCGGTTGGCTTCGATCCAGCCGGGGCTGGGCAGGCGGCCCTGCGACTGATGCGCGGGATCGCGCGCGGGCATGGTGCCGATCAGCTTCATGGCGATGCGCTCGCCGTCGATCAGCGTCAGCATCTGCGAGGGCGCGACATACAGCTCGGAAGCCGCCAGCGCCTCGTCGACGTCCTGCGCCCGCATCAGCCGCAGCGCGGCAGAGAGCGAGGTATCGGCCCCGTCCAGCGCCGTCCATGCCAGCGAGACCACATCGCCCTGCGGCGTGATCGAGCCCAGATCGAAGGCGCTGCGCGGCAGCACCGGGCCGTTTTCGGTCCAGCGCAGGGTCAGGGTGACCGGCGCCTCGTTCTTGATGTCGACGATGGTGCGCCGCGTTTCGAAGGCGGCGAAACCGTCGGGCGTGCGGTAGCGGTCGGGATTGTCGGGGTCGAGCTCCTCGATGAACAGATCCTGATCGTCGAGATAGGAGGAGGTCAGCCCCCAGGCCAGATGTTCCGACCGCCCCAGCATCACCGCCGGAACCCCCGGCACGGTGCCGCCGATGACCCCGCCCGAGGACAGCTCCAGCCGTGCCAGATACCATGTGGAGGGCGCGGTGAAGCCCAGATGCGGGTCATTGGCCAGCAGCGTGCCGCCCCCGGCAGAGCGGGCGGGGCTTGCGGCCCATGCGTTCGAGGCCCCGGCAAGGCCGCGTTCGGGGAAGGGCGACAGCGCGTCCATCTCATGCGCCGCCGTGGCGAAGGGCTGCAGGGTCTTGCCGGGGAAAAGCTGCGCGTAATCGGGCAGGGCGGCGGTGCCCGCGCCGGGGATGTCGGGCAGGATGTCCTGCAGCCGCGCCGGATCGGGCAGCGCCAGCGAGGTCTGGGCGCGCAGGATTTCCTCGCGGAACTGGCCAGAGAGCTGCAGCGCCATCAGCTTGACGATGGCAAGGGAATCCGCAGGCTGCCATGGCGCGATGGGGGCGTTGAACAGGAAGAATTCCGGCGCGCCACGGCCAAGGCTTTCGGCATTGATCTCGGCGATGCGGGCATTGACGCCTGCGGCATAAGCCTCCAGCGCCTCCAGTGCCTGCGGATCCTGCGCCGCCACTGACCGCACGGCCAGCGGATAAAGATCAAGCCTGCGCATCAGCGTGTCGGTTTCCAGCGTGCGGCGGCCAAAAAGCTCCGACAGGCGCCCCTGCGCGGTGCGGCGCAGCAGGGTCATCTGCCATAGCCGGTCCTGCGCATGGGCATAGCCCAGCCCGAAATAGGCGTCGCTGTCATTTTGCGGGAAGATATGCGGCACGCCTGCATTGTCGCGCACGATCTCGATCTCGGCGCGGCTGCCCTCCACGGCGAGCACCTTGTCATAATCCGGCAGCGAGCGCGCGGCGAGGTAATAGACCAGCCCAAGCCCCAGCACGGCGAGCAGGATCGCAGCGCTGGTCAGCCTGAGCAGCCATCGGAAAAGTGTCGCCATGTCGCGCTCCGCCTCTGTCAGCCTGTCGGGGGATTACCGGAGCCCCGCCCCCTTGCCAAGGGGCGGGCAAGAGGGGAGAACAGGGACAATTGCAGCGGTAACGGGAGCTTGAACCATGGCAAAATGCGCATTTCTGGGGCTGGGGGTGATGGGCCATCCGATGGCGGGGCATCTGGCCCGGGCCGGTCACGAGGTCGCCGTCTACAACCGCACCGCCGCCAAGGCGCAGGCCTGGGTCGAGGAATTCGGGGGCCGCATGGCGCCGACCCCGCGCGAGGCGGCGGAGGGCGCGGAGTTCGTCATGGCCTGCGTCGGCAATGACGATGACCTGCGCGCCGTCTGTCTGGGCGCCGAGGGCGCCTTTGCCGGCATGTCCGAGGGGGCGGTGTTTGTCGATCACACCACGGTCAGCTCCAGGGTGACGCTGGACCTGTACAAGGTGGCCAAGGAAAACGGACTGGGCTTTGTCGACGCGCCGGTCTCTGGCGGGCAGGCGGGCGCGCAGAACGGCCAGCTTGTGGTGATGTGCGGCGGCGACCAGCCCGATTACGACAGCGCCGAGCCGGTGATCGCCGCTTATGCCAAGCTCTGTCGCCGCATCGGCGACAGCGGCGCCGGGCAGACCTGCAAGATGGTGAACCAGATCTGCATCGCTGGGCTGGTGCAGGGCCTGTCCGAGGGGCTGGCCTTTGCCGAGAAGGCAGGCATCGACGGGCGCGCGGTGGTCGAGGTGATCGGCGGCGGCGCTGCGGGATCGTGGCAGATGATGAACCGTTACGAGACGATGCTGGACGACAAGTTCGAGCATGGCTTCGCGGTGGACTGGATGCGCAAGGATCTGGCGATCTGCCTTGCCACCGCCGAGGAAAACGGCGCCGCACTGCCGGTCACGGCGCTGGTGGACCAGTTCTACAAGGACGTGCAGAAGATGGGCGGCGGGCGCTGGGACACCTCGAGCCTGATCAAGCGGCTGAAGGCCTTCGACTGAGCGCTGCTGACGGGGCGGCGCGCCGCCCCGTCTTCCTGCTGCCCTCCGGGCGCGGCGGGAACCGTCCGTCAGGGACGGACGAATATAAGGAAGGGGGACTCTGCCCCCGTCCATTACAGACTGACAAAGAAAGAGTGACAGGGGGCTCTGCCCCCGTCCGCCTGTGGCGGACTCCCCCGGGATATTTGCAGCCAATGGAAACGCTGAGGTGGTGGCGGGCCGCGCCGCCGCGCGCGGGCTTTCTGCAGGCGCGGGGGCGGGGTCGGGTGCAGGTTTTCCACAGGCTGTCACATTCCATATTGTCATCCGGGGCGGGATGCCCCTATGGTAACTGTCAGGCCTGTTCCCCCGCGGGGGGAGGCCCCGAGAGTTTCGCTGCCCGGGCGCCGTCCGCAAGAGGACCCCAGGCAGACCGATCTGGCCGAAAGGCCAAGAATGCCGATCTGGCCGCGAGGCCATGAAAGACCGCCCGGACCGCAGCTTGCGGCGGGCCGCAACAAGGCGCAGCGGGCCTGTCCCGGAGGCGTCGGAGAAGAACCGCGATGAAGCGCGCGACGAGATACAGGCACCCGGCTGAAGACAGAGCGTCTTCCCGTGTCTGCGTGCCGCAACTCGCCCAGACAAGCCACGCCGCATCGCCCCCGGGTCCCGCGGGACCGGAGGCCCATGCGCCGTGCAGACGGATAACATGGCAAAGAAAATGCTCATCGACGCCACCCACGCGGAGGAAACCCGCGTCGTGGTGGTGGACGGAAACAAGGTCGAGGAATTCGATTTTGAATCGGAGAACAAGCGGCAGCTGGCAGGGAACATCTACCTTGCCAAGGTGACGCGGGTCGAGCCGTCGCTGCAGGCGGCTTTTGTGGATTACGGCGGCAACCGCCACGGCTTCCTCGCCTTTTCGGAAATTCACCCGGATTATTACCAGATCCCCGTGGCTGACCGTCAGGCGCTGATGGCCGAGGAGGCCGCCCTTGCCGCCGAGGCCGACGAGGAGGACGAGAAGTCCCGCTCCAAGCCGCAGCGTGGCCGCACCCGGCGTCCCGCCCGCAGCCGCAGCGCCGCCAAGGCCGAAAAGGCCGAGAGCGGCGACAAGACCGTGAGCGCCGAGGTCTCCGAGACCATCAGCGGCATGGAGACCATCGATCTGGAGACGGATGAGGCCGAAGCCTCGGCATCGCTGTCGGACAGCGAGGGGCTGTCGCCCATGGAGACGGTGGCCGAGGCCCCCGTGGCCGAGCCGCTGGATGACAGCGACGAGGCGCCCGCCGCCGGTGAGGCGCGCGGACCGCAGGACGATGCCGAAGAGGACGAGGGCGACGAGCCCCGCGCCGAGGACAGCATCGAATCCGTGGCCGATGATGACACCGAGGAAGACATCCGTCCGGCGCGCAAGCCGCGTCCGCGGAAGTACAAGATTCAGGAAGTCATCAAGGTCCGCCAGATCATGCTGGTGCAGGTGGTCAAGGAAGAGCGTGGCAACAAGGGTGCCGCACTCACCACCTATCTGTCGCTGGCCGGGCGCTACTGCGTGCTGATGCCCAACACCGCACGCGGCGGCGGCATTTCGCGCAAGATCACCGTGGCCGCCGACCGCGCCAAGCTCAAGGAGATCGCGCAGTCCATCGACGTGCCGCGCGGCGCGGGGCTGATCATCCGGACGGCAGGCGCCAAGCGCACCAAGACCGAGATCAAGCGCGATTACGAATATCTGCAGCGGCTCTGGGAGCAGATCCGCGAACTGACGCTGAAATCCATAGCACCTGCGAAGATCTATGAAGAGGGCGACCTCATCAAGCGGTCGATCCGCGATCTTTACAACCGCGACATCGACGAGGTTCTGGTGGAAGGCGAGCGCGGCTACCGCATCGCCAAGGACTTCATGAAGATGATCATGCCGTCCCATGCCAAGAACGTGAAGCATTACGCCGAAGGCATGCCGCTGTTCGCGCGCCATCAGGTGGAAAGCTATCTGTCGGGCATGTTCAACCCGGTGGTGCAGCTGAAATCCGGCGGTTACATCGTGATCGGCGTCACCGAGGCGCTGGTGGCGATCGACGTGAACTCCGGTCGCGCGACCAAGGAAGGCTCCATCGAGGAGACTGCGCTCAAGACCAACATGGAGGCTGCCGAAGAGGTGGCGCGCCAGCTGCGTCTGCGCGATCTGGCCGGGCTTATCGTCATCGACTTCATCGACATGGAGGAGCGCAAGAACAACGCCTCTGTCGAGAAGAAGCTGAAGGACAAGCTGAAGACCGACCGCGCCCGCATTCAGGTGGGCCGGATTTCCGGCTTTGGCCTGCTGGAGATGAGCCGCCAGCGGCTGCGTCCCGGCATGATCGAGGCGACAACCCAGCCCTGCACCGTCTGTCACGGCACCGGGCTGATCCGGTCGGATGACAACATGGCGCTGAACATCCTGCGCCAGATCGAGGAAGAGGGCGTGCGCCGCCGCTCGCGTGAGGTGCTGGTGAAATGCCCGGTGGGCATCGCCAACTACTTGATGAACCAGAAGCGCGAACATGTCGCCCAGATCGAGGCGCGTTACGGCATGGCCGTGCGCATCGAAGGCGACGTGCATCTTGTGTCGCCGGACTTCACCATGGAGAAGTTCAAGACCGCGACCCGTGCCGTGCCTGAGATGGTGACGCATGTGGTGTCGGTGGACACCACGCTGATGGATCAGGTCGACGAGGACGCGGCTGCCGAGGAAGAGGACGAGATCGAGGCGGAGGCCGAGGCCGACGTCGCGGCCCCGGCCGAGACCCAGCGCGCCGAACCGGCCGAAGGCGACGAGGACGGCAAGCCGAAGAAGCGGCGTCGGCGTCGGCGGCGGTCGCGCTCCAAGGGCCGGGAGACCGGATCCGAGGGTGATGACAGCGATGACGACAGCGACAGCGACGATTCCGACCGTGAGACGCCCGCGCAGCCGGTGACTGCCCCTGTGGACGCGGCCCCCGCCGAGGAGGCGCCCGCCGCCGCCGAGGCTGAGGCAGCGCCTGCCGAGACCGAGAAGCCGAAGCGGCGCACCCGTTCGCGCAGCCGCAAGAAGGTGGAGACGGTGACCGAGGAGGCGGCGGACGCGGCTCCCGAGGCGGCGCAGGCCGAAGCGCCCGCAGCGGCGGAAGTGGCGGAGCAGAGCCCGGTGATGACCGCGCTTCCCGACGAGCCGCCCGCGCCGATGCCGGTTGCCGAGCCCGAGGCCGAGGCGGCACCTGCCGCAGAGCCCGTGACGGCCGAGCCTGCCCCCGCGCCGCAGCCCGAAGTGGCGGCGGAGCCCGAGGCCGTTGAACCGGCACCTGCTGCCGAGCCTGCGCCTGTTGCAGAGCCCGAGCTGGCCGCAGAGCCTGCGCCTGTCGCGGAACCTGCACCTGCTGCGGAACCTGAAGCGGCAGCAGAGCCTGCGCCGGAGCCTGTGGCGGCTGAGGAGGGGTCTGACCCTGCGACTGCCGAAGACACCGAGGAGTCCGACGGCGACGGCTCGGAAGATGGCAAGCCCAAGCGGCGCGGCTGGTGGGCGATGAGCCGCTGAGCCCCGGCATGATATGACGACCCTGCGCCCCGGCCCTGTGCCGGGGCGTTTTTGCAGGCGGGGCAGGCGGCGGATACGGGGATGTGACCTTGCGCCGCGTGACGGCTGCGCCGGGATCGCCTAAAGGTCTGGCATGTTTGGAATCGAGATCATCGACGCGAGTCTGTTGCCCGCCATGGCCGTGGCCCTGCTGGGGGGGGTGATTTCCTTTCTCAGCCCCTGCGTGCTGCCCATCGTGCCGCCCTATCTGGCCTTCATGTCCGGGGTCAGCCTGTCAGAGATGCAGGCGGGCGGGCGGGCGCGGCTGCGCGCCTTTGTCACCGCGCTGTTCTTTGTCATGGGGCTGTCGACGGTCTTTCTGATCCTTGGCTTCACCGCCTCGTGGTTGGGCATGTTCTTTCTGCAGAATCAGGTGCTGCTGGCGCGGATCTCGGGCGTGGTGGTGATCGTGTTCGGCCTGCATTTCCTGCATGTCTTCCGCATTCCGTTTCTGGACCGCGAGGCGCGGATCGACACGGGCGATGCGGGCGGATCGGCTTTTGGCGCCTATCTGCTGGGGCTGGCCTTCGCCTTTGGCTGGACGCCCTGCATCGGGCCGCAGCTGGGGGCGATCCTGTCGCTGGCCGCCACCGAGGCTTCGGTGGCGCGCGGCACGCTGCTTCTGGGGGTTTACGCGCTGGGTCTGGGTCTGCCCTTCCTGCTGGCGGCGGTGTTCCTGAGCCGGGCCATGGGGCTGATGAACCGCATGAAGCGGCATATGGCCCTGATCGAGAAGGTCATGGGGCTGCTGCTGGTGGCGGTGGGACTGATGCTGCTGACCGGCGCCTTCACCTCCTTTTCCTTCTGGCTGCTGGAGACCTTTCCGGCGCTTGGCGAACTGGGCTGAGGCGCAGGCCGGGGCTCTCCCCCGGACCCCGGGATATTTCTGGTCAGAAGAAGCACAGGCACAAAAAGGCCCGGGCGCGCGCGGCGGCCGGGCCTTTGTCGTGTTTTGGGGCTGTTCAGCGGGTCAGAGCGAGGCCTGATAGATCTTGTCGATATTGCCGCCAAGCGCTGCGTTGAACTCTGCATCCGACTGCTGGCGGAACAGGCCTTCGGCCAGCGCGCGGCTGAAGGAGGCGATCATCCGGGGCTGACGCGCCAGCTTTTCGCAGGCATCGGCAGTGGAATAGCCGCCCGACAGCGCCACGACGCGCACCACGCGCGGGTGATCGGCAAGGCTGTCGTAAAGCCCGTCTTCGCTGGGGATGGTGAGCTTCAGCATCACGTCGCAGCCTTCGGGCAGGGCGTCGAGCGCGGTGGCGATTTCCGCCTTCAGCAGCGCTTCGGCTTCGGATTTGCTGGCGGAGTGGATGTCCACCTCCGGTTCGATGATCGGCACCAGACCGGCGGCGATCACCTGATGTGCCACCTCGAACTGCTGGGCGACCACGGCCTTGATGCCGTCGGCATTCGCTTCGTGGATCACCGAGCGTTCCTTGGTGCCGAAGATGCCGAAGGTGCCTGCGGCCTCGGCCAGCAGCGCGTCAAGACCGGGCATCGGCTTCATCAGCTGCACGCCATCAGCCTTGTCTTCCAGACCCTTGTCGATTTTCAGGAAGGGCACGACGCCGCGCTTTTCCCACATGTACTGCGCCGAGGGGATGCCCTCGATCTCGGCCCGCATGGTGCGTTCGAACAGGATCGCGCCCAGCACCTTGGCGGAGGTGAAGTCAGGCGCGGTGATGATGCGGCTGCGCATCTTGTGGATCTCGCCATACATCTCGGCTTCGCCGGAATAGTCGCTTTCCTCGACGCCATAGAGCCGCAGCGCCTTGGGCGTGGACCCGCCCGACTGGTCGAGCGCCGCGATGAAACCTTTGCCGGTCGCCATCTGCTGCTTCTGCTGCGCAAACGTGGCCTTGTCCTGTGCCATGAGGAGTCCTTTTCCCATGCGGTGATCGTTCGCCTGAGGGATAGAGCAATCATGACGCGATGGGTAGATGGCGGAATCGCGTTTAACGCTAACGTCCGGCGCTAACGGCGATCGATGCGCAGCCAGATGCCGTCGCGGGCGCGCACGGTCAGGAAGGCCACCGGATCCGGGGTCCGCTCTGGCACCACGCCAAGCCGCAGATCGCGCAGGATGGCCGCCAGCAGCAGCACGCCTTCGGCCATGGCGAAGCTGGCGCCGGTGCAGACGCGCGGCCCGGCGGAGAAGGGCATATAGGCGGCGCGGGCCGAGGCGCGCCCGGCTTCGGTCTGCCAGCGCGCCGGATCGAAGCTGTCGGGATCGGACCAGAGCCGGTCATGCCGGTGCTGGTGCCACGGGCTGAGCACGACCTGCGCGCCGGGCCGGACGGCGCGGCCGCGAAAGCTTTCCGGCTGTGCCGCCTCGCGCACCATCATCGGCACCGGCGGGTAAAGCCGCAGCGTCTCGCGGAAGACATCGCGGGTCAGGCGCAGTTTCGACAGATCGGCCATGCCGGGGCGGTCGGGCAGGGCGCGCGCCTCGGCGGCAAGCTTCTCTTGCCAGTCGGGATGGGCGGCGAGCAGCCACAGCGCCCATGCCAGCGCCGAGGCGGAGGTTTCGTGCCCGGCCAGAAAGAAGATCGCCACCTGATCGACCATTTCGGCGGTGGTGAAGCGCTGTCCGGTCTCCGGATCGGCGGTGGTCATGATCTTGGTGGCCAGATCCTGCGGCGCGGTGCCCGTGGCGATCTGGTCCTGCCGCCTTGTGGTCAGGTCAGTGATCAGCGTGCGGATCCGCGCGGCGGAGGTGCGGGTGCCGCGCCGGTGCAGCCGGGGCATCCAGCGTGGCAGCGGCAGGAAGGCGGCAAGGTTCAGCAGCGGCTGGCTGCGCTGATAGGCGCGGAATTCGTGAAAGACCTGCTGCGCCAGCGCATCCTCGATCGGCAGGGAAAACAGCGTGCGGAAGATCACATCGGCGGCGGCATGGCTGGTCTGTTCCTCCACCTCGATCGTGGATCCGCCATGGGCGGTCAGCCGGTCGCGGGCGGCGCAGGCGGCGTCCCACATGGCGGGCAGGCTGTCGCGCAGCCGTCCGCCTTCGAAGGCGGGGTCGATGATGCGGCGCTGGCGGGCCCAGACCTCGCCATTGGTCAGGAACACCGAATTGCCCAGCAGCGGGCGCAGGCCTTCGGCGATCCGGCTCGATTTGGGAAAATCGCGGGGGCGGTCCTTCAGCACCAGCTGCACCAGCGCCGGATCGTTGACCAGATAGGAGCGGAAGAAGGGCGTGCGGAATTCGGCCATCCACGCGCGGTAAAGCCGCTGCGGCTGCGCCGAGAGCAGATCCTGCCGGAAAAGCTTCATGTAGCGCCAGAGCGACACGCGGTCCGGGCGGGGCTTGGGCTTGGGCGGGATCATGCGGCGGTGGCGGTGAAGCGGTTGACCGGGGTTTCGATCCGGCTGGCCGAGGGCGGGCGCTGCGCGTAGCGGGCGGCCAGCGACAGCGGGCCTGCGGTGATGCGGAAGTAATCGTAATCCAGCGGCCGGTCGAAGGCGCAGAGATACTGGAAATGCAGCCGGAAGAAGCGCCAGCGCAGCGCCTTCCACCGTTCGGGGCTGAGGCTGCGGGTGAACTGCGCCGAAAACACCAGCGGCCAGCGTTTGCCGGGTGGGGCCACACCCGACACGGCCACCGGATCGCAGAGCGCGAAGGCGCAGCCATCGCCGGGGGCGGTGACATCGATCCATGTCAGATCGGGCCGGGTGCTGAGAAAGGCCAGATCGGCGCGCAGCCGGTGCGCGTCGCGCAGGAAGGACACCATGGGCACCACCTGCCCGAGGCTGAGAAAGGCAAGCCTTGGGCCATGGGCGGGCGGGGGTGTCTGCCGCAGCAGATCGGCAAGGATCGACACCGCCAGATGCGCGCCGGAGGAATGGCCGACCACCAGCACCTCGTCCACGTCGCTGGCCAGCGCCGCCGCGATGGTGGCGCGGAACTCGGCCATGCGCGCCTCAAGCTCGGGCGGGTTGGCGCCGCGATGGCGCGCGGAATAGGCGTAATCATGCATCAGGTAATAGGCGAAGAAGCGGTTGTCATGGGTCTGACACCAGCGCAGCACGGCCCAGAGGGTGGCAAGCCCCAGCCCGGCCCCCAGCAGATCGGCGCCCCAGCCCAGCCATGGCCGCGCCAGCCCCGCCAGCAGCAGCACGCCCCAGCCCGCCAGCACCGCCACGGCCAGCTGCGCCAGCAGCATCGCCACCGGATAGAGCGCCGCGATCACCGGCCCCTTGCGCAGCCGCATCAGCCGGAAGAGCGCGCCGGTGCCGATATATTCCCACGCGGTGCGCAGAAGCTGCAGATAGGTGGCGGGGATGGATCCGGACATGCTGTCGCGCACGATGTCGGACCAGACCAGCACCTCGATCTCGGCTTCGGTCTGCGCGCCCTCCATCACCGTCTGCACCTGCCAGCCATAGGGGCCGCGCGTGGTCTTGGGCTTCAGCGTCAGGGCATAACCCGACACGGCCGCCTGTGCCGCGCCTTCCTTGCGGTAAAGCTCGCGGTAGCGGCGCGGATGGATCGGGTCATAGCCGGGGATGTAGACCACCCGCCGCCGCCGCACGTCCTGCTCTGTCGCGTCCATTGTCTGCCCTCTTGCCTTATCCTTGGCCTTAACCCTGTTTGAGGGCAAGACTGTGGCGACCGTCTGGCGGGACTGGCTCTTGCGCCGCCTCCGCGCCGGGCTTAGCAGGGGGAACACCGCCGCGCCTGCCGCGTGGCATTCTGTCCCATCCGATGACGGGGGCCGCATGACCGGGTTCGTCAGTTTCGTGTCCAGCGGACCGGGAGATCCCGATCTGCTGACCGTCCGGGCGCTGAAGCGCCTGCAGCAGGCCGAGGCCGTGCTTTACGACGATCTGGCCTCTGGCCCGATCCTCGATCTGGCCCATCCGCAGGCGGAGATGATCGCCGTGGGCAAGCGCGCGGGCTGTCCCTCGCCCAAGCAGGAAGAGGTCAGCCGCCGTCTGGTGGAGCAGGCCGGGATGGGGCGGCGTGTGGTGCGGCTCAAATCCGGGGATGCGGGCGTCTTTGGCCGTCTGGAGGAGGAGATCGCCGCCGTCACCGCAGCGGGTCTGCCCTTCGAAGTGGTGCCCGGCGTCACCTCCGCCGCTGCTGCTGCTGCTGCTGCGTCCATCCCGCTGACCCGGCGGCTGACCGCGCGGCGGCTGCAGTTCGTCACCGGCCATGACGTGACCGGCGCGCTGCCCGAGGCGATGAACCTTGCGGCCCTTGCCGATCCCGAAGCGGTGACGGCGGTCTATATGGGGCGGCGCACCTTTGCGGCGCTTGCCGCCCGGCTGATCGCGGCGGGGCTGCCGCCTGACACGCCCGCGCTGATGGCCGAAGAGGTGTCGAAGCCCGGCCAGCGCTTTGTCTCCGCCACCGTGGCGGATCTGGCCGAGGCGCTGCGCGAGGCGCCGTCGCGCGCGGTGGTGATGATCCTTTACGGCGCGCTGGCAGAGCCGCGCCTGCCCTGAGCGGCTGCGACCTTTGTCGGTGCGGCGCTGGCCCGCGCGACGCGGCAGAGTGGTGCGAGGCAGGGGAAAGGATCGCGGATGAAGGCACCTGCGCATGTGACCGCAATGTCGCTGCTGGCGCTGCTGGGGCTGTGGCTTGTCGCCGCCGCCTTTGCCGATCCCATGGTGCTGCCCGGCCCGGCCCGCGTCTGGGAGGTGCTGCTGCGCGAGGCGGGCAGCGGCAAGCTGTGGCTGCATCTGTCGATGACGCTGTGGCGGGTGCTGGCGGCCTTCGGGCTTGCCATGGTCGCGGGCTGCGCGCTGGGGCTGCTGCTGGGGCTGGCGCCGCGCGTCAACCGCTGGCTGGATCCGTGGGTGACGGTGCTGCTGAACCTGCCCGCGCTGGTCATCATCGTGCTCTGCTACCTCTGGATCGGCCTCAACGAGACAGCGGCGATCGTGGCGGTGTCGCTGAACAAGACCGCCATGGTCATCGTCACCATCCGCGAGGGCGTGCGCAGCATGGATCCCGCCGTCTCCGACATGGCGCGGGTCTATCGCATGTCGGGCCTCGCGCGGCTGCGCCATGTGATCTGGCCGCAGCTTGGGCCGTTTGTGGCCACCGCCACCCGCAACGGGCTGGCGGTGATCTGGAAAATCGTGCTGGTGGTCGAATTTCTGGGCCGCTCCAACGGCGTGGGGTTCCAGATCCACCTCTATTTCCAGATGTTCGACACTGCCGCCGTGCTGGCCTATGCGCTCAGCTTCACCGGGGTGATGCTGCTCTTGGAATATCTTGTCGTGCAGCCATGGGAACGGCGCGCCAGCGCGTGGCGCCACGCCTGAGCCTGCGCGGGGACGCAGCCCGGTCTGTGCGGCGCGGGGGGTGTCGCTGCCGCCTGCGGGTGCCTATATCAGCCTCCGACAAAGGAGATCCCCGATGACCGCCATCCGATACAGCCTGCTTGACCTGTCGCCCATTTCCGAAGGCGGCACCGCCGCCGAGGCGCTGGCGAACACCGTGGAGCTGGCCCGCCATGCCGAGGATCTGGGCTATAACCGCTTCTGGCTGGCTGAACATCACAACATGCCCGGCATCGCGTCTGCCGCCACCGCCGTGGTGATCGGGCAGGTCGCCGCCGCCACGCGGACGATCCGGGTGGGCGCGGGCGGCATCATGCTGCCCAACCATGCGCCGCTGATGATCGCCGAACAGTTCGGCACGCTGGCCACGCTGTTTCCGGGCCGCATCGATCTGGGTCTGGGCCGCGCGCCCGGGTCGGATCAGGTGACCGCCATGGCGCTGCGCCGCAACTTTTCCGGCCCCGACCGCTTTCCCGATGACGTGGTCGAACTGATCGGCTTCTTTCAGGATCCGCAGGCGGGGCAGGCGGTGCGCGCCATCCCCGGCGAGGGCACGCAGGTGCCGGTCTGGATGCTGGGCTCCTCGCTTTATGGCGCGCAGCTTGCGGCGCATCTGGGCCTGCCTTACGCCTTTGCCTCGCATTTCGCCCCCGACGCGCTGGAAGACGCCGCCGCCATCTACCGCCGCAACTTCCGCCCCGGCCTGACCGAAGCCCCGCATTTCATGCTGGCGCTGAATGTCTGGGCCGCCGATACCGAGGAAGAGGCGGTGCGCCTGCGCACCTCGCAGCAGCAGGGCTTCCTGAACCTGCGCCGCGGTCGGCCCGGCCCGCTGCCGAAACCCGTGGACGACATCCGCGAGGTGGCAAGCACGCCGGAACTCGCCATGGTGGACCGCGCGCTGGCGGTGTCGGCCACCGGCACGCCGGGGCAGGTCGCCGACCAGATCGCGGCATGGGTGGACCGGCTGCGCCCGGACGAGCTGATCCTCACCGGCATGATCCATGATCCGCAGGCGCGGCGCCACAGTTTCCGGCTTGCGGCGGATGTGCTGCGCGCGGCTTAAACTGCTTTAAACCTTCCCGGGCGTATCACAGGGAATGCCTGTGCTGCGTTCGGGGAATCGCTGATGCTGTTTTTCGGGAAATCGAAGGTCAAACCTCCGGCGGATCTGTCCGGGGATGAAGCACTTTTGCAGATCATCGACCGGACACAGGCGGTGATCCATTTCCGGCCTGACGGCACGATCCTGCAGGCCAATGACAATTTCCTGCGCGCGCTCGGATATGCCGCGGCAGAGGTCGCGGGCCAGCATCACCGCATGTTCGTGCAGCGCGGCTATCGCGACTCCGCCGAATATGCCCAGTTCTGGGAGGATCTGCGCGCCGGCCAGTTCGTGACGGCGCAGTTTCCCCGCATCACCAAGGATGACCGGGTCATCTGGATCAGCGCCACCTATGCCCCGGTGCTGGATGCGCGCGGCAGCGTGGTGCGGGTGGCCAAGATCGCCACCGACATCACCAGCCAGCGCGAGATGATCAAGGATCTGGGCCGCGGGCTGGAGGCGCTGCGTCAGGGCGACCTGTCCTTCCGGGTCAGCCAGATCACCGATCCGCAGTTTTCCCAGCTTGGCGCGGCCTATAACCTGGCGGTGGAAAATTTCGCCCGGCTGATCCTGCAGGTGCAGTCGGTCTCGGCGGCCATCGATCAGGTGGCGCAGGATATCGGCCTCACGTCGGAGGATCTGTCGCGGCGCACCGAAACGCAGGCCGCCACGCTGGAACAGACCGCCGCCGCGGTGGAGGAGTTGAACCAGAATGTCCGCTCCGCCGCCGAATATGCCGCGGAGGTCGGGCGGGAGGCCGAGGACACCAAGGCCGCCGCCGAAGGCAGCAACAAGGTGGTGGAGGATGTGATCGCCGCCATGAAACGGATCGAGACCTCGTCGGATTCCATCGGGCAGATCATCTCGGTCATCGATGACATCGCCTTCCAGACCAATCTGCTGGCGCTGAATGCCGGGGTGGAGGCGGCGCGGGCGGGCGAGGCCGGGCGCGGCTTTGCCGTGGTCGCCGCCGAAGTGCGCTCGCTGGCGCAGCGCTCGGCAGGATCGGCGCAGGAGATCAAGGCGCTGATCGTGCAGAGCAGCCAGCATGTCAAATACGGCGTCGATCTGGTGGGCAGCGCCAGTGGCGAGCTGGGCAACATCTTTCAGGGGGTGGAGCGGATCTCGGGCCGGATCCGCGAAGTGGCCCGCGGCATCGGCGAACAGACCCTTACGCTGGGAGAGATCAACACCGCGATTTCGCATCTGGATCACGTCACCCAGAAAAACGCGGCGATGGTCAACAAGACAAGCGACGCCACGCGCGAGCTTGCTTCGAACAGCCGGACCCTTGCCGAAGGCGTGCGCGTGTTCCGGGTGGACGGGATCCCTCTCGGCCGCGACGGCCCCACGCACATGCCACAGGTCTCCGCCGCCTGAGCGGGGTGCTGGCAGTCCCAATGGCACTGCATCCACCGGGGGGTTGAGTTCCCAAGCCCTGGCAGCGAAAGCCTGATCCCCGCAATGTCCCGGTCGCCGAGTGATGGCGCGGCGCAGGTCTGTCCCGTGCAGCATCCCCCTCCGGTGGGCACAAAGCACTGCCGCGGCGCGGTGCAGCGTCCCGCTCCGGTGGCACAAAGCACTGGCCCGGCGCGCGGTGCAGCGTCCCCGCTCCGGTGGCACGAGGTGCTGGTGCTGCGCGGTGCAGCGTCCCCCTCCGGTGGCACAAAGCGCTGGCCCGGCGCGGTGCAGCGTCCCCCTCCGGTGTTCACACGTCGCTTGCGCCTCAGTGGCGCCGCGGATGGGTCGCGCGGCGCGGGGTTTTTCTTGCTCAAGCAGGCTACCGGCCATGGCGTTGGCGCACTGGCCATTGTGTTGGTCAGGCGACCTGCGACCCGTATGCTTTCCCAGTCCGGGCAGAGAACCCGCCTCAGGTGTCGGGTGGAAGCAAAAGAGCAGCGTATAGCGCCCCGCACGGCGCCTGCCTCTCTACCCGGTCAGGCACGGGCCGACAGCACGCGGGGGATCGTCACGACGAAGG
The DNA here is from genome assembly GCF_900100085.1 of Salipiger marinus. Classification (GTDB taxonomy): domain Bacteria; phylum Pseudomonadota; class Alphaproteobacteria; order Rhodobacterales; family Rhodobacteraceae; genus Salipiger; species Salipiger marinus. The sequence goes on from NZ_FNEJ01000013.1 coordinate 37,431, forward strand.
GGCGAACCCTCCGCGTCGCAGCGCTGACCGTCGAGCTATAGCAGGGCCGACGGCGGGAAGGGCGAGCCACAAACACGGCGGATTTTGCCGATCGCCCCCTGCCACAGGCCTGCCGTTCCGGGGCAAGGGCGCGAGGGACGCCGGGGCTTCTGCCGGAAAGCCCCGCCCGTCTGTTTCTGTCCAAGCGTGTCTGCAGTTTCCCTGACCGCGCCACGCCCGCCATGGCATCGGCATAAGGGCGGCGCGGTGGGGCTCTTGACGTGGCCATGGCGCGTGCCATCTCTGGCCGGACCGACCCGGAGGCTGCCATGGCGCGGATGCGCAAGAAATCCGATCTGCCGCAGAAGATCTGCGCCTGCTGCGGCCTGCCGTTCAGCTGGCGCAAGAAATGGGCGCGCGACTGGGAACAGGTGCGCTTCTGCTCTGACCGCTGCCGCGCGCAGGGCCGTCGGGTCGGCGGGCGGGATCAGGACAGCGCGTGATCCTGCAGCGCGCGGCGCCGCAGCTTGCCATTGGCGTTGCGCGGCAGCGTCTCCACCCGGATCCACGCGCGCGGCTGCTTGTAGCGGGCGAGCCGCTCTGCCGCCGCCTGCGCCAGCGCGGCCTCGTCCAGCGGCAGGGCAGAGATGCAGAAGGCCGCGATCACCCGCACGCCTTCCTTGACCTGCAGCTCTGTCACCGCCAGTTCGGTGATCCCCGGCAGACCGGCTAGCGCGGTTTCCACCTCCAGCGGCGAGACGCGGTAGCCGCCTGCGGTCATCATGTCATCCTCGCGGCCCAGATAGGTGACGGCGCCCTCGTCCGACATGCTGCCCAGATCGCCGGTCAGGAACCAGTCGCCCGCCATGCGCGCCGCCGTCGCCTCTGGCGCGTTGAGATAGCCCAGCATCAGCCCCGGATCGCTGCGCGCGATGGCGATGAGGCCGGGCTCTCCGCGCGGCACCGGCCTGTGATCAGGGCCAAGGATCGCCACGCGGCGCCCGGCCTGCGCAAAGCCCAAGGCGCCTTCGGGCGCGGGCCGGTCGGGCGCGCCGGAGAGGAAGGTGGAACATTCCGACATGCCGAAGGCTTCGTGGATCTGCGTGCCGGTGGCCTCTTCCCATGCGGTGCGCAGCGGAGTGGGAAGCTTCTCCCCCGCCGCGAGCCCGTGGCGCAGCTTCGGCAGCGCGGGAAGCGGGAACTTCAGAAGCTGGCGATAAACACCCGGAACGGCAGCAAAAATCGTCGCGTCATTGCGTTTCATCAGCAGGGCGAGCTGCGCCGGATCGATGCCGGTGGCGGGGATCAGCGCGGTGGCCCCCCGCGTCCACGGATCCATCAGCCCGGTGCCCAGCGTGAAGGTCCAGTTGAACGCCCCCGCATGCAGCAGCCGGTCGTCGGGGCGCAGGCCGGTCCAGCCCTCCATCATCATCTTGCGTGCCCAGATGGCGCGATGCGCATGGGCCACGGCGCGGGGCTGGCCCGATGTGCCGGAGGTGAAGACCAGATAGGCCAGCCGGTCGGGATCGCCCATGGCATAGGGGGCGGCGGGCAGATCGCGCCATGGCAGAAAGGTGTCGGGGCCGAAGACGGGCAGGCCAAGGTCGGGGCAGGCCACCTGCGGCGCACGCAGCACGGCGGCGGGGCTGATCTCTGCCACCATCTTCGCCACTTCCGGCGCGGTCAGCTGTGCCGAGGTCGGCACCGGCACGATCCCTGCCGCGATGGCGCCCAGATAGGCGATCGGGAAATCCACCGTATCCCCTAGCCGCAGCAGCAGGATGTCGCCCGGGCTCAGCCCGGCCTGCAGCAGCCCCGTCGCCGTGCCGCGCACGGCAGCGATCAGCCGCGCATAGGACCAGCGTTCGGCACCGGTGAGGCGCAGGATGGCCAGCGCCACCTTGTCGGGGGTGGCGGCACCAGCCGCCAGAACATGCGCGGCCAGATTGAACGGTTCGGGGCAGGGCGCAAAGGCGCCTTCATCGCTGATCGACAACATGACCGCCGGGATAAGCGGGCGGCCCCTGCTCTGGCAAGGGCCACCTGCGCCGCAGTTGCAAGCGCCCCGAGCCAGCGCTATGGCGAAGCATGACTCGCGATCCGCAGACCCTGATCCGCATCGCCCGGGATACCGGGCAGGAGCAAGTTCCAGAACCGCTGGATCTGGGCCTGCGCGTGCGGGAATTGCGCAAGGCGCGGGACTGGACGCTGGAACAGGCCGCGAAACAGGCGGGGCTGGCGCGCTCGACCCTGTCGAAGATCGAGAATGGCCAGATGTCGCCCACCTATGAGGCGCTGAAGAAGCTGGCGGTGGGTCTGGGCATTTCCGTGCCGCAGCTTTTCACCCCGCCCAAGCGCGACCAGATCTCGGGGCGGATGGTGCATGTGCGCGACGGCGCCGGATTGCGGCAGGTCACCACCACCTATGAGCACGAGCTTCTGGCCGAAAGCCTGACCCGCAAGAAGATGCTGCCCTATCGCGCGCGGGTGCGGGCGCGGTCGATGGAAGAGTTCGACGGCTGGATCCGCCATGACGGCGAGGAATATCTTTATGTGCTGACCGGGGTCATCCGGCTTTACACCGAATTCTACGAACCCCTGGAGATGCGGCGCGGCGACAGCGCCTATTACGACGCGACCATGGGGCATAACGTGATCTCGCTCAGCCCCGAGGATGCGACGATCCTCTGGGTCACCTCGCTGGGCTGAGCTCAAGGCTAGAGCCCGGCAGAGGTGCCGCCGCGCAGGGTCTGCGCAAACAGCCAGTCATCCAGTTCGCGCCGCGCCTCCCTGCGGGTCAGGTCGTGGCGTTCGGCCAGATGCGCCACCAGCCGGGCGCGGTCGGGCGGCTGCCTGCGCAGCCGTTCCGTATCAAGATTGGGAAAGCGCGCGCGCAGGGTGTCCAGCGCGCGGCTCCAGTTCCGGGTAAGGTCGTGCCATGTCAGGTGTCTCATGCCAGCGCAACGCAGGGATCGGTCGGGGGTTCCCGCCGATGCGCGACCGTCTCAGCGCTCCGGCAGCAGACCGCGCGGGGCAAAGCGCAGCACCAGCAGCAGGATCACCCCCATGGTCAGCAGCCGCATGTGCTGCACGCTGTCCAGCAGATGCGCCTTGAGCCACGAACCATCCGCCATGCCCGCCGTCAGCACCGCCATCAGCGCCTGCCCGATCGGTTCGACCTGCACCCACAGGAACCAGATCAGGAACCCGCCCAGCACCGCGCCAAAATTGTTGCCCGACCCGCCGACGATCACCATGACCCAGATCAGGAAGGTGTAGCGCAGCGGCTGGTAAGTGCCCGGGGTCAGCTGCCCGTCCAGCGTGGTCATCATCGCCCCGGCAATGCCGCAGAGCGCCGATCCAAGGATGAAGATCTGCAGATGCCGGGCGGTCACGTCCTTGCCCATGGCGCGGGCGGCGGTCTCGTTGTCGCGGATGGCGCGCATCATCCGGCCCCATGGCGAGTTCAGCGCCAGTTGCGCCAGCACCAGCAGCAGGACCAGCACCGCCGCGAACAGCAGGCCATAGCCCAGCTTCACCGTCAGCGTCGAGGCGGTGGTGGGGTCGATCCCCAGATCCGCCGCGCGGGCGACAAAGCCCGGATCCTGCTGCAGGTCGATCTCGTAGGGCACGGGCCGGGGCAGGCCGGTCACGTTCTTGACGCCGCGCGCCAGCCAGTCCTCGTTCTTGAGCACGGCGATGATGATCTCGGCGATGCCCAGCGTGGCGATGGCAAGATAGTCGGAGCGCAGCCCCAGCGCGGTCTTGCCGATGGCCCAGGCCACGGCGGCGGCGAGCAGCCCGCCCACCGGCCATGCCAGCAGCACCGGCAGGCCGAGCCCGCCCAGATAGCCGGTGGCGGCGGGGTTCACCGCCTCCACCGCCGTGGCGGCAGGATCAAACAGCGCGCGATAGACGAAGAACCCGGCGACGAGCAGCGCCGCCACCCCCCAGCCGCGCAGCCGCTTCGGCAGGCGCCGCCAGACCAGCACCGCGCCCGCGATCACCGCCACGCCACATCCCAGCGCCGCCAGCAGGCGCGGGCCGCCTGCGGCCCATGCCTCGGGCACCGGCGCGGTGGAGGTCAGCACCACGGCGAGCCCGCCAAGCGCCACAAAGCCCATGACGCCCACGTTGAAGAGCCCGGCGAGCCCCCATTGCAGGTTGACCCCCAGCGCCATCACCGCGCTGACCAGCCCCATGTTCAGGATCAGCAGCGCGGAGTTCCAGCTTTGCAGCAGCCCGGTGCCAAGGATCAGCGCCGCCACCAGCGCAAACAGGGCAAGCGTTCTCATACCGATTTCCCCCTGAAAAGCCCGGTGGGGCGGAACAGCAGCACGATCACCAGAATGACGAAGCTGACCGCGAATTTGTAATCCGTGCCCATGAGCTGCAGCAGCCCCTCGGGGGCAAGGCTCTCGGGCAGAAGGTAGGTCGCGACCTTTTTCCACGCATAGGTCAGCCCCACCTCGGAAAAGGCGATGACGAAGCCGCCCGCGATCGCCCCCAGCGGGCTGCCAAGGCCGCCGACGATGGCTGCGGCAAAGACCGGCAGCAGCAGCTGGAAATAGGTGAAGGGCTTGAAGCTTTTGTCCAGCCCGTAAAGCACCCCCGCCACGGTGGCGAGTGCGGCGACGATGATCCATGTCACCAGCACCACCCGTTCGGGATTGATCCCCGACAGCAGCGCCAGATCCTCGTTATCGGCATAGGCGCGCATGGATTTGCCGGTGCGGGTATGGGTCAGGAACCAGAACAGCAGCGCCACCACCAGCACCGCCGTCACCACGGTCAGCACCTGCGTGCTGCGCAGCGCCAGCCCCTCGGCAAGGCCGGTCATCTCGCGGAAATCGCGGGCATTGATGACGAAGCGCTCGCCATCGGCGAAATTCTGGTCATCGGGGCCGATCACGAAACGCGTCAGCCCGTTATAGATGAACATCACCCCCATGGAGACGATGACAAGGATCACCGGCTTGGCCTTCTGCGCGCGGTAGAAGCGATAGACCATGCGGTCGGTGGCCAGCACCAGCAGTGCCGCGCCCAGAATGCCCGCAGGCAGCGCCAGCAGCGCGGTGGGCAGCGGCCCCAGCGTGATCCCCGCCGCCTGCAGCCCCCATGTGGCCAGAATGGTGCACATGGTGCCCCAGGCCATGGTGTCGCCATGGGCGAAGTTGGAAAAGCGCAGGATGCCGTAGACCAGCGTCACCCCCAGCGCCCCCAGCGCCAGCTGGCTGCCATAGGCCACCGCCGGGATCAGCACGAAATTGGCAAGCGCGACAAGCGCGTTCAGAACATCCATCAGGGCAGAATCCCGCAGCTCAGAAAGTCGATCTCGGGGGCAGCGCCCCCCGCGGCCTGACGCAGATAAAGCGCCGTGGTCTCGCTGCTCAGCACCAGCGTGTGGCGCGCGCCCCCGGGCAGGGTCCAGAGGAAGGGCCCGGCAAAGGAGACGCCCTGTCCCTCGCCCTGCGCCGCGCCGTCATGCCCTATGGCATAGCCGCCCGCCCCTTGGGCATCGACGCCAAGCGGCGCAAGCGTGAAGGCGACCGCACCCTCTGCTGCCGCGCAGGTGCCCGCGCCGTCACAGCGGCTGAGCCGCGTGCAGGACAGCTCAAGCCGCGCGCCCTCTGCCGCCGCCATGGCGGGCAGCAGCAGCGCCAGCAGCCCCGCCCAAGCCCTTGCAGATGTGACCATCGCCTCAGCCCCCCAGAAAACTGCGCCGCACCTGCGGATCGGCCAGCAGATCCTGCCCGGTGCCGGTAAAGGCATTGCCGCCCTGCACCAGCACATAGCCTTTGTCGGCGATCTCCAGCGCCTGCCGGGCGTTCTGCTCCACCATCAGGATCGGAATGCCGGTGCGCGAGACCTCGATGATGCGGTCAAAAAGCTCGTCCATGACGATGGGCGACACCCCCGCCGTCGGCTCGTCCAGCATCAGCACCGAAGGCTTGGTCATCAGCGCCCGGCCCACCGCCACCTGCTGGCGCTGCCCGCCGGAAAGCTCGCCCGCCGCCTGCCGCCGCTTGTCGCGCAGGATCGGAAACAGGCCATAGATCTGCTCCATCGTGGCGCGCAGATCGTCGCGGCGCAGGAAGGCGCCCATTTCAAGATTCTCTTCCACCGTCATCGACGGAAAGATGTTGCGGGTCTGCGGCACGAATCCCATGCCCTTGGCCACCCGCGCCTGCGGGCTGAGCGTGGTGATGTCCTCGCCATCCAGCACCACACGGCCCGTGCGCAGCGTCAGCATGCCGAAAAGCGCCTTCATGGCGGTGGACTTGCCCGCGCCATTGGGGCCCACGATCACCGCGATCTCGCCGCGCTCCACCGCGATGGTGCAGCCCTGCAGGATGTCGGCGCCGCGCCCGTAGCCGCCCGTCATCGCCTCGCCGATCAGGAACGGCGCCGGCGCCGAAGGGGTCGCGGCAGGCATCGTGGCGTTCTCGGTCATGAGCTTGCCCCTTCCAGCGGCTGAAAATATCCCGGGGGTATGGGGGCAGCGCCCCCATGGCGCAGCCCTGCCGTCATCCGACCATATCCTTGTTCTTGAGCCCGGTGCCCAGATAGGCCTCGATCACCGCCTCATTGGCCTTGATCTCCTCCACCGAGCCCTCGGCCAGCACCCGGCCCTCGGCCATGACGATGACCGGATCGCAGAGCCTGCCGATGAACTCCATGTCATGCTCGATCATGCAGAAGGTATAGCCGCGTTCGCGGTTCAGCCGCAGGATGGCATCGCCGATGGTGTTGAGCAGGGTGCGGTTCACCCCCGCGCCGACCTCGTCCAGAAACACGATCCTCGCCTCCACCATCATGGTGCGGCCAAGCTCGAGCAGTTTCTTCTGCCCGCCGGACAGGTTGCCGGCCTTTTCATCCTTCAGATGGGAAATCGTCAGGAAATCAAGAACTTCATCGGCTTTCTTCAGCAGCGCCGCCTCTTCCTGCGCGATGCGTCCGCGCTGGAACCACGAGGCCCAGAGCCCTTCGCCAGTCTGCCCGCCGGGCACCATCATCAGGTTCTCGCGGCAGCTCATCGAGGAAAACTCATGCGCGATCTGGAAGGTGCGCAGCAGCCCCTTGTGGAACAGCTGGTGCGGGGCAAGCCCGGTGATGTCCTCGCCCTCCATCAGGACGCGGCCGGATGTGGGCGGCAGCGCGCCCGCGATCACGTTGAACAGCGTGGTCTTGCCCGCGCCATTGGGCCCCACCAGCCCGGTGATCGAGCCGGTCTTGATGGTCAGGCTGGCGCCGTCCACGGCGCGGAAGCCGCCAAAATGGCGGTGCAGGCTTTCGACCCGGATCACGTCCTTACTCCCCGGTGCGCCGCTTCGGCGCCTTTGTTCTTTGTAAAACAGCCCGGGCGCATCCGTCCCGGGCTGTCCAGTCGTCCTGTCGGAACGGTCTTACTTGAAAGAGACCGTCTCGAAAGTGGCGTCCTTGATCTCGTAATAGCGGTAGGACCCGGCGGCTTCACCCGCCCCGATCAGTTCCACATTGGTGGCGCCCACGTAATCCACGTCGCCGCCAGAGGCAAGGATCTCCAGCGCCTTGCCCAGCTCGCCGGGCAGGATCGGCTCGCCGGGGGCATTGGCCACGTCCAGAAGATTGGCCGCAACCGCCGCCGAGGAGGGCTCGCCGCCCTTCATCATCGCCAGCGCGATCAGCGCCGCCGCGTCATAGCTTTCGCGGGTATAGGTGCTTTCCGCCACGATGCCTGCGGCTTCGGCAGCCTTGGCGAAGGCATCGGCGCCTTCCCCTTCGGCCCATGGCACCGACCCGAAGGATCCCTCAAGATCGCCGCCGAGATCGGCCAGCAGGGTTTCGGAATACATGCCGTCGCCAAGCGCAAACGTGTCGAAGGCGCCGGAATCGAGCGCTGCCTGAATCATGCCCTTGCCGCCGGAATCGGCGTAACCCAGCACGACCAGCGCGTCGCCGCCCGCAGAGGCCAGCGCCCCCACTTCGGCGGAATAGTCGGCCTTGTTGTCCTCATGCGGCGAGGTCAGGGTGATCTGCCCGCCGGTGCCGGTGAAGGCCGCCTCGAAGGCATCGGCAAAGCCCTTGCCGTAATCGTTGTTGGTATAGGTCACGGCAACCGAGGAGATGCCGCGCTCCTGCAGGATCCCGGCCAGAACTTCGCCCTGACGGGCATCCGACGGGGCGGTGCGGAAGAAGAGGCCATTGTCCTCGACCTCGGACAGCGCCGGAGAGGTGGCGGAGGGCGACACCATGGGCACGCCATTGGGCACGGCCACGTTGGACAGGACAGCACCGGTCACGCCCGAACAGTCGGCCCCCATGATGGCCACGATGCCATCGGTGGTGACCAGACGTTCCGCGGCGGCGGTGGCGGCGGCGCTGTCGACGCAGGTGCTGTCGGCGCGCACGGACACGAGGGTGACGCCCTCGAGGAACTTGCCGCTGTCATTGACCTCGATCATCGCCAGCTCTGCCGCGTCGCTCATGGCGGGGGTCAGCGATTCAATGGGCCCGGTATAGCCCATGATGACCCCGATCTTGGCATCATCCGCCATCGCTGTCCCTGCGGCAAACAGGGGCAGGGCGGAGGCCATAAGCCACTTTTTCATTTCAGTTTCTCCCTAGTGGAACTCGCGCTCTGGCCAGAGCCTATGCGCGTCATATGCAAAAGAAAAGGGCATTTGGTGGCGGCCCGGGCAGAGGGTCCGGCCGGATTGCGGGGACGGGAGAGGCCGCAGGGGGCGCTGCCCCCGAAGCCCGTTCCGGGCTTCTCCCCCGGGATATTTGCGGTCAGAAGAAGGTGGGGCCGGGGTCAGTCCTCGGCGCGGGGGGCGGATCCGGCGGGGCTGCCCTGACTGCCGCGTTCGCGATAGGGCGTGGTCTGGTAATGGGCGCGGTAGCATTTCGAGAAATGCGAGGGGCTGGCGAAGCCGCAGGCCAGCGCCACGTTGATCACGCTCATGTCGGTCTGCATCAGCAGGTTGCGCGCCTTCTGCAGGCGCAGTTCCATGTAATAACGCTTCGGGCTGCGGTTGAGATAGCGGCGGAACAGCCGTTCCAGCTGCCGGGTCGACATGCCGACCTCGCGGGCGAGCAGCGCCGGGCTGAGCGGATCCTCGACATTGGCCTCCATGCGGTGGATGACCTGCGCGAGCTTGGGATGGCGCACGCCGATGCGGGTGGGCACCGACAGGCGCTGCGTGTCCTGATCGGTGCGGATCGCGCTGTAGATCAGCTGGTCGGCCACGGCATTGGCCAGATCCTCGCCATGGTCATCGGCGATGAGCTTGAGCATGAGATCGATGGAGGAGGTGCCGCCCGCGGTGGAGAGCCGGTTGCCGTCCATGACGAAGACCTGCTTGGTCAGGGTGACCTCCTCGAATTCCTCGGCGAAGCTGTCGTGGTTTTCCCAGTGGATGGTGGCGCGCTTGCCGTCGAGCAGCCCGGCCCGCGCCAGCGTCCATGCGGCGGTGCAGAGACCGCCGATGGTCAGCCCGCGCCGGGCCTCGCGGCGCAGCCAGTTCAGCAGCTTGCGCGTGGTGCCCAGATGCACGTCGAGCCCGCCGCAGACCAGCACCGTGTCGTCGCGGGAGAGTTCGGGCAGCGGGCAGTCCAGCCGCACCGGCACGCCCGCGGAACAGCTGATGCTGTCGCCCTCGGCGCCGGTCAGCACCCAGCTGTAGAGCGTGCGGTCGGCCATGCGGTTGGCGATGCGCAGCGCCTCGAGGGCTGCGGAGAAGCTGAGCAGGGTGAAATCGGGCAGCAGAACGAAGACGAAGCGGCGCGGCCTCGGATCGGTGGCGGGGCGCGGGTCCGGCATGGGCAAGTCCTTGGCGGGGCTGGGGCGAAGCTGGCGGTCGGGCGGGCGGAGCGGCAGCCCCCACCGGGCGGGAAGGCCACGCAGCGTCAAGGCATGTCGGTTTTGTATCTTTTCCGCAAGCCTTCGCAGCGCCGGATCGGCGAATTCGTACTGGTCTTGACAGGTTGCCTTCTGTATAGGCGGGAGACGTTTTTGCGAAGACGTTTACGCTAACGGAGTGTCGTCGGGAGAGAGCCATGACCGAGTGGAGCAAGTCGAGCTGGAGATCGAAGCCGCGGATCCAGATGCCGGATTATGAAGATCAGGCAGATCTGGGAGCCGTGGAGGCGCAGCTGTCCAAGTATCCGCCGCTGGTTTTTGCAGGCGAGGCCCGCAGGCTGCGCGAGGAGCTGGGCAAGGCGTCGCGCGGCGAGGCGTTCCTGCTGCAGGGCGGCGACTGCGCCGAGGCCTTTGACCAGTTCTCCGCCAATGCGATCCGCGACACCTTCAAGGTGATGCTGCAGATGGCCATGGTGCTGACCTATGGCGCCAAGGTGCCGGTGGTGAAGGTGGGCCGCATGGCGGGCCAGTTCGCCAAGCCGCGCTCTGCCCCCACCGAGGTGGTGGACGGCGTCGAGCTGCCGAGCTTCCGCGGCGACATCATCAACGAGCTGGCCTTCACCGCCGAGGCGCGGCGTCCCAACCCGCAGAAGATGCTGCAGGCCTATACGCAGGCCGCCGCCACGCTGAACCTGATCCGCGCCTTTTCCACCGGCGGCTATGCCGACGTGCATCAGGTCCATGCCTGGACGCTGGGCTTTGTGGAGGGCGAGAAGGCGGCGCGCTACCGCGATCTGGCCAACCGCATTTCCGACACGCTGGATTTCATGAAGGCGGCGGGCATCGACAGCAACCGCTCCGCGGCGCTGCATCAGGTGAATTTCTACACCTCGCACGAGGCGCTGCTGCTGGAATATGAAGAGGCGCTGACCCGCGTCGACAGCACCTCCGGCAAGTGGCTGGCAGGCTCGGGCCATATGGTCTGGATCGGCGACCGCACCCGGCAGCCCGATGGCGCCCATGTGGAATATGCGCGCGGCGTGCTGAACCCGATCGGGCTGAAATGCGGGCCTTCGATGACCACCGAGGATCTGAAGGTGCTGATCGAGAAGCTGAACCCGCAGAACGAGGCGGGGCGGCTGACGCTGATCTCGCGCTTTGGCGCGGGCAAGGTGGCCGAGCATCTGCCGCGGCTGATCCGCAGCGTGCGCGAGATGGGCGCCAATGTGCTGTGGGTCTGCGATCCGATGCATGGCAACACGATCAAATCGGCCTCCGGCTACAAGACGCGGCCCTTCGATGCGGTGCTGCGCGAGGTGCGGGAGTTCTTTGCCGTGCACAAGGACGAGGGCACGGTGCCGGGCGGCGTGCATTTCGAGATGACCGGTCAGGATGTGACCGAATGCACCGGCGGGCTTTATGCGCTGTCCGATGACAACCTGTCGGACCGGTACCACACCGCCTGCGACCCGCGGCTCAATGCCTCGCAGTCGCTGGAGCTGGCTTTCCTTGTCGCCGAGGAGCTGACCGCGCTGCGCGCCGAACGTCCGGCGGCGATGAACGGCTGAGGCGAGGCCGGGGGCGCTGCCCCCGGACCCCCGGGATATTTGGAGCCGAAGGAAGGGGCGGGGGCCGAGGGGCCGCCGCCCTTTTTGCGTGTCCGGCGCGGGCTGAGCGCTAGGTCCTGCTGGAGAACTGGCAGGAGGTTTGCGATGCGAGGGATGATGCGGACGGTGATGGCGGCGGGGCTGGTGCTGGCGGCGCAGGGCGCGCGGGCGGAGCCCGAGCCGGATCTGGCGGCGTTGCGCTGGCAGGCGCGCCCGCTGCTGGTCTTTGCGCAGGGGGCGTCGGATCCGCGCTATGTGGCCCAGATGGCGCAGCTTTCGGAGGCCGGGGGTGCGCTGCGCGCGCGCGACATGGTGCTGTTCGGGGATGCGGCACCGGAGCGGCAGGGGGCGCTGCGGGCGCGGTTTGCGCCCGAGGGATTCCTGCTGGTGCTGATCGGCAAGGATGGTGGCGTCAAGCTTGCCACGGAGGAGGTGACACCGAACGAGGCGCTGTTTGCGCTGGTGGATGCCATGCCCATGCGCCGCCGCGAGATGCGGCAGCAGGAGTGACGGGCGGCGCAGGGCGCGCGCCGCCCGGACCCCGGTGGCTCAGGCGGCTTCGGGCGCAAAATCCTTTGGCGAGAGCAGCGCCAGCTGGTCGCGGGCCCAGTGCCGGGTGTCGCGCTTGCTGACCGCGCTGCGCAGCAGGGCCATGCGGGCGCGGCGTTCCGGTTCCGGCATGTCCATGGCGAGATCGATGGCGAAATCCATGGCGCGGCTGGAGAACGGATTGGTCAGCACCGCCGCCCCCAGTTCCACCGCCGCCCCGGCAAATTCCGACAGCACCAGCACGCCGTCGCCATCCTTGCGCGCGGCCACATATTCCTTGCAGACAAGGTTCATGCCATCGGCCAGCGGCGTGATCCATGCCACATCGGCCACCTGATACCACGCCACCAGTTCCTCGAACGGGACGGCGCGGGAGATCAGCGCCACCGGCTGGAAGGTGAAGCTGCCGAAGCGGCCATTGATTCGGCCGGCGATTTCCTCCAGTTCCTTCTGGATCGGCTCGTAGACGGTCATGGCGCGGTTGGCAGGCACCGAGACATGCAGCAGCCGCACCTGTCCGCGCAGGTCGGCGCGGCGTTCCAGCAGCCGCTCGAAGGCCAGAAGCTGGTCTGCGCCGCCCTTCGTGTAATCGGTGCGCCCGACCGAAAGCAGCAGCTTGCCCTCGCCGATTTCAGAGCGGAAGCGGGTGGCGCGTTCGTCGGTGGCCTCGTTTTCGGCGAGCCCCTTGATGTAATCGGTATCGACACCCACCGGTGTCACGCCCAGATGCACCACATGCCCGGTGTCGAGATGGATCTCGGTGGGCATGGTGCGGTCCGACAGCGCCGAGCCTTCGGAGATCAGATCGGACGGCACGGGTTTGCGCGGCACATTGCCCACATCGCGCAGGCTGCGCACGCAGGAGACGAAGTTGGCGGCATAGCGCGGGATGTGGAAGCCCACCACATCGGCGGCCAGCAGCGAATCGATGATCTCGCCGCGCCAGGGCAGCACGTTGAACATGTCCGCCGAGGGGAAGGGCGTGTGGTGGTAGAAGGAGATGCGCAGATCGGGGCGCATCTGGCGCAGATAGCCGGGCACCAGCCACAGGTTGTAGTCATGCACCCAGACGGCGGCGCCTTTGGCGGCTTCCGAGGCGGCGGCCTCTGCGAAGGCCCAGTTCACCTCCTTGAAGGTGGGCCAGTCCACCGGGTCGTAGTTATATTTTTCCTTGAAGCCGTGCAGGATTGGCCAGAACGCCTCCTTGGAGGTGATGTGGTAGAAGCTGCTGACCTGTTCGGCGGTCAGGGGCAGGCGCGACACGGTGTATTTGCCGAAGCTGTCCTCGATCTCCACCACCCGGTCGAACCCGGGGTTGGAGGTGTCCTTGGCTTCTTTCCACGCCACCCAGGCGGCCTTCTCGACCGAGCCGAAAAAGCTTTTCAGCGTGGGCACGATGCCGTTGGGGCTTTTGTTCTCGCGGTATTCGGTTTTGCCGTCGACCACCACCTCTTCATAGGGCTGGCGGTGATAGACGATGACCAGATCACTGGACATGGGTCAGACTCCTTCGATGTCGTGCAGTCCGAAGGCGCCGATGGCCTCCAGAATGCCTGCGGCGCCGATGGCGCGCGCGGTATGGACATGGGGCAGGCCGCTGACCTCGGCCAGCAGGGCGGGCTCGGCGCCGCCCACGGCCACGGCGGGCAGCCCGCATTGCAGCATGGACAGATCGTTGAGCGTGTCACCGGCGGCCAGAACGCGCGTTTCTTCCAGCCCCAGATGGGCGACCAGACGGCGCAGCGACGGACCCTTGGAGATGCCGCGCGGCAGCACGTCGAAAAAGCGGTTGTCCGAAATCAGCGGGTCATGGCCCAGATCCCGGACCTTGTCGCTGGCCGAGGGATCAAAAGTTTCGGCATCCAGATCATAGCTGATCCGGTAGCGGAACGGCGTCGGCTGCAGCGTCAGGCCGGGATGGCCGTCAAGGGCTGCGCGCACCGTCTCGCCGGCATCGCCCCATGTGGCGGCGATCTCTTCCTCCAGCGGAGCCAGCGGCGTGACCTCGCCGCCCTGCAGCCGGGCGATGGTGGTGCCGACATCGCCCACCACATATTCCGGCCATGGCACGCCGCCTGCGCAAAGCTCGCGGATGAAACGCGGATCGCGTCCGGTGACGAAGATCAGCCCGACGCTGTCGCGGTTCGACTCGATCCAGCGATAGAGCCGCTGCCGGTCCTCCTCGCTGCCGCCCAGAAAGGTGCCGTCCAGATCGGTGGCCAGCACCATGCGGGTGGTGGCGATGTCACGGGCGGGGAGCGCGTCAAGGCTCATGCGGGATCTCCTTCGGCGGGATGCAGGAACAGGTCAAGCGCGCGGGGCTCGCCCTCGATGGGCGCGGCCCAGAGCTGCTGAAAGGTTTGGGTCAGGGGGGCTGCCTCGTGCAGGACGGCATGCACCGCCTCGCAGATCGGCATGCGCACGCCCAGACGGCGGGCCAGATCCACGACCGAGACGGCGTTGACCTCGCCTTCGACCACAACCGGCTTGCCGTCGAAACATTCGGCGCGCGGCAGGCCGCGCCCCAGCTGCGTGCCAAGCGCCATGTTGCGCGAGGTGGTGGAGGAGCAGGTCAGCGTCAGGTCACCCGCCCCGGCAAGCCCGGTGACGGTTTCCCGTCTGCCGCCAAGGGCTTCGGCGAGAAACTTCATCTCGTCCATGCCGCGCGTGATCAGCGCCGCGCGGGTGTTTTCCGCAAAACCGGCGCCGGTCATCATGCCGCAGGCGATGGCGATGACGTTCTTGACCGCGCCCCCCACTTCGACGCCCACCAGATCGTCAGAGACATAGGGGCGGAAGGCATCGGTCTGCATGGTCATGGCGAGCCGCGTGGCGGGCGCCTGTTCCGGCGAAATCCGGTCGTTGTGACGGAAGGGAAAGGCCACGGTGGCGGCGGTGGGATGGCCAAGCGCGGTTTCCCGCGCAAAGGTCGGACCGGACAGCGCGCCGACCGGATGGCCGGGCAGTTCTTCCTCGATCACATGGCTGAGCAGATAGCCGGTGCCGCGTTCGATGCCCTTGCAGCAGAGCGCGATCGGCACGCCTGCGGGCAGATGCGGACGCAGGGCGCGGGCAATCTCGCGCAGCGTATGCGACGGCGTGACCAGCAGCACCGCCTCGGTGCCGTCCAGCGCCTGCGCCAGATCGGAAAAGGCGCGCAGGCCATCGGGCAGCGGGATGCCGGGCAGATGGTCGGGGTTTTCGCCCGTGTCCGTCAGGCGCTGCACCAGATCGGCGCGGCGGCCCCAGATCCGGGTCTCGCATCCGGCGCGGGCGGCGGTGGCGGCAAGCGCCGTCCCCCAGCTGCCCATGCCGATGACGGTGAGGCGGGAATAGGGAAGGACGCGCCGGGGGCCAGTCTGGCTGCCGGGATGCGCGGGCGGGGTGCGGTGGGTCTGTCCGTCCATGACTGTCTCAGGACCGCCGCCAAGCAAGGGCGGAACGGCCGCAAGGGCTTCTCCGTGGCTGTTTCAGGTGAGTTATAGGATAGGACAAAATGAGCGGATTTCCACCAGTTCCTTGGGCCTTTTCTGCGGGCGCAAAGACGGCGTTTGTGTAAGTCATTGACATAACTAAACCTTTTTATGCTGCGCTGCGGAATGAGAAGCGGGCGCGCATCTGGAAAGCGCATAACCTGTGGGCAATTGATGGAACAACGCGCAGTTTCGTCGGTTGTTCCCTCGTCAACTGCACGCATGGGGACCTGTTTTTGAGTGATCGTTTGACGAATGGCGAAAAGGCCATAACCTATTACCCAATTGCCGCGATGCAGCAGAGATCAGGTCAGTCAGAAGGAGACCCACCGTGAGCACGCCCGAACAGAAGACCCGCAAGGCCAAGGTCAGGACCGCGATCTTTCCGGTCGCGGGATTGGGAACGCGCTTCCTTCCGGCCACAAAGGCAACCCCCAAGGAGCTGCTGCCCGTGCTTGACCGTCCGCTGCTGCAGTTCGCCATCGACGAGGCGCGCGAGGCCGGGGTGGAACGGATCATCTTCGTGTCCCACCCGTCGAAAACCGCCATCGAACGCTATGTGCATGCCGATCCCGAGCTTTGCGCGACCCTGCGCGCCAAGGGCAAGGACGACATCGCCGACAGTCTGGATGCCGCAGCGCTGGATCCGGACCAGGATCAGGTGTTTTTCGTGATGCAGCCCGAACCGCTGGGGCTGGGTCATGCCGTCCTGTGCGCCGTGGATCACGTGCTGCCGGGGCCGGTGGCGGTGATCCTGCCCGATGATCTGATCATGGGCGAAAAAGGCTGCCTGTCCGAGATGCTCGACGCCTATGAGACGGCGGCGCCCGGTCACATGGTCGCCACCATGGCGGTGAAGCGCGACGAGGTGCATGCCTATGGCGTGCTGGTTCCCGAGGGCGAGGCCGAAGGCCGCCTGCTGCCCGCCTCTGGCATGGTGGAAAAGCCCGATCCCGACGAGGCCCCGTCGCTGCAGGCGGTGGTCGGGCGCTATGTGCTGGACGGGTCGATCTTTGACGATCTGCGCGGGCTGCCGCCGGGTCGTGGCGGTGAAATCCAGCTGACCGACGCCATCGCCAAAGGCGCGGAGCGCGTCGGGCTCTGTGGCTTCCGCTTCAGCGGCACGCGGTTCGACTGCGGATCCAAGGTGGGCATGCTGCGCGCCACGCTGGCTTATGCGCATCTGCACAGCGAATATGACGCGGTGCTGCAGGAACAGCGCCCGGTGCTGGCGCTGGCGGCGGAGTAACCGCCCGAACCAAACCGCCCGAATTGCGGGCGGGGCAGGTGACAGACAAGGGCCTGCGCGGCGCATCCCGGATGCCGCGCAGGCCCTTTTTGCGGGTTCAGTCGTTGGACACGATCAGGCGCAGATAGGGCGCGCGCTTGGCAGGTGCTGCCACAGGTCGGATCGGTGCCGGGCTGAAGGCGGCGGGCGGTTCGGCAAAGCCCTGGCGCTGCGGCGCGGGGGCCGGTGTCATCGTGGCGGACAGCCCCGGCGTGACCTCGGCATGGAGGATGCCGAACCGGCGCGGGGTGCGCCCGATCCGCCCCTGCGACACCAGCACGCCGATCATCCGCGTCATGTCCCCCATGTCGGAGCGCAGCGGCAGCAGCAGCATCTGCGCCTCGATCCTGCCCTTGCCGAAGCCTTCCTCGCCGCGCAGATCGATCCGCGCCAGCGCGCCTTCGGCAAACACCCGGGCCACCGCCTCTCCCATGCGGTCGCGGTCGTCGGGGGCGATCAGCGCCGAAAGCGGCATTCCGGCGGTTTCCATCCCCATCAGATCGTTGAGATGTGTGCCCGCCACCCGCAGCTTGGCCAGAGAGGGCGCGATCCGTTCCGCCAGAAAGGCGTAAGGCAGCGCGCTTTCGATCCCGCGCGGGTCGATCTGGCTGCGCAGCGGCACCTGACCGTCACCCGCCAGCGCCCGCCAGTAGCTTTCCACCAGCCGCAGGGGCGCCGCGCGCCGTTCCTTTTCGCGATCGGTCATCGACACCACACCCTGTTTGTTGTCACCGCTTCCGCACATCCCGCGCACTCCTTCGCATCGCTTGCGCTGCCGGTCGGAGCCCCCGTTCCACCTTGCCCGCCTGTCTTCGTTCTGTCCTCCATATTAGTCAAATTGTGGCCGAAATCTGCCCCATTTATGGCCAAAAGGTTAACGCCTGTGGAACCCGCCCGGCTGGACACGCTGGCGTGCTGACTGTAGGCCTTTGATAAGAGGCGCATCCATGCAGAGAAGCGCGGTCTTAGCACATGAGGAGCAGAATGCGGCATTCCATGACCGGATTTGCGGCGCAGAGTGGCGAGTTCGCCGGGATGCGCTGGCTTTGGGAGGTGCGCGGGGTCAATGGCAAGGGGCTGGACCTGCGCCTGCGGCTTCCCGAATGGATCGAGGGGCTGGAGCCCGCAGTGCGTGCCGCCATCGGCGCACGGGTGGCGCGGGGCAATGTGCAGGTCACGCTGAAGCTTCAGTCGGGCGGCGACGAGGGCGCCTGCGATCTGGACGAGGCGGTGCTGGGGCGGATCCTGCCCGCGCTGCGCCGGATCGAGGCACAGGCGGCGGCGCAGGGTCTGGTGCTGCGCTCTTCCAGCGCGGCAGAGATCATCGCATTGCGCGGCGTGCTGGCCACCGGCACCACGGTTTCTGACGTGGCCGCCCTGCGCGAGGCGCTGATGGCGAATTTCCAAAGCGCGATGGACCAGTTCGCGGCGATGCGCGAGGGCGAGGGCGCGGCGCTTGCCACGGTGCTGGCGGCGCAGCTTGACGAGATCTCGCGGCTGACCCGGTCGGCTGCCGAGGCGGTGGAGGCCCGGCGCGACGATCAGGCCAAAAAGCTGGCGCTGGCGCTGGCGCGGGTCGGCGATGCCGCGCCCGGCATGGATCCCACACGCGTCGCGCAGGAGCTTGCGCTGATCGCCGTCAAATCCGACGTGACCGAGGAACTGGACCGGCTGGAGGCGCATGTGGGGGCGGCGCGCGAGCTTCTGGCGGCAGAGGGCGCGGTGGGCCGCAAGCTCGATTTCCTGATGCAGGAATTCAACCGCGAAGCGAACACGCTCTGCGCAAAATCTGCCTTCGCGGCATTGACGCAGATCGGTCTGACCCTCAAGACGGTCATCGACCAGATGCGCGAACAGGTGCAGAATGTGGAGTGAGACATGACCGACAGGCGCGGCCTGCTCATCATCCTGTCCTCGCCTTCGGGCGCGGGCAAATCGACCTTGGCCCGGCGGCTGCGGGCATGGGATCCGTCGATCATATTTTCGGTCTCGGCCACCACCCGTGCGCCGCGCCCCGGCGAGGTGGACGGGCAGGATTACCATTTCATGTCGCAGCCCGATTTCAAACGCGCGGTCAGCGCGGGCGAGATGCTGGAACATGCGCATGTCTTCGGCAATTTCTACGGCTCGCCCAAGGGCCCGGTGCGCGAGGCGATCCTTGGCGGGCAGGATGTGCTGTTTGACATCGACTGGCAGGGCGCGCAGCAGATCACCAATTCCGAACTGGGCCTGCACACGCTGTCGATCTTTCTGCTGCCGCCCTCGATTGCCGAACTGAAGCGGCGGCTGGTGTCGCGCGGGCAGGACGGCCCCGAGGTCATCGCCGGACGGATGCAGAAAAGCTGGGACGAGATCAGCCATTGGGGGTCTTACGATTTCGTTCTGGTCAACAACGATCTGGACGAGACCGAAGCGCGGCTGAAAAGCATCGTCACCGCCTCGCGGCTGCGGCGCAACCAGCAGCCCGGGCTTCTGACCCATGTGCGCGCCCTGCAGGCCGAATTCGAGGAGAGCGGAGAATGACCCTATACGCCCTGGACGGCATCGCGCCGCAGATCGACGCCAGCGCATGGGTCGCGCCGGGGGCGCAGCTGATCGGGCGCATCGTGATGGAGGCCGACAGTTCGGTCTGGTTCGGCTGCGTGCTGCGCGGCGACAACGAGGAAATCCGCGTCGGTCAGGGCTCGAACCTGCAGGAAAACGTGGTCTGTCACACCGATATGGGATTCCCGCTGGTGATCGGGCCGGGCTGCACCATCGGCCACAAGGCGATGCTGCATGGCTGCACCATCGGGGAAAACTCGCTGGTGGGCATGGGCGCCACCATTCTCAACGGCGCGCGGATCGGTCGCAACTGCCTGATCGGTGCGGGCGCGCTGATCCCCGAAGGCAAGGACATCCCCGATGGCAGTCTGGTGATGGGCATGCCGGGCAAGGTGGTGCGGATGCTGGACGAGGCCGCCATCGAGGGGCTGCGCGCCTCCGCGCGGGGCTACCAGCAAAATGCCCGGCGCTTTCGCGCCGGGCTTAGCGAAGTCTAGGCCAAGGCGGCCCCGGTCTCTGGCGGTCAGACCGCCGCCAGGGCACTTTCCAGTTTCGCGCTGATCTCGGGCTGAAGGCGCCGGGTCAGCAGCGGAGTGGGGATGCCGCGCAGGGCAGGCTTTCGGTTCGGCGCGCGTTGCTTTTCCTGCAGGAAATCAAGGATCAGCTCGGCATGGGCCCGGTTGCGCGCGACAAGGTGATGGCCGCGGACGGTCCATTGCCAATACGCATCTTCGGGCCAGTTGATGGTTGCGGGTTCAAAACGTTTGCAGCCCTTGCACCAGACCATGCCTTCATGGTTCAGCCGATAGCCCACGCCGGGCTCGTCTGACTGCAGGAAGTTCGGTTTGGGCGAGTCGGGCTGCGTCCAGCTAAAATGGTCGGGGAACAGTTCTTCGACAACAACTCGTCCCCAGGAATGGGCGTTTTCCGGAATTTCCTGATGACGAATGACACAGGTAAAACGGAACGGCTCGAAGAACTGTGCTACATGTCCGCAAGCGGAGCAACGCACATCGAGAGGGTCGTTTTGCATCGTTATGACGCTCCTGTGGGTGATAGGCGCCCCCACCTATACCTTGGGATTAAGAATGAAACACTCACCTCTGGCAACCTACATTTCTGCAAAACGCTACTTCCAGTTGTGCAATACGCTCCGCAAAGAGCGTGGCACAGAGGTCGTTGCAGAGGACTGGTTACCGAAGGAAAGACTGGAACACGCCGCGCGGGACCGAAACACCTGATCCTCGCGTTACCAGTTGTTACATAATAGACAAACATCCGCTGGTTGCAAGGCGGCATTCGCCCGCAAGTGCGCCAGATCGCCGCTGTCGTGACGTCATGCAGGGCGGCTTGTCTCGCTCCCGGGGCTGTGCAAATCCTTGCGCCAGCACAGGAGATTTCCATGGACATCCGCAAGACGCTTATCCGCCCGGTCGCTATGCCTGCCTCGTCTTCCTCGGCGGTGGTGACCCCGATCATGCCCGCCGTGGTCTATGCCTCCGACAGCCCGGACGCGCTGGATGCGCAGTATGAAGGGCGCAGCCCCGGCTACACCTATGCGCGCGAAGGCCATCCCAATGCCGATATCCTCGCCCGCCGCATCGACGCGCTGGAAGAGATGGAGGGCGGCATCGTCACCGGATCCGGCATGGCGGCGGTGGCGGTGGTGCTGATGGGGCTGCTGCGCGCGGGCGATCACGTTCTGGGGGCGGACCAGCTTTATGGCCGGTCGCTGCGGATGATGAAGGAGGATCTGCCGCGCATGGGCATCGCCACCTCGCTGGCCGATCCCACCGACGCCGCCGCGATGGAGGCGGCGCTGCGCCCCGAAACCAAGCTGGTGCTGATCGAGCTGGTGTCGAACCCCACGCTGCGCATCGCCGATCTGGACGGCATCGCCGCGCTCTGCAAGGCGCGGGGAATCCTGCTGGCGGTGGACAACACCTTCACCACGCCCGCCGCCATCGCCCCGGTGACGCGCGGCGCCGATATCGTGATCCATTCGGTGACCAAGCTGCTGGCAGGCCATGCCGATGTGACGCTGGGCTGGGTCGCGGCGCGCGATCCGGAGGTGGCGCAGCGGCTGCGGGTCTTTGCCGTCACCACCGGCATGACGGCGAGCCCCTTTGACTGCTGGCTGGCCGAACGCGGGCTGATGACCTTTCCGCTGCGGTTCGACCGCGCGCAGCAGACCGCGCAGCGGCTGTCGGAGTTTCTGTCCGGGCGGGCAGGGGTCGCGCGCGTGCTGTATCCCGGCCGCGCCGACCATCCCGATGCGGCGCGGGCCCAGTCGGTGCTGCGCGGCAATCCCGGCACCATGCTCAGTTTCGAGCTGGAGGGCGGGCGCGCGGCGGCCAATGCCTTTACCGAGGCCGCGAAGGGCATCGCCTTTGCGCCGACGCTGGGGGATGTGGGCACCACGCTGTCGCATCCGGCCTCGTCCTCGCATCGTGCGCTGACCGCCGAGGGCCGTGCGGCGCTTGGCATCTCGGAAGGGTTCTTCCGGGTGTCGCTGGGGCTGGAGGATCCCGACGCGCTGCTGGCCTGCTTCGCCGACGGGCTTGATGCCGCGCGGCAGGCGCGCGGCTGATGCGCGCCGAGGCCGGGGATCTGGTGGCGGCGATCCCGCTGCCTGCCGTGCTGATCCAGTGGGACGAGCGCATCGCCGCCACCAATATCGAGGCGGCAACCCTGCTGGGCGACGGTCTGGCGGGGCGGCATTTCATCACCGCGCTGCGCCAGCCCGCGCTGCTGGACGCGATCGAGGGCACGTTCCGGGACAGCGCGCCGCGCCGCACCCGCTACCACGCCACCGAAGACCGCCAGAATGCCAGCTTTGACGTGTCCTGCCGGGCGGTGAAGCTTGAATCGGGGGCGGGCGTGCTGCTGTGCTTTCAGGATGTGACCCATCTGGAGCAGGCCGGACAGATGCGCCGCGATTTTGTCGCCAATGTCAGCCATGAGCTGCGCACGCCGCTGACGGCACTCTTGGGGTTCATCGAGACGCTGCAGGGCCCGGCGCGCGAGGATGCCGGGGCACGGGACCGGTTTCTGACCATCATGCAGACCGAGGCCACCCGGATGGAGCGGCTGGTGGGCGATCTGCTGTCGCTGAGCCGGGTCGAGGCCGAGGAGCGGGTGCGCCCGACCGAGCCGGTGGATCTGCCCGGGCTGCTGCGGTCGGTGCTGAACGGGCTGGCGCCGCTGGCCGCCGAGGCGGGGGTGACGCTGCGCCCGGAATTTCCCGAAACCCGGCTGGAGGTGCCCGCCGATCCCGACCAGCTGCGGCAGGTGGTGATGAACCTTGTTGAGAACGCGGTGAAATATTCCGGGCGCGGCGCCTCGGTGACGGTGCGGCTGAGCGGGCCGGGCTATCAGCCGCGGCTGCGGGTCGAGGGGGTGGAGATCGCGGTGACCGATACCGGTCCCGGCTTTGATCCGATGCACATTCCCCGGCTGACCGAGCGGTTCTACCGCGTCGACAACCACCGCTCGCGCGAGATGGGCGGCACCGGGCTGGGGCTTGCCATCGTCAAGCACATCGTCAACCGGCATCGCGGGCGGCTGCGCATCGAAAGCGAGCCGGGACGCGGCAGCAGCTTCTGTGTCATCCTGCCGCTGCGCGCGTGAGACCGGGAGCACGGAGGGGGCGCTGCCCCCTCTGCGGCTGCGCCGCATTCACCCCCGGAGTTCAGGGGCAAGATGAAGGGGCGGCGGGCGGCGGGGCTTGTGCCCGGGGCAGAAGGCAGGTATAGGCGCGCGCACTGAACCCCGCAGGCGGGGTCGGGCCCTTGGGGGAGACATCCCCATCCGGTCCACCGGTTGTCCCCTATATGGGATGAGCCCCCGCCGAGGATACCGAAACCGGAAAGGAAAACGGACATGGCTCTTCCCGAGTTCAACATGCGTCAGCTGCTTGAAGCTGGCGTGCATTTCGGCCACCAGACGCAGCGCTGGAACCCCCGCATGGGCGAGTTCATCTATGGCGCGCGCAACGGCATCCACATCATGGATCTGACGCAGACCGTTCCCATGCTGGACGCGGCGCTGAAGGCCATCCGCGACACTGTCGCACGTAATGGCCGCGTGCTGTTCGTCGGCACCAAGCGTCAGGCGCAGCAGCCCATCGCCGATGCCGCAGAGCGTTGCGCACAGTATTACATGAACCACCGCTGGCTGGGTGGCACGCTGACCAACTGGCAGACCGTGTCGCAGTCCATCAACCGTCTGAAATCCATCGACGAGCGCATGGAATCCGGTGCCGAAGGCCTGACCAAGAAAGAACGGCTGGGCATGGAGCGTGACCAGACCAAACTGCAGGCGTCGCTGGGCGGCATCCGCGACATGGGCGGCCTTCCCGACATGCTGTTCGTCATCGACGTGAAGAAGGAAGCGCTGGCTGTGGCGGAAGCCAACAAGCTGGGCATCCCCGTCGTCGCGATCGTGGACACCAACTGCTCGCCGGATGGCGTGGATTACATTATCCCCGGCAACGACGACGCGGCCCGGGCCATCGCGCTTTACTGCGATCTGGTGTCGCGCGCGGCGCTGGACGGCATGACCGGCCAGATGGAAGCCGCCGGTGTCGACCTTGGCGCGCTGGAAGATGCGCCCGCCGAGGAACTGCTGGCCGGCGCGCAGCAGAACTGAGCCTGAGGCGGCGGTCCTGCGGGGCCGTCGCGCCAGTGTCACGAAAGCATGACAGGAGCGGGTGGCCCGGGGCGGGGCCGCCCCCAACGAATTTGAGATGAGGAGAGCCGAGATGGCGATCACTGCTGCACAGGTGAAAGAACTGCGCGAGATGACCGGCGCAGGCATGATGGATGCCAAGAAGGCGCTGACCGAGACCGATGGCGACATGGAAGCGGCGGTCGACTGGCTGCGCACCAAGGGTCTGGCCAAGGCGGCGAAGAAATCCGGGCGCACCGCGGCCGAAGGTCTTGTCGCCGTGCAGGTTCAGGGCGGCACGGGTGTCGCGGTCGAGGTGAACGCCGAGACCGATTTCGTCGCCAAGAACGCCGATTTCCAGGACATGGTGGGCAAGATCGCCGCGGCAGCGCTTGGCGCGTCGGACACGGCCGCGCTGGCCGATGCCGAAGTGGACGGCAAGAAGGTGTCGGACATCATCACCGACAAGATCGCCACCATCGGCGAGAACATGACCCTGCGCCGGATGGTGAAGATCGAAGGCGGTCAGGTCGTGACCTATGTGCACAATGCCGCAGCCCCCAACATGGGCCAGATCGGCGTGCTGGTCGCGATGACCGGCGGTGACGAAGCCTTTGGCCGTCAGGTTGCCATGCACATCGCTGCGGCCAACCCCGCTGCCCTGAACTCCGACGCGCTGGATCCGGCGGTGATCGAGAAAGAGCGTCAGGTCCAGATCGACATCGCGCGCGAATCCGGCAAGCCGGACGCCGTGATCGAGAAGATGATCGAAGGCCGCATGAAGAAGTATCTGGCCGAGATCACGCTGCTGGGCCAGCAGTTCGTGGTCAACCCCGACATCACCGTCGAACAGGCGGCCAAGGAAGCGGGCGCCGAGATCACCGGTTTCGTGCGTCTGCAGGTCGGCGAAGGCATCGAGAAGAAAGAAGAAGATTTTGCCGCAGAAGTGGCGAAGGTCGCGCAGGGCTGAGCCCGCGCGCGGGCCGGGTCATCCTGGCCGGGCCCGCGTCTGTCTGCTGAAAAATCCGGAGCCGCCCCTCGGGGCGGCTCCGTTTTCCTTTCCCGGCCCCCCGTGAACATTGGGGATGAGGCAGGGTGCCGAGGCGGGGGTGCCGGGCGGTCGAGGCGGTAATTGCCCCGGTCCGGCCCGACTCCGGCATAAACCGGCGGAGACGCAGCGCCCCAAAATCAGAGGGGATGCGCGCCCGTTGCTCCATGGCCAAAGCCACCACTCACGGAACGTAACGTAATCTCTCAATTTCTCTGGAACATTGAAAGTCCGGGGCGGTTAATTCGTGCCAATTTTGCGGGGCTTCCGGTAACGTTTGCGCGGATTTGCGCCCACTTTCCGGATTTTGGAAACCAACTCTCGCGATTCATAAAGTTGCAAACCCGGTTTTCCCGTAATGCGGGTATTGCGCTAACATGGATCACCGGAATTTTGCGGCGATCCGAATCGCGGTGCGGGGCAGGGGGCGGATCGAAGCCTCAGATATCCAAGACAAACATCTGGTTCTGGAACGCCGCCTTGGCCACGGCCTGTGCCGTGGTGTCGACATTCAGCGCCTCGCGCGCCAGCCGCAGGTGTTTTTCGACCGTGGCCTGAGTGAGCCCCATGATGATGGCGATGTCCTGCATGGTCTTGCCGTCGCCGACCCATTCCAGCGCCTCGCGCTGGCGCTTGGTCAGCGACTGGTTCGGCGGCACATAGGGCAGGGTGAGCACCTTGAGATGCAGCAGGTTGTTCATCAGCACGATCAGATCGCCCTGCGCCTGCCAGAGCGCGTCCACCGCGTCCTGATCCATGCCGGGGCGCGCGGTCAGCGCGATGGCGCCCTTGGCGCGGCTCGACACGGTGCGGAAGCTGACCGAATAGCCCGCCACCACGTTGCGGCTGCGGTTGAAGTCGATCACCCGGCGCTGGTCCGGGGTCAGGCTGCCGCTGGTCATCATCTCGGCCAGCACGCGCCATGAACAGGCGCCGTCGTGATCCAGCGCCCAGCGGACCATCGGCGCATGGCGGTAAAGCCCGTCGCCGATGAAGACATCGGTGTAGTCGCGGCTGTGATTGGTCAGCAGCAGGAAATCGGCGGGATCGCCCAGCGAGCTTTGGGTGCGGTAGCGGGTGAAGCCATAGAACAGCCGGTCAAAGCCGAATTCGGCCATACGCGCCACATGCAGGGCCCACGCGCATTCGATGCTGGGCGCGTGGGTAAGATCAAGCAGCCAGTCGCGATCCGCGGGCGTCACGAACGGCTCTCGTGGTGATGCAGCAGCGCGTCCATGGCCAGCGTATAGCCGCGCGGGCCGAAGCCGCAGATCACGCCCACGGCCACGCGGGCGATGTAGCTGACATGGCGAAACTCCTCGCGCGCGTGGACATTGGACAGGTGCAGTTCGATCGCGGGCACTTCGGCGGAACTGATCGCGTCCATCAGCGCGAGCGAGGTATGGGTGTAGGCGCCCGCATTGAGGATCAGCCCGTCCTTGGTGCCGCGGGCGGCGTGGATGGCATCGACCAGCGCGCCTTCGTGGTTGCTTTGCTGGAAATCCAGATCGACCCCCAGCGTTTCGGCATGGGCGCGGCACATCGCCTCGACATCGGCCAGCGTGGTGCGGCCATAGACCTCGGGCTGGCGCAGGCCCAGCAGGTTGAGATTGGGGCCGTTAAGGATCAGAAAGGCGGGCATGTCAGCGATCTCCGTAAGGTGATCCCAGATAGCGTTGATCCTGCGGTTTTGTCCAGAAAACTAAGGCTCCCGGGGGGATCTGTCCCTCATATTTTACCATAATACTGATTATAGGATAACTGTCTTCTTATCCTGCCCCGGGCAGATGCGCCACTCTGGCGGCGGTTTCGTAAAGGATTTCGCGCAAGGCACCGCCCGGTTCCCAATGCGCGGTCTGCACCGGCAAAGGCAGATCCTCGGGATCGGCGCCCAGACAGACCCGCGCCAGCGCCTGACCCAGCACTGTGCCCGGCGCGATGCCCCGCCCCGAATATCCCGTGATCGCATAGCCCTGCGGGCCGAGCTGCAGGATTTTGGGGATATGGTCGCCGGTCATGGCAATGCGGCCCGACCACCAGCAGGCAAAGCGCTGACCGGCAAGATGCGGATAAAGCCGCGCCAGTTTGCGCCGTGCCCAGCCCAGATGCAGCCTCTGGCCCAGCACATCCTCGGGCCGTCCCATGGCGCCAAGGATCAGCCGCCCCTCCGTGTCGCGCCGCCATGACGTCATGATTTTTGCGGTATCCCAGCAGCCTTCATGGCCCGGCAGCACGGGATCAGGCAGCGGATCGGTGGCGGCCTGAAAATAATACACGGCAGGAATTTTAGGAATATCAATGCCCTGAGTGCTGATGTGATAGGCATTTGTGGCGACCAGCAGCGCGCGGGCACGGATCTGGTGCTGCCCTGCCTGCAGCAGCCAGTCCGCGCCGTCCCGGCGGACGCTGCGCACCGGGGTCTGGCCGCAGAGCGTGGCGCCCGCCGCCTGCGCCGCGCGGGCCAGCCCGCGCAGATAGGCCAAGGGCTGGATCGTGCCCGCGCGCGGATCGTGCAGCGCGCCCCGCAGGCCAGCCACGCCGCTGCGCGCCTGTGCGTCTTCTGCGGAGAGCAGCACCACCGGCGCGCCTGTCGCGGTCAGCTGGCGGTGACGGTCGCGCAGATCGGCAAGCCCGCGCGCGTCCGGGGCGCAGTGCAGCGTGCCCGCACGCTGCGGCTCGCAGGCGATGCCATGGCGCGCGATCAGATCAAAGACCAGCCCCGGTCCCTGCCCCAGCATTGCGGTCAGCCGCGCCGCCCGCGCAGGCTCCAGCCCGCGCGCCAGCGCCTCTGGCGGCAGCCACAGCCCGGCATTCACCAGCCCGACATTGCGTCCCGATCCGCCATGTCCCGGCGCCAGCGCCTCGCAAAGCAGGACCGAAGCGCCCGCCTCTGCCGCTGCCAGCGCCGCCGCGCAGCCGGTAAAGCCGCCGCCCAGAAGGACCAGATCGCAGCTGCGATCGGTATCGAGCGGCGGTGTCTCCAGCCGCTCCTGCGCTGTTTGCTGCCACAGGTTGTCCGCGCGCATCTGGTCTCTCCCCCGGGGTCGCGGCCAGCAAAGCGCGCGCGCGGCGGCATCGCAACGGAAACCTGCGGCGCCGCGCGCAATCCACTTGCCGCGGCGCGGGGCTGCGGGCAAAACACCGGCATGACCACACGTCCCGACATTCTCTGTATCGGTTCCGTCCTCTGGGACGTGATCGGCCGTTCCGCCAGCACCATGCGTCAGGGATCCGACGTGCCGGGCCGCATCACCCGGCTGCCCGGTGGCGTGGCGCTGAACATCGCCATGACCCTGACCCGGTTCGGCCTGCGCCCCGGCCTGCTCAGCGCCGTGGGCCGCGATGCCGAAGGCGAAGATCTGGTGCGCGCCTGCGACCGGCTGGGCTGTCTGACCTGCGATCTTTACCGCTCCGACGATCTGCCCACCGATGTCTATATGGCGGTCGAGGGCGCCAATGGCCTGATCGCCGCCATTGCCGATGCGCATTCGCTGGAACAGGCGGGCGCGCGCATCCTCGCGCCGCTGCGCGATGGCCGTCTGGGCAGCGATGCAGCACCTTGGGCCGGGCCCGTGGCGCTGGACGGCAACCTGACAACGGCGCTGCTGGAAGAGATCCTGCACATGCCGGCGCTGGCCGCCGCCGATCTGCGCATCGCCCCTGCGAGCCCCGGCAAGGCCGACCGTCTGCTGCCCTTCCTGCGCGCCGGGCGTGGCGCGCTTTATGTGAACCTCGAAGAGGCCGGGCTGCTCTGCCAGCACGACTTTGCCACCGCGCCTGAGGCGGCGCAGGCGCTGCTGGCGCGGGGGGCGGCGCGCGCCGTGGTCACCGCAGGCGGCGCCCCTGCCGCCGATGCCACGCCCGAGGGCGTGCTGACCGAAAGCCCGCCCGAGGTGCTGGTGACCCGCGTCACCGGCGCGGGCGACACCTTCATGGCGGCCCATGTGGCCGCCGAACTGCGCGGCGAAGACCGCGCTGCGGCGCTGCACCGCGCGCTTCAGGCTGCCGCCGCCTATGTTTCCGGAGATATCCCCTCATGAGCCTTCTGCATCTTTCGCCCGATGTCGCCCGCGCGCTCAAGGACCGCGCGCCGGTCGTGGCGCTGGAATCCACCATCATCACCCATGGCATGCCATGGCCGCAGAACCTCGAGATGGCGCGTTCGGTCGAGGCCGCGATCCGCGACGCGGGCGCCACCCCCGCCACCATCGCCGTGCTGGAGGGCAAGCTCTGCGTCGGGCTCGATGACGCGCAGCTGGAACAGCTGGCCCAGACCAAGGGCGCGGCGAAGCTGTCGCGCGCCGACATGGCGGTGTGCATGGCGCGCGGCGGCACCGGCGCCACCACCGTGGCCGCCACGATGATCGCGGCCCGTCTGGCCGGGATCGAGGTCTTTGCCACCGGCGGCATCGGCGGCGCGCATCGCGGCGCCGAGACCAGCTTCGACATTTCCGCCGATCTGCAGGAACTGGCGCAGACCCCGGTGACGGTGGTGGCGGCGGGCGCCAAGGCCATTCTCGATCTGCCGAAGACGCTGGAGGTGCTGGAAACGCTTGGCGTGCCGGTCATCGCCTATGGTCAGGCGCAGCTTCCGGCCTTCTGGTCGCGCGATGCAGGCCTTGCCGCGCCGCTGCGCGCCGATACCGCCGCCGAGATCGCTCGCGCCCAGCGGATGCGCGCCGCACTCGGCCTGCCCGGCGGCCAGCTTGTCGCCAATCCCATCCCGGTCGAGGCCGAGATCCCGCGCAGCGAAATGGACCCGATCATCGCCCGCGCCATGGCTGATGCCGCCACCCATCGCATCACCGGCAAGGCGGTGACGCCCTATCTGCTGCAGCGCATCTACGAGCTGACCGGGGGCCGCTCGCTGGAGGCCAACATCGCGCTGGTGCTGAACAATGCCCGTCTGGGGGCCGCCATCGCCCGCGAACTGGCCAGCCTGCCCGCCACCTGACCCGATGCGCGCGGCGGCCCATTGTGGAACGCCGTGCGACCGCCTACCTTACGTCAGACATCTGCGGCTTCCGGGAACCCCATGACCAGCCCATTCGACGAGAAACCGCGCCGCCCCGGACTGTTTGCCGGACTGCGCGCCAGCTTCCTGACCGGCCTTGTGGTCATCATGCCGGTGGGGCTGACCATCTGGCTCATCTGGTCGCTATTCGGCTTCGTGGACGGGTTCGTGCTGCCGCTGGTGCCGTCCCGCTTCAACCCCGAAGCCTATATCGGCATCAACCTGCGCGGCGTGGGCGTGATCTTCTTCCTCGTCTTCACCATCGTGGTGGGCTGGATCGCCAAGGGGCTGATCGGCCGCTCGCTGATCCGCTTTGGCGAAAGCCTCGTGGACCGCACGCCGGTGGTGCGCTCGATCTATTCCGGGCTGAAGCAGATCGCCGAGACGGTCTTTGCCCAGTCCGAACGCAGCTTCGAAAAGGCCTGCCTCGTGCAGTATCCGCGCAAGGGCATCTGGGCCATCGGCTTCATCTCCACGCAGGCGCGCGGCGAGATCCGCGACAAATCGGCGGTGATGGGCGATCTGCTGTCTGTCTTCGTGCCGACCACGCCCAACCCGACCTCGGGCTTCCTGCTCTATTTCCCCGCGGAAGACGTGGTGGAACTGGACATGACCATCGAAGACGCGGCCAAGCTCATCATCTCTGCCGGGCTGGTCTATCCGCCCGACCGGGTGCCGCGCCCGCCGCAGGTCGAACCGGTGCGCAAGGCCTCCTGACGCTCAGCCGAACATCCGGCGCAGATCGACGGTCTGGCGCACGCCCAGACTGTCGCGATGATCCGACAGGAACGTGCCCGCCGCGCGCCGCCCCGCCTCGCGCAGCTGCGCGATGACCGAGGGCAGCGCCACCATCTTGGTGGCCACCGACAGCTGGTTCATCAGCGCGTCATCGGAAATCATGTGAACCCGCAGCTTCTTCATCGCGCCCTCTTCCACCACGCCCGAGCCGATCAGCCGCTGCACAAAATCGATGGCACGCAGATCGCGCAGCAGCGAGGAGTTGAAGCTGATCTCGTTGATGCGGTTCTGGATTTCCGGCGGGGTCACCGGCACCGCCTCGCGCACCACGGGATTGATGTTCACGATGACAAGATCGTTGGGCAAATGCTTGGCATATAACGGAAACAGCGCGGGATTGCCGGAATAGCCGCCATCCCAGAACGCCTCCATCGCGCCGGTTTCCGGATCCTCGATCTCCACCGCCTGAAACAGCGTCGGCAGGCAGGCCGAGGCCATGATCGCCTTGGGGGTCAGCCGGTCGCCGGAAAACACCCGCACCTTGCCATCGCGCACCGACGTGGCGCAGACAAAAAACTCCGGCCCCTCCGCCGAACAGATGCCGCTGAAATCCAGCCGCTCCACGATGCGCTCCAGCGGGTTGCGGTAAAACGGCCCCCAGGCATAGGGCGACATCATGCGCCCCACCGCCTCGCCCGCAGCGAAAGGCACCGAATATTGCAGCGACCGGCTGATGAAGCCGGGATCGGGTAGGAACGGATGCATCCATTCCGGTACCGCCAGATCGCGCATGCCCGCCACCTCGGACCAGAGCGTGTCAAGCACCTCGCGCGCGCCCTCGCGCCCGCCGCGCACCATCCCCGCCTTCAGCGCGGCACCGTTCAGCGCCCCCGCCGAGGTGCCGGTGATCGCGGCGATCTCCAGATCCTCCTCCTGCAGCAGCCGGTCCAGCACGCCCCAGGTAAAGGCGCCATGCGCGCCGCCGCCCTGCAGGGCCAGATTGATCTTCACCATGCTCTCGGCTCCCTGCCCTTCATCTTGCCCCTAAACTCCGGGGGTGAGCCCCGCAGGGGCGAGGGGGCAGCGCCCCCTCACCCGGTCACAGCGCGGTCCAGCCGCCATCCACGGAAATCGTCGTGCCGGTGATCTGCTCCGCCGCGTCCGAACACAGGAACACGGCGGTGCCGCCGATCTGCTCCACCGTCGCGAACTGCTTCGAGGGCTGACGGTCGAGAATCACCTTCTCGATCACTTCCTCCTCGGTCATGGCGTATTTCTTGGCGGTGTCGGGGATCTGCGCCTCCACCAGCGGGGTCTTCACATAGCCCGGGCAGATGGCATTGGCGGTGATCGGCTCTTTGGCGGTTTCCAGCGCCACGACCTTGGTCATGCCGACGATGCCGTGCTTGGCCGCCACATAGGCGGATTTATAGGGCGAGGCGGTCAGCCCATGCGCCGAGGCGATGTTGACCACCCGGCCCCAGCCCGCCTTGCGCATCATCGGCAGCGCGGCGGCGGTGCAGTGAAAGGCGGAGCTGAGATTGATGGCGATGATCGCATCCCATTTTTCCACCGGAAACTCGTCCAGCGGCGCCACATGCTGGATCCCGGCATTGTTCACCAGAATGTCGCAGGCGCCCGCCTGTTCGACCAGCGCGCGGCATTCGTCGCCCTTGGACATGTCCGCCTTGATATAGCGCACCTCCACGCCGAATTCCGCCGCCATGTCGCGGGCCAGCGCATGGTCCTCCTCGCGGTCGGTGAAGGAATTCAGCACCACCGCCGCACCGGCGCGGGCCAGTTCGCGCGCCACACCCAGCCCGATGCCGGAATTGGACCCGGTGACGATGGCCGTCTTGCCTTTCAGGGACATAGGAAACACTCCTCATTGCTGCAGGTGCAACATAGCACGCTGCATCGCAAAAATAAGGGCTTGTGGCTGCTCACGCCATGCCGCTATGGGTGTTGCCTTCGCTCCACAGTGGCAGAAAAACCGCTCTGGCCAAAAAAAACGCCGGCGCAAGGCCGGCGTCAAGTCGTTGAGGCAGGTTTCATACAGGCAAGAAACCTATCGAGCAGTGAGACTGTTATACGCGCTTTACCGCTGGAGTCCAACCTAAAAGTTTGAAAAGACGTGAAAGCCCGGATAGGCTCAAATGCCAAGAAAACAAGGGCAGGGCATGACTGTTGCATTTTTGGATACAATAAGTTTCCGCAATTCCGGGGTGGCATTTGTTGCTCTGGCGTTATCTTCATTTGTTGGAATCAGTGCGTCCGCAGACCCTGCTCATGCCATATCCATGTATGGTGCCCCTGCCCTCCCCCCAGATTTTGACTCCCTGCCCTATGTGAACCCGAATGCGCCCAAAGGTGGCCGCGCGGTCAGCGGTGAAGTGGGCAGCTTTGACAGTCTCAATCCGCACATCCTGAAAGGCAGCCCGCCCTGGCAGCTGCGTTTCCTTGCATATGAATCACTTATGGGGCGAAGCTGGGACGAAGCCTTCACGCTTTACTGCCTGCTTTGCGAGACGATCGAGACCGGACCGAATCGGTCTTGGGTGGAATTCACCCTCCGCCCCGAGGCGCGGTTCTCTGATGGCTCCCCCGTCACCGTCGAAGACGTGATGTGGAGCTACGAGACCTTGGGCACGCAGGGCCATCCTCGCTATCATGCGGCATGGGCGCGCGTCGCCGCGATGGAACAGACCGGGCCGCGCAGCCTGCGCTTTACCTTCACCGAACCCGACCGGGAACTGGTGCTGCTGATGGGGATGCGCCCCATCCTCAAGAAAGCCCAGTGGGAGGGTCGCGATTTTGCGCAGAGCGGGCTCGACGTGATCCCGATCACCACCGCGCCCTATGTGATCGATCAGGTGGTGCCGGGGCGGACGCTGGTGCTGAAACGCGACCCCGAGTATTGGGGCCGCGACCTGCCCTTCATGCGCGGACAGGCCAATCTTGACGAGCTGCGCATGGAATTTTTCGCCGATGGCACCGCGATGTTCGAGGCGTTCAAGGCCGGGCTGCTGAACGTGAACCGCGAGAACAACGCGGAAAAATGGGCCACGCAATATGATTTCCCGGCGGTGCGCGGCGGTGATGTGGTGCTGTCGGAGATCCCGCATGGCCGCCCCTCGGGCATGACCGGCTTTGCCATGAACCTGCGCCAGCCCGCCTTTGCCGACTGGCGGGTGCGCGAGGCGCTGCTGCAGGCCTTCAACTTCGCCTATATCAACGAGACGATGACCGGCGGGCGCCAGAAGCGCATCACCTCGTATTTTTCCAACTCGACGCTGGCCATGGATCACGGCCCCGCCTCGGGCCGGGTGCGCGCCCTGCTGGAGCCCTATGCCGAGGATCTGCTGCCCGGCGCGCTGGAAGGATACAGCCTGCCCGAAGGCGATGGCACCGCGCGCAACCGTGACGGGCTGCGCCGCGCGCTGGATCTTTTTGCCGAAGCCGGGTTCACGCTGGATCAGGGCCGCATGATGGATCCGTCCGGCCGCCCCTTCCGGTTCGAGATCCTGCTGCCGCAGGGCATGGGCGAGGAAGCCTCCATGCTCGACATCTATGCCCGCGCGCTGGACCGGCTGGGCATTGGCGTCACGATCAGCAGCGTCGATCCCGCGCAGTTCAACATCCGCACCGCCGAGTTCGATTTCGACATGGCATGGACCCGCATCGGGCTGTCGCTGTCGCCGGGCAACGAGCAGCGGCTTTACTGGGGCAGCGCTGCCGCCGACCAGCCCGGATCGCGCAACCTCATGGGCATCGCCTCGCCTGCGGTGGATGCGATGATCGACCAGATGCTGGCCGCCGAGGAGGAGGCAGAGTTCACCGCCGCCGTGCAGGCGCTGGACCGGGTGCTGACGACGGGGCGCTATGTCATCCCGCTTTATCAGTGGGACAGGACATGGATCGCCCATGCCAAGGAATTGACCTATGATGCGGCGCGTACGCCGGTCTATGGCGATTGGGTGGACTGGATGCCCAATGCGTGGTGGTGGCAGGACTGACCGCCGCGCTACATTCCAGAGACAACAAAAACAGCAACAACGAGCAGATCGATGAAACAGGCCCTTCTTCTTTCCCTTCTGGCGGCTCTCGCCGCCTGCGGCACGGTTGATGGCGTAGGCCAGGACATCTCTTCCGCCTCGCGGACGGTGCAGAGCTGGTTCTGAGCCCGGCTTCGACCTTTTGACACAGGACTCGGCTCCGCCCCCGCGCTAGTCTGGGGCGGAAGCTAACAAGAGGCGTCATGGCCATGGACCACCGGGCAACCCTCCTGTCCCCGACCGGAGACAGCCGCGCGCTGGTGGTGGATGACCATCCGCTGTTCTGTGACGCGCTGACGCTGACGCTGCAGTCGCTGGCGGGCTTTGCCCGGATCGACACCGCCGGCACGCTGGAGCGGGCGCTGGAACTTGTGTCCGACGGGGATCCGCCGCATCTGGTGATCCTTGATCTGACCCTGCCCGACGTGACCGGGCTGGACGGGCTGCTGCGGCTGCGGCGCGCGGTGCCGCGCGCGGCGCTGCTGATCGTCTCCTCCATGGCCGACAACCGCATGGTGTCGCATGTGATGAAGGCGGGCGCGGACGGGTTCGTGCCCAAACATGCCCAGCGTTCGGTGTTCCGCCGCGCCTTCGAGGCGGTGGCGCGGGGCGAGCCCTTCCTGCCCGACGGCTATATCGACCCGCAGGCGCCCGGCAGCGGCAGCGGCGCGGCAGAGGCGCTGGACCGGCTGGCCACGCTGACCGCGCAGCAGGCGCGCATCCTGTCGCTGCTCTGCGAGGGCAAGCTGAACAAGCAGATCGCCTATGAGCTTGCCATCGCGGAAACCACGGTAAAGGCGCATGTGACGGCGATCATGCGCAAGCTGGGGGTGCATAGCCGCACGCAGGCGGTGCTGATCGCGCAGGAGGCGCGGTTTGCGCAGGTCTTGCCAAGGGAGGCTGGCAGTCCCTAATCTGCATCACCACGCGAAAGGACAAGGATTTGGACGGAGCAGGCCATGGCTCCGGGGGGGAGGACAAGGGGCGGGCCGGTGCCCTCTGCGTCGCGCAGGTTGCCTGCGACGCGCCGGACCCGATCAGCGCGATCCACGCCCAGCTGGGACCGGGGCCCTTTGCGCTTGTCTGTCTCTTTGCCAGCCCCCGCGCCGATTTTATCGCCCTGACCCGGCAGGCGCAGGGCCGGTTCGGCGCGGCAGAGGTGCTTGCCTGCACCACCGCCGGAGAGATCGGCCTCAACGGCTATGAGGATGGCCAGATCATCGCCACCGGCTTTCCCGCCGATCTGTTTGCCGTGGACAGCTACGCCATCGACGGGCTGGACCAACTGGAAGCGCAGGCCACCATCGACGAGGTGATCCACCGGCGCCGGGCGCTGGCCGCGCGCGCGCCGCAGATGCCCTATGATTTCGCCTTCCTCATGGTGGATGGCCTGTCGCTGCAGGAAGAGAACCTGACCTCGGTTCTGGCCTCGGGCATGGGGTCGACGCCGCTTTTTGGCGGCTCCACCGGGGATGGCACCAGTTTCTGCAGCACATGGGTGGCGCATAACGGCGTGATCCGGCGCAATGCCGCCCTGCTGGCGCTGGTGCGGTCGCATTGCCCGGTCAAGGTGTTCAGCCTTGACCATCTGGTGCCGACAGAGGTGCGCATGGTGGTCACCGCCGCCGACCCGGACCGCCGTCTGGTGCAGCAGATCAACGCCGAACCCGCCGCCGCCGAATATGCCCGGCTTCTGGGCAAGGATCCCGGGCAGCTGGACGCCTTCACCTTTGCCGCGCATCCCGTGGTGGTCCGGCTGGGGGACAGCCACCATGTGCGGTCGATCCAGCGCGTCGACGAGTCGGGCCATCTGGTGTTCTTCTCGGCCATCAACGAAGGCATGGTGCTGACGCTGGCCCGTCATCAGGACATGGCCCGGCATCTGGAGGAGGGGCTGCGCGCCCTGTCGCATCCGGTGATGCCGCAGCAGATCCTTGGCTGTGACTGCCTGTTCCGCCGGATCGAGGCCGGGCAGTATCAGCAGACGCGGCGCGTCTCCGACATCCTGTCGCGGTTCAACGTGGTGGGGTTCAACACCTATGGCGAACAGTATGGCGCGCTGCATGTGAACCAGACCCTGACCGGGGTGGCCTTCTACCCGCCCGAGGGCCGCGGCTGATGTCGCTGGTCAACCCGCTGGATTCGCTGGAGCGGCAGAACGAAAAGCTGCTGAAGATCGCCGAGGCGCTGATGCGGCGGGTGGAATATGGCACCGCGCCTTCGGGGGCCGCCTATGCCCAGTTCGAACGCGCCGCCCTGCTGGAAAAGCGCGTGCGCGAGCGGACGCTGGAACTGGAACGCACGCTTGAGCTGCTGCATCAGTCCAACAGCCAGCTGGCGCAGGCCCATCACGACACCGAGGCGGCGCGGCGCAATCTGGCCGATGCCATCGAGACCGTCTCCGAAGGTTTTGCGCTGTTTGATCCCGGCGACCGGCTGGTGCTGTGCAACGCGCGCTTCTGCCGGGATTTCCGCGACACGGTGCATGATCTGCGCCCCGGCCTGCCCTTTGCCGATTATGTCGAAAGGATCAGCCGCTCGCGCCGTCTGGTGCTGCCCGAGGGGGTCAGCGCCGCAGGCTGGGCCGAACAGCGCCTGCGCCGTCATCAGGACCGCAGCGTGATGTTCAACGTGCGCCATACCGTCGACCGCTGGCTGCAGGTGTCAGAGCACCGCACCGGCAATGGCGGCACGGTGGTGGTGCAGACCGACGTCACCGACATCATCCGGCTGGAGCGGCAGGAACGGCTGAAGCTGCGCGACAAGCAGACCCGGATGATCCGCGCCACGCTGGACCATCTGGATCAGGGCGTCTGCATCTTTGACGAGACGGCGCGGCTGGTGGCGTGGAACCTGCGCATCGGGGCGCTGCTGGGCCTGCCGGTGCGGCGGCTGCATCTGGGCGCCTCCTTTGCGGCGCTGCTGGCGCGTCTGGACGAGGAATTCACCTTCGCCCGGGGCGAGGAGCGCGCGGGCTTCGCGCGCTGGGCGGCGGCCTCTGGCCCGCGCGATCCGATCCGGGTCGAGGTGATGCGCCGCGACGGCACCGTGCTGCGGATCTTTGGCAGCGACATGCCGGATGGCGGCTTTCTGTTTTCCTGCACCGATGTGACGGCGGAACGGGAATCGGCCCGCAAGCTGACGGAACTGAACGAAATTCTGGAACAGCGCGTGATGGAGCGCACGCTGGAGCTGGAGGATGCGCTGTCGGCGGCGGAACGGGCCAATGCCTCCAAATCGCGCTTCGTCGCGGCGGCGAGCCATGACCTGCTGCAGCCCCTGTCGGCGGCCAAGCTGTTCCTGTCCTCGCTGGCGGACCGCTGTGCCGACCCGCGCGAGGCGTCGGTGCTGGCCAAGGCGGAAAGCGCCATCTGTTCCGCCGAACAGATCATCGACGCGCTGCTCGACATCTCGCGGCTGGAATCCGACGGGCTGCGCTTTGACATCCGCCCGGTGGCGCTGTCGGACATCCTGCGCCCGCTGCGCGACGAGATGGAGGTGCTGGCGGCGCGCAAGGGGCTGGTGCTGCGCATGGTCGACAGCAGCCTGACCGTCAGCACCGATCCCGCCTTCCTGCGGCGCATCCTGCAGAACCTGATGGCCAATGCCATCCGCTATACCGACCGGGGCCGGGTGCTGGTGGGGGTGCGGCGCCATGGCGGTGCGGCCCGGATCGAGGTGCATGACACCGGGCCCGGCATCGCCGCCGAGGACCAGTCCGCCATCTTCGAGGAGTTCCGCAGGCTTGATCCCCGCGCCAGCCGCAATGACGGGCTGGGCCTGGGGCTGGCCATCGTCGAGCGCGCCTGCATCCGGCTTGGCCATCCGCTGGGGCTGCGGTCCGAGCCCGGGCGCGGATCGTGTTTCATGGTCAGCGTCGGGCTGGCCGGGGCGGTGGCGCCGGTGCGGCAGGCGGCCCCCGGCCCCGCCCGGCCTGCGGGGCTGGCGCAGGCCGGGCTGATCGTGCTGCTGGTGGAAAACGAGCCGCAGCTGCGCCGCGCCATTTCGGTGCTGGTGGAAAGCTGGGGCGTCAACGTGATCGAGGCCGGGGATGCGGCGGCGGCGCTTGATCTGCTCGACGATCTCGATCTGACCCCCGACGCGCTGCTGCTGGATCACCAGCTGGGATCCGGCCTTTCCGGTACGGCGCTTTTTGAGGAGATCAGCGCCCGGCTGGGCCGCCTGCCCTGTGCCATCCTCTCCGCCGACCGGTCCTCGGCGCTGCGCGACACCTGCGCGGCGCTGGCGGTGGAGCTGCTGCCGAAACCGCTGGACCGCCACAGGCTGGGGCAGTTTCTGGATGCGGCGGCACGGCGGATGGCGGCGGAGTAGCTTCTGCCCGGCGCCGCAGGGGGCTCTGCCCCCATCCCCCTGCGGGGGACTCCCCCGGGATATTTGCAGCCGCTGGAAGCACAGGGCAAGGCACGGTGGCGCGGGCGTCAGCGTGCCCTGAAGAGCGATCCCAGAATACCGCGCACCAGACGTTTGCCGGTGGTGCCGGAAAGCTCCTTGAGCACGGCCTGCCCCAGCGCCTCGGTCAGGGTGGCGGGGGCGGCGCGGGCCGGGCGGCGGTCTGCAGGCGTGTAGCGGCGGGCGCGGCTATGGGGGCGGCTGCCGGGGCTGTCGGCGTCGGGGGCTGGCTCGGGGGTGGCGGCGCGGGCGGCGGCCTCGGCCCGGGCGGCCAGCAGTTCATGCGCCGAAGGCCGGTCGAGGGGCGTGTCATACTTGCCCGCGACGGGCGAGGCAGCCATGGTCTCCGCCCTCTCCACGTCGGTGATCACGCCAAGGCGCGAGGCGGGCGGGCGGATCAGGGTGCGCTGCACCATGCCCGGCTCGCCCTTTGTCTGCAGGAAAGAGGTGACAGCCTCGCCGGTGCCGACCTCACGGATCGCGGTTTCGGTGTCGAAGGCGGGGTTGGGGCGGAAGGTTTCCGCCGCCTGCCGCAGCGCGCGGGCCTCGCGGGCGGTGAAGGCGCGCAGCGCGTGCTGCACCCGGTTGCCAAGCTGGCCAAGGATGTCCTCGGGGATGTCGGCAGGGGACTGGGTGACAAAATACACCCCCACGCCCTTGGAGCGGATCAGGCGGGCCACCTGTTCCACCTTGTCGATCAGCGCCTTGGGTGCATCGTCAAAAAGCAGATGCGCCTCGTCGAAGAAGAACACCAGTTTCGGGCGGTCGGGATCGCCGACCTCGGGCAGGGTTTCGAAAAGCTCGGACAGCAGCCAGAGCAGGAAGGTCGCGTAGAGCCGCGGCGCCGCCATCAGCGCCCCGGCGGCGAGGATATTGACCTGCCCCAGACCTTCGGGCGTGACGCGCAGCAGATCGGCCAGATCCAGCGCCGGTTCGCCGAAGATCTGCGCGCCGCCCTCGTTTTCCAGCACCAGCAGGCGGCGCTGGATCGCGCCCACCGAGGCGGCGGAGATATTGCCGTAGCGCAGCGACAGGTCGCGGGCATTCTGCCCCAGCCAGACCAGAAGCGCCTGCAGATCCTTGAGATCAAGCAGCGGCAGCCGCTGTTCGTCAGAGATCCGGAAGGCGATGTTCAGCACGCCCTCCTGCGCCTCGGAGAGATCGAGCAGCCGGGACAGCAGCAGCGGCCCCATTTCGGCCAGGGTCGCGCGCACCGGATGCCCGTCGCGGCCAAAGAGATCCCAGAACACCGCCGGAGTTGCCGCATAACGCAGATCCGGCAGCCCGATCTTGGCGCTGCGGGCGGCAAAGGCCGCGTGCAGCGGGCCCTCCGGCGATCCGGGGCGCGACAGCCCGGCCAGATCTCCCTTCACATCCGACAGGAAGACCGGCACCCCTGCGGCGGAAAACCCTTCGGCGAGGATCTGCAGCGTCACCGTCTTGCCGGTGCCGGTGGCGCCCGCGATCAGCCCGTGCCGGTTGGCCAGCCGCAAAAGCAGATGCTGCGCCTCGGCATGATCGCTGCCGCCACCGCCTACAAAAACGCCGCTCCGCATGGCATCCTCCCGCACCGCACGCAGGCTACCATACATCCTTAACCTTTTGGTGCCAGTGTGAAATCTGCCCGGGGTGACATGTCCTCTCCTGCTCCGGGCGGACTTCCTCCCTGTCTGACTGGCCGCGCCCCTCACAAGGCGCGGTCTTTTGTTCAAAAGTGAAGCTGCGGACTTGCAAACCCTGTTGACCGTTCCCAAAGGGTTTCGTAACGTCTTGGCAATGACATAGTCGGCCGGTCCGACAGGGAGCAAGGGAAAGGGGGTCGCAAGGCCCCTTTTCTCTTTCGTTTGAAGCGCTTCGCAGCTTTCCGCCGGTGCCGCGGCGGGTCCGGAATTTCCGGCCTGACACTGCGTGGGGCGCATGCTAAGCGGGCACCGAGACCGTTTCCAGAGCTCAGGGAGTTTCCATGACCAGACCTCTTACCTTGCTTCGTCTGCTGCCGCTGGTGGCGGGGCTGGCTGCCCTGCCCGCGCAGGCGCAGGAAGCCACCCAGACCGAGACCCCCGAGGCGGCGCAGAGCGCGCAGACCCCGTCCCCCGCTGATACCAGCGTCGGTGGCGGTCTGACGCTGGGCGAGCCGGCAGAGGGCGAGGCGGCGGCGCCCGCCCCGGGCCAGCAGCAGCCCGAGACCTATGTGAAGTCCACCAATGGCGACTGGGAGCTGCAGTGCCTGCGCGTGCCCGAAGGCACCGATGCCGAAGATCCCTGCCAGATGTATCAGCTGCTGCAGGACGGCAATGGCGGCAATGTGGCCGAGGTCAGCATCTTCCGCCTTGCCAATGGCGGTCAGGTCACGGCGGGCGGCACCTTTGTCGTGCCGCTGGAGACGTTGCTGACCCAGAAGCTGAGCATCGCCGTCGATGGCGGTCAGCCCAAGCGCTATGATTTCTCGTTCTGCACGCAGGTGGGCTGTTACGCCCGCGTCGGCTTTACCGAAGAAGACGTGGCCCGGTTCAAGGCCGGTCGCGGCGCCACGATCACCATCGTTCCGGCCATGGCGCCGGACCAGCAGGTGACGCTGGACATGTCGCTGTCGGGCTTCACCGCGTCTTTTGACGAAAGCTCCGCCCTGCGGCAGTAAGCGCTGCCCTCAAGGCTGGACATCCGCCCCCGGAGCCGCGGCTCCGGGGGTTTTTTATGGCAGGGGCTTTGGGGTATTGAGCCCGTCCAGCACGGCCATGGCGGCGCGGGTGCCGGGGGCGGCGCCACCCTGCCCCAGCCTTTGCATGGTCAGCGCCATGGCGGCGCGCTGCGGCTCCGGCGCGTCCAGCACCTGCAGCAGGGCGGTGGCGATGGAGTCGGGGCGGCAGGCCTTGCCGATGAATTCCGGCACGCTGCGCGTCTCTGACACCAGATTGACCAGCGTCACCGTGTCCACCCGCAGCATCCGCCCGATGATCTGCCGGGAGAGCCAGCCCATGTCATAGGCGATGACCATGGGCGTGTCCGCAGCCGCCAGTTCCAGCGACACGGTGCCCGACGCGGCCAGCGCCACATCGGCGGCGGCAAAGGCTGCCCGTTTCTCCGCCCGCCCCACCTCGCCCGCGCCGCGCGGGTCAAGGATCAGCGGCGCGCCCGGCCAGCCCGTGCAGAGATCGCTCACCAGCCCCGCCACCGGCGAGGCGGCGGGCAGCACGAAGCGCAGATCGGGGCGGGCTGCGTAGAGCCGCGCCACCACCTGCGCAAAGACCGGGGCCAGCCGCGTCACCTCCGACCGGCGCGAGCCCGGCAGGATCAGGCAGAGCGGCGCCTGCCCCAGCCCGTGCCGCGCCCGGAACTCTGCCGCCTGCTGCGGGCTGGCCTGCGGGTCGGTCACCACGGGATGGCCGACAAAATCGCAGCGCATGCCCGCCGCTTCCATATAGGGCGGCTCGAAGGGCAGCAGCGCCAGCACCTGATCCACATGGCGCGCCATCTTGACCGCGCGGCCCGGACGCCATGCCCAGACGGTGGGGGCGACGTAATGCACCACGCGGATGTCGGAGCGCGCCTTGACCAGTGCCGCGACGCGCAGGCAGAATTCCGGAAGATCGATGGTCACCAGCACATCGGGGCGCGCGGCGATGATCGCGTCAGCGGTCTGGCGGATGCGGGCCTTGAGCGCACCATACTGGCGCAGGATCTCGGTGATGCCCATGACGCTGATCTCGTCCATGGGAAACAGGCTGTTGAGCCCCTCGTCCAGCATGCGCTCGCCGCCGATGCCGTCGAAGCGGATGTCGGGGACCATCCCGGTCAGCCCGGCCATCAGCGCTGCGCCCAGCTTGTCGCCTGAAGGCTCGCCCGCGATCAGAAACACCTTCATGCGCCGCGCTCCCGCACCCAGAGATACATGCCCGCCGCGTCCAGATCGCGCAGCACGCGGTCGCGGTCCAGCACCATGACGCCGCCCGCCTCGATCACCAGCCCGTCAAGCCCGGCACGGGCGGAGCCCGCCACCGTCGCGGGGCCGATCACCGGCAGATCGGCGCGGCGGTCCTGTCCGGGCTTGGGCGCTTTATACAGCAGCCCGCCCTGACCGGGCGCGAGGCGGGCGAGCATGGCATCGGTGCCCGCG
The DNA here is from genome assembly GCF_900100085.1 of Salipiger marinus. Classification (GTDB taxonomy): domain Bacteria; phylum Pseudomonadota; class Alphaproteobacteria; order Rhodobacterales; family Rhodobacteraceae; genus Salipiger; species Salipiger marinus. The sequence continues at coordinate 80,759 of NZ_FNEJ01000013.1, forward strand.
TCATCCTCCTGTGCTGCCACCCTGCCGCCGCGCAGCACCGCCGCCTGCCCCAGATCGGCCCGGCCCTGCGCCGCGCTGACCCTGTCGCCCAGCAGGGCAAGGGCTGCGGCCTCCGGCCCGGGCTGCGCCGCGGTGAGGATGCCAGCGGGCGGCAGCAGATCGGGGGCGGCCTCATGCGCGCCCAGAACCTGAAACCCTGCGCCTTCAAGAATGCCGATCACGATGCGCAGCGCGCCATCATCGCCGCGCCGCAGGGCACGCACCACCCGGGGCAGCAGCCGCAGCGTTGGCAGATCCAGCGCCCGCAGCGACAGCGCGGGCCGGGTCACCCGCCCGCACATGCAGATGCGCGTCACGCCCCGGCGGCGCAGGGCGCGCAGAAAGCCGCCCAGCCGTTCCAGCCGGAACACCAGATCGGGCTCCACACGGTCGGGCAGCGCATGGGCCAGCGCGCAGACCAGCACCGGCTCCGGCGCGGCCTTGGCCACGGCGCGCGGCAGATCGCCCTGCCCTGCGATCAGCGCCAGCACGGGCTTAGCCCGGGGTCAGGAAGTGGCGGTCACTGTCGCCAAGGATGAATTCGACGATCTCGCGCACATAGGGGCTCTGCGTTTCGTCCCCCAGCCGCTTTGCCCGGTCGGCAAAGGCGCCTTCGCCCTGTGCCAGCATCTGGAAGGCGGCGCGCAGCGCGGTGATGTCGGCGCGGCTGACGCCCCGGCGTTTCAGCCCGACAAGGTTCAGCCCGTCGAGCTTGCCGCGCGGCGCCTGCACCAGCCCGTAGGGGATCACGTCATTGGTGACCATGGTCAGCGCCCCGATGATGGCACCGCGCCCGATGCGCACCCATTGGTGCACGCCGGACAGCCCGCCCACGATCACGTCATCCTCCAGCACGCAATGCCCCGCCACGGCGACATTGTTCACAAGGATCACGCGGTCGCCGATCTGTGCGTCATGGGCCACGTGGCAGCCCGCCATGAACAGCCCGTCATCGCCGACCCGGGTGACGCCGCCACCGCCTTCGGTGCCGCAGTTCATCGTCACATGTTCGCGGATGCGGTTGCGGGCGCCGATCTGCAGTCTGGTCTTTTCGCCGCGGAATTTCAGATCCTGCGGAATCTCTCCGATCACCGCGAAGGGAAAGACCACGGTGTCTTCGCCGATCTCGGTCATTCCGGTGACGATGACATGGGATTTAAGCTCCACCCGCGCGGCCAGCACCACCTCGGGACCGATATGGCAGAAGGGGCCGATGCGGCACCCCTCGCCGATCTGCGCCCCCGGCTCCACGATGGCCGACGGATGGATCACGGTGCCGGTCAAGACGGCAGATCCATCATCGCGGTGAATTCGGCCTCTGCCGCCATCTCGCCCTCGACCTCGGCCATGCCGGAGAATTTCCAGACCTTGGCGCCCGGCTTGCCGCGCTTGGTGGTGATGCGCATCTTCAGCACGTCGCCCGGCACCACCATGCGGCGGAACTTGGCGCTGTCGATGGCCATGAAATAGACCTTCAGATCCTTGTCCGCCAGATCCAGCGCCGTCCCCACCATGACCGCGGCGGTCTGCGCCATGGCCTCGATGATGGTGACGCCGGGCATGATCGGCCGTCCCGGGAAATGTCCCTGGAAATGCGGTTCGTTCATGCTGACATTCTTGATCCCCAGCGCAGAGGAGAAGCCGTCGATCTCCACCACCCGGTCCACGAGCAGGAAGGGATAGCGATGCGGCAGGATGCGCTGGATGAGGTCGATATCCGCGCGCAGCAGGGTCTCGGTCATCGGCGGCCTTTCTTCTGAAAACAACGCCCCGTCCCTAGCAACCGGCGGGCGGCGGGGCAAGGCACCTCAGGGATCGGTGCCGGGCGCCGCAGGGTCAGGCAGCGGCGGCTCGGGCAGCAGATCCGGCCCTTCGCCGATTTCGGCATCGATCCGCGAAATGGCGGTTTCGGTGATGTCGATGACCTCGGCGGCCAGCAGCACCTGCCGTTTGTCGAGGATGACCGCAGCCCCCGCCTCGCGCATCAGCTCGGCCAGAACCGGCTCCGCCTCGGCCAGAAACTGCCGCCGCCGGTTGTCGGACAGATCCCCCAGCATGCGCGCCTTGGCATCCTGTTCGCGGCGCAGCGCCTGCACCTTCTGGTCGAAGGCATCGGCCAGCGCGCGAAACTCGGCAGGCGGCAGGCTGCGGCGCTGCTCGGTCAGGCGGCGTTCCTCTTCGGTCAGATCGCTTTCGATGCGACGGTTCTCGGCGGCCAGATCGGCGCCCTGCTCCTCCAGCGCGGCGCTGACCTTGCGGCCATAGGCGCTGTCCGCATAAAGCCGGTCGACCTCCAGCGTCAGGATCGGGCTTTGCACCACGCCCGCCCGCGTGGCGTCCTGCGCGCTGGCGGCAGCTGCCGACAGCACGCAGGTCAGGGCCAGCAGCAGCGCGCGGACCCGTCCCGCCATGTCAGAACTGGCTCGACAGCGACAGGCTGAAGTTCTGCTCTTCGTCGTATTTTTCCTTCTTCAGCGGCTGCGAGAAGTTCAGCCGCAGCGGCCCGAGGATGGAGTCCCAGAAGACCGACACGCCGATCACGTGGCGCGCGCTGGCCTCTTCATAAAGGATGGAGTTGCTGCCCGCCGCGGCTGCGGTCGAATCCGACAGCCCCCAGACCGAGCCCACATCGTAGAAGACGCCGCCCGACAGCCCGTATTCTTCGGGCAGGCCCAGCGGGAATTCCGCCTCGAACCGGGCGACGGCGAAATAATCGCCCCCGATGGAATCGTCCACATCCGCCGCGTCCGAATATTCGCGCGGGCCGATGCCGCCATAGGCAAAGCCGCGCATCGTGCTGTCATTCAGCAGGAAACGGTCGGTGACCCGGCTTTCGCCGCTGGAATAGTTCAGCGCCCCCGCCTCGAACGAGGCGCGCAGCGTGACTTCTTCGTTCCAGACGGTGGTCTGGGCCACGGCGCGCAGGTTGGTCTTGATGAAGGTGGTGTCGCCGCCGACCCCGCCAAAATCCTGACCGAATTCCAGCAGCACGCCGGAATTGGGATCAAGCCCGGTGCGCCGGGTGTCATAGCTGAGCGTGTAGCCCACCGAGCTGTCGATGCGTTCGCCCAGATCCTCTTCGGACCGGATGACATTGCCTGCATCGCCATCATAGGCGTCGGAAATGTCGCTGAGCCGCGCGGTGTAGCGCAGGCCAAGCCGGGCACGTTCCGACACCGGGAAGGTCAGGCTGGGCCGGAACACGCCTTCGGTGGTGTCATACTGCGTGTTGCTGTAATCGGTGGTGTTGTAGGCAAGGTTCAGGCCAAACGCCACGTCCCGGCCCAGAAACGCCGGTTCCACGAAGCTGAACGTGTAGGACTGGGTCGAATCCGAGGTGTTGATGCCGAAGGACAGCCGCTGCCCCCGCCCGAGGAAGTTCTGTTCGGCAAAGCTGATCGCGGCGCCAAACCCCGAAGAGGTCGAATAGCTGCCGCCAAAACCGATGGAGCCGGTGGGCTGTTCGGTCACGTTCACGTCGACGATGACCTGCTGCGGCGTGGTGCCTTCGCGGGCCTCCACCTCGGCATTTTCGAAATAGCCAAGCGCGCGGATGCGTTCGGCGGCCTCGCGGATGGCGCGGGGGTTGAACGGATCGCCTTCGGCGGTGTCGAACTGCCGCCGGATCACCCGGTCAAGCGTGGTGGTGTTGCCTTCGATGTCGATGCGTTCGACAAAGATGCGCGGGCCGCGGGTCAGCTGGAAGGTCACGTCCAGCGTCAGGTCGCGGTCATTGCGGGTGATCTGCGGATCGATCCGCACGAAGTTCAGCCCCTGCTGCACCGCCAGACGTTCCAGCCGCGCGATCTCGTCCTCGACATCCGAAGGCGAATAGGTCCGGCCCGACCGCAGCGACAGCACGTCGCGGAACGATTCCACGTCAACCTCGGCCAGATCGCTGGCAACATCGATCTGCCCGAACGAAAACTGCTGGCCTTCCTCGACGTTGAAGGTCAGGAAATAGCCGTCCTGTTCGTTGGCGAATTCCGAATTCACGCCGGTGATGCGGAAATCCACATAGCCGCGCGAGGCATAGAAATCCTGCAGAAGCTGGCGGTCAAAGGCGACGCGGTCTTCGATGAAGGTGTCGCTGCGGATGATGGCGCGCAGCAGACCGGCCTGTTTGGTCTGCAGCACGCGGCGCAGGCGGCGGTCGGAAAAGGCCTGATTGCCGACAAAGCCGATCCGCTCGATCTCGCTCACGCCGCCTTCGAAGATCTCGTAAACCAGATCGACGCGGTTGTCGGAGCGGCGGATCAGCTTGGGCTGCACCCTTGCTGCCAGACGGCCCTGCTGCACATAGGCCTCGGCAATCGCCTGCGCATCCTGTTCGGCGACACGCGGGCTGTAGACGCGGCGGGACTGCGCCCGCACGATCGTGGCCAGTTCCTCGTCATCGATGCGGTCATTGCCTTCAAAGGCGATGCGGTTGATGGTGGGATATTCCCGCACCTCGATCACCAGACGCGACCCCTGCGGGGTGATCTCCACCGTTTCGAACAGGCCGGAGGCGAGGAGCCGCTGATAGGCGTCGTTCAGTTCCGCAGCGCTGACCGTCTGGCCCCGTGCGATCCCGGCGTAGCTGAGAATTGTGCCCGCCTCGATCCGCTGGTTGCCTTCGATGGCCACGCTGTCAAAGGCGTAGGACTGCGCAAGGGCCCGATCCGGCACCCCCGCAAAAGCCATTGTCAGTGCTATGGAAACCGCCGCCGCAGACACGCCTGCCCGGTAACCGCACCCTTTGCGAGGGGGGGTGACCCCCGTGAGCAATTTGCCCATGCCAGTATCCACTCCGCCACGTTTTAGGAGTGACTACCGGGAACGGCTGGACTTGTCAAAACCGGATCCGGTCCCCGGTCAGAGCGAGCCCAGAAAGGCGCCCAGATACAGCGCCGCCAGAATGGTCAGCGGGAACAGCAGCCTGTCCCAGTTGATCGTAAAAAGAAGGCTGAGGCCCTGATAGCCGTGCTTGAGCGTCTGCATGGGATCACCCGGACTCCGGTTGCGTTTCCCGTGCAATAGTCTGGGAATATGGCCGAAATTGGGCTGCGGGGCGGGGTTTCCTTGGCGGTTGTCCCCGCCCGCGCAACGATCAGGGGCAGAACAGGTCGTTTGTCAGCGCAAAGACCATCAGCGACAGGATCAGCGCCAGCCCGACCGACATGAGAATCCGCAGCGCCTTGTCCGAGGGCGGTTTGCCGGTCACCGCCTCGTAGCCGAAGAACACCAGATGCCCGCCATCCAGCACCGGCACCGGGAACAGGTTCAGAAGCCCCACCGCCGTCGACAGCACCGCGATGAAGGTCAGGAAGCTTTGCCCGCCCTGCGAGGCCATGGCGCCCGAGGTCTCCGCGATGCCGATCGGCCCCGACAGGTTGCACGAAGAAATATTGCCCGCCACCATGTGCCAGAGCCCCGACAGCGAGCCTTGCGCGATCTCCCATGTGCGTGACACCGCTGCCCCTGCCGCCGTCAGCGGCCCGGTGGTTTCGGTGGCAGGCTCGAAGAACAGCCCACCGACGATGCCGATGCGATAGACGGTGCGGAAGCCGCCTTCGGGCAGCGGCTCGTCGGTGCGTTTGGGGGTCAGCGCCAGATCCAGCACCTGCCCGTCGCGCCAGACCTCCAGCCCCAGCGTTTCGCCATTGGAGCCTTCGACCCGCTGGCGCAGCTGTTCGAAGGCAAAGATCGGCACGCCGTCAATGCCAGTGATCACGTCGCCCGGCTCTACCCCGGCGGCGCTGGCGGCAGAGCGTGGCGCGATGGAGGTTGCAAGCGGCGGATAGACATAGGGGCCCGCCACCACCTCTTCGCGACCGTCGCGGGACACTGTATAGTCCAGCGTCGCCTGCATCGGCAGCGCCTTCAGGAAGGCGTCAAAGCCTGCCGCATCCTCGAAGGCGGGCGGTGCTGCGCCCTCGATTTCAAGGATCACGTCACCCTGCTGCAGTTCTTGCACCGACGGTATGGGCCGCAGGTCGCCCACCGTCAGCGGCTCGGCGATGACGCCGCGGAACATGAAGAGCCCGGTGAACAGCAGGATGGTCAGCGCGAAGTTGAACACCGGCCCCGCCGCCACCGTGGCGGAGCGCGCCCAAAGCGGCGCGCCGTTCATGGTGCGGCGCAGTTCTGCCGGGGTCATCTGCGACAGCGTCTCGCCATCCGCCCCGCCAGAGGCATTGGCGTCGCCCTTGAATTTCACATAGCCGCCAAATGGCAGCGCGGCGAGCTGCCAGCGCGTGCCGCGCCGGTCCACCCGCGACAGCAGCACCGGCCCGAACCCCAGCGAAAACACCTCGGCATCGATGCCGGACCAGCGGCCCACGATGTAATGGCCATATTCATGGATCGCCACGATCACCGACAGGGCAATGACAAAGGCCAGAAGCGTCCAGAGGACGCCCCCGAATTGCGGGATCAACTGGGGGATGTCCAAGTGCTCTGCCTCTCAGGTTGGTGTCATGATCTCGTCGGCGGATCTACGCGCGAAATGGTCGGCCTGACGGACGTTATCAAGGGTGATCCCGGCCTGCAGCAGCCCGGGCTCGCCCGTGGCGCGGTCCAGCACCTGTTCCACCACCTCCGCCATCTGCAGAAACCCGATCTGCCGCGCGATGAAGGCATCCAGCGCGCGTTCCTTGGCGGCGTTGAACACCGCCCCGGCAAGCCCGCCCGCAGCCATCACCTCTCGCGCCAGCCGCAGCGCGGGCCAGCGCGTCTCGCAGGCGGGGCGGAAGGTCAGCTGCGCCAGCTTGGCGAGATCAAGCCGCTCTACCGGCAGCGGCGCGCGCCCGGGATGGTTCAGCGCAAAGCCGATGGCATGGCGCATGTCCGGCGCGCCCATATGCGCCATCAGCGCGCCGTCGCAGAACCCCACCAGCGCGTGGATCAGGCTTTCAGGATGCACCACCACATCGATCTGATCGGGGCGCAGGTCAAAAAACTCTTTGGTTTCGATGACTTCCAGCGCCTTGTTGAACATCGACGCGGAATCGATCGTGATGCGCTGCCCCATGGCCCAGTTGGGATGGGTTGCGGCCTGCTCCGGGGTGGCATGGGCCAGATCCTCGGCGGGCCAGTCACGGAAGGCGCCGCCGCTGGCGGTCAGGATCACCCGTTCGACGCAGGCGATGTCTTCGCCGATCAGCGCCTGAAACACCGCCGAATGCTCGCTGTCCACCGGCAGCACCCGCCCGCCATGGGCCGCGGCAGTGGCCAGCACCAGAGGCCCGGCGCAGACCATGCTTTCCTTGTTGGCCAGCGCCAGCGTCGCCCCCTGTTCCAGCGCGCGCAGACCGGGCGCCAGCCCCGCCGCGCCGACGATGGCCGACATGACCCAGTCGGCGGGCCGCAGCGCCGCCTCTTCCAGCGCCTCTGCGCCAGCGGCGGCGGCGATGCCGCTGCCCGCCAGCCGGTCACGCAGATCGGGCAGCAGCGCGGGATCGGCGACCACAGCCAGCTCTGCGCGGAATTTCATTGCATCTTCAGCCAGTTGCGCGACGTTCCTGCCACCGGTCAGCGCCACGACCTGATAGGCCTCGGGCGCGCGGGCGATCAGATCCAGCGTGTTCTGTCCAATGGATCCGGTGGCCCCCAGAACGGAAACGCGCCTCATTGCAGCCCCGGCGGGAAGTCCACGATCTGCCCGGCGATCAGCAGGAACAGCGCCGCCCCCAGCATCCCGTCAAAACGGTCCAGCAGCCCGCCATGGCCCGGCAGCAGGTTGGAACTGTCCTTGACCCCGGCGCGGCGCTTGACGGTGCTTTCGGCCATGTCGCCGATCTGGCTTGCCATGGAGATGGCGATGGACACGCCGACAAGACCGATGCCGACCTGCGACACGTTCATGAAGGCGATCCCCACCAGTGCCGCACCGACCCAGCCCGCCACGGCGCCGGACCATGTCTTTTTCGGGCTGACGCGCGGCCAGAGCTTCGGCCCGCCGATGGCGCGACCGATGAAATAGCCCGCCACATCGGTGATGACGACGACAGAGGTCAGCCACAGCATCCAGACCAGCCCGAATTCGGCCCGCAGCGCCATGATGCCATAACCCGCAAGCAGGATCATCGCGGTAAAGACGGCATAGGTCACGCCGCCCCGCTCCATCTGACCGAACCCGGCCATGGAGGGCAGCAGCAGCAGCGGCAGCGCGAACAGTTCCAGCGGCGCGGGCAGCTGGATCGAGGCCAGCGCGCAGCCCCCCGCCACCAGCGCCAGAATCCGGGCGGACCGGCGGCGGTTGGTGTCCACCATGTTGACCAGTTCCCAGACCATCACCCCGCAGAACAGCGAGATCAGCCCGCGCCACCAGATGCCGCCCAGCCAGACCGCAATCAGGCTGATCACGATCAGCACTGAGGCCGACAGCATGCGGGGCCCCAGATCGGTCCAGCGCTGCGTGCTCATGCGATCACACCGCCGAAGCGCCGCTCGCGCTTGCCATAGGCGCCGACCAGACCGGCAAATTCCTCGGCGGTGAAATCCGGCCAGAGCGTGTCGACAAATTCATATTCCGCATAGGCGGATTGCCAGAGCAGGAAGTTGGAGATGCGCGCCTCGCCGCTGGTGCGGATCACCAGATCGGGATCGGGCAGCACGCAGGTGTCGAGGTATTTCGGCAGCGTCTCCACGTCGATCTCCTCGGGGCGCAGGCGGCCTTCGGCCACGTCCTGCGCCAGCCGCCGCGTGGCGCGTGCCACCTCGTCGCGGCCACCGTAATTGATCGCGATGGTCAGGTTCACCCCGGTGCAATGCGCGGTCATCACCTCCAGCTCGTCCATCAGCGTGATGAGCTTGCGGTCAAGCCGCACCCGGTCGCCGATGAAGCGCACGCGGACGTTTTCGCCCATCAGGGCGCGGGCTTCCTTGGTGATGTAGCGGCGGAACAGGCTCATCAGCCCCGCCACCTCGGTCTGGGTGCGTTTCCAGTTCTCGGTGGAAAAGGCGAAGATGGTCAGATAGCGCACGCCCGCATCCGGGCAGGCCTCGACAATCTCGCGGACGCGCTTGGCGCCTGCATGATGGCCGAAAAGCCGGGGCCGGCCCCGGCTCTGCGCCCACCGGCCATTGCCATCCATGATGATGGCCACATGGCGCGGGCCGGTGCCCTCGCGGATGGGTTTGGGCATCGGCCCCCTCCTCCTGTCAGGCTCAAGCCCGATCAGACCTGCATGATCTCTTCTTGCTTGGTCTCCAGCGCGGCATCGATCTTCTTGATGTAGCTGTCGGTCATCGCCTGAACTTCGGATTCCCAGAACTTCTGGTCGTCTTCCGACAGCCCGTCGGCCTTGGCCTTCTTGATCTGGTCCATGCCGTCGCGGCGCAGGTTCCGGATCGCCACGCGGCAATGCTCGGCATACTGGCCCGCCACCTTGGTCAGATCCCGGCGGCGTTCCTCGTTCAGCTCGGGGATCGGCAGCATGATGATGGTGCCGTTAAGCTGCGGGTTGATGCCCAGCCCCGACTCGCGGATCGCTTTCTCGACCTTGCCGACAAGGCCCTTGTCCCAGACGTTGATCGTGACCATCCGCGACTCGGGCACGTTGACCGTGCCCACCTGGTTGATCGGCGTGGGCGAGCCATAGGCATCCACCATCACCGGCTCCAGCATGGAGGCCGAGGCGCGCCCGGTGCGCAGCGAGGCAAATTCCGTGCGCAGATTCGCCATGGCGCCATCCATGCGGCGCGTGAGGTCTTCGGTGTCGAGTTCAAAATCGTCAGACATGGTCATGCTGCCCGTTCAGGTCGTTCCATTCGAAAGGCGTTCTATGACAGGTGCGCCCGGATGTATAGCCTGCAGCGCCGCCGTTCCCGCCCTGCGGCGGCTCAGGCCGCGTCGGCCTCGGCCCGGATCCGCTCTACCATGGCGCGCAGACCGTTCGATCGCTGCGCCGAAAGATGCTCGGTGAGCCCCAGCCGCCCCAGTTCGGCGCGGGCATCGGTGGCCAGAACCTCCTGGGCCGACAACCCGTCATAAAGCCGGTGCAGCACCGCGATCAGCCCGCGCACGATCATCGCGTCGCTCTCGCCCTGAAAGCGCAGCCGCGGGCCGTCCCATGTCACATGCAGCCAGACCTGACTGGCGCAGCCTTCCACCTTGGTGGCGGGCACTTTCAGCGCCTCGGGCAGTGCGGCCATGTCGCGGCCCATCTCGATGACCATGCGGTAGCGGTCTTCCCAGTCCTCAAGGAACTCGAAATCCCCCACCAGTTGCTCGAAGCCAGCCTGTGCCATGCGCCCTCCTGTTCCGGCCCCAGAGGTAGGCGGCGCCCGGCCAAAGGTCCAGTGCCCGCGAAGGATGCTTTTCAACTTCGGCAAAACAGGCTAGTCCCGGAGGCGACAAGACGGGACCAAATCGCATGTTCAAACCCTTCACGTTGCTGGTGATCTCTGCGGGACTGCTTGCGGGCTGCGCCAGCGTGCGCGACTCGCGCGTCAATCCGTTCAACTGGTTCGGCGGCGGCAGCGGCCCCGTGCGGTCGGCCGGGGCCGAAGCCGGCAGCGCCAATCCCCTGATCCCCGAACGCAGCCGCGTCAGCCTGCTGACCCGCGAGGCGCCCGACTATGCCGGCCGCCCCGTGGAGCAGATCAGCGAAGTGCTGCTGGAACGCCGTCCCGGCGGCGCCATCCTGCGCGTCACCGGCGTGGCCGACCGCGTCGGCCCCTTCGACGTGCGGCTGGTCGAGGACGAGACCGCGCGCGGCACCGGCAGGCTGGCCTATACGCTGGCCGCGCTGCAGCAGGCGGGCCCGCGCAACACCGGCGCGCGCGCGCGCATGGTCACCGCCGCCGTCTGGCTCACCGATCAGGAACTGGCCAGCGTGAGCGCGATCCGCGTCGCGGGCCGCAGCAACGCGCTGGAAACCCGCCGCTAGGCGGCCCCACACGCCCCGCGCCGGGGGGGAGAGCCACAGCCCGCGCCGCACGGGCTCTGCGGCACATGCCGGTTTCCATTGGCCAGAAATATCCCGGGGGAGTCCGCGCCAGCGGACGGGGGCAGAGCCCCCATCCTGCTTCGTCCGGCCCTCGCACAGGGCATCCGCCCGTGACGGACGCTTCCCTTTGGCGAAAGAGGAGAGCAGCCCCCTCCTCCGCCCCCGCCAAGCGGCTCAGATCTCGATCACCGCCACGGTCTTGCCCTTGGCCGCCAGCGCGATGCGCCCTTCGCAGAGCCGCAGCGCGTCGGCGCCGAACACCTCGTGCCGCCAGCCCTGCAGCGCCTTCACGTCGCGCTGACCGGCGGCGATGGCGTCAAGCTCCGCCGCAGGCGCGATCAGCCGCGAAGCCACGCCCGAGCTTTCGGTCTTGGCCTTCAGCAGCACCCGCAGCAGATCGGCCAGCGCGGGGTTCACCTGCAGCTGGTCGCGCTCGTCCTCGGCCTGCGGCAGCTGCTCCTTGGGGCAGTCGAGCCCCGCCTGCACCGCCGCAAGGATGCCCTCGGCGATCGGACCCTTGCGGGCTTCGCGCAGCAGCAGGCGCGACCGGCCCAGATCGTCCAGCGTCGCGGGCTTGGTCGAGGCCAGTTCCACCAGCGCGTCATCCTTGTAGACCCGGGTGCGCGGGATGTTGCGCGACTGCGCATACTCCTCGCGGAAGGCGGCCAGCGCCCGCACCAGCGCCAGAAAGCGCGGGCTGGAGGACCGGGTGCGGATCTTCTGCCACGCCTCGTCGGGGCGGGTGATGTAGGTCTCCGGATCGGTCAGCACCGCCAGCTCTTCGGTCACCCAGCGGGCGCGCCCGGTCTCGGCCAGCTTGTCGGCCAGAAACTCGTAGATCACCCGCAGATGGGTCACATCGGCCAGCGCGTATTTCTTCTGGGCATCGGTCAGCGGGCGGCGCGACCAGTCGGTGAAGCGCGAGGACTTGTCGAGCTGCTGCTTGGCGATGCGCTTGACCAGCGTCTCGTAGCCCACCTGTTCGCCAAAGCCGCAGACCATGGCCGCGACCTGCGTGTCGAACAGCGGCTCCGGGATCACGCCATGATCGATGTAAAAGATTTCCAGATCCTGCCGCGCGGCGTGAAAGACCTTGATCACGTCGGTGTTGCGGAACAGCTCCAGCAGCGGCTCCAGCGACAGGCCGCTCTCCAGCGGATCGACCAGCACCGCATCCTCTTCGGCGCTGCCCGGAATGGCCAGCTGCACAAGGCAGAGCTTGGAATAATAGGTGCGTTCGCGCAGGAACTCGGTGTCCACGGTCACATAAGGGGCGGAGGCCGCCCGCGTGCAGAACTCTGCCAGATCTTCCGTCGAGGTGATTGTCTTCATGCGGGCTCCGGCCATCTTGCGTGACATAACTGTTCGCGCCTCCTACACCCGCAGGCGCGCAAGATCAAAGACCTCCGCGCGCGGCAGCCGCGACCTGTGGCGGAATGGGCAGAAACGCTGCAGGCCGCGGTCAGGGCAGCAGCAGCGGGCTGCGGTCGCCTTGGGCAAAGCGGCGCAGCACGGCGGGATAAAGCTGATGCTCCATCGCCAGCACGCGCGCCGCCAGCGTGTCGGGCGTGTCGTCCTGTGCCACCGCCACCCGCGCCTGCCCAAGGATCGGGCCCTCGTCGAGTTCCGGCGTCACCTCATGCACGGTGCAGCCATGTTCGGCATCCCCCGCCGCCAGCGCCCGGGCATGGGTGTCGAGCCCGCGATATTTCGGCAGAAGCGACGGGTGGATGTTCAGCATCCGCCCCGCCCATGGCATCACGAACCCCGCCGTCAGCACCCGCATGAACCCGGCAAGGCACAGGATGTCGGGGGCGGCGCGGTCAAGCTCGGCCTGAAGCGCTGCCTCGAACCCGGCCCGGTCACCCTTGAAGGGCCGGTGATCCACCACCGCCGTGGCGATGCCGCGCGCGGCGGCAGCGGCAATCCCGCCCGCATCGGCGCGGTTCGACAGCACCAGCACGGGCCGGCCCGGATGATCGCCGGTCATGCTGTCGACCAGACGGAGCATGTTCGACCCGCCGCCCGAGATGAAGATCGCGACGCGCTTCACCCCAGCTGGCCCTCGTAGCGGATGCCCTGCCCTTCGGTCACGGTGCCAAGCGTCACCACCGTCTCGCCTTCGGCGCGCAGCAGATCGGCCAGCGCGGGCGCGCGGTCCGCCGCCACCACCAGCACCATGCCGATGCCGCAGTTGAAGGTCTTGAGCATTTCCGCCGCCTGCATGCCGCCGGTCTGCGCCATCCAGCCGAACACGCCGGGCAGCGCCCAGCTGTGCAGATCGATCGTGGCGCCGCAGCCTTCGGGCAGCACGCGCGGCAGGTTTTCGGTCAGGCCGCCGCCGGTGATATGCGCCAGCGCATGCACGCCCCCTGCCCGCACCGCCGCCAGCGCCGGCTTGACGTAAAGCCGCGTCGGCGTCAGCAGCACCTCGCCAAGGCTGCCTTCGGCCCAGGGGCAGTCCGCCTCCCAGCCCAGCCCCGAGATCTCCACAAGCTTGCGCACGAGGCTGTAGCCGTTGGAATGCACCCCGTCAGAACCAAGCCCGAGCAGCACGTCGCCCGCGCTGACCTCGCGCGGCAGATCCTGCCTGCGCTCCATCGCGCCCACTGCAAACCCCGCAAGATCGAAATCCCCCGCCGGATACATGCCCGGCATCTCTGCCGTCTCGCCGCCGATGAGCGCGCAGCCCGAGCGCACGCAGCCTTCGGCGATGCCCTCGATCACCCGCGCGGCGCTGTCGGTGTCGAGCTTGCCGGTGGCGAAGTAATCCAGAAAGAACAGCGGCTCCGCGCCCTGACAGACCAGATCGTTGACGCACATGGCCACCAGATCGATGCCCACCCCGTCCAGATGCCCGGTGTCGATGGCGATGCGCAGCTTGGTGCCCACGCCGTCCGTGGCCGCCACCAGCACCGGATCGCTGTAACCCGCCGCCTTCAGGTCGAAGAGCGCGCCGAAGCCGCCCAGCCCCGACATGGTGCCGGGACGGTTGGTGCGCTTGGCGGCAGGCTTGATCCGCTCCACCAGCGCGTTGCCCGCGTCGATATCCACCCCCGCATCCGCATAGGTGATGCCGTTCTTGCTGTCGGTCATGCCGCCCTCCAGGCCAGTTTCGCGCGGCTTTAGCGCAAGCCGTGCGCGAAGAAAAGCGTCCATCCCCCAACCGACCCGCCCTCCGCCGCGCCGCCCGTCTTGACCCGCGCGCCCGGAATGGTAGTGAACCCCAAGGTGGGCCTGTAGCTCAATCGGTTAGAGCAGGGCGCTCATAACGCCTTGGTTGGGGGTTCGAGTCCCTCCGGGCCTACCAAAAACCCGAAAAAATCCAGCAAAATCAATGGGCATGTGGACCGCGAAAGCGGTCACGCGGTCCATAATAAATCAATGGCTTGCGAGCGATGTGGACCACGCTTCCCGGCAGGCCTCAGTGCGATTCCACACAGGAGGAACCGATGGGTGATTTGATCGTAGGGCTGAGCTCATTCCTATTCACGGTCTATGTCTTGTTCGGGCTGGCGGCGGGCATCAGCTGGCCGTTCTGGCTGATCCTGTGGCTGGTGAAGGGGTGACCTGGCATTACCTGATCCGCCCCTGTCGCAACGGTGCGCCCGGCTGGCTCGCCATGGCGAAGCGCTCCCCATTTGTCGGCGACGTCTGGGGGATGGAGCCGGGCCAAGTCTGGTTCCAGTTCGGCGACAGCGAGGAAGAGGCGCGGGAGAAGATCGAGGCTGAGGTGGGGCGGATGTCGCAGTGACGGACACGGCATGTCGCGGACCGGAGTAGTGTCCTCATCTTTCGCGCGGCGCCTCGACGACGCCGGAGGTATTGAAGCGGTAGAAAAAAGGATGGATTTTGAAACTGACTTGCAGGACATCTCTATGGGAGAGCGAAAGTAATTTCTCAGCGCCGGGCTTTTAGTTCTCAGGTCAGTGATTATTGCTGCATGACGCAATATCTCCGCTAGCGCGGAAGTTTGATGTTTGGGTTGGGGTGTGCAGGACCGCTGATACGGTCTACATTTGGCCACACGAGGTAGGCAGCCCAGTTCCGTCCGTCAGGCGTACAATAGACGAGGTATTCACCACTGTTCCGAGCACTAGGCTTGTGGTGAAATTCGCCGCATCCCCGAACGTTGTTCGAAATGAGAGTACGTGTAATGTTGCTGGGCGCATCGGATCTCCATTTTCCGAGGTAATCCTCAGCGGTCTCTTGTCTCGGACTAGCGATCTCTTCTTCTGTAAAGAAAAGCCAACTGCCGCTCCAATACGCGACAGTGGCGAACAGAAAGCAAAAGCCGACCAAAATCGCATTCCCTACCGCCCCAGGACGGGTGTCATCTTCCCCGAGGTTGAGCGCGATCAACGTAACCAAAGCGGTGATCACCAAAAAGCAGAATCCCGCGAAGATCGCCCCCACAACAAGTGTCAAGTATCGTTTCCTCGGGTAGAGTTCTCTTGTTCCCGATGAATCTACAGCATTAAGGAGGGCAATGCGAGCCCTCTTCAGAGTCCGTCAAAACGAGCGTTCGGTCGAAGCCGTCTCGGGGTGGCGCTCCAGCCCGGCCCACAGATCAACCATGGGGCGGCGCAGTCCATTGCAGATGCCGGGCACAGGGGCGGACCGGTCTGCGTACTCCACCTTGGTGACTACAACAAGATGCCCGCTCACCGCCGCCGATCCACATCCGTCTCCGGAAGATCATCCGTCGCGCCCTGCCTGACTTTCTCCAGCGCCTGTTCCAGCGATTCCGCATAGCCATGCACTGACGGATAGGTCCATGTGCCCCACCACCAGACTAGATCCCCGCCCGCGCTCATGCCGAGACGCTGCTGCATCACCCGGCCCACGTCCCGCCCGTCGCGCTTCACCACGAAATCGTTCGGGCGTGACGTGCCAGCGATGATGCAGGGGCGATAGGTCCAGCGGGTCATGCCCGGCAGATAGGGCGCAGGCACAAAAAAAGAACCCCGCGCCAAGGATGGCGCGGGGTCAAGCGTAGTCGATTAGGGATTTCGTTTTCTAAGAATCTTGAAATGTTCCAGGCAGACTCTCGATTTCACGAAATACCAAAAGCGGCGTGACTCCATAGGCGTCGCGTGGCCGTCCGAGCATCTGCCGAACTACTGGTGCAAGCGCCTCAAAAAGCTTAGCAAGCATTTCCTCCCCACCCGGTGTCTGGTCTCGCACTTTCACGTCGCGGTCCATAAGTGGATGGGCATCCAGAATTCCCAAAATGGCCCACTCTCCTGGGATCGAAACACCGTGATTGAGCGTGATATTTCCCGCAGCAACCGTGAGCCCGCCCTTCTCTAAGCTACTCCAAACCTTAACGCCATTTGAACCGGAAACACTTGATTGTACAGTGTGCGGCAGAAGCGGAATTATCTCTGAGAATAAGTTCAAATGATCTTCGGCAGCGCTTCTCGTGGCCTTCACTGCCTTCTGCGCTTGGATTAATGTTGCGTTATTTCTAAGCGATTTTGGTATTTCTGGTATGTCCGGAAGAGATTTAGTCATAAATTTTCGCATTGCCGGAGCTCGCCATATCCCCGCAAGCATTTCCAAATCGTATATTGAGAGGTCACCAGTAAATAAAACAATTTGACCGATTTGTGCAGAAGAAATATCCCGAACGATTAGCCCTCGACCGTCCAGTTGATCTAACAATTCCCGCGCATTTGCCCACATCGGATCATAAACACGTGAAATTTCTTCTTCATGAGCGCGATGTACGTGTTCCTTATTTGCGCTTTGTAATTTAGCGATGGCAGGAACGCCGCCCGATGTCATTATGTCAGTAGTGCTATCTCTTGCCCGCCTTGCAGAGCGACCCTCTGACAGCTGCGTGAGGTGACCAGACGGGTCGAACTGCGCGAGAAGAGATGCAATCCTGCGACCGTCATGATAAAGGAAGTCATAAACGGAATCTGTGATCTCCTCTTCTTGCACCCTTTCTGATTTCTCGTTGAGCTCTCTGTTCATCTTCCTTGATATCCTTCGCTTCCTCGCGGATTTCCCGATCTTTTTGATCGATTCTATCCGAAACCGAGGAAAAGCGTCTTAGCAGGCGCAGGCAAGGTATCTTTTTCATGCCTTCCTTCCAGTTCACCATCTTACCCCCAGTGGGTTTGCTTCATCGAAGCTTAGCTTGGCTACGGCGATCCTACCAGTAAGCAGTTAGTGTAATCCTAACGGTCCCGCGCCGGGGTGGCGCGGGGTCAAGCGATCAGAACAGGCTCAGCTGCGCCGGGGGCGGCGCGCGTCGCGGCGGATCACGGGGGCGGCATTTCGGGCACCGGCAGTGGTGGCCATTCGCCTGCAGCCACTGCCCCGCCTGCGCCAGATCGATGACGCCCCAACCCTTCACCTGCATCACCATGATGGCGAACGCCTCCCCCCGCTCCGCCGCCAGATCGACAGCGACAGAGAAGCGGAAGGCGTCATGGCCGGTGCAAGCCTCAAGTCTTACCGCCAAGCGCCTTGGCCCACCGCGACCACGCAAAGGTGCCGCCGCTCACGAGGCCATACAGAACCACGGCCAGCGTGATCGATGCCGCGTTCACGTCGATGGTGAGCAGCCCCGCCGCCTTGTCAAAGGTGACGAACGGCAGCGTCGCGGCGAGGCCAGCGAGGGGCAGCAGGATGAACACCCGCAGCAGCAGGGCGATTTGTCCGGTCATGGTCTTTTCCTTTCGGGGGATGCGCCACAGGCGCAGAGGTTGCGCGGCAGGCAGCCGCAGAGAGGACCAGCGCCACGCGCCAGTCGGTGATCGGGAGGAGGAGGCGCATCAGTCGAGCCGCGACAGGCGCTGCAACGCATGCACCGCGCCCTCATAGACGGCCCGGGATTCCGGCCGGGCACGAGGCGTCACCTTGCAAGCCAGCAGGATGAGCCGTCCGGCAAGCCACAGGCGGTATTCCTGCGCCACAATCGCGATCTTATGCCGGATGCGCGCCATCACGCGGCCCACCCGGCAGGTGCCCAGTCCTCGGGCGTGACGACGAAGCCCGGGCAGAGCTTGGCCGCGAACTCATTGTGCCCGGCGATGCGAGTGATGGGCGTGCGGGCACAGGCGCGGGCGATCACGCCGCGCATCGCGGACAGGGTGGCCTCGGTGTAGAAATCCTCTGCCCGGCCCATGCGGGTGATGGTGCGGATCGGCACCATGGAATAGCCCAGCGATCCGGCGTTGTGGCCGACCACATGCGCGCCGATCTCGCCCCAAGGGCGGCCCTCGATGATCTCGCCATCGGGAAAGATCACGCCGTGATAGCCGATATCGCGCCAGCCCTTGTCCATGTGCCAGCGCCGGATCTCCGCGAACATCTGAGCGTTGGTTTTGCCCTGCCACCAGCTGGTCGGTGTGGCCGTGGTGTGCAGGACGAACAGCCGGACCAGATGCCCCGCCCTGCCCTGAAACAGCCGGTTTCCGTGCCCCGGGCGCAGCGGCGGGCTGGCGGGCTGCGTCGTGGCCTCGATGACGGCCCCAGAGCGCGGCAGGCCATCGGCGGCGATCAGCTCGCCAAGGGTCCGGTCCAGCTCCGGCGTCCATGCCCGGCTCAGCGGCCCTTCGGTCAGATAGCCCAGGTCGATCAGCGCCCGCCCGATCTGCAGCACCGGGTCACCCCAGCGACCCTGATGGGCATCGCGCAGCGCCTCCAGACCGGCGCGCGTCTTCGGCCCCCACAGCCCGTCAGCCGGGCCGACCGTGAAGCCAAGCGCCGACGCAGCCGCCTGCAGCAGGCGGATTTCCTGTCTCATGGTGATCTCCTTGCAAAGGAAAGCCCCGCGCGATGGCGGGGCTTGATGGGTAAGCATCGATAGTTCGGATCGGAGGGGCGGAAAGCGTGAGTGCTTCAGCCCAGGACACGCACCGCATGAGTGGCGCCTCGAATGTCGCGCTCACATTCCGAACAGACGAGCGGCGCGCTCGGGGGGAGAGATAATGCTGTTCTTTGGGAAGCAGCATTTCGTATTTGCAGAAGCCGATCGCCGCCGGTATCTTTTTGGCTGAGCGCGGCAGGTTGATGTTCAACGTCCGACGTATGCCCCTTACCTTAGGACAGCCGCGCTCACTTCTTCACAAAACTGTTGCTTTCATGTGCAACTGCACCCCAAGTGATGGGCATGAGCACAGTTTGTGGTTTTAACGAGTTTGGACCGCAAACTTTGCCAGCTGCGCTCATGCGGTCCGCCATCACTTCTGCCCCTCCCCGCCGCCTGCCCCGGCGCGCAGCAGCGCCATGACGAAGCGGGACAGCGCGGGGGCCTCCACCCCCAGCGCCAGCAGGCCCAGCATGGGATAGACCCACTCGGGCACTTCCTTGGCGAGGATATCGAGGCCGATATCGGCCACGAACAGGGCGATGATCGCCAGAAGGCTCAGCACCTGCGCCCAGCGGACGCGCTTTTCTGTCTTGCTCATGCGGCCCCGTGGTGGATCCGGCGCAACGTCCGGGTCACGAATCTGACGGCAGACCATGCCGCCAAGAAATGCAGCGCGCCGGGCGCGGTGGTCAGCGCCAGCAGCGTGACGACAGCGAAGGGCACCAGCCCGGCATACAGATCGAGATAGTGCCGCGACAGCGCGGTGAGGAGTGCGGGGATCATCGCGCCACCTCAGCCCGGCACGCACATCATTTCAAGCCATGCGACCGTCATGATGCGCCCGCCGCTTACGGCATCCGGATGGATATCGTCCGACGAAAACAGGGGGAAATCAGCGTCGCTGTCGTAGTCATCCGGGTGGTCGCCAAAATACGGCTGCAGATCGAGGTAGGCGGTGCGATTGGCAATGGCCAGCCGCCGCCCCTCCTGCGCATAGGCCGCGATCGGATGCACACGCGAGGTCTGCGCGTTTTCGGGCGGCATCATGATCATCAGATCCGGCGTCGCTGCGGCCAGCCGCACACGGTCGATCAAGGTCTGCATATCTGCCGACCACTCCGCTGTGGTATCGCCCTGCGACTGGCTGTTGGTGCCATCCATGATGGTGACAGAGTGCAGCCCCAGCAGCGCCCACGCGGCCACCTGCTGTGTCTGGTCCACGCTGGCCCACTGGTCGATCCACGATCCACTGCAGCCCAGCTTGTGGAACCTGACACCATCGGCATCGCTCATCGCGTTGTCGCCGCAGAGCGTGACCGTGCCGCTCACCACCTCGATCTGCACGGTATGCGCGCCGCCGGTCAGGGCGATGTCAAACGACCCGATATTGCCAACCGTGCCCTGCACATTGACGTTGCTGGACCATGCCCCGCCGTCGATCCGGTAGCGCACGACGCCATCCGCAGTCCCGATATACAGCACCCGCAGGGCCGTATGGTCGGGTGTCGCGGGCACGCCGCGCTCGATGTAGTCTCCTGCAGTGCTCGACGTGACCGCGCCCATGTCGGGCGAGACCGTGCCGGTATAGGTGCAGGCCCACGTGCCGCTGTAGCTCACCGGGTATTCGGTCGCCCGGACGTTGCCGTTGACCCCGCCGGGCTGGTTCGAGGGAATGACATAGGGCGTGGAGCCGGGGTTGAAAAAAGCGTAGCCGGTCCAGCCGCCGCCGCCGTCACCGTATTTCGCCACCAGATGCCGCGCGGCGTTTTCGGTCCACCGCGCCGCGCTCTGGCTGTAGCTGTCTCCGATGGCCGCGAAATTGATCTGATCTTCATACCCGAACTGCAGCCGCCCGAGCCTCATTTTGCCCTGCTTGAGCCGCGCCTTGTTGAGCGTCGGCTCCAGCGCAGACCCGACGAGCATATCGACCGGCACAGACATATTCAGCACGCGCCGCTTGTTTTCGTAGAGCGTCGCCTTAGCTGCTTTCTCAACCTGAAAAACTGTTTCGCTATACCGGAAAACAGTCGCCCGGATGAAAGCGATACCTTCCGGCACGGTATAGCTGCTGATCGTGCTGTTGCTGCCTGCCGCGCTTTGCGGCGCTTTACTCGAGTCAAATGCCGTCAAAAATCGCGCCCCTCCGCCGAGGGGGGGCATTCTCAGGCTATAGGTTTCGCCCTCCTCGACGGGGATGTAGTCCGAGACGGAGTAGGTCGCACTGGCAGTCAGCGCGCCAGCAGCATTCATGAAGAAGTCAGGCAGGATCGTGGAAGCGTCGTAGAGGTTACTCCCCTCCGCGGTAAACGACGCCTTTTCAGGCGACACAGACCCATCCTCGAACGATTCAGAAGTCAGGCCAAAGACTCGCGCAGGGGCGATGGCCCCGCCAAACGGGCGATAGATTTCCAGCGCCTCTGCGCCCTGGACAATCCAGTAATTGTCCGGTGTCGTATCGCCCGTGGTGTCGTATCCAGTGCGCGAATAGGCCGCTTCGTCAGGCGCAGTAAGGGTGTTTACTGAGCTGGCCGCAACGCCGGAAATGAATACCCGCGAGGCATCATACCAAGCGGTATTGTGCCGCTCCTTGAAGGTGTATTGCTGCCCCGCCGTGACCGGGATGAACCCGGTGACCGCAGTCCCCACGTTGTTCGCAAGTTCGCCATTCGAGGTGATGACGCGGAAATCCTCTGCCGCATCCGGATCGTTTTTATTGAAGATGTTCGGGCTGGTCGTCAGCACGTCCGCCGTGGCCGCCAGCGCAGTCACCACCGATGTGCCGCCCACGCTCAGGTTGCCAGACACGGCCAGATTTTCCGCCGTGGCATCGCCGGTCAGCGCGGCGTCGGCTGCGGGTGCTTTGGTGGCAAGAGCGGCGGTCACCGTGGCGGCATCGGCCTTGTCAGCAATCGCCGCCTCTGCCGCGTCCATGTCCTCCTGGGAGGCGGCGCCGATGTTGCCACGCACCTCACCCGCAAACGGGCCGCTGAACTCAGAAAGCCGGGCGCTGATGGAGAGTTTGCTGGCAAGCCCGCCGCCGTCCACCCAAGTCCACTGCCCCGCGCCGGTGCCAAAGGCGGTGTAGCGTCCGGCATTGTCGACAGTCGCGCTGGTCTGCGGATCGGAGTGGGTGCCGGTATCGTCAGGGCTGACCTCGGCCTGCTGGCCGATACCGTCGGGCGCGAGCGTGGCGAGGGCGGTCCAGCTCTCGCGCAGGATGCTGGCATAGGATAGAGCCGTGCCAAACTCTTGGTATTCGTCGCGCATCTCCGTCAGGAGCGTGGTCATTTCCGCAGGCACAGGGCGCTTGTTCGGATCGACTGGGCTGCCTTCAATGACCTCTTGCGGCGTCTTGCTCAGAGCCATGTGCTACCTCGTGCGGTGATTTGTGTCAGGAGATGGTGGTGGTGATGGGGCCAGACGCGGTGCCCGGGATCCCGGAGCCGTTGATCGGCGTCAGCCAGTAATAGACGGTCCCGGGGGCCAACCCTGCTTCGGTCAGCGTGCCGTTGGCATTGGCCGGGGTGATGACCGTGCCGACAAGGGTGGCGTCGGCATAGGTGGTGGTCAGGCCGCGCCGGATCTCGACGGCGCGCATGTTCCCGTCATTGGCCGCCGTCCACGCCAGATCGGCCTCGCCCGTGCCACCGGTGGCCGAGGCGCTGACGAGTGCCGCAGGCGGCGTGGCGTTGGCCGTGACGGTGATCGTCTCGATGTCGCTCCACTCTGTGCCCTTGCTGCCGCTGCTGGTGACCGTCTTCCATTGCACGTCATAGGTCGTGCCATCCGCGACCAGCGCGGAATAGGCCTGCAGCTCGTCCATATCGACGGTGAAATATTCATGGGCGAACGTGCCGGTCGGGGCATAGCGGAACCGGAAAAACAGATCGTCCCGCGCCGGGGCATCGAACACGGCCCGCATGCGCACCGCCTGCCCGCTGTCGGTCTGGATCGCCTGCGAGGTCAGCACCACGCCGGTGGCGTCGGGCAGGCCGTCGTCAATCTCCAGCTCGGGCGTGGGGGCCGGAGGCGCACCCTCTTCGCCAGCATTCAGCGTCCAGCGATCGGGCGCCAGCGGCACCACGGCCATGGTGCAGGCCGCGCCGTCGGCGCCCTCCTCGACCGGCCCGACAATCTCATGAGGCCCGTCGAAGACGGCGTCATAGGTCAGATCGATCGCCCGCTCCCGCTTGGCGAGGATGCCCTTGACGGTGGTGCCGAGCGCGGCCCGGAACCGCGCCTGCTCACGCCCGCCGATCGCCTTGGCCAGCCGCACCGCCTGATTATGCGACTGGCATGCCAGCACATCGACAATCAGGAAATTCGGCTCGCGCGCAGGGTCATAAAAGTCGGGATTTTGCCACGGCGCGCAGGGCTGCTTGGTGTAGCTGTGATCGGGGGAGAGGTAATTGACCACAACCCCGTCCATGGGCTGTTCGCCGTCATCCACGCCCTGCGTTGCCGCCGTGAAGATGTCGCGCGCCGCCGTGAGCGACAGCGTCGGCGCCCGGTATTTGCCCGGCACGGGATAGGCGCGGCCCTGATCGTCATAGGCCACGAAGGCGTCCATCGCCTTCAGGATCTCCTGTTCCCCCTCGTGCCGCGTCTGCGTGTCGGGGATTGCCACCCCGGCCCGATACCGCGGCACAGTATCGCCGTTGCGGTCGGTCAGAATGTCGTCGCAATCATCCGCCGCCGCCGCCACCATGTCCCAGTTGATCAGCGTGTGATCCTGCGCGCGCCCCCATCGGTTCAGTCGCCACCAGGCCCAGAGGATCGCCGGATTGCCGTCGCCCGGCAGCCATGTGGACGGGTCGGAGACGTCGACACCCTCGACGCGAGGATCCGGGACGCGGCTGAAATTGGCCACCAGCTGCACCGCAGGTTCGCCAATGCCGATCGGGCCGCGGAATCGCCGCATCCGAGAGAGTGCGGGCTGGCGGATCGACGCGCAGCGCACGATCGAGTAGCAGACCCCGGCCAGAAAGAAATCCTCGGGCAGCGCCGGGAAGGATTCGGTAAACCATTCGGGCAGATCGCCATATGGCTGGTCTGCGGTCGGGCTCACGGTGAAGACGTGATAGGCCAGCCGCTTTTCGCCGTTGTTGTCCCAGATCTCTGCATCGTCGTTCCAGCAGAATTCATCGGTTATGACCGACCCCGCGCGCAGCGCATCCGACCAAGGATCGGTCAGCACGAACTCCACATCATCGGTCCCGACCACCACATCGGTGGTCAGCTCCCACCGGCCAGCCGAGAGGCCGCCGCCGAACCCCCCGAAAGCGGAAGGCGGCGGGATCAGCAGGCCGCGCTCGACGCTGGCGCCGCTGGCCATGTCTGAGGCGCGGGAAAGAGAGAAAAACGGAGTGCCAGAGCCATCGGTCAGGCCGGTGGCGTCCAGCTCATAGGTTCCGTTCTCGCGCGCGTCGGTCTGGCCGGTCAGCAGGACGCGATCCCCATCCTCGCGCGAGGTGCTGGCCAGCATGCCGGACAGAACCAGATTGGTGGTGAACACCTGATCCACGGCGGTGCCGATGCGCTGGTCATACTGCTGCAGCTCGACCGGGATGCCATCGAGGTAATACTGCGGCTCGCCGACCAGCTCAGCGTCGCCGTGGATCACCACATACCAAAAGTTCCCGCCGGAATCGTATTCGGCAAAGGCGCCCGCCGCGCCGCCGATCTTGACCCGCCCGCCCAGCTGATAGCGCTCCGCCTGCGCGATGCGCGTGTTGACCTGCGCTTGTTCGATGCGCGGCGGCTCGGGCTGATCGGGGCGCAGCAGATAGGCGATGCCGACGTTCAGGAGCAGCGTTCCGAGGATATTTTGCCCCAGAAATGCGCCCAAGGCATAGCCGACGGCGGTCAGGCCACCGATGGCGCTTGCCGTAGCCGCTGCGACACCCGCCGCACCGGAGCCCGTGAAGCCCGCGATGAAGGCCGAGACCGGGTCAGCCGCCGCCAGCGTGGGCGTGATGATGGCCGTGGTGGTCAGCAGGATCAGCCGCATCACGCGCATGGCCACGCCTCCAGTACCGGCGCCGGCCAATCGACCAGCCCGCGCCCTTCCAGTCTGAGCATCGTCTGCCGCCCCCCAAGGAATATGCCTGTGATTTCGTGGCCGAACATGTCGACCACCACCGCCGCGCCCGGCACCGGCTCGCCCGGCACGAACCCGGCCCGCGCCATGCCGTGCCGCATCAGCCCCAGCGCGGCGCCGTGGCGCAGGCAGATCGCCTCCGCGCCCTCGGGCGTGCAGTAGCTGCCCCGCCACGGCGCCGCCGGATCGATGCCGGTGCGGTCCAGCAGGTAATCGCAGACGCTGATGATGCAGTCCGCTGCGCCCCATGCGAACGGCTCAGACCGCCAGCGCGCCCGGGCCCGCTCAACTGCCGGGTGAAACCTACCCGACACGGAATGTCCTCTGGCTGTTCTTGGCGACGAAGACGCATCCGCTGTCGCTTTCCAGCCCCAGCAGCCGGGCGCGGTCGCGCTGGCTGGTGTCGGTATAGGTGCCGCCCGGGTAGCGGGACCGGCCAGCCTCGCCAGAGCGCGCGGTGACGGTGGCGGAGTAGATGCGCTTGATCACGCCATCCTCGCGCTCCTCCAGCGCCTGGGAAAAATCCACCTTCTGCATCGTGAGCCGCCAGGCAAAGCGCAGCGGAGTGGCGGGCAACAGCCCCTCATCTGCAAGAAATATCGCGTGGTAGCAGGTCAGGCTGCGCCCCGCGGCCTTGGCCTGATCTGCCTTGATCGCGCTGAAGGTTTCATGATCCAGAAACGGCAGGCCGAATGTGTAGTTCGGGGCCGTTCCGTCCCGGTCATCTGCCACCGCAGGCGCCTGATGCACATTCCCGCCCATGCCATCGCGTGTTCCCAGCCATTCGGTGGCGGCCACCATCTGCCCGTCTGGCAGGGTCATCGGGTCACCCACGCCCACCGTCGTCGTCAGCAGGCCGACGCCATCCCACAGCCGGACGGGAGAGCCGTCGAAGTCATAGAAAAAGCAGCGCCTGACTGCGGCGCGGATATCCCATGCATCATCTGCGCCCCCAAGGGCGGCCAGCAGCTCCTCTTCGAACGTGCTCACAGCAGCGCCTCCACAAACTGCAGCTCACCGAGCGAAATCCGGTTTCGGCGGGTCAGCCCGACCAGGGCGGAGGCGGCATTGCGGCAGACCACCATGACGCGCGGGCGGAACTGCATCGCGTCGTCCGTGGTCACGGCCCGGCGCAGCGGCGGGCTGACAGAGATCGTCGCCACGTCGCCAGCGCTGTAGCTGATGTCCATGACCTTGTGGGCGAAATCCAGATTGCCCTGGCTGAACCCGATCACATCACCAATCACCAGCACCTGCCCGAATTCCGACAGATCGGCCTGAAACGACGCGCTGCCCCGCGCAGCCGAAGCCGCCACCGGTGCGGCCGGGCGCCAGCCCCAGTTTTCGCTGTTGGCCCATGGCTCGCCATTTGCCCACGGCTGACCGGCATCAGTGCCCCCCAGATCGGCGGCGGACACCAACTGGACAGAGGGCAGCAGGGGGATGCGCATGATCGCCCCCGCCGACAGCCGGGTGATGGTCCATGACGCATCCTTGTTCCGCGCGCGATCCTTCCAGAACGGCGGAAAGCTCATGCGCAGATGATACCGGCCACCCGGCTCCGGATTCTCGGTCAGGAATCCGCCAAGCGTCATGCCGCCCATGTCGGACTGTCCGGGCTGCAGGAACACCTGCCCAACATTGCAGAGCCGGGACCGCCAGTCGTAAATGGGGGGCATCACGGCGCTCCGTAAATCTTGGTGTTGCGGTTCCACGCAGGCAGATTGCGTTTCACCGTGTTCACGGCAGACGCCTCTGCGGCGCGTGAGCCCTGGATGACTGCCCGCTTGACGTAGGCTTGCACCCTGCCGTCATCATCGACGGTGACGCCGATTTCCCCGGTCAGCACACCCGCCACACTGCTGGAGGCTTCTGACCGCCGGGCCATCGGAATCTGCGGCGCGACACTGGGCATCACCGGGCCGCCATTGGCATAGCCGCCCATGCCCCGCCGCATGGCCTCCACCATGCCGACGCCGCCCGCGCGCCGCACATCCGACTGCGACCAGACCACCTCGCCCTTGTGGACGATCCCCGCCGGCGTCTTGCGCCCCCCGGGGCCGGTATAGCCACCACGCTCAAAGCCGATCGCGCGCAGGAAGGTGCCCACGGTGCCGCTGAGACCGCCGCCAGACCCAGCCCCGCCCGGCCCATCCCAGAGCCGCTCAAAGCTCTTGTCCAGAGTCAGCTCCAGCAGCTTGGCCCCGATCTTGGCGAGCGCATCTTCGAACGTCAGGGCACCGGTGATCAGTCCATCAAAGACGCCCTCGGTGAATGACCTGAAGTCGCCAAGCTGCGCCTGAAATTCTTCGTGACGCTCCGCCGCCATGGCCAGCGCGGTGTCCGCCTGCTGCCACTGTTCGGTCAGGTGGCGGACCTGCATCGCCAGTTCGGCGGTGATCGGCACGCCCTTGTTTTGCAGCTGCTGCAGCAGCTCCGCCTCTTTGCGGGCCGCCGCGACCGCAGACCCATAGAGATCTTGGCCGAGCGTCAGTTCGTTCAGCGCGTCAGCTTCGGCGCGCATGCCCTCGATTTCTTTCAGGATCGCGTCGTCATAGCGCTCCACGGCTTTTTCGGTGGAGCTTTTACCTTTGGATCCTCCTCCGCTCCGAGGGCTTCTGGCGTCGTCAGCGGCGAGGTTACCGGTCGCGATCGCGCGAATCTGATCCTCCGTCAGCGCCGCACCCGCTTTGGCAGCGTCGGTTCGGACAGAGGCCATTTCTCTTTCCAGCGCCAGCTGGTCTTTGGTCAGCGCCTGCAAGCGCTCCTGTTCAGCGATGAATTCTGCGCTGGCCTTAGCAGCCTTCGCATCAGCGCGGCGCCGGGCGACCTCAGCATTGCCATCGCCGCGCCCGGGTGTTGCCCCTCCTGCAGCAGCAACAGCAGCAGCGGCTGAGACGGCGGCGGCGCGAAGCGAATCCAGCACACCGATTGCGTTCAGAACATTGGCGATCAGCGGGCCGAAGCCGGGGGCCGACTCCCCAAGATCATCGATGGCGGCCCTGGCATCATCCGCCGACCGCTCCCCCTTCTCGAATTCGTCGATGATCGCGACGATCTGTTCTACCACGGGCGCGGCAAAGTTCTTTTGCCCCAGCAGATCCAGTTCATCCCGATAAGCCCGCAACTGGTCATTGGCCTCGCGCAGCGCCGGACTGTCGCCCAAGGCTTCCTGCTGTCGGATAAGCGCCTCGGTAAACGGGGCAGCATCCCTCAGCCTATCAACCAGTTCTTTAGCCGGAGCGCTGATGTCGAGCTGCTCAAGAGCGTTGAGGCGATCCCGAAGCTCCAACGCCGACATGCTGCCTTGCATAAGAGCGGCAGAGATCCGCTCGACTTCGGCAAGAGCTTCTTTGTCGCTGCTTTCGAACGGGCTGCCCCAAATCCCCGCCATCTTCTGACCGCGAAATGCTTCCTCGCGAATGACTGGCAGGGTGTCATTTTCGCGGCCCAGGAGCTGCCCCAACACCGTTCCATCCCGCAGCCGTTCAAGTTCTTCGCGGATTTCTCGAATCTTGCGCACACGCTCCGCCTCAGTCAGGTCGTCGATCGACGTTGCCACTTCGTCGATCGCATCCGCAGCCTGCGGCGCATAAAGCCCCAGCTCCTCCATTTCCGCCTTGAGGCGATTGGTGCGCTCCTCCGCCTTAGAACTGGCATCCGAATACAGCACCATCGCCGTGGCGGCTGTGGCGCCCAGCAGGAGGCCAATCGGACCAGCCGCTGCTGACACACCAGCCAGCGCCGTGGCGATGCCCGTGATGCTGGACGCTGCCCGCGCCGCCGCAACGAACTTGGTGATGGCGCCTGCAGCGAGGCCAAGCTTGGCGATCATGCCCCCGATCGACCGCCCCAGCAGGCCTGCAGCGAAGATGCTGGCCACCTTCAGCGTGACATCGGCCACCGTGTCGAAATTGTCCGCCAGAGCCGTCAGACCAGCCACGAGACGCTGCGACGCTGACAGGCTTTCATCGGTCTGGCCGATGTATTGGGTGAAGGCATTGTTCACCCGCGTGACGCCATCCTGAATGGTGGCGTTGGTGGTGGCGAACGCGGCCTCAATCTTCGGCTGTGCCGCAAGGATCGCGCGGAAGACGCCCTCTGAAGTGATCTTCCCCTCTTCCCCGAGCTTTTTCAGTCCGGCGATGTTCACCTGGTAAAAATCGGCCAGCGCCTGGGCGAGGATCGGCGCGTTTTCCCGGACCGAGCGCAGTTCATCCCCCTGCAAGATACCGCTGCCCAGACCCTGCGAAAGCTGCAGGATGCCAGCAACCTGTTCAGATGCTGCAGCACCGCCCGCCTTGAACGCCTTGTTGACGATCTCTGTGGCGCGGGCGACCTCCAGTTCCGACTTGGCCACGCCCGCCGTCGACCGCAGCAGTTTGGAGTAAAGGTCCGCCGTCTCTGCAAGCCCGCTGCGCGTGTCATCGGCGATCTTGTTCAGATCTTCTAGGCTGCGGGCCTGCGTCCCGGCGATCTGAGCCGAAGCCGCGATCTTGTTGCCGGCCACTGTCCATGCGTCCGCGTAGCGGGCCACTTCACGAACCGAAAGCGCGGCACCGATACCAGCCAGCGGCGCAATGATCGACTGAGCCGCGCTGCGCCCGATACCGTCGAGATTTCGGCTCATATTGCGGTAGCGGTTTTCAATCGCCTTTGCCTGTTTCTGCGAAACGCCGACCGCCTTGCGCATCTCCCGCTCGTATTGCTTGATATCCGCAGAGAGCTGGACAATCAGCTTTTCGACATCAACTGCCATTTCAGACCCTCAGGAGATTTCATGAAACTTCGCATGCGTTTTTCGCCAACCGGCTCGCTCGGCGCGATCTTCTTCATCGGTTCGGTCGCGATCAGCGGTTATTCCTACGTCGCGACCATGGAGCGTCTCACCCGCGGGCAATCGCCCGTCGGCATCCAAGGTGAGCCTTATCTTTACGTGCTTCTTTCGACGATCGCCGCGCTAGGCATTGCAATGATGCTTGGAGGTCGAGAGATAGTTTCCGATGGAGATTTGATCGTCGAGGACTCGGGGCCTGACGGCATCCCTACCCGCTCCGATCAATGACGCCCTGCCAAAGATCGTCCTCTTCCTCGGGCGTGATCGCGGGGCCATCCTTGGCCCCGTGCGCAGCGCTCCAGCCTTCTATCGCCGCGTTGAACTGCCACCATGAGCAGCGTCCGACCTGATCCGGGCTTAGGCCGATGGCGGCGCCGCTTCCGTAGATCTGCGCGAACCGGACTTTTCCTCGGGGAAGTGGTTCGCGCTGGTCTCGCCTTCCCCCTCCGGCTTTTCCGGCTCATCTTCCGGCACGCCCTGCAGCGCGACGCTGATCACAGAAAACGCCACCGGCATGTTTTCCGCAAACTGGCCGGGGCCGACATAGGCGCGGACCTTTTTGAGCGCCGCCATCGCCTCCATACCGCCTCCGATCAGGCCAAGGCGGATCACCTCGGACACGTAGGCAGGCGACATGTCCCGAGGGGGCGGAGAACCGATGCTGCTGGCCAGCATGGCCGACTGCAGCGCCCACTGGACATACCACGGCCCTGCGTCGCACTTCTCCTGCAGCTCGGTCAGCTGCGCGATGGTCAGGGCGAACGGATAGGTTCCGTCCGCCCAGTCCAGCGTCACGCTACCGCTGCGGCTCATGCGCCCGTGGTCCGTTCATAGGTGATCGGGCCATCGGACTGCATCGAGATCGACGCGGTGACCCGCTCACCGCGCGTTCCGGTGATTTCGAAGGATTCGAGGTGGAAGGCGCCGGTGTAAACGTCGCTGTCGCCATCCGGGTATTCGAATTCCACCTCGCACTCGATGCTGTCTTCGCTCGCGAACGCAGCTTCCCAAGCGGGAACGGCGCTTTTTGCCAGAACTCCCTCTCCAGTGATCGAGCCCGACCTGCTCTGGGTATCGCGGACGCTCCAGGGCGCGAGGTCGGGGTTATCGCAATCCGGCAGGTTCGTCTCGCCAAACGTCTTCGTGCGGTTGAAGGATTTGCTGGTGAAACCGCAGGGCGCGGCAAAGGTCGGGGTTTCTGCCCCATCGGAAAGCCGGACGAAGAACTTTCCGAACTTGATCGTGGTGGGAAGTGCCATCTCAGGGCTCCATAGAAAAGCCCGCTGGATCAGCGGGCATCGGCTTGCCGAAGGCCATGTCTCAGCACCCTGCCGATGGCAGGCATTTCAGCGCATGCGGCGTCAGCCGCCCTGCGCCGTGGCGCGCGCCGCATCGCGGACGGCTTTGCGAACCTCGCGGCGCACCTCTTTGCGGTAGGCGCGCCAGCTGACATAGAAATACGGGCTGGCGGGCATCTTCGTGGTCCCGAATTCCAGCCACCGCGCGTAGAAGGCGATGGTGCTGCCCGCGTAGATGGTCAGTGTCAGGTCACCGCCGACGCCCGCCCCTTTCAGCGTGGCGATGGCAAAAGACCCTTTCGGCGCCTGCCCCCATGTCCAGCCGATGCTGTCACGCAGCGTGCCGGGCGGCTGACCATGCGAGCCGTCAGAGCTAGATGGCGCCAGCCTCTTCATCATGGCGACGATCTTGTCGGCGCCCTTTTCCATGGCCGCGCGGATGCGCGTTTTGGTTGCGGTCGGAAGCCGTTTCAGCTTCCGGTCAAGTCGCGCCAGATTGAGGATCTTCGTCGGCATCGGCCTCGCCCTCCGCGCCTTTGACCGCCTCGATCTTGACTGCGGCGCCGGTGGAGATGGCCTTTTCCGCGCAGCGCCGGGTGACGTTCTTCCGCGTGCCTGCGGCATAGCGGGTCGAGGTGTTCGGCGTAGCGCGCCAGCGGAACACCCGTGTGAATTCAACCCAAGGCATGGCGTCTCCCTTCTCAGGTTTCGGTTTCGATGATCGACCGCACTGAAATGACCGCGTGCGCGGTCAATCCGTCCGGGTCTTGGAAAGCTCTGATCGAGGCAACTTCGATCAGCGCCAGCGCATAGGGGTCAGGCAGCGCGAGGTCGGCCCGGTGGAGAGCTTTTCGGATGGCGTCTGCGATGCGCTTGGCGCTAGAGAGGCGCCCGTAGTCCTGCGCCCAAACGTCGAGCTGCAGGACGTGCTCCACCCCGTCGATGCAATCGGCGTCCGCATCGTCGCTGTCTGCAGGACCGAAGGTCACATCGGGAAAGACTCGCGCACCCTTTGGCGGCGGCGCCTCATAGACCCGGTTATTGACCAGCGCCACGACAGCGGCGTTGGCCAGCAGCGTCTCTTCGACCAGCTGCTGAAAGGCATCGGCGGAACTCATGTCGCGACCCCGCTTTCAGCCGTGATCTCCAGCCACTGGCGATCGACGGTCGGCACCACGGCCCGGACGTTATATCGGGTGCCACCGCGCACATCGCGCATCACCCAGTCCGTCGTGATGGAATCCGCCACAGACGAACGCCGAATAGTCACGACGACAGGTTGCTTGCCGTCCAGCCTCGCTGCCTGCACCGACTCACCACCACGAAGGTAGCGAACTTTTCCGTTACAGATCAGCAGATCAGGCTGCATCCCGACTTGAACGCCACGCGCATCATAGACTGGGCCATCAAATGCAAAACGGTCCCTCAAGTTCCCCGCAGGCTGCTGAAGCCTTTGGCTCTTCCGCTGACCGATCATATGACAGACCAACGATAAGGCGCGATCAACCGATCGTACGCGGGCTCAGCGATGGAAATGCCCTCCCGTTCTGCAAACATGTGAGCGACCATCTGCAGAATCGCCACTTTTATCGGAAATGGCACCTGTGCAGCGGACGCGAACCCGCAGGTGAATTCCACGAAGATCGGCGCAGGGCTGTTCTCATCAAGCGGCGGATTTGACCAGTCACGCGGCAAGCGCAGCAGGGTGCCGGTCGCGATCGCGTGACGGGTGACGCTCGGGCCCGGCTGCTCTGCTCCGTTGGGGTCGAGATACCGGATTTCAGCTGCGGAAACATCCGGCGCTGGCAGGATCAGATCTCCGCGCCAACGGTCCAGATGCAGCTGCCAGGTCTGGCTGATGATCGCCCGCCCGAGCACGCCGGAAAAGCCGTCAAAATGGGCCGTGGCCGCGGCAATCAATGCGGTGATCTCGTCATCAGATTCGCTGTTCTCGACAACGGCGTGTTTGCGGCAATCCTCGACCGTGACCGGCATCTCCGCCGGGGCCGTCACGAGAGTGGGCCGAAAGGGCGCGGTCACTTGGAGGCCTTGTGCTTCGGGGCCGACACGCCCTTGTTCTGCACCGGCGGAGCCGCCTTGTTCAGAACATCAGGCGCCGCCTTGCGCAGCACGCCGCGGTCGACCAGTTGCTGCACCTCGACCTCGCGCGCGTCGCGCGTGTCCCCGACTCCATACCATTTGTCGCCTTGGTGGGCGCGCAGAACATCGAATTTCATGGGCTGTCCTCCTTCGGCTCATTGAGAGGGCGGGATGACCCGCCCTCCTTAAGAACCGACCTCACTCGGTGACGAAGCCGAGATCCCCGTAGATGAAGGCCTCGGGGCGGTAGACCGCCAGCGCCAGCCGCTCCTCACCCAGCAGGGTCACGAGGTTGCGGGTGAAGTCGTCGTTGACGTAACCCGCCTCCACGCGCGCGTCCCAGCGGTCGAAGATCTGTGCCCCGAGCCGGAATGCGCCGGTCAGGAACTTGTCGACACCCATCGCCTGCGTGGCGACCACGGGCAGGTTCCAGAGGGTCGGGCTGATGCCGCCCTGCGGGTTGCCGATGATGTAGCGGCCATCGGCATCCTTGGTCAGTTCGATCCGGGCCCAGTCGATGGGGTTCATCACATGACCGGTGGCCGGATATTCGGCCAGCGCCGCCTGCAACATGGCGAGCCGCATGGTGTCGATCGCGGTGGCCGAGGCCGGTGCGAAGGCGGCGGAATAGGCCGTCGCATTGGTGATCAGGCCCGACAGGTTCTGACCAGTCCCGTCGCCATTCAGCAGCTGGTTCTCTTCGGCAAAGGCAAGGCCGTAGATCAGGCGCTGATCGATCATCGAACGCAGGAACGAAACGTCATCGAGCGCCTGACGGCTGACCTTCATCCAGTGGGCGATAACCTTCGCGGAGGAGCTTTTCAGGTCCAGCTTGATGTCAGACGACGGCTTGACCGCGCCTTCCGCCACCGGCGCCGCGTTGTTGTTGAACCCCGTCTCCTGAACGTATTCGATCGAGGTGCCTTCCATCCGCCCGGACGACAGCAGGTCGCGCACAGTCATGCGCCGCTGCGGCAGTTCCTGCACCCCGGGGAGCCGCGTGGGTGCTGCACCGTCGCCGACCGAGCCATCGGCGTCGGTCGTCAGCATGGTCAGATTCGCCTTCACGCGCAGATCAGCCTTGCCGCTGCTCGGGCTGCTTTCGAGCCATGCTTTGACGTTCTCGTCCTCGACGAAGCGCTGACCGAGCGATTTGCGCTGGATGTCATCCTGACCGCCGCCGCGTGCCATCTTCTGCTCGAGATCAGCCATCTGGCCGGTGAGCTCGTTCATCTTCAGCAGCGCTTCGTCGGCCTTCTCCTTCAGCGTCGCGGTCAGAGCCTCGCCGGCCTTCGCCTTGCCAAGCGCTTCGTCGGCGATGCCCTTCACGTCATTGATCGACTTTTCGTGCGCAGCTCTGATCTCGGCGGCAAGTTGCTCCGCCGTTTTGGTTTCTCCCGCCATGGGAACCTCCGATATGTGGGTGTGTGGCCGTCAGGCCGAGAGGGCGCGCAGAAAAGCGAGCCCTTGATCCGCATCGGCAGGTTCCCCCTGCCCTTTCAGGTGGAGGCGCGCGGCACGCTCCGCCTGTGCATTCGAGAAGCCCAATCCCTTGAGCCACAACTCGAATTGCCGCTCTGTCAGCCGGTCCCCGGCCTTGAGCATTTCCGAAAGATCATGATGCGCTTTCGCCGCCTTCACGCTGGCGACGGTGGCATTCTCATTGGCGCCGATGGAGACCACCGACACCTCGCGAAGGTCCAGCTTCTCCAGTGTCCAGACTTGGGTGTCGGTATCGACCGAATATTCCCGGATCCGATAGCCGATCGACAAGCCGTCGATGTCGCCTTCCTTCAGCAGCGCATAGGCCTCCTTGGCCTGCTGCACAGCCATGTTGAGCTTTCCGCGCATCAGCAACCCACGCGCATCTTCGCTGGCCTCCAGCCATTTGCCGATCGGGCGGCTGCTGTCGTGCTGCCAGAACATCTTGGGCATCGTGCCGCGACTGCGGTGCTCTTCAAGGCTTTCCGTGAAGGCGCCCGGGGCGATCACATCGCCATACACATCGGGATCACCGCCAAAGGTCGAACCGTATCCCTCAAATTCCCCCGTTTCCTTCAGAGCCTTGATCTCTAGGACCGGGCTGGCAACCTTATGCATTGCTTCCATCACCTGTCTCCATGTTCGATCCGGCTTCCGTGATCGGGACGTTCTGCATCTGCATCCGTGGCACGTCACCGCCTTCGACAGGCGGCAAGTTCTCGCGCTCGCGGACTTCGTTGATGGTCAGCCAGCCATTGCTGAGGCCGGACTTGTAGAAATTCGACCGGCTGACGCTGTCACCGCGCAGCAGGCCCTCGATATTGAACTCGACGTAGAAGCCCCGCGCGCGATCGACGGGGGTCAGCAGCTGCTTGTTCACCGCCTGCTCGATCCGCTTGAGCCTGCGGCGGAGCGTGAATTTCTGGAAGGCCAGGGTCTGCTGCTCCAGCCCGGTGCCCCAGCTGCTGCTCTTCTCGGTGTGGCCGATCATGTGCGGCGGAACGCCGAAGAAACGACAGACTTCCTCGACCGAGAATCTCCGGCTTTCCAGCATCTGCGCGTCTTCCGGATTGATCGTCAGCGCCTCCCATTTGGTGTCACCTTCCAACACCATGGGGCGCCCGGCATTCTGCGCACCGACGAATTTTTCCACCAGCTTCGATTCTGCCACCGCGCGCTTCTCGGGACTGAGCCATTCCTTGAAGGTCAGCGCGCCAGAGGGCCGCATTCCATTTTTGAAGGTGGTCGACGCCGCCTTGTCGACCGCGCGGGCAAGGCCAAACGCCTGACGCCCGAAATGGAGCGTCGACATTCCACCCAACGGATTTCCGCCGAAACCGCGGATGTGGAGCATGCCGGTGTCAAGCCGCACCTGATGGCGGCCCTCATCGGTCCATCGGTATTCAAGAGCACCATTCGGCAGGCGTCGAACGCTGACAAAATCGGGGCGGATCGGGACCAGTGCCGTCAGCTTGCCGCCGCTGCCCCTTTCGATCGACGCATAAGCATTGCCCCAAAGCTCCAGAGAGGCCGACACAAATTCCCAAAAATCCAGCGCGGTCTGATCGTAGTTCGGACTGTCATGCAGCAGGCGAAACAGCGGGTGATCCCGCGCCACCTCACGGGTGCCATCCCCAGCCCGATAGGTCATCACCGGCAATGAGCCGATCGTGCCGGCCAGGAGGTTGGTGCAGGCCCAGACTGCGGAAAGCCCGAGCACGGTGGCATCGCTGACAACCTCGCCGCTGTCTGCAACCTGCGTCGATGGCGCCCACCCCTCCGGATCTCGCACCGTCAGCGGACGGACGATGGCGGATTTTATCCATTCCGTCAGCTTCAACTCGATGCCTCCAATGCGGCGAAATAATCATCGGACCCCGCAACACCAGTCGCGATAGGGTTCCAGCTCATCAGCATCACGGCGTTGAACATCGCCATCAGCGGGTCGATCTTGGCCGAGCCGCTCACCGCTTTCGTCACGATCACCGCGTTGCCGCGGGCTTCGGTCTTCGCGTTACCCACGCACCAATCCATGATCCGCTGACCGCAATGGATCATGGACCCGTTCTTCAGCTTCACCGGGGCCATCTTGATGGCGGCGTTGAGCTTGTAGCCCTGACTGACCGGGCGGATATCCTCGATGCGGAAGCTGGCCTCGGTCAGCGCGTCGATGATGCTGCCGACTCCCTCCGGGTCCATCCCGATGCCATCCTGCTCCGGCATCCGACCAGCCAGCTTCAGGCGGCTGCAGATATCGACGATTTCCGGGTTGGCCTCAGCCTCGATATTATCGACCAGCTCCAGCTCGCCCGCCGCCACCAACTCTTCCAGCTCGGTCGCAATGCTCTTGCGCAGCGCGAGCACATCCCGATCGGCCCATGCCTTGACCCAGACCTGCCACGCCTTGGTTTCAGCGTGACGACCCATCACACAGAGGCCGAGAAGGTCATCCAGGCCGCCGCCGTCGATCCCGACCACACAGACCTCCGACGTGCGGATGATCTCGTCGAGCGTGAGCACCTCGCGCGCCGCTTTGCCCCAGTAATCCGCACCCACCCAGCGGTCATCGTGGAGGCCAAGGCCGATCTCGATGTTGAGGTGCTGCGACACCCAGACCTGTTCGGCCTCGGGCGAGATCGAGCCGTTGTTGGTATAGTCGTCTTCCAGCCGCTGGCGGTTGATCGACCGCCCGAGGTTGGGCAGCAGCAGCCCCCAGTTTTCGCGCTTGCGCCAGAACGCCTCCATTTTCTGGAGTTTTTCCGGGAACTCATACAGCACCGGCAGCATAATCGGCGCCAGACCGGCCTTGCCGTCGCGGACCGCACGCGCCTTCTGGAGCTCGGATTTCCAGATCCCCGCGGGGCGCTTGTCCGACTGGGTGGTGATCATCATCAGCTGACCACCGTTCATGGTGATCCCGCCGCCCCTGATCTGCTGCATCACCTGAATCGCGCCGGCCTTTTTGCCCAGCTCGTGCAATTCGTCGATGAAGGTCGCCACCGGGATCTCACCGGTGATGATCGAGGTGTCGAACGTCTTGACGTCCAGATGTGTCCCCGTCTTCACGCGGGTGATAGTCTTCGTGTGATCTTGCACCGAAAAGATGCGCTTCAGATCAGCGTCCAGCCGGATCATGCCCTGCGCCTGCGCAAAGCAACGCGCCGAGATGTTCTGCGACGGGCCGATCAGCAGCATCTGCCCGTTCGGCACCTCGCAGAGGTAGAGCGCGGTGAGCGCCAGCGCCGCCGTGTAGGTGCTCTTGCTGTTCTTCTTTGGCACCATGCACAGGCATTCCCATACCGTGCGTTCCAGCGTTTCCGGATCCTCGCTGGCCAGAAACGCCACCAAGACTTCCTTGAACCAGTCTCCGCAGGCCTCCCGCATGGTTGGGTTGCCTGGCACGTCAGGCAGGCGAAGTCGGTTAAAGAAGGCCAGCGCCTTCGCGGCTTTGTCCGCATTCAGCGGCACATCCGCCATCGGCGTTTCGCCCGCCTTCAGCTTGGCCCACCAGTCCGGGCAGGCGAAGCGCGGCAAAGCCTCAGTGACGATGACCACCCGAGGCCTCACGCTCCAGTTCGGCCATCAGCTGGGCATCGGCCTCTTCGGCGGCGCGCGCCGCCGATTCCTTCTTGCCGATCCGCTCCTTAGGCTTCGGTTCGTCTTGATCTGGGCGCCCCATCCGTCCCTCGGCCAGCATCATGTCGTTCTTGTCGACCAGCTTGTCGAAGAACCGCATGGCGCCGACATTGCCCTGTTCGAAGGCGGCGGTGGCCGCGACCTCCAGCTGCCGAGCAATCAGCCGATCGCGGGCGAAGTCGCGTTCCTGAAGCTCGGATCTAAAATACCGCTTTAGCGTCGGTTCCGAGATGTGCTTGCCGGTGCGTGGGTCGATGATGCAGCGCGCGATCCGCGAGTTTGACCAGCCCATTGCCAGCAACATACTGACTTTGTTTGCGTTTTCCTGCGTCCGCTCAAATGCCGGTCGACCGCGCTTGCCCTTGCGGGTGAAGACGCGGTTGCCCCACAGATCGACCACCTCCGAATTTTCGTCTTCCAACAGAAAAAATCCCTAGATGTGGGGGACGCGGGTCTGGGCCGTTTGTTCCCCCAAAGTTCCGCCTACCCCCCCCCTGTGTTTCCCTGACACCACACTTTCGGCCCAAACCGCGCCTTTTCGGCAACATTTCGGCCATTTCCGGGGCCATCGCGCAACTTTATTGCGCCGCGCCCGGCCCCGCGGCGATCTCGGGCCGGATACCCGCCGGGATGCCAATCAGGCCAGCCCGCGCCGCTCCAGCCGCTGCTTGGTGCTGTCGTGCCATGCCTTGCTGACCGACTGGAGGTTGTCTTCGTCCCAGAACAGCGCCGGATCGCCGCGATGCGGAATGATGTGGTCGACCACCGGACTGTCGGGCGCCGGGTGCTTTCCGATCAGCAGCACCCCGGTCTGGCGGCAGATGTAGCTGTC
This sequence comes from Salipiger marinus, assembly GCF_900100085.1. Lineage (GTDB taxonomy): Bacteria > Pseudomonadota > Alphaproteobacteria > Rhodobacterales > Rhodobacteraceae > Salipiger > Salipiger marinus. Next base: position 119,848 of record NZ_FNEJ01000013.1, read on the forward strand.
GCGCTCCAGCACCTTCAGCCGCACCCGCTGCCAGCGCGACGTGTTCAGCCAGTCCTTGGATCGGCGCGCCGGGTCTTCCTTGGCCTGCGCAGGCGCCTGCGCGCTAAGCCGGGAGCGAGGCGGGCCAAGCCGGGGCGGCATGCCGCGCCCTTTCAACTGTCCCATGCTCTGCCTTGATGTTGATGGATCGCCGCCCCGCCGCTGCAGCGTCCCTGCTCAATCGCGCCTGTCGGCGGGCGCGCTGGGGTATCCCCTGACATAAGAACGCCCGGCAGAGGGGTTTCCTCTCCGGGCGCACAAGGGTTCTGTGGCAAAATGTCAATAGAGTGGTGCTGAAGTCAAGAGCCTTTCGACCATGGCGTGCGCGGCGGCATCGCATCGGTCACCTCGAAGGCGCTCAGGCCATAGGTCTGGAAGGTCGCGCGCAGCTCCAGAAGCGCGCCCCACCACTTCAGCCACTCCCTGCGCCGGCCTGCGTGCTCCCTTGCATCGCCCTCATACCGGACAAGGCAGACATAACCGTCACCCTTGCCCAGATGGTTCGCCGGCCAGCGTGCAACCCGTGCATCGCCCGTCCAGAGCGTGCGCTCGGCATAGGCCCCGTATCTGCACTGGCGCCAGCCCATCGGGACGCAGCGCGGCGGCAGGTCAGACCCCCAGTCCGGCATGACACCCGCCCGGGCCAGCTCGGCAATCCAGATCGCCATGCTGGCGCCGCCGCAGCCCTCGGGCAGCACCGCCAGCGCAGAGGCGACCATATCGGCATCAGGATGCGAGTCTGACCGGCCACCGCCATCCACCGCGCAGCCAAGGTGACCGCGCTGCATCAGGATGTATTCGATGCCCACGGCTGGACGCTCACCTGCCAGCCGCGCCAGTTCGTCAAATTCGATCGACACCCGCTCCACCTGAAAGGCCCAGACCAGCAGTTCCCAGATGCTGACCGGGCGCTTAGCGCCGCGTCCGGGCCGGATTTTTGCGGCAGAAGCTGCCCCGGTTTGCTCTGCGCGTCGCTCCTGTTTCAACATATCGGTTATACCTCGCCTCTTTTATCAAGATGTTGATTTCGGATGTTTTGAAGATGGGTCGAATGGGTCGAAACCGGAAAAGATGGGCAGCAAGAAAGCCGCAGGACCATGGATCGCAAGCCATTGACCGGAAACGGGAATGTCGGAGGTGATGGGCCGCTTGGGTGGGTTGGGCAGATTTGTGCAGGAAACGCATGGAACACATATCTCCCCCGAACCCCGGCAAATCTGTGTCGCGCGCGGCACCTGACAGAAGCGGCCCAAGCGGCCCAACAGACCCAAGCGAGGCGGCAAACCCTTGTCGTGCATAGATTTCCCCCCGACCCCACCGCAGAGGCATTCGACCCATGGCAGGGCCGAATGGGCCCAAGCGGCCCATGATTTTCCGAAGGAAGGTTGTGGGGGTGCGGGGCGCGGGCGGCATCTGGCCGCAGGCGGGCGCCCCGCAGGGTCATGGCAGTCGCCTCGATGGGGTGATGCGATGCCGGGCGCGCGTCACTGGTCTGCGCTCCCCTGCCGAGGTACGGGCTGGCCTTTGGCATCGCGCGGGGCCATGTCGAAGTCGCGCTGGAACTCGCTGGCAAGCCGGATGCCGATGAACTTCTTCACCCCGCTCTTGATGCGGGTGAAGGTCTGGCCCTGCGGCCCCTTGTGGCGGCCCGCCCGGTCATTGAGCCGCCGCCCGATGGTGTTGGGTGTCCACATGTTGTGACCGTTCAGCGCCGCCCAGAAGTTGAAGGCGCGGCCGAGATCGGCGGAGAAGATGCCGTGCGACGGATCGCCGGTGATCTCGCAGACGCCATCGAGGAACTGCCCGATCGGATCGCTGTCGGCGCGGTATTCCTCGGTGGCCAAGCGCACCTTGTCCGGCTCGCGCAGTCCCACCTCAAGGTATTCGAGCAGCCCGTCGACCACCCAGTTCAGAATCCCCGACCGTTCCTCGCGCCAGATCGTGGCGCCAAGGCGATCATCACGTTCCTCGCGCGGGATCTGCACCTCAAAGGGCACCAGCAGCACCCGGCGCCAGATCCCGTCATCGGTGCCACGGATGTCGGGCTTGTGGTTGCCCGACATGGTCAGCTTGAAGAACGGCTCGCGTTCGATGAAATCGCCATGGAGCTTGCGGACAAGGATCGGCTCGCCGCCGGTGATCTCTTTGATCAGCCCCTCCTGCAGGCGCTCGCCCTCCTCCGGTTCCGAGGTGCGCACCATGCGCGCCCAGATCAGCGGGAAGATGTCGGGGGTGGCCTCGCCGCCCTTGCGGCGGTTGGCGCCGGTGAAGCTTTCGATCTTGGCGGAATGCGCATAGCCCGCCAGCAGCCTGGCCATCAGATCGACCAGCACGGATTTGCCATTGGCGCCGTCGCCATAGAAGAACGCGAATTTCTGGATCTTGAGCCCGGTCATCGACAGGCCGAACCAGCGCTGCAGGAAGCGACGCATCTCCGGATCGGGCTGGACGCGGGCAAGGAAGGCGTCGAATTTCGGGCACTTGGCCTCGGGATCATACTCCGCCGGGATCACCTTGGTGATCAGCTGCGGCAGGTCCATGCCCTCGACCGGCACCAGCCGCCGGTGCGGATCGCAGCGGATCGTGGCCACCGGCGAATGCCCAGCTTCGGGACCGCCCTCCACCCCGAAGCGCAAGAGCCAGTTCAGCGTGTTGACGGAAAGCGGGTCGGCATCCATCTGGTCGATCGAGCGCGACAGCGGCACTTTGGCCTCTTCCAGCAGGTTGTTGATGCCGCCGGTATTGCCGGAGGATTTGGCGAAGCCCAGATGGCGCTGCCGGGTCGATCCGCGCCCCCAGAGCTTCTCCCGGAGCCCTTCGCGCTCCGCCTTCATCTTCCCCACGGTCTCGGCATGATCCTCTGCCGACATGTCTGCGGGACAGGTCTTCAGGTCATCGAGGCGGCGCTCGAGCGCCAGTGCCCGCTCTTCCATGGCGCGTTCGGAGCTGCTGAGGCGCAGATGCGGGATCTCGTCATGGATCTTGTGCTGGATCTGCTGCGCCTTGCGCCGCACCTCCACCTTGTCGTCATCAAGCTTCCAATGGGTGCCATCCCAGAGATGCCATTCGACGCGCGGGACATGCATGACATCTTCGCCAAAATAGAGCGCGAAACGCTGGCCATTGCCGGTATCGTTCAGCGGCAGCAGCGCGCCCTGCGCTTCTGGCGGCTCTGCGGTGTCGGCCTGCCCGTCCTGCCCTCCGCCGGCGCCGTGATCCCGTTCGCCAGCATCACGCTCGTGCATGCCGACATCATCCTGCTGTGGCGCATCTGCCGCCACGGCCTCGGGCAGGTCGACATCCTCTGCGGCGGCAAAGCGCGCGCGCACCTCTTCTCTGCGATCGGTCATCGGTCGGCGGGCCTCCCGAGTTCGGGGGATCGACGGTGATGCGCGTATGTCAGGAAATCCGGCCGGGCGTCGGCGGGCAGCGCGCACCAGTCCAGAAACACCCGTTCGATCTGCGACCGGCGGCCCGATTCAATCTCCCGCAGGCGGGCATTCAGCACCGCGGCGGCCTCGGCAAAGGCGTAGACCCCGACCAGCTGCAGCACCACATGCTGCACTTCACGGTCTCGAGGCGAGGCCTCCGGCAGCGCAATCTCGGTCATTCGTTGTCCCTCGTGTCGTCTTGTTTGTCCCGTCCCGTCAGGACATCGTTTAGATCCACCCCCTCCCCAGGATGGACGATCTGGCCGCGCAGGCCGGGCCGCAGCGCCATGGCGCGGCGCAGCCCGCATTCGAGCTTGTGCCGCGTGGCGCGCGGGTCGGAATCGCCGTCCTGGATGAAGATCAGCCGCCGCACCCAAGCGGGCGGCACGAAGGCTTCGCGGTCCTCGAGATCGGGCAGACCGGCATAGCGCAGCCCCTCGCCGCGCCGCGCCCGGCCCGCCATGTTGCCCAGATCCACCCCGGCCCAGTAGGCGGCGCCCGGCACCGCGCCGGCCGCCATGGCGGTCAGCGTGGTTTCGATCCCCTCACCCATCACCAGCGTGTCGGCGCCCTCGGGCGTGCAGAGCCGGATCGCGGCGCCCTTCTTGGATCCGCGCACCATCTTGGCGGGCATCGGCGTGCCCTGCCATGTGATCCGCGCCTTGCCGTGGGGCGGCTCTGGATCGACCCAGGTCTGATGCACCGCCGTCAGCGCGCCCCCGGCATCGAGCACGCCCGCGATCATGCAGGGGCCGCGATGCACGGTCACCAGCTCGTGCCCGATCTTCTTGACGCAAGGGTGATCGACCAGAAAGCGCAGCGCCTCGGGCAGCTCCGGCAGCATCTCGGGGGTGAAGCCGCGCGCCCGCAGATAGGCGCGCACCACGCCCTGCGAGCCGGGCCGAGACCGGGCCCAGATGTCGCGCGCATCGCGCAGGCTCTGTTCACGATAGCGGTTCTGCGCCTCGCGCTGGCGCTGCTCTGCCGCCTCTGCCAAGGCCCGGCGCCGCGCCGCCTCCTTGGGATCGATCGACGCGGGCGCTTCGCCGCAGGCCCAGGTCAGGGCGTCGGGGAAGCTCAGGTTCAGCACCTGCCGCACAAGCTCGATCGAGTCGCCGCCGGTGATGCCGCATTTGCGGCAGAGGAAGGCGCGGCTGTGCAGGTTGATGCCGAAGCGGTCCCGGCCACCGCAAAGCGGACATGGCCCGACCAGCTCGCCGCCAGCAACCCGCAGCCCGGTGATGCCCAGCCGGTCGACCAGCTCGCGCACCGGGATGGCTTTGGCCTCCGTCAGCCGAGGGTCCATGACGCCTCCTGCCGCAGATCGAGGCCGAGCAGATCGGCCCGCGACGTCAGCGCCGCCATCTCGCCCGGGAAACAGGCGCGCTGCCGCGCATGGCGCAGCTGCCAGAGCCAGTCCTTAAGCTCCGGCCGGGGCAGGTCCGCGATCATCGCCAACTTGGCCTGTGGATCCAGCACCGCATCAGCCATGGCCAGACCCCTTGATCGGGGGAACGCATTCCGCGACATGGCGCCAGCCTTCGGGCAGCGGCCCGGGCGCCTCGCCCTGCACCACCGCCAGCACATCGCCCGGCCAATTGTCCGAAATCACCACCAGCCACGCTTCCAGCCAGCCCTGCAGGAACCGCCCGGCGCAGGGCACGTCATGCCGGCACAGCGCCAGAAACTCCCGCACCGCATCGCGGGCGCGGGCATCCCCGGCGGCCCAGTCCAGTAGGGCCTCGACCAGATCGAGCATGTCCCGCTCCGACAGGCACGCGGCCTGCGCCTTCACCGCGACCGCCTGCGCGCGCAGCCCGAAGGCAAGGATGGGATCGGAGGCGCGGATCATGCGGAGGGCGCACCACGCAATTCGGCGATCTGCTCTGCGCTCAGCCGCTCGCCATTGATGGCAAGGGAAGCATAAACCTGCCGCGCCTCGGTCAGCGGCAGGAGCGGAGCGCAGCCGGCCATGGGTCCGGTAGTGATGAAATCGGGAGTAAGACGGCGAACAGTGATCATCGCAAGGAATCCTCTATCGGGGGGTGTGGGGCAGTTGGAGAAACGGCACTGACCAATCTGCCGGGCGCGGCACGAGCCGCCCCGCGTCCAGCAGGGCGGCGACATTCGCCGCCTCTGAAGGTCGATCGAACGGAGCTTCCAGAACATGGCGCCAAGCGGCGTCCGAGGTGTCGCGCGGAATCGGCTTGTGGCCATCGGAGAATGCGAGCGAGCTCATGCTTGCCCCCTCCACCAGCGCGGCTTCATCCCGCCGTCGCGGTTCGCCTTGCGCCGGCACAGGCAGTCCAGCGGCTCGACCTTGTCGACACGGAACATCTGCCCCAGCACCGCACTGCGCGTCATGCCGAAGCGGGTGGGGATCTGGCCAGCCGTCCATTGCTCCACATCGCGCAGATGCAGCATTTCCAGCAGCCGCAGATCATCGGCGCGGGTTGCCTGATGCCCATTCATGCGGCGCCTGCCCGGCGCGCCGCGCGGCCTGATCCGGGCGCAGAGCCGCTGGCCCCGCGCGATCTCATCGTGGCGATGTGCGTCATGGTTACCTCACAAAAAGGCCCCGCGCCGCGGGGGCGACGCGGGGATCCAGTCTGACAGGAAGCAAACCCGCGCCGATGACCCCCGGCACGGTTGGGGATGACGTGCGGCGCGCGAGGACATCGGGGAGGATGGGGGACACCCCGCGCGCCGGGCGGCGGGGCACGAGGGCACCCCGCCGCGCCGCACCGTATCCGTCCGGATAGGCGCGGTATCCTTGATGCGCCGCAGTGCAGCGCAAAGATGTATTCAGGTTGTGGAGATAGCGGGTCACGCGAGTCATTCGGCGACCTGCTGTGAAATTAGCTGAGGACCCTTCTCTTGCGAAACGATGGAATCCGCGTCGCAAACCTCTTCAAGCCAGACAGTGACCGGAACATGATCGCTAGTCGCTTTTTGGATACGTACAGCAAGCGACAGCCCTGGCTGCGCGCGTCCGGCCTCTAGCTTGGAGATGATGCTTTGATGGACGCCAACGAGGTCAGCGAACTCGCGCTGACTTATCCCGACCTGCTTCCGATATTCTGCCAGTTTTTGCATGAGGCAGAAAATGCATGATGTGCATCAAAACGTCAAGATGCATGATGCTCAACATGCATTTGATGGATTCTCAGCCCTCATGCATCATCTGCATATGGATATTTCACGCTTCAGGAAGGCAAAGAACCTATCGCAGCGCGACGTCGCTGAGATGATAGGCGTTGATCAGTCTACAATCCAAAGAGCCGAAGCGCTGCACAAGAGCGCAAAGATGGCCACCTACCTGCAGTATGCCAGCGCACTTAACCTCGAACTTCGCGACCTATTTTCTGAAGACGTCTCGGAAGTTGAGATTGACCTTCTGAGGGCGTTTCGCCGCATCCCCGAGTCGAAGCGCCCCGAACTTCTGGCACTCCTTCGTTTAGTTCAGGAAAATGATCCTGCATCAAGCGAAGAAGCCTGACACGCTGCGAGGACGTTAGCGCCGCCACTGCGTCGATGAACTCTTTCTCTTCCAATTGCCCACCCGCGTTCACTTTGTGTTCAGACTAAAACGCAGCAGCGGGCAGGGTCAAGAGGTGCGGACGCTGGTTAGCGGCAGCCTGAGAACGGGAAACCCCCATCACCCTAGCGCCATCTTTAGGCCCGCCCCTTGGCGGGCTTTTTCTTGCGCGGCTATGGCCCACCTCTAGAAGCGACGCCGTTCGCTGCGAATCAATTGACGCACCCCATTGATGCACTTTGTGCATATTTACACTTGACCGTAAGATGCATGATGTGCATTTTCTGCCCTACACCACCGCGGGCAGAGGCCAGCGCCGGGGCACCTGACCGCCCCTCAACTCCCGGCGCGGAGACACACAGTGTTCGGAAAACTCAAAGAACGTCTGACCGGCGGCGCCAAGCGCCTGCAGGGCAAGACCGACCTGCTGGAAGGCGTCTGCTCGATGGCGGCCCTTGTCGCCTGCGCTGATGGCGACATCGAAGACAGCGAGGTTGAGGCCACGCTTGACGCGCTGATCGGCCACGCCACGCTTGGCGAAGCGTTCGGCCCCTCCGAGATCGAGCGCGCGCTGGACAAGCAGCTCAAGCGCGCCAAGGGCGGCGCGGCTGGCAAGCTCGCCCTCAAGCGCGAGATCGAGGAAATGAAGGCGAAGAACGCCGCCGATGACCTCGAAATGGCGCTGATGATCGCGCTCGACGTGGCCAGCGCCGATGGCGAAGTCGAGCCCGAGGAGCGCAAGGTGCTGGACGATCTGGCCAAGCGCCTTGGCTTCAATCTGGCGAATTACCTCTGATGGACTGGCTGCGCAGCCACGTCCTTGGCTGGACCACTTCGGCAGCCGCCGCGCTGACCGCAGCCCAGATCGTCACGCCGAGCTTCGCCGACTGGATCCTGGATTGGATCGTGGTCGGGCTCGTCGCGGTCGCCGCGCGCCTCGCCAAGCGGACCTGACCGATCGGTGCGCGCCCGTGCTGCGGGCGCCATCCAATCGGACAGAAAGGAGCCTTCACATGTCCCTTATCGAAAGCCTATCCAGCGAAACGCAGGCATCTTCGGAGCCAGGTCCGGTCACGTTGGCCGATCTGCATTGTCAGATTTTGGCACTGGCCGTTAGCGCCCCCGGAAACGGCACTGTGCGTCGGAGGCTGCTGAAGGCAGCAACAGACACCGCAGATTGGGCCGGAGATGACACGGCCGAGCGAACCGCCGCCGCGCTGGCGGTGGTCAACGCTGCAACGCTTCGGGCTTTCTACGAAACTCACGCCCGCCAGATCATGGAAGCCGGGAGACCGTTCGTATGCAGCTGCCTGTTTTGGGCCGCAACCGAACTGGAGGACGCAGAAGCTGCAGCCGAGGCTATTTCGGAATGAGTTTTGCGTCGGTCAACAGGTTTTTGAGATCCGAGATCCGCAGCTTCAGCGCCTCAAGCTCCGTGTTTACCCCCCTTAGGGTAATGGGTTTGCCGCTGGTGCTGAAGCTGCCGCCGTCCGAGCTGAACGAGTCAACTTGGCCTCTGAGGTATTCGACCGTCTCCTTGAGCTCATCGATTTCAGCCTGCATCGCAGCGATCCGCTCGTCATTCTCATCTTCCATTTCCCGCGTCTCCTTGCCGCTGGCGTGGGGAATCGCGGGGGGCGTTGCAGCGCCTCCCGCACCTTTCACGGATCATCCCGGATTCACTGCCGCCGACAACCCCGCATCGCGCTGACCGATTGGTGCGCGCCTGCAGCGCGGGCGCCATCCAATCGGACAGAAAGGAGCCCTCACATGCCCGAAATCGAAACCCATCTTGCCGCGCTTCGGGACGCCGCGCTGCGCGACGACGAGGACGCGGCAGCAGAGGCAGCGCGTCGCGTCACCCGTGCGCTGCGCCCCATGCGCGTCAGCCTGCCACCCATGCCGCGAGCGCTGATCGAGGAGGCGCTGGCATGCTGACCGATCCCATCCTGATGACCGGCCTTGGCATGGTGGCGCTGGCCGTCTGGGCTGCCGTGTGCATCGAACGCGCGGCGCGGCAGCAGCAGGCGATGCTGCCCGATTTCAGCGCGCCGGACTTTGCCCGCGAGATCGAGCGGTTCAACAGCGTCGGGCTCTGCGCCCATGCTTGGCGCCTGATGACGCTGCGCGACCCGGCACCGCTTTACGCCGCTGCGACCCAGACCACGGAGGGCGCGACATGCTGAACGATCCCTTGGCCACCGCGCACGAGGCGCCCGATTCCAGCCTGCCGCCGTTTACCTGGCACGTCATGGCGCAGGGCGACGTGGGCGCCATGATGCCGCTGCCCTGCCCGGTATCGCGCGCAGGCGCGTTCGACGCGGCGCGCGCCGCCATCGCTGCCGGGCGCCGCGTCCGGGTGGAGATGGTCCAGCGCAACACCTCAACAGGTGGCGCGCTAGCCATCAGCGACGTGACCGGGCTGGTGCTGGCGCTGCCCGGTTTGCTGGACAGCGACGATGCCTTGACGCTGGCCGATCACCCCGCGCCGCGCTGCGGCCCAGACCGCCGGGCAGAGGCGGAAGCGCTGGCCGAAGATCTGCGCCAGATCGACCGCATCGAGCGGCTGGAAAAGCTGCGCCGCCGCCGCTGCCACAGTGACCTGTCCGGCCTACAGGGCGGCGCCGTGCTGCGGCGCTGGGGCTGGACAGCATCCTGACCCGCGTGCTGCGCGCCCTGCGGATCGGGGGTGCGGCATGACCGCCGCACCCGAAGACATCGACCTGCATGCCGAGATCGCCTTCCTGCTGGAGGCGGTCCCGGCGGAAGATCAGCCCGACACCATGCGCAAATTGGTCGAACGCACCGGCGGCTTGTGGCTGGTGCCGGAAGATGCGCCGGGCGTCACACACTATCACGAGCTCATGGTCGGCGGCATCTGCGCGACGGGATCGACGATGTCGGAAGCAGTCGGGAATTACCTCGAGCTTGCGGCGGGCAAGGGCAGCAGGACGGCAGCCACCACTCACGAAACCACCGTCCCGACCCTGCGCGAGGCCCGGGCCACGCTGGCGGATGCCGCTCACCATGCGCCCGGCGATGTGCTGACCGCCTGCATGGTGATCGAGGATCAGACCGACGATCCTGCCGAGGCCGCGCAGCCCCGCGATCTGCGCGCGGTGCTGGAGTGCCAGGCATGAACAGCCCGCTCTATCGCACCGCGCCCATCCTCACCAGCGTCAGCAAGCGCCGCCGCGCCGTCGAGCGGGCCACATTTCAGTTCTACGAGCGCGTGCAGAAAGCGAAGTCGGACGCAGAGCGCCTGGCCGAGCTGGAGCGCCATCTGCGGCGCATCGGCAAGCTGATCCATCCGCCACCCAGCAACTGAACCCCCAAGGAGGGCACCATGCAGGAAGACATGGCTGACACCGCCCGAGGCAAGGTCAAATCCTTGCCGACGGTGCCGAAGGCAGAGGACGGGCTCGACCTGCGGTTTGTCCCTCTGGAAGACATCGTGATCGATCAGGCCTATCAGCGTCGGATCAGTCGGGGCGGCATGTCTCGCATCACGAAGATCATCAGCGGATTCGACTGGTCACGCTTCGGCGCGCTGACCCTGTCCGAAGGCGATGACGGGCGGCTGTATGTGGTCGACGGGCAGCACCGAATGGTTGCGGCGCGGGCTCTGCGCATCACGATCGTTCCGGCGGTCATCACCCGCAACACGCAGGCCGGCCAGGCGTCGGATTTCGTGGCGATCAACACGGTGCGCACCACCGTCGCCTCGATCGACAGCTTCCGGGCGCGTATCGCCTCGGGAGATGCCACCGCCAAGGCGGTCCAGCAGATGCTGGATCAGCTGAACATTTCCACCGATGTCCCTGCTGGCGCGTCTATTGGCCCGCGCGAGACGCGGGCCGTGTCGCTGCTGGAGAAGATGCTGAACCGCCATGAACAGGGCATCGTCTTCACCGCCCTGGAAATGATGATCGACGCGCAGCCACACCAGAAGAACCTTCTGACGGCGTTCGCGATCGGCGTCACGGTCCCGGTGGTGGCCAAGATGATCGCCGCCGGGCGCGACCTCGACCGGCTGGCCACGATCCTCGAGGAAACCGATTTCGACACCCTCAAAGAGGAAGCCGCGCAGCTGGTGAAGCTGACAGGCGGGCAGACGCAGGGGCGCGGCACGGAGCTGCTGCTGCAGAAGGTCAACAAGGGCCTGCGGGAGAGGCTTGGATGAACCGCACCATCATGGAGAAGATCGACAGCTTCAGTGACCTGCGCGACCGCGCGCGGCACAAGGCGCGGACCTCCCGGATTCCCCGCCTGCAGGTGGTCTATGCGGCGATCGCGGCTGAGGCTGACCGGCAGGTGCGCAATCTGCGTCGGGCCACCCGGGAACTGCAGGAGGAGGCGCTGTGATGCACCAGCTTGACCTCTTCGCCCCGCAGCCGCCGCGCCTTGAGCCGGTCGATCCGAACGGCCCGGTGATCCAGGGCGAACCGGACATCGTGCTGCGCCTGCCGCATCCGCGCTTGGCGTGGGCGCTGGCCGAGATCGAACTGCACCAGCATGACGATGGCCGCTGGATGTGGGCAACCGGCACATGCGGCGGCGGTTACAAGGTCGGGCCGAAGTGGGGCAAGTTCGCGCCGACCCAGCAGGACGCCACGCGACACGCCGCCGCCGAGTTGCTGGACGCCGCGCAGAAGCTCGGCCCCGGCCATTGCGCCACGGCGGCTCAGATCGAGAGCATTGCGGATTTTGCACGGGGGTTCCTATGATCCACGACACCCCACACACCGGCTGGTCGCCGTGGCGGCTGATCATCTACGTCACCTGCGGCCTCGCGCTGTGGGCATGCATCGTCTGGGGCATCTCGGCGGCGGTGCAGTGGCTGGCATGATCAGAGATGACGAATACGTGGTCTGCCCGCACTGCAAGTATGAGCACGGTGACGCCATGGAATGGTGCACCTCCGAACAGCCGCAGTTTGTTCGGTGCGACGGCTGCGGAAAGCCGTTCAAGGCATGGGCCGAATACGAGGTCCATTACGTCACCGCCGCGATCCCCGACACCACCACCAACCCCCGGAGCAACACATGACCGACCCTGTTTTCTACGCTGAAGACCCGGAAGGCGCCCTGCGGCGCTGGCGGCCCACACCGGAAATGATGCGCGGCAATGAGATGGCCCGCGCGATCCGTGGCGGAACTGCCATGAACGATACGCCGACCCTGATTGACTTCCTCGCCGACAGGCTGGTCGAGGTCTACGGCGAAAACGCCCGGGTCGATTTCATCCTTGCCGCAAAGGAGCGCGCGGCCATGCTCCGCCGCTCTCTGCCGGAATCCGCTCCAGCGCACGACATGCGCGCTGAAACACCGGCCCCGACGCGCGGACAGCAACGGCAGATCGCCGATTACTTGGACGAGATCGCAGACGAAAAGCTGATCGGTTACCCGCTGGGACGAACCGACCCAATGACCGCCAACCGCCTCTCTTTGGCAGCGGCATACCGTCTGGTCGCCACTGACATGCGCGCGCTGTCGGATGGCGAAAGCAGCGGGAGAGACACATGACCGACCCCATCCAGAAAGAATACCGGCAGGCCATGAACGGCATCGCGCGCTGGATCGATCAGAGGCTGAACGGCAGGCGCAAGGCCGGTCTAAAACCGAAGGTTGGTTTCATCCTGCTGACCGCCGAATTCGGAAAGATCGAAGGCGGGCGCGTCAACTACATCAGCAACGGTGAGCGCGAGGACATGATCGCGATGCTTCGCGAATATCTGGCCCGCGTCGAAGGCCGCTACGCAGAACCCACCAACCGGCCCCAGTAAGCCGATCCACCATTCCCGGAGCGAAACATGACCGACCCGCATTACACGATGGCGATGGATGCCCTTGGCTTCGCCGCGCAAATCCTGACCCCGCACGCGGAGCAGTTCTCGGGGCTGGTGAGGGCCGAACAGTCCATGCACAGCTACCTGCATATCACCGACCCTACGCTCTACATCCGCGCGAACCGCGATGACGGCCTGCGGCAGCAGGTCGAACTCGCCAAGGCCGCGCTGGCGTTCATCCTCGCCGTTCAGAAGGTGAAGAACGAGCTTGAGGCAGCGGCGCCGCAGGAAGGCGGTGCGGAATGACCAGCCTCACCAAAGACGCCAACCGCGCTGCCGTGGAGCGGCTAATCCAGTGTGCATCAAAATCTGTCGCAGCTTTTGCGGAGCTGGACATCAGGCTGGACGAGACCACCGCAGCGATGCGCGAGGCCGCGCAGATCATGAGTCAGAGGAGGAAGGGATGATCCAGACCCCCCGCACCCACACCAGCGCACAGCCCCTGCTGCGGCGCGTCCAGCCAGCGACACCGCCTACCGGTAAGAAACTGGAGGAGCCCGATTTCGCCAGGCTCTGGAGCGCCATGGCAGCGGCAGAGGGCCATCGCCGCGTCCTGCCGCCCTCCCCGCCCGCACCGCCGCCGCTCGACGCTGACGGGCTTGCGGTAGGCTCTGCCGGTGCCCGCCTCCTCAAGGCCCTGCGCACCGGCCCTGGCACCCGGGCTGATCTACTCGAGCGCGCGGGCATCAAGCGCGGCATGTGGTCCAGCGCGCTGTTTCATCTGCGCGCTGCCGGAATCGCTGTGGTGACCGAGACCATCCGCAGCAAAACCTCGCGGACAATCTATCGGCTGGCGGATGATGTTTCCGCGACAGCAGAACAGGGAGTGACAGGGGAATGACCACGTTTGAGCGGAACCTGAAGCACCTGATCGAGGTCCGTTATGGGGGCAATGTGAGCAAAGCTGCCAGAACCATGAAGATGAACCGGGCGCAGCTCAACCGGTATCTGATGGACGGCGCATGGCCGCGCGAGTCTCAGCTTCGCAGGATCTGCGATCACTTCGCGGTGGACGCGTGGGTTCTTCTGGAGCCCCTGCAAGATGATCGACCGCAGGTCGGCGCACTCCCGAGGTCTTCCCAGGAGGTTCTGGCCGTTCTCTGGGAATGGACAGACAGCGAATTCGCGGGCAGCCGTTACTGGGGCTGCCACAGCGCGGGCGGCGATGGACGGATTCAGCAATGGCAGCAGATCGGTGCACGGCCCCTTGGCGCGGCAGTCGTGACCGTCACAGAGGGTGAAGGGCTGCATCTGCTCACGACTACGCCCCCCGCGCAGGAAGGCGGTGACGCATGACAGTGATCCGCGTCATGCTGCAGGACATCCGCCGCAACCTGCCCTTCTTGGCGTTCTGCGCTTTGCTTGTGTGCGCGCCAATCGGCGGAGCGGTGCTGTTCGCTCTTCTCGGTTTGGACCCAGGGCTTGGGGTCGGAGTCGCGCTTCTCATCTTAGCCATCTGCCACCCTATTTACCTGTGGGTCGCATCCGCGCGGAGACGAGCGCGGGAACGCGATCGGGAATGGACAGCATGACCCCCCGCCGCATCCAGGTGACGCGCGCCCGCCCGTGGCGCGCAGAGCACCCCGAGGCGGTGATCGTGGCGCGGCCCACGAAGTGGGGAAACCCGTTCGATTACCGCGCAGCAGCTGAGCTGGGATATGGCGACGGGCGCGGCGCTGCTGTTGATGCATTCGCGGGATGGCTGCGCGGCGAGGACTGGGGGATTCCGCAGGGGCAGACCCGCGCCAGCATGGCCGCGAAACGTGTGGTGATCCGGCGCAGCCTGCACGAACTGCGCGGGCGCGATCTCGCGTGCTGGTGTCCGCTGGACGGGCCCTGCCACGCGGACGTGCTGCTGCGAATTGCGAACGAGGAGGACGGTATGACAGAGAAAGCCAACACCGAACTGACGCTGGAGGAATGGACCGAGCGCTTCACGGCGCACATGGTCAAGATGGCAGGCTTTACCCATTTTGATGATGGCGCAGCGGTCGAAGACTATGCTCGCGAGGTTGCGCCAGCCAGCTGGCACGATCCGCTTAATCGCGAAGACGGCCCAGAGACCTGCGCAGAGTCCGACATGGACTACTGGGGAGAGGACTGAGACCATGGCGCTCGCCAAGGATTTTGCGCCCCGGCTGATGCCCGCACCGCAGGCGGCGCATTACATCGGCGTGTCGGTGACCAAACTGCGCGAGTTGCCCATCCCCCGCAAAATCCTCGACGGCAAGCGCCTCTATGACCGCCTCGACCTTGACTCCTATGCCGATGGCCTCGCTACAGAGGGGGAGCTCGAAAATGGGGGGTGGTGACATGCGGCTGAAATATCCCGGGCTGGTGCCACGCAGGGTCAAGGGCAAACCGACCAGCTGGCGGGTCCGGGTCGACGGCGACGTGAACCGAAAGATCACGCTGCCGGTCGGGCCGGATCACCCCGACTTCCACACCCATTACCGCGCCGCCCGTGCCGGGGTGAAGATCGCCGCGCCTCAAGACGCCGCCCCCGATCGCGGCACTTTGGGCTGGCTGCTGAAATCCTATCTCGCGCATCTGGAGCGGCAGGTGGCGGCGGGGCAGGCATCGCCCCTCACCTTCAAGGAACGCCGCAATCTGGTGGCCTATGTCCTGTCGCAGAAGAGCGAACAGCGCGCGTCGAAGGGCAAGGCCTATGGCGGCCTGCCGATGACCATCCCGGCCTCCGAGCTGACCGCGTTCAAGGATCGCATGGCCGCCACCCCCGGCAAGGCCCGCAACGTCTGGAAGCTGCTGACCGCTGCCTTTGATTTCGGCGTGGAGCGCGGGCACTGCGGCGTGAACCCCGCCCGCGCGGTGGCCGCCCCAGCCTATCGCAGTCAGGGCGGGGCAACCCCGTGGACGGTGAAGGATCTCGAACGGTTCCGGGAACGGCACCAGCCGGGCAGCACGGCCCATCTGGCGCTCACGCTGTTCATGTTCAGCGCGTGCCGGATCGGCGATGCCTGTTGGCTTGGCCGGGATCAGGAAGAGCGGCACGGCGGCACGCTGTGGCTCGCATGGCAGCCCCGCAAGAAAGGATCGCGGCATGTCCGGATCCCGGTGCTGGCGCCGCTGGAACGCGCGATCCGGGCGCAGACGGTGGTCGGCCCTGCCTATCTGCTGACCGCCCACGGCAAGCCCTTCGCCAGCCCCGAGGCGCTGCGCAACAAGATGAAGCAATGGGTGCTGGAGGCAGGCCTGCCCGCCGATCGATCCTCGCACGGAATCCGCAAGGCGGCGGGTCACCTCTTGGCCCTTCACGGGGCGACGCAATACGAGATCATGGCCGTGCATGGACATGCCAACGCGGCGACATCGCAGGTCTATACCGAGACCGTCGAGCGCATGCGGTTGGGCGAGATGGCGGTGTCGAAATTGGCCGGGATGGAGTGGTAAAGTGGACCACGGCACATCCGTATTGAAACACAGGCCATAAAAGGAAGGTATTTCAATTGCTTATGTCTGCGCTGCAAGTCCCTCCGGGCCTACCAGTGCAGCCTTTCTGTCACACAGACGCTCGCACATTCCCCCCGCCCGCCGCGTCTCTGAACAGCTGCCGGCACGGGCCTGCGCGGACTGCAGACCTTGCCTTCCCCGAAACCTCCATCGCTTAAACTTTGCCGATGTCGGAACATTGTCGAAGAGCACCTGTTGGGAGAGTGGGCGCCGCAGAGGCGTCCGCGAACACCGCCCTATGAGCATGGTGGTGCCGTCGTTGTGCGGAAGTGGTCACAGTGGTCTGGCGCAGAGCGGGTGCAAGAGGCGCCCCGGACGTCCAGCGGATCCCCGGCAACGCGGAAAAATGTGCCGCTCAGCGGTCCGGCTTGCATCACGTCGGATCCGGCACTGCAGAAACGGAAGGAGTATCCGATATGAAGACGTTCACGAGCCTCCGCAGCGTGCTTTTGGGCACCGTGCTGTCCGCGCCTTTTGCGGTCACCGCAGGCGCCCAGCAGATTCAGATCAATGACAGCGCGCTGACCGGCCTGACCGAGGAGTGCCAGCAACTGGCGCAGCTGGTGAAAGACCGCGATCCTTCGATGATCGACACTCCCCGCGAAGACATCGTTGACGCGATCAACACCGACACCGCCGCAGACTGCACCGCCATCCGGACCGAATTCGAAACCGTCCTGCGCGACGTGCAGAACGGCGAAGACAGCGCGCGCGTGACGGAAGAAGACAGCGAGCGCGTGACGGAAGAGGTCGATCTGTCCGAAGAAGCGACCATCGAGGGCGAGGCGGTGGTGACCGTGCCGGAACCGGAGGTGGATGTCCGCACCCCTGCCCCGCGCGTGCGGGTCACCGAACAGCAGCCGCGCGTCGCGATCACCGACCAGTCGGCCCAGATCGAGCTTGAACAGGAGCGTCCCCGCATCGCGGTCGAGATCCCCGAGATCATCGTGAGCGTCGATATCCCGGCGCCCAAGCTCTACGTGCTCCAGCAGGAGCCGCAGGTGGAATATTCCGAAGATGATCCGCAGGTCGAGGTCATGCAGGGCGAGCCGCAGATCCGCGTGAGCCAGGCCGATCCCGAGCTGAATGTCGATCTGGATGTCGAGGCGGGCGAAGGCGACGAGGCCATGGCCGAGGCCGAGGCCAGCGACACCGCGGAAGGCGGCCAGCCGGAGCAGGTCAGCGGCGATGTCGATGTGTCGGAGAACGAGCCGCAGGTCGAGATCGTGCAGGCCGAAGGTGGCCCCGAGCTGACCTACACTGCGGGCGAGCCGAACCTGTCCTTTGAGCAGCTTGAGCCGGCCATTTCGGTGACCATGGCAGAGCAGCCGACCATCCGCGTGCAGCAGAGCGGCGAGGCCACGGTGGTGGTCGAGACCGAGCAGCAGCGGCAGGAGCGTCGCCAGCAGCAGCAGGCGGCAGCCGAGCGTCCCGAAGGTCAGGCGCAGGAGACGGCTCAGGCCGAGGCCGAAGGCGGCGCCACCATGCCCGTCAGCGATCTGATGGTGATGGAGGTGGTCACTGCCGATGGCGCCGAGCTTGGCGCGCCCGCAGCCTTTGTCGAATTGCAGGGCCGGACGCATCTGGTCGTGGAGAACGGCGGCTTCCTCGGGATCGGCGGCAAGGAAGTTCCCGTACCGATGCAGCGCGTCTCCATCGACGGGGATCAGCTGCTGCTTGACGAGATGACCGAACAGGAAATCGAGGCGGCCAACAACTTCACCTATGACGAGAACCGCCGCCTCGCCGACGACCAGCAGATCCGTCTGGGAAGCTGAGCACCCCTGACCGACCGACTGCTGACGTGGTCTGAAGGCTGATGATACACAGGAAGGAAGGGCCGCCGCGGCGGCCCTTTTCGCATGCGGGGCAAGGTAGCATGCTTCTGGCAGCGGACCGGGGATCGGACATGCTGCCGCGCAAGATAGCTGCGCAGAGGCGGCACGCAGGCTCGCGGTGCCGACGGTCTCGGCGATTTTGTGAAGCTTCGGCTGGCTGCTGCGGGTGCTGGCACCGGGGCGACCTCTGGGCGTGGCATGGCATTGCTTTCCCGAGGAACGCCACAAGGACGACGGGCAGCACTTGTCCTGTCCGGGGCTGGCGCATGGGCGCTGTGCCGTGATCTGTCACCACACCAGCTGGCGCCGTGGCGGCCATGCTGCCGAGGCCGATCACCGGCTGCGCGAGAACGGGTTGCCGGGGCTTGTCGTGCGGCCCCGCGCCTACAGCCCGCGCAGCTTTTTCGTGCTCAATCCCGATCCCAAGATCGCGGCGCGGCTCCAGGCCTTCTGCACGACATGACAGGGACTTCGGATCTGCCTCCCTGACCCAGCTGCGGCGGAGAGCTTTTCGTCAGATGCGGGCACCCGGCGATGAGCTGCCAGAGCGCTAAGGAGCGCGCAAAGCGGTCACACACCCGCCTGACCGGACAAGCCCTTGGTACCCAAGGCCGGACTCGAACCGGCACGCCTTGCGGCGGGGGATTTTGAATCAGGCAGATTCATCTTCCGATCAAAAGCTTAAGGTGGTTTCGCTCACACAGACAAGTCGTGAACGAATCGCGATGTGTGAACCAGCGTTCCTTGCCCTGCTCAAGGAACTTGCGCATGGCGAGTCAGGCCATCCGGATCGCAGTCTGCAAGATCCGGTGGCGACGCCTGCCCGTCCGTCAAAAACCCTAGTGATGCCTTGAACAGACCGCATTCGCCGGGCCTTAAGGTGCCATCATGCCGTATTCGAATTTGCCCGATCATGCCTTCTGGAAACTCTGCCGCGCCGATCCGGCGTTCAGGCAGAGCGATCTCTATGCGCCGAAGGTCTCGTTGGAGCCCGGTATGCGCGTCGCAACCGCCGGGTCCTGCTTTGCGCAGAATATTGGTCGTTACATCCGCGCCTCCACACTGCATCTGGTGGATATGGAGCCCGCCCCGACTACGATGCCCGTCGATGTGGCCACGTGCTACGGCTATGGCCTGTTTTCCGCGCGCTATGGCAATGTCTACACGACCCGTCAGCTGCGCCAGCTGCTCGAAGATGCAGAGACGGCGCATGTGCGCGACTGCGCCGTCTGGACCGATGGAGACCGCATCTTTGACGGGCTGCGCCCCAACACCGAACCGGACGGCTATGGCTGTGTCGAGGAACTGGCCGCGCATCGACGCGACCACCTGCACCGGGTGCGTGCGCTCTTCGACGAGACCGATGTCTTCGTGTTCACCCTCGGTCTGACCGAGGCGTGGGCAGACCGCGACAGCGGCACGATCTTCCCTACCGCGCCCGGCGTCGTCGCTGGCCGTTTCGATCGCGCCCGGCAGCGCTTCGTCAATCTCGGAATGGCAGACACGCTCGAGGATCTTGACGCGGCGATCCGGCTAATGCGGCGTTACCGCCCCGGACTGAAGATCCTATTGACCGTCTCTCCGGTTCCGCTGACCGCCACTGCCAGTGGAGTCCACATCCTGCGCGCTACAACCTATTCCAAGGCGGTGCTGCGCGCCGTGGTCGAGGAAGTGGCGGCGGGGGATCCGGATATCGACTACTTCCCGTCCTATGAGATCATAACCGGCGCGCCGTTCCGTTCGGCCTTCTATGCCGAAAACCTGCGCAGCGTAACGCAGGAAGGGGTGAGTTCGGTCATGTCCGTCTTCTTCAGCGCGCATCCCGCGCTTGGCCACGCCCCCGAACCTGCCCTGCCGCAAGTCGGCGTCGCCGAGCCGGCAGAAGGCACCGACGAAACTGTTTGCGAGGAAGCCCTCCTGGAGGCATTCGCGCGGTCATGAGGCTTTGCGTCATCGGAAATTCCCATGTCGCCATGCTTATGGCGGCGCATGCC
This sequence comes from Salipiger marinus, assembly GCF_900100085.1. Classification (GTDB taxonomy): domain Bacteria; phylum Pseudomonadota; class Alphaproteobacteria; order Rhodobacterales; family Rhodobacteraceae; genus Salipiger; species Salipiger marinus. Next base: position 140,007 of record NZ_FNEJ01000013.1, read on the forward strand.
GCAGACCCGGCGGGTATCACACCCGCATGGTTCGCCAAGCCCGGACTGAGGCCGGACGAGATGGTGCTGAACGGCACGGTACTGAGCGCCGCCAGTGAGGAGTTGCGCGCGCGTCTCGACGGGTTCGGCACGGCGCCGGTTCTGGACCTTGCCGCGTTCGACGCAGTGGCGATCGTGGCGTTGGCGCCTTCGGTCTTTGCCGCAATGCGGCTGTTGCAGGACCATGACGTGACTGGCTGGCCCTCGGGCACGCGGCGGGTTGCCAAGGCCCTGCGTTCCGAACGTCCACTGAAACGCCCGCTGCTGACCAGGGCCGCGCTACGCGCAGCATTGATCGGGCAGATGCAGGCCAGCCCCGCAGCCGGTCTGGCCGCAGCCCTGCGCGCCACGGCTCCCGACCTGCCCGTGTCCTTTATCGCGCAACCTTTCCCCGCAGAATCCATGCTGTCGGCCGAGAGCCGCTACCCGGTCTTCCGCCGCATTGCCGAGGCCGGGGACGGTGCGGCGCTGGCCGAAGACCTTTCCGCCGCCGAGGACGCGGTCTTCTGTCCGCTGGGCACCGCGATCCTGCGTCAGCCCACCGAGACCGTGGCCCGCGGTTGCCACAGCCGGGATGTCGTGATGCGCGGGGCTAAGCGCCTCGCCGGCGGACGGCAGCAGGACGAAGATCCGCTGCACGCCAACGCGGTGCTTGGCGCAGACCTGCTTTGCCGCCTCTATAGAAGTCACGAAAGTCACAAAATTACATTAAAAACAGATATTTAAACTTCTTTCCTCAGAGAAAGAATTAAACACCGTCGTCTAGCGTCCCCCTTCCAGAGAGAACGTGGAGGGACCGATGCCGACGCCGATCATCGTCTTAGCCGGGCAAAGCAACGCCGCCCGCCTTTCGGGTGAAGTGATCCGCAGCCTCGACGAAAGATACTGGGCAGGCCAATACGAACTGGTGCGGGTCTATTCCTCTGGCGCGCCGCTGACCTCGACGCGCGCGACGAAATCCGACTGGCTGACCTCGGGCGAATTGCGGAGCCAGCTTGTGACCGCCACCGTGGCCGCGCTGCGCCAGCATTCGGACGGCTATGTCGCCGGTGTCATCTGGGTTCAGGGCGAAGCCGATACCGACAGCTCCGGTATCCCGGCGCAGTATGACGATGCGTTCTTTGACCTGCTGGACGACTTCCGGGACGGCGTGCGCAGGGTCATCGGCACCCGCGCGCAGGTCGATACCGCGCCGGTGGCGATCTCGGGCCTGTCCGAGCACGCGCCGGAGGCCCCGAACCGCAAGCACTGGACCACCATCCAGACTACGCTTGACGCGATCGGCGCGGCGCGGGCTGGCATCGTCACCGTCGATCCCGACGCGGTGGCCAGCGAACAGAGGCTGCGGCCCGGCGCGATGTTCTCGGACGGGCTGCATTATTCGAACGGCTTCAGCCCGATGCTTGCCAATGCGCTGGTTGGCGGCCTGGACGCCGCCACGCGCGAACTAGGGAGCGGCAGCGCGTTCGGGCGCGTGCACAGCCTCCCGGATGCCGCGCGCATGATCGGCGGCCAAGGCGATGACATCTTTTATGTCGATGACAGGGGCGACCGCGTGGTCGAGGATGCCGGCCACGGCAACGACACGGTGATATCCTCCATCAGCTTCGCCCTGCGCGACCATAGCCAGCATCTTGAGGTGCTGGACCTGACCGGCACCGCGGACCTTTGGGGCACCGGCAACGGCGCCGCAAATCGAATTACAGGCAATGACGGCGACAACGTGCTGAACGGTGCATGGGGCAACGACACGCTGATCGGCGGCAATGGCAACGACAGGCTCTGGGATAGCAAGGGCGCCGACAGACTGGTTGGCGGGCGCGGCAACGATGTCTACCTCTATGACAACGACGGCGACCAAATCGTCGAGGCGGCGGGCGAAGGCATGGACATGGTCTATGCCACGCGGTCGATCGAACTGCGACATCACAGCCAGCATATCGAACGCTTGGCCCTTCTGGGCGCTGCGGCGATCAACGGCACCGGCAATGGCGCCGATAACATGATCATCGGCAATGTCGGGAACAACATGTTGAACGGTGCCTGGGGCAATGACACGCTGCGCGGTGGCGCCGGCAACGACACGTTGCGGGACAGCGCCGGCAATGATGTGCTCGAAGGCGGAAGTGGGGCCGACGTTTTTGTCTTCGGCGCGGGGTTTGGAAAAGACGTCGTGACGGATTTCGACCCATTGCAGCGTGGCGAGGTCATTGACCTGTCCGGGGTACCGACGATCGACGACTATGCCGACCTGCGCCAGAACCACATGACCCAAAGCGGTGACAACGTGCTGATCCGCGACGGCGCGGGCAACCATGTCATCTTGCTGGACGTCTGGCTTGGCCAGTTGTCAGCCGACGATTTCGTTTTCTGATTCCGGTCAGTCGGAATTTCGACCATTCGGGGCGCGGACTGCGAGGATGACTTCCTCAAAGAAGGCCCTCTCTTGGGCACCTGCCCCGACAAAAGGCACGGCGCAACTGTCACATTTGGCCAGCATCCGGAGCCTGACAAGTACACAGTGACAGGTTTCCTAATGCTGAGGCCCACGGCAGTCATCGGACCAATTCGGCCATTGACGGGCGCTATTGTCGCTGCAGCGCAGCTTCCCCGAACCAGTCATTCGAGGCATCGCGCAGCATTTCGGACGGGCCGAGGTCAGCAGTGCGCAGGAAGACGAATTTGCAAAGTTTGATGAACGGCCCAAAGTCGACTTTGGGCACGGTAGTCGAATTTTGCGCGTGCGCCCACCCTTCCGGCCGGGCCCATTCAAAGCTTACTCGCTGACGCTTTCCGCGACCCGTCTATGAAATGAATCGGTGAAGTGGTCTCACCCCTCGTACCTGCCGCATTCTTGATCTCAAGCAGGCGCTTGTCCTTCCGCCCCATGTATCCAACATCAACGACCACGTAGAAGCCGGACAGAGTTTCTTCGGCTGTTTTGTAGGTCTCAAGCTGTTTGGTATAGCCATCGATAAGCTTGGGATTTCGGGAAAGTTTGATCTCCACGACGACGCGCCCTGAGAAACCTGCGGACACTTTGAAATCCACTGGGCCGTTGCCGGTCTCCGCTTCCGGCGTCAGGTCAAGATCGTTAGCTTTGCAGTAGGCATGTGCAACGGCGAAAAACAATCGCTGTGCGGCGATCTCAGGGCGAGGCTTTCCTTGGTGATAGAGTTCTTCAGAGAACCGCCGGCCCTCGATCAAAAAGCGGAACTGCTCGATGATAGTCTGGACAACGCTCTCGACGCCCTCCAGGTCCATCTTGGCTGGCGCTGAGATTGCCAGTGGCTCTGCCTCGGCTAAGGCGCCTGCGATCTTGCGCCAAAACACTTCACCCAAAGGGTCGCCATGCATGTCATATGCGGTTGGGCTGGCCCCGCGCAGCATTTCCATGAAAGTTTGGAAGGACGCCTTATCGGACAATGCCCACCGGCGGATTTCATCTTTATCCCTCTTGCTCTTTACCCGCCACATGGGCGTTGTTGCAGAACTCAGTCGGTGAAGGATTCACATCGGGAATCCATGCGGTTAGACGATCTGCATGAGCAAGCCCAAGCCCGCCCGCTACCGCACGACGAACTGGTCCAGCTACAACGATGCGCTCAGGAAGCGCGGATCGCTGCTGATCTGGCTGGACAAGGAGATGACCTGGCACGCGCCGCATGAGGGACGCCCAGGGCGCCCGCCGGTCTTTTCGAATGCCGCGATCCAGTTTTGCCTGTCGCTCAAGGTTCTGTTCAAGCTACCGCTCAGGCAGACAGCCGGAATGGTCGCGAGCCTCCTGCGCCTGGCAGGGCTA
>NZ_FNEJ01000073.1 GCF_900100085.1 Salipiger marinus
GCCTGCGCCAAGGCGTCGATGAGTTCGGCCAGGGTGCAGCGGTAGACGCTACGGCCCGCCTTTACCGCAGCGACGCCCAAGGCTGTTGCCAGGTGATCTTGTACCGATAGCGCAAGGCGTTTTTCTGGGTTCAAACGGCGATAGGACTCCTGTTGGCGCGGCGTGTAGCACGGATGGCTTCCGGCACGATGTAGCGCGCGGCGACAAGCGCCTTTGCCTCGGCGCAGGTGATCTCGCGTCCGTCTTGGTCGCGTAAGATGTAGGGCTTGCCGGATCGCAGCACACGAAAGATGCGATTGACGAGCCGGTTGGCGACGGCGCAGAGGGCCTGTTTGTGATGATGACCCTTGCCGGTCATCAGCCGCCAGTAGACCTCGGCCAGGTCGGGGTCGATCTTGCGGGCCGTGTCTGCGGCGAGCATCAGGGCGCGCTTGATGCGGTCGTTTCCACCCTGTGTGATCTTCTGGCCGGGGCGTTCCGCTCCGCCACTGTCCGACCGGCGCGGGAACAAGCCACAGAAACCGCGGATGTGACGTTCGGACCGGAACCGATCGGCGCTGTGGAGCAGGCCGAACAGGACTGGCGCGAGGCGGCGGCCGACCCCGGGGATGGTGCGCAGCACATCCTCGGGTTGCAATTCGGTATAGAGCGCCTCGATTTTGCGATCCAGTTCGGCGCGCGCAGTCATGTGAGCGTTCATGACGTCGACCTCGATGGCGATTTCTGCCTGCAGCTCGGCGAAGTCGACATGCCTGCGGTGGAGGTCGCGGGCCTCGCGGGCGGCCTGGCGCAGCCCCTCGACGAGGGCGTCGACGAAGGGTCCGCTGTGGGGGTGATTGCCGCTGGCATGCTTGGCGATGAAGGTAGCCATGGTGGTCTTGCGCGCCTTGAGGGTCACTTCGGGATCGACCCAGCGCTGCAGCAGGGCGATCGAGAGGCGGGTGCCGAGGTCGGGCAGGACGCGCTCCAGCCCCGGGGATGCCCAGCGGATCAGGTCGAGAAGCCGACGTTTGGCTGCGGCGATCGCATCCTGGAAGCGGCTACGCTGCTTGGTCAGGCGCTGCAGGGCATGGCTCTTTGGGGCGGGAATGTGGAGCGGATCGAGCTCTGGTCCCCCGAAGCCTGGAATGGCGGCCAGCACATGCGCATCCGCGAGATCGGTCTTGGCGTGTTCGGAGAGATAGCGGCGCAGCGCCTTGACGCGCTTGCCCTTGACGCGGGTCACGGCGATCCCGCTGTCGGCGAGCCTGTGCGCAACGGGGAGCCTCGTCAACGCGCTTCGCGGTAGCGACCTGGCTGAAACGGATGTCGTCGCCGCGACCGACCGGGCCCGGACATATTCCTGCGAATTCGACGGCGTCGCCACATTTCTGCTGGATCTGCCGGGGCTCGATGGGTCGAAGCGGATAACCGAAGCGGTCATGAAGGACCTCCCGAGCACGGACATGGTGATCTGGACCATCCGCGCAAACCGGCCCGCGCGCGAGATCGACCGCGCCGTTCTCGCGTATTTCCACGAGCATTTCGCGACGAGACCGGAGCGGCGCATGCCTCCGGTCGTCGTCGTCGTCACCGGCATCGACCAGATCCTTCGCGGCTGGCCCTATGCCGAGAACCTGCTGAGTGACGAGGCCATGGGCCTCGTTGCCGACGTCGTGGCCGCGGTCGCAGTTGACATCGGTGATAATGGCGCGCGCCCGGTCCCCGTCGCGCTTGTCGAACCTGAATGGAACACCGGCACTCTGCGCGACCGCGTGCAGGCCCATCTCGGGGAGGCGCTGATGGCCCAACGCAATCGCCTGCGCGTCGAGAACCGGGCCTCCCTTCGGCAGGAAGCGGCGCGGACCGGCCGTGGACTGCGTCATGGGCTTTCGCTGATCGGATCCCGCATGTCCCCAAAGCAGAAAACGGACGACCAAGGCGACGCGACGTGACATACGCCGCAGAGTGGGAGCCGAAATTGTGTGCAAGGTGTCGTCCTGCGGGTCCGGGGAATAACTGGTCGACGTTGAACAACGCCTATGTGGCCATGGCGCGGACGCGCGAACCATCGTCGACGTCACGGAGGGCGGGTGCTAAGCGGCTGCGAGCCAGACAAGGCTAAAAGAGCCCTCAGCCGGGCGAGTTACTTGGGGTTGATGTGCCGCATGACTGATCGAACGCTGCGCGGTCGGTCCTGGGCTAACAGCGTCACTGGAGCAATGATCTGCCCGATCGTAAATCGGGAGGGACCCGACCCATTGTCGAGACTTCCCGCTTCGCATCCTTGCTCGCTGCAACTTTTCACCGCACGATTAGGATGATGAATGGACACACGGAAGGATGTCCCTTGTATCTTCGTGCACTGTTGTTCGGCCATTTTGGGCGTCCTCCCTGCGTCTCTCCTTGCCATGAATTTCTCGATCGAGAGATTGGACCTGAGGCCCATCCGGCAACCGACCCTTCATGTCACCGCCACGGGCGAAATCCTTCCGGGCGACACGGAGAAATTGAAGGTCGCCTTCGACGCCATCGACAAGACCGGTGTCCGTGACGTGCTTCTCATGTTCGACAGCCCAGGCGGATCGCTCATGGAAAGCCTCGAAATGGGCGCCTACATCGCCGACATCCCGGCGTGTGTTCGGCGTGCAAAACTGGCTCTGACGCACATCGTGTGATGTTTTTCGGCATAGCCCCTACATTTGGCGTAGATTCTGAAGGGGGATGAGCGCCATGACAGGACGTTTCGACACCAGGTTGTTGCCTGAAGGGCTTCGCGCAACTGGATACAGCGCAGATGGCGCGATCCTTGCGATTGACGCAGAGGTCATTGACGCCGAGGTGATCTGCCCGGGTTGCGGGCAGCGGTCTTCCCGTCGGCATGGACGTTATGTCCGGCACCTCAAGGATTTTCCAGCGCATGGTCGTTCCGTGCAGGTACGCTTGTCAGTGCAGCGGTTCCGCTGTGTTGAGGCGCACTGTCCCACGATAACTTTCAGCGAGAAAGTCCCGGATTGCCTTGCGTGCCGACATGGTCGTCGGACCGGGCGATTTCAGGACCTCGTCGCCTTGAGCTGCTGCCGGTTTCGTGGACAGCAGGTTAAGCTAGCATAGCGCGGGCCTCGAACTCCATCGGGCTGAGGTAGCCCAGTTTCGAATGCCGTC
>NZ_FNEJ01000022.1 GCF_900100085.1 Salipiger marinus
AAAGCGGTCGCCAAGCTGGTCAAGGACCGGGACGCGCTGCTGACCTTCTACGACTACCCGGCGGAACACTGGAAGCACATCCGGACGTCAAATCCGATCGAAAGCACCTTCGCCACCGTCCGGCATCGCACGAAACGCACTAAGGGATGCCTGAGCCGCAAGACCGGGCTGGCCATGGCGTTCAAGTTGATGATGTCGGCGCAGAAGAAATGGCGCAAACTCGATGGCCGGAACCGCCTGCCCGAGATCATCCAGGGGGTTGAGTTCCGCGACGGCCTCCGCCAACTTCAAGCTGCCGCCTGATCAGACGTCACCAACTTCTGCGCATATCTCCCAGCCGGTGGGTGTGGCGGTGGTGTGGATCACGAAGAGCTGCACCAGGTGCCCCGCCCTGCCTTGGAACAGCCGGTTTCCGTGGCCCGGGCGCAGCACCGGCCCGGCGGGCTGCGGCGCGTCTTCTATGGCAGCCCCGGAGCGCGGCATGCCATCGGCGGCGATCAGGGCGCCAAGCGCCCGGTCCAGCTCCGGCGTCCAGACCCGGCTCAGCGGCCCTTCGGCAAGATAGCGCAGATCGATCAGCGCGCGTCCGATCTGCAGCACCGAATCGCCCCAGCGGCCCTGACGTGCGGCGCGAAGTGCCTGAAGCCCGGCGCGGGTTTTTGGCCCCCAGAACCCGTCTGCGGGCCCTGGAGCAAAGCCTAGCGCCGAGGTAGCCGCTTGCAGCAGGCGGATCGCCTGTTTTTTCATCATCGTCTCCTCAAACAGAATACCCCGCACGAAGCGGGATAGCGCAGCGCGAGACTGCCAACGGATCAGCAAGGGATGCGCGTCTGCCCGTTCGTCAGACGGTCGGCTTAGAGGGCAGCTCACACAGTCTCGAAAAATGCACAGCATTGTTTCCAAAATTGGATATTATCACTATGTCATAAGACACTATAGTGGTGCTGCGAACGTGGCTGCAGTTCAACCTGCGTGCCCCCACACAAAGCCGCGTTCGCACTTTGCATTTCCGTAATTGCACATATGGGACTCGTCTTTACCCTGCAGATGCATGATGCCTTCCTTGTGAGCGCAGCCTGAAGTTTTCGAGTATAGCCGCACACGGTAACTGCTGCGCTCACGCGGCCGACCTTCTTAGTTTCGTCACCGCTGCGCGTCTAAGCAGCGACGGCGCTCGGGCTTCTTTCATAGGCCACGAGATCACCTACCACCCCAGCTACAATGCCAATCCGCGCAATCATGTTATGTGTGATCTGCGCCTGCGAAACACCCGCGTACAATGATGGGATTGGGTTTCGGCTAAATTGAAGAGAATACCAATTGTTTCCAAATAAGAAATAATAGAGGCGAAGAAAAGCTATTTATGCTTCTTTTAGCTTAACACACCCAAAATTGACGCTAGGGTAAGCGCGCGAGCGTGGCCTTCCCTTCAACCTGCGATTCCCCAACCAGAGGCTATGCTCGCACCCGCCGAATAGATGGTGCAGATACCCACTGCCAGAGGCAGATCGAAAGCCTATCTTGGCTTCCGTGGGTTCAGCCCTCGATTGCATGCGTGCCCTGCACGCTTTAGAGCAGCTCTCAATCAGTTTACTATTATTTTTTACTTTCGCGCTCTCCCCGTTAGGCATCTACATGCCATAGGGTGTAGCATTTAAACGTGAGCGCGGCCCCAGAGGCCCCTTAACCGCGCACAGCAACAGTGGCGTCCACAGCGTCGCGCTCACACCGCCGTCATTTCTGCCCTTGTCCCCCGTTGCCAGCCCCTGAGCGCAACAGCGCCATTATGAAGCGTGAGAGCGCCGGAGCCTCCACGCCGAGGGCCAGCAGGCCCAGCATGGGATAGACCCAGCCGGGAACTTCCTTTGCCAGCACATCCATACCGATGTCGGCGACGAACAGCGCGATAATCGCCAACAGACTCAGCACCTGCGCCCAGCGGATTCGCTTTTCTGCCTTGCTCATGTGCCCCCCTTCGACAGCAGCCGCAGCGTCCGCCCTGCCAGCCGGGTCAATGACCAACTGGCCAGGAAGACCACACTACCGCTGGTCGAGGCGTATACCGCCAGCAGAGTAACCAGAAAAACCGGCATCAACCCCGCATAGGCATCAAGATAGTGGCGCGCGAAAGTGGCAAGGATGGGACTCATGTGATTGGCACCTCGCGGGAAGGGGTCGGCGGAACATGGTAAATACGGCAAAACTTAGCCACTGGAGAACCAGACTTGCCTCTACGACGCGCTTGCGACTCCGCAGCCGCCATGCGACGCTCGACTTCAAGTTGTGCACCGTGCCAGTCCAAGCCACCCGACCATGCAAGGGGCCTGCGCGTGACCATCGGAAGTTTTTTAACAGCTATTGTTACAATCGGCTTTGCCCTCGGAATTTTACTCGTCCAGCTGATCGAGCATGGCGCCTTTCCGTTGCGCATTCAGATGGTCGACATGACGGAGCATGTGCTCCTTTTCGCGATACTGATGCTACCCACCGCGCTGTTCCGCCCGCACTGGATGATTTGGCTAGTACCACTGGCATGTTTCTTCGCCATCGGACTGGAGTTAGTTCAACCTTTGGAGGGGCGCGGTCATGGCTTTGACGTGATCGCGAAAGGCTTTGGCATTATCCTTGTGACCGTCATCGTTCCGCTGATACGCGCTATCGGCGCCTTCATCGCATCGCGCTGAGGGACGTAGTCGCACCCGACCTGATGCGCACCGGCACCAACCCGGCATAGGCATCCAGATAATTCCGCGACAACGCGGTGAGGAGCGCGGCTGCCATGGCAGTCACGCCCCCGGCTCGAAAGACCGGGTCAGCCCGTGCTGCGCGCAGAGCGCGTCGAACTGATCCGCCTGAGCGCGCGTGCCTACAGGTTCGATGCTGGACAGCAGCACGGGCAGCACCGCCTCCAGATCGGCAGGGTCAACACCCTCTGGAGCGGTGCCGGAGCCTGCGGCGGCAAGCGCGTCAACAAAGGACGGCTGCGCCACGGCAGAGAGCCCGTAATAGGCGCCATCGGAGAGCGGGACGCGATAATTGTCCGGCCCCCAGCCCATGGCCTCCGCAATGCGCTTTGCGGCTTCGCGTTGCGCGGCGGGGACAATCAGGGCGATCTGATAGGAATAGGTCATAGCCCTGCCTTTCCGGCCATGTAGCGATACACCAGCGTGTGCTCTGCATCGGTAAGGATGCGGTCGTAAAACGCCGCGCCATAAATGCGCACGTTGCCGTAGCGCACGGTTGAGCCGTTCTCAAAATGCAGAAGGTTTCGGAACTCTTGTGGCTCTTCCAGCTCTGCAGAGAGCACGTAGGGGGTGCGGGACAAAAGATCACGGCCCGGCGCAACGGGGTTTCTTTCCTTGCTTGTCCAAGGGCCATCGTTCTGCTTCCAGCGGCCCGTTTTCATGGTCCCGCCATCCAGAGACAAGGTCGTGGCATCGGCGATATGAACGTAATGGGTACCACCCCCCGCGACCGCCCCGACCAATGCCACCACAGCTGCCTGCACAACGGCATGCGAGAGCACCATGATCAGAGTTTGGTATTGAACCGGCTCGGCAAGCTGCAGGACGTCATCCACCCCATCCCCGGCGATCCAGCGATGGCTGCCACTGGCGCCGTAAGTGGGCCGTGCGGCAGCCGTGGTCTGCATCAGAACCTGTCCGACCACCTCGCGCAGGCGGAAGTTGCGGATCGTATATTTGCCGCCATTGCTGTCGATCCACACCGGACGGTCAGACGGGCCCACGACACGGATATAGCCGTCATAGCGGCCCGATGTGCCAAACGCCCCCACAGCAAAGCTCTCATTGCCCTGGTCCGACTGCCCGCGACGATAGACCAGAATCCGGCTGGGGGAGTCTGCCTCCAGCGTGTAATCGAAAGACACCCGGATGAGCTTGCCGATAAAATACGATGCCGAATGACCGGTATTCAGGTAGAACGCCGAAAAGCCGCTGTCATTGTCTCTGGTATAGGAGCCGTCGCCATTGTCGGTCCAAACCAGGTCCGGGAAGGTCAAGGCTCCGGACAGCTCGGGCTCTCTGCGGTTTCCGGGCAGGGCCATGCCAATCGGCGCGCCGTTGCTGCTGACCGCATCTCCGCCAAAACTGCTTTGAAACAGCGTGGTCTGATCGAAGGCGTCATACCACGCCACAAGCCCGGGCACGCTGGCGGGGGTGATACCGCGCGCAGCTCTCCCGCGCCCCGGCGCGAGTGACAGGCCAAAAGCCAGCATCAATACCACCCGACAATATTGGTCGCGGTCGTGCCGGTGGCCATCACGCGCAGGGCCCGGAACACCAGCACCTCGCCCGCCATCACGGTATAGCTGATCTCGGTCTGCAGCGGGTCGCGCAGCACGAGCGTGCCGCCTTCGCCGACGCGGATGGCACGGGGTCGGATCGGCAGATCTTCGGTGTCGCTGGGGGTGATCGCAAAATGATGCGCCGCCGGGCTGTCGAGGCGCGTGATCTGCACCTGGAAAGGGTCGGACATGGCTGTCTCCTTGGGTTGGTTTTTTGTCTGATCGGCGGCTCAGCCGACCCGCCAGTTCACGCCGTCAAAAAAGATCGGCACGAAGTTGGACCCGCCGCCTTCGGCGACGCTGCCGAAGCTGCTGGCGGTGGCATCTGTGGCGAAGGCTTTCTGCCCGGCGGGAACGGAGAGCTCTTTGAGCGCCGCGACCGGCTCCACCAGATCAGCGGGGCTGTGATAGGTGATCACCGGGCTGGATCCAGCCACCCATTCATAGGTGATGCGGCGCCCGCGCACCGTGCCGTCGATCAGGATTGTGGTGCCCGGGACGCGGTGGATCGTCATGCCCACATCCGCCTCCACCAGCCGGGAGATTTGGCCATCCCAGTCCAGCCCGGTGATTGTGAGATTGCCCACATTCACCACCGTCTCACTGTTCTCCGCCACCGCCAGGATCAGCGGGCGATTGTCCTCCGCCCCCACCGCCACCAGATCGGCGATCAGGATATCGGTCACGGCCTCATTGGGCGGGCTGGTGTAATCGGGGTCCCCCGGCGGGGTGCAAAGCGCGATATAGCAGCGGCGCGGCTTTTCCAGATAGGCGGTCCGGATCACCCCGTTCCAGCTGTTCTTGAGATGCAGGGAATCGTACCCCGCAGGTTCCGAGAAGCGCGGGTTGAGCCGCATCGAGATGTCCGACAGCGCCCAGTTGCGGCAATTCTCCAGCCGGAACCCGTCCTCATTGGTGCCCGGCGCATTGCCGATGGAGGTGGGCCCGCCATGCAGATCTGTGCCGCGCAGCCCGTCATGGCCGCGCCATTTCATGAAGCATTGGCCGGAGCCGCGCGCGTGGATATGCGCAAAGCTCATGCCCCGGGTGCCATCCACCACCGCCGAATAGATAAAATGCTCGCCCGAGCCCATGCCGTCGAACATCTGATAGACATGGCGCACCACCGCATAAGGCGCGCCGCCGGTGACCACATTGTGCCCGGGCTCCGGAGCGGCCAGCGGATGGGTGGAATAGACATAGACGCCCTCGATCAGCCCGCGCTCAAACCCCTCATTGTCCAGGCTGACAAAGGACAGCATGTCATGCACCCGGCAGTTGCGGATCACGCAATCGCGATAGCCGCTGCCGCGATAGCCGGTGATGGCCTTCTGATGGCCGTGGAACTCGCAATTCTCCACCGTGATCTGCGGCCCGCGCAGGCTGATCACCCCATCGCGGATATCGGTCACCGCCCCGGCCGGGAAAGGCGCATCGGCGGTGATGGTCCAATTGCTGAGCCGCGCCCCCGCTTCGGCAATCACCCCGCGCTGGAACCAGCAGGGAAGCCCGCCCAGACTGCCAATATGCCAGGACAGGTCCGCCACGGTGACGCCCTCCTGCACCCGGAACACCGCGCCTTCATTGTCCAGCGTATAATCCTGCTGGAAGCGCAGCCCCTCGAGCCGGGCAATTGTGCCCGCCGGAAACACCACATTGGCCGTGCGCGTCGCGGCCCGGACCACCGATCCCGGCTTTGCCCGCAGCGCCCCGCCCCGCGCGGCATAGCGGATAAAGGCGGCCTCGCCGTCGCTTTGCCCCTCCAGCGGCACGCCGTAATCCTCAGGATAAGCCTCGCGCACCGACTCCGGCAGATAGTCGCTGCCATAGCTCACCGCGATCCTGCCGCCGCGCGCGGCATTCTCGGCATCGATGGCGGCGCGCAGGTGGCCCGGGACACGGCAGCCATTAAGCCCGAGGATGGCAAGGCTTGCGGGCATTTCCGCCGCATGAAGCCCGTCAAAGCGCACCGCCGGGCAATTGATCACCCGCAGCGCGGTCAGGCTGGCGGGCAGCTGCTGCCAGTCACAGGACCAGTCCAGATCTGTATGGCCCTGGACAAAGAGATAGCGCAGCGGAAACGCAGGCGAGAGCCGCAGCGCCTTCAGCGCGCCCTGCCCGGCGGGCATGGTGATCTCGATCCCCGGACGCTCGCCCGAGGCGATGTCATCGCCCACCGATTTCGCGGGATACCAGAGCGTGACAAAAGACGGCGCGGCGCTGTCGATCACATGCCGCGCCAGTACCGGCTCGCCCGCTGTCGGGGTTTCGGTAAAAACCCCGTCCTGTTCAAAAAGCACCGGCAGGCCCGCGCGAATGGTGCCAACGCTCACGGTATTGGGGCTGTCCCCGGTGGGTCCAAAGCTCAGGACGCAGGCGCGCAGATAGAGCTCCTCTTTCCAGATCATGCCGCCGGTGGCATCGGCGGCAATCCAGCGCTCCGCCGAGGTGACGCCGATGCTCTCCCCGGTGATCACCCGCCCGATGCGGTGGCCCAATTCCACCAGCGAGGGCCCGTCAAAATGCACATTGCTGCCATCGGGCCCGGGGCGCAGACCGGCAGCGGAGACCAGAGAGACACCGCTATATCTGCCGCTCGCAATCGTGCGCCGCCAGCCCTCATTGGCTTTCCACGCTGCCCCGCCATCGGCCTGCGGCAGCGCTTCCACGGCAATGATCCGGGTGGCGGCGGAGGCCCGCGACCAGGCCCTGATCTGCGCGAGATAGTCGGGATAAATCCGGTCCGACAGCGCCGAGATCAGCGCGTCATGCGCACTTTCCACCACATCGACGATATGCACATCCACGCTGCTGAGCCCGGCCAGCAGGCCGCCTGCGGCAAAAGCCGCCTCCACCCGCGCGGCAAAGACCGGCCAGTGTTCGCCCGCCTCCATCCAGGCACCAATTGGCGATCCGGAGACCGCATAAGGGATCACCACCACCGGGCGGCGCAGGCGGGTGGCGATATATTTGCCCATATGCAGCGGGAAGTAATTGCGCCCGGGCTGCGCGCTGGCAAAAGGCGAGGCCCCGGGATCCAGCGTGACGATCTTGCCCGCGAGATGATCCCAGACCAGCACCTCGGGGCTGGGGGTCAGATCGCCGCCCGCCGCCGCCGCCACCTGCGCGCCATTGGATTGCGCATTGCAGGTGATCACCAGCGGATCGGGGGAATACCAGCGCCCGGCAATCCGCACCTTGAAGCGCTCATGGGGCGGCTCGCTGGCGCGGGGTTTCCAGCCCACCGCATCCAGCGCCTGGGTGGGCGCAAAGCTGCCGCGCAGCACGGCGCTGCCGCCCTGATTGACATAGATCGCCACCGCCTCCTCGAGATAGGCGAGAAAGGCCTCCCCCTCCGCCGTGGCGGCAAGCCCCGCGTCTGTCGAGAGATACACCGCCCCGCCCGAGGCCAGCGCCAAGGCCAAGGCTGCATCGGCATCGGCGCGCGCACCCGCCTCAGTCTCGAGCCGGTCCCCCAGGGCGGCATCCCCGGCGGCGCGGGTCAGTTCTGCCGCGCTGATCCGGGTGGCAAGGGCCGCATCAACCGCCTCCAGCGCCCGGGTTTTGCCCCGCAGGGTGGCATTCAGCGCCTCCTCGAGATCGGCCACGGTCGTGGTTTTGGGATCGGCCCCATGGACCGGCAGGGTGAAGGTCATGACGCCTCGCAGGGTTCAGGGGATGGTGAGCGGGATGGGATTGGAGGGCGGGGCGGCGTCACCGCTCTGCAGCACCGGCACCACGAAGAAGGCGCCCTCGCCCTGCGGCAGGGCGCTGACGGTCTGGACGAAGAGTGTCACGCGGGTGAGGACGCCGTCGAAATCGGGCGACGCTGTGAGGGACAGCGTGTCATTGCCCGAGGTTGCCGTCAGGGTCTGCAGGCTGCGGCCATTGCTGGTGATTGGGGCGCCGCTCTGGATCTCGCCGCCGCTGAGCTGCGGCGTCACCTGCCCGGCGCTGCGGCCCGTGATCGTGAGCGCCAGCCGGAAGCTGCTGCCTTCTGACAGCGTGACAGGTTGTGTCAGACTGTCAGCGCTGCCCGGCAGATGCCGCACAGCGCCCGGCTCCTGCTGCCAGCCCTCGCCGAAGGTCCAGGCGCTGCCGTCCTCAAACTCCCCATTCTCAATCAGATCAACCGCCCCATCAGAGCCCGCCACGATCTCGAAGGCCCCGCCCGGGGTCACCGCGATGACCTCGGAGACCGGCACCGCCGCCGCAAATCCAGCACCAGGATCGGCCCGATAGACCCGCAGCCCGGCCAGCGAGGACAGGCCAGGTGCTGTGCCGGTGAAGCTGGCGGCACCCAGACCCGCGCTGCCGCTGACGGCGGGCAGGCCCGCGCCGATGGTGACCCCCGTCAGCAGCAGCGGCTCGGACTCGCCGAACATGTAGCGCGCGGTCAGCCGCACCGTGTAGCGTGCCAGCGGATTGGCAGGCGCGATGAAGGCATAGGCCCGGCCACCCGCCTCGCGCATGTCCTCGGTGATGACCCCCGCCGCCATCCACGGCCCGTCCGGCTCCACCCTATATTCCAGATAATGTTCGGAGGCCTCGCCGGGATCGAAGCTGAGAAAGATGCGCTCGATCCGGCTCCAGCCGGTGACCAGATCGAACTCCGGCCCCGTGGCATAGGTCAGATCCCTGGGCCCGGGATAGTCCGGCTCCGGCACCTCATAAGCCGGATCGTCCAGCGCCTCCTCCTCGGTCGCGGCATCCCAGGCATAAATCCCGGCATAATGTTCGCGCAGGGTGATCGGGCAGCGCAGCGCCAGGCCGCTCTGCCCCACCATATCAAAAGCCGGGTGGATCGATTCCACTTTATATGTGCCGTTGCGGCCCGTCAGCGGCGCCGGGAAAGTCACGGAGGCATTGGCCCCCGCCATCAGATCCAGCGCATCGGGCGGGGCGGTGCCGGAGATCACCTTCTGACAGCGCGCCCGCAGCCCCATGATCTTGCGCACCCGCATCGCCTGCTGCGGCGAGGCGGCCCAGTCCAGATCCAGCTTCAGCAGCTTGCGCTCGCCGCCATCCGCCGCCTGCGCGCCGGGAATGTCCCAGGGCGCAAGCTGCGCCTGCTGATATTCCCGCGCGGCACTGGTATAGCTCACCTCCACCCGCGTCGGCAGATCATCGCCCGGGGTCAGGGTCTGACAGCTCAGCTCCTCCAGCATATCGGAGATCTGGTAGTCGGGGGTCTGCCAGACCGCAGGCACCAGCCCCAGCCTGCCGCCGATCTGGCACCATTCGGCAGCAGCGGCCAGCAGCATCGGGTCGAGCAGATCCAGCACCTCGCGCCCGGAAAAGGCCAGCGTGCCCGCCAGCCGGTAGCGTTTTTCCGTGGCGCCAATGGCCAGCTCCACCCCCTCATCGGAAGCCTCGGCGGCAGCACTCCACAGATCCAGGTCGAGATTGCGCAGCTGGTAGGGCCGCACCGGGTTCTGCCGCAGCGCGTCGAGCACGCACAGGGCATGATTGTCGGAATAGGTCCAGGTGGCGGGATCGTCTGGATCCTGCGTAGGATCGCGCGGGTCCCAGACCCGCGACCAGCGCCCCCAGAGATCATAGTGCGGCGGGGTGTTGGGCCAGTTCTCCTGGAATTTCTTGATCTTGCCGGAATAGCAGGAGGTCCAGACCACGGTGCAGCCCCGGAAGCCGTCGCTGGCGGCCAGCTCCGGCACCGCCGCCAGAATGTCATCGGGCGGCGCGGTCTGATCGCCAAGGCCGATATAAAACTTCTGCCCGGCGCTGTTCTCTTCCCAGATCGCCCCGGGCCCGGCAAAATCATAGGGATCACCGCGAAAGCTGCGGTGCCGCCCGTCCGTCACCAGCTCGAACGGCCCTTCCGAGGGGCGGCTGGAGAACAGGTAACAGACGTAAAGGTTCTTGCCTGCGGTGTGCCAGAACACCGGCGTGCCTGCCGCCGAGGTGTGGCCATAGACAAAGCGCTTCACCGGGGCGGAATCGGGCAGGCGCAGCTCGCGGCGCAGCTGCGGTGCCTTGGGGGCGGCGGGCTGGCTGAGCTTGGCCACGCCCGCGCTGATCAGCACCGAGGCGGCGAGGCGAATGGCCAGCGCCCCCGCCACGCCATAGGTCGCGGTCAGCGCCGCCCCCAGCGTGGCGCCGCTTTGCAGCAGCGCATACACAACGGTCAGGCCCATTCGGCAAACCTCCAGCAGCTGTCCATGTCGGGCCGCACGGCAAAGCCGCGATGCACCGGCACCAGCCAGACCCCCGGCCCGGCACAGATCGCCACGGCAAAGCCCCAGCGGCCTTCCGGGGTGAAGCCCACGGCGCCGGGCACGGGCCCGCAAGGCACCATGCCCGCCCGCATCACCCCGGCGCGGAACAGCACCGCACCGCCACCGCGCCGGATCAGCCGCCGCGCCTGCGCGGGCGTGGCATAGGCGCCCGCCAGATCACCCAAGGCGGAGCGGCCCGTCAGCGCGCGCAGCACCTGATCCACCGCAAGCGCACAATCCAGCCAGCCGCGCGGCGGCGGCGCGCTGAAGATCACATCGGCCACGCGCAGCACCTCCGCCGGGCTCATGTGGTCCAGACCGGCGGGCGGCTGAGCGCGAGCTCAATCAGCTTGGTGTGGCGAAAGCCGGTATCTTCGGGGAAGCGCTGGCGCTGGTCTTCGTCACTATGCTGCGCCGAGAGCACGGTGCGCACGCCGGGGCCGGTCTTCACCGCCAAGGAAAAGAACGGTTCCACCCCGCCCTCGAGCGCGCGCAGTCCCAGATCATTGCCGTCGCAATAGCCGGTCATCACCGGGAACGGATCGCCGACCAGCACCCCGCCCTGCGGCGTGGTGACCAGCGCCAGATAGACATCAATGTCGATATTGCGGGCATCCGCCCGGTCCAAGAGCCCCGCCAGCAGCTCCAGCGTGCCCACGATGCCCACCGAGGCCTCCGCCGGAACCGCCGCCCCCAGCCCTTCGCTGGCGATCTCCAGCAGGCCAAACTCTCCGGCAGGCTGCCAGCTCTGCCCGGCCCAGCTGATCGGCACCAGCGCCGAGCTGGCAAAGACCGGATCACCGGGCCAATCGACATGCACCAGCAGCACCGGGTGGAACTGCCCCGAGACTAGTGCTGCCAGCGTGTCGGGATGCAGACCGCGTGTCATGGCCATAGGGTCAGCTCCACGGGTTCACCTCAATGAATCCGCCGACCTCTTCGGCAAAAACCTCGCGGAAAGACCAGCTATAGGACCAGTCCCCCGACAGGCTCTGCACCGCGCGCGGATAGTCCCCCACCGGCAGAAACGCCCCGGTATCCGCGACGCCGATATTGACGCGGGCCTCGGTCAAATCGGGCAAGGGAGAGAAGAGCCGGATCACCGCCACGCCGTCGCCATCGCTGCGCGCGGGGGCGGTGATCTGGACGGTATGGCCCGCCCTGTCCTCATGATCGGCGAAGGCGGTCAGGAACTCGCCGGGGCGTGCCACCAGCCGCGAAGGCCGCAGGCCCGACACGGTGACACTCGGCCAGCCCGCAGCATCCGTGCCGGTGGTGCCGGTCAGCAGGCGGCCATCATACCAGAACAGAGGCGCCGCGCCCGCGCTCCAGTCCAGGCTGGAGCCATCGGCGGTCCAGAACAGCCGCGCGCTCTGGCGGTCGGGTGCATCGCGCCAAGCCTCCGGGATCCAGTTCACCGGGTAGCTGTAAAGCCGCACGGCATGCACGCCGCCGAGATGCCGCTTCAGCATCTCCATATAGCCCGCGCCCATGCCGTCCACATCCAGCCCCCGCGCGGTCAGGGATGCGAGCCGCCGCTCGCGCCAGACCCGCGTGCCGCGATCCGCCCCGGTAAAGACCGAGCGGCTGTCCGACCGCGGCGTCTCCCAGGACCATTCCGAGCCGATGGCCGAGACCGGCGGCCAGGCGATGACACGGCGGCTCACCGGATCGGATACTTCTTGCTGGAGGCGCGCACCGCCCCCACCGCATCCTGCGCGAGCTGCGGACGCATCGCCTGCAGCCTGCGTTCGATCTGATCCGCCACCCCCTCCTGCGCGCCGCGCGCATCGATGCTGAAGTTCTGGACGATGGAGGCGCCCGAGATGCCCGAGGCGCTGAGCTGGTGATTGGGGATCACGGTCCCCGCGCCCTGCGGCACGATCATCTCCGGCCCGCGCTCGCCCACCATATAGGCCCGGCCCGGGCTGACCGGCCCGCCTTCGGCGCGGAACCCGCCAAAGACGCTGGCGATCAGCCCGCCGCCCGCGCCCTTGAAGACCGAGCCCAGCAGATCGCGGATGCCCGAGGACAGAAAATCCTGCCCGATCTGCTGGAAGACCTGCGCCAGGGCGTCGCGCAGGCTGCGGCCCTGGATGATCGCCCCCGCCATGCCGTCCGACAGGCTGTCCAGCGCCCCGCCCAGCCGGTCCATGCCCGAGCTGGCGGCAGAGCGCGCGGCCTGCGACACATCGCGCAGCGCCTGCGCGGTGCGCCCGGCGGCGCCGCTGCGCCCGCCTTCGCCGCCCTCGCCCTGCCCCGAGATCCCCGCCATCGCCCCGCGCAGATCGGCAGCAGCCCCGGCGGCCCCGCCCATATCCCCGGCAGAGACCTTGGCCGCCGCCCCCAGCCGCGCCAGCGCCTCGCGCGCCTTGCCCAGACCCGCCGAGGCCAGCCCGGCGGCCTCCTCGCGCAGCCCCGCCGCCGCATTGGTGGCCGCTTCGGAGGATTTTTCAAAATCGCCAACGCTCTCCCAGACCTTGTTGGCAGAGTCCCCCAGCGATTTGGCCAGCCCGTCGAGCCCGAAGGACAGCGCCTCCTGATGCAGCCCGGTGACAAACTTGGCCCAGCCTCGCGCGAGATCCGCCATCAGCGTGTAAAACCCCGCCCGCACCTGCTGCCAGACCGCCGCCAGCGTGGGCGGGATCGCGGCGGCAGCGCTGCCGATCCCGTCCCAGACCCCCGCCGCCACCTCGCCCAGCAGGGTCAGGGCAGTGCCCCAGCCGCCCGTCCGCTCGATCAGCCGGGAGAGCCAGGTGACCAGCGCCCCCGCGCCAATGATCAGCGCCGGAAAGCCCAGCGACAGCATCGCCGCGCGCAGCCCGGCCAGCGCCCCGGTCAGGCTAAAGGTGGCAAAGCGCGCCGCGATCACCGCCCCGACATAGCGCGCGCCAAGCGCCGCCACCGCCACGCCGGTGGTGGTCACCAGAAAGTCGAGATTGCCCGCCAGCCCCTCCACCACGACGCGCAGCGCGCCGCCCTCCATCATCGCTGCGACCATCGCCGTGGCGGCACGCTCCATCATCGGCGCAAACGCGGCGCCAAGGATATTGGCGGCGGCAGAGACCGCCTGCCCCATCTCGCTGAGCGCCAGACCGGTGCGGCGCAGCGCCTCCACCGTCTCGCCGCTCATCACAGCCCCCACCGCATCGGCGCGGTCACCCAGCCGGGTCATCTCTGCCCCGCCCTGCTGCAGCAGCGGCAGCAGCAGGGTCAGATCGGAGGCCATGGCCTCGAGATAAAAGGTCATCTCGCCCTGGCTCACCCCCGCTTTCTGCAGGCTGTCGACATAAAGCTGCAGCGCCTGCGGCCCGGACAGATGCCGGAACTCCTCGGCAGTCACCCCGACCTTGGGGGCGATCTTGTCGAAAAAATCCGCCATGGGCCCGCCGCCGGTCTGCAGGAAGTCGCCCACGCGGTCATTCACATCCTTCAGGATGTCGGCCAGCTTGTCCTGTTCCACCCCCACCGTTTGCGCCGCCGCCGCCCATCGCTGGAAGAGATCGGGGGCGGTATTGGAGACCTGCGACAGGCGCGAGATCTCCGCCCCCGCCGTCACCGTATTGCGCGACAGCGCCGCCAGCCCCGCGCCGATGGCCGCCACCGCCCCGGTCAGCGCCACAAACCGCGACCGCATGTCGGCCACCGCAGAGCGCGTCCGCTGCGCCCCCCGCTCAAACTGCGCGCTGTCGAGCCCAAGATTGACCCGCAGCGCGCCGATCACCGATTGTGCCATGTGACCCCCAAGATGAGGTTAAGATTGGAAGGTGAGACGGTCACGGCCTGAGGTGACGCGATGCCGACCGCTGCCGCCATTGACCGCCCCGGGTTCGCCGCCTACCTTCTGCTGGTCTGAAACAGGTTAGGTTCGGGAAGGTTGGCCCGGCCCCCGCGCTGTCGGGTCCTTCCGCTGCAAGCCAGCGGCCCAAGACTATCAGGGCGTCCGCGCGGTGCGGGCGCTGATAGAAAGGGCATGACATGAACCCCAGAATATCCGTTCTGACGCTTGGCGTTGCCGATCTTGAGCGCGCGCTGACCTTCTATCGTGACGGGCTTGGCCTGCCGACAAAAGGCATCATCGGGCAGGAATTCGAGCATGGCGCGGTGGCATTTTTTGATCTGTCGGGCGGCCTGAAGCTGGCCCTTTGGGCACAGGTCGACATCGCCCATGACACCGGCCTTGCCCTGCAACCGGTCAGCCCTACCGCCGTCACCATCGGGCACAATGTGGCGCGACGCGAAGAGGTGGATCAGGTTCTGCAGACTGCAGCCCGGGCAGGCGCCGAGATCGTCAAACCCGCGCAGGATACGTTCTATGGCGGCTATGCGGGCTATTTCCGCGATCCCGACGGGCATCTGTGGGAGATCGTCTGGAACCCGGAGCTGCTGCCGCCGGAGGAGTAAACTGCCATAAAGATGCCGCTCACGGCCTGCGCGCGAAGGCGGCGTCGATGCGGTCCCAGGCGGCGGTCCAGCGCTGGATCTCTGCCGCGCGGTCGCGTTTGCCGGTGATCCAGTCCTGCGCGGGCGGCAGGGTCTGCTGGCGGATCAGCAGCGCGGTCAGATAGGCGGCGGAGCGGATCTCCATGGCGCGGCGCTCCTCTGCCGCCGCCACCCCGCGCAGATGCAGGGCGTAAAGCCCCGGCGTCTGGATCCAGAACTCCGCCGGGGGCAGGCCCGCCGCCACCCAGCGCTCCAGCAGGGTGGCGGGGCTTACGGGGCCGCCGCCTGCGGCTTTTTTTCCGGTCCCGCCTCCGCCCCGGTCATCGCCGAGGCCATCAGCGCCTCAAAAATCTCCATGCCCTGCGACAGGATGCGCCCCGCCTCCTGCAGCGTCGCCTGCGGATGATGCGCCTGCAGCGCGGCATGGATCAGCGCGCGCAGCTCGCGGGCGCGCGGCACACCGCTGCCGGTCTGCCAGTCCTCCGCCCGCTCAAAGAAGTTGCCGCCCACCGCCTCCTCGAAGTGACAGATGGCGTTGAAGTCGAGCACCAGCCGCCAGGTCTCGCCGTCGATCTCGCGGGTGGTGCTGCCCAGAAACTTCGCCATCACGTCCCCTCGCGCGGGTTGGAGGCCTGACGGTCGAAGATCTTCATCCCCACCGCCACCATGGCCTTTTCGCCCACCGTGTCGCTGGGGACATAGGTGCTGATATAGCCGCGATAGGTGCGGCGCACGGCGGGGGTGGCGCCGCCGGTGTTGAACTCGATCAGCACATCCTCTTTTTCGCCCGCCCGGGTCAGGCCCTCGAGCTCGATCAGCAGCAGATCCCCGGCATGGGCGGGCCACATCTGTTTTTCCAGCGCGGTATCGACCACCGCCAGCAGGCCGGGCCGGGTCTCGCGGGTGCGCCCGGGCGACTGGAAATGGGTGACATCGATGTCTTCGGGGGCCTGATCCGGAAACGGCAGGGTTTCGATCCCGAGGATCTGCTGCCAGGTGGTGGCGTCATCGGCGGTGCGCCCGATCCACATCTCGTATTGATAGGCGATATCCGCCTGACTGGTGCTCTCAGGCATGCTCTGCCCTCCATGCTGTGATAAAATCCAGGCTGCTGCGGAACGGTCGCTCCGCCTCATTGGTGCCACCGCTGCGGCTGTCGCGGCTGGCGACATGGGTGATGAGCCGGAAGCCGCCGCCCCGGTATCCGTGCAAGACCTGCCGCACCGCGCGGGAGAGATCTTTGGCGCCGCGCGCGGTCAGCGCGTAACAATCGACCTGCAGCCGCGCCTCTGACAGCCCGTCCGGGCCCATCATCGTCAGCCCTTCGGCCTCGCTGATCAGGGTGATGACCAGCGCAGGCAGGCCCATCCCCTGCGGATGCGCGCCCCAGTTGATGGCGCGGGCGGGCAGATGGGCGGTCACGGCGGCGCTGCCCTGCAGCAGGGCGCGGAAGGCCTCTTCCATGTTCAGCGCCGGGTTGTGCTGTGGCGCGCCGCACGCCGCCGGGCGCGGGTCAGGGCTTTTTTCGATATCGGTCCAAAGCTCCGCCTTCAGCCGGTTCAGCAGCGCCCGCTGGTCCTGCTCCCAGGCCGGGCGCAGGAAGGGCTGCGCGCCATGATGGATATTGCCAAATTCCTGGTTCCAGGCGGCGGGGTCCGGGCCCGGGCCCACAAACATCTCCACCGCCGCGCGGTCATTGGCAAACATCCGGCGATGCCTGCGCGCCTGCCGTTTCGAGAGTTTGGTGGAGACAGCGATGGAGGCGGCCAGATCACCGCCCGAGGGATCGCGCGGCGCCAGATCGCGGGCGATCTCCGCCAGGGGCTGTGCCGCTGCGCGCAGCGCCCGGCGGGCGGAGGCCTTGCGGGGGGCGGGCCGGGCCAGCTGCGCCAGCTCACGCTCGAGCTCGGCAAAGCCCTCCAGCTTCAGGGATGTGCTCATGTGTCGGTCCTCGCAACGGCGGTGATTTCCAGCAGGCGGCGGCGCAGGATCACGGCGCGGATCAGGGTGATGTCAAAGCTCTGCCCGTCGCAGACCAGCCGGTCGCGCGGGCTGAGATCGCGGGTGAAGGGCACGGCTTCCACCAGAAAGCGCGTGGTGGCCCGGGCGCCGACCTGCCCCGCCGCCCAGATCTCCTGCCCGCCGAGATCTTCGCGGGCGGCCCAGATCGGCGCGCCGTGATCGGCCCAGACCTCCACCTGCGCCAGCCCGTCATCGGTGAGCGTGGCGCGGCGGAACTGCACCCGGTGGGAGAGTTTTGCGCCCGCCATGTCAGGCCTGCGCCGTGATCTGGGGGCGGCGATAGCGGGCCTGGCGGATCAGGCGCTGGACGCCAAAGGCGCTGCGTGCCGGGGCCTCGCCGGGGCTGAGGCTGATATCCGCCTCGCGCCAGTCCTGCGCCAGCGCAATGATGGCGCGGCGCAGCGCGGGCGGCGGGGTGGCCCCCGCCTGCACCTGCGCGCGCAGGATGCGGCCATGGTCGCGGCGATTGGCCCAGCCTTCGGGCAGCAGCAGCTGCGGTTCGTCCTGGCCCTGCAGGAGCGTGACGCCGGTCAGGTCGCGGTCGACAAAGGCGCCGCTTTCGTCACTGACCGCCAAAGCGGTGAGCGCTGTGACGGGACGGCAGGGCAGCCACCAGCGCCGCCAGCCCTCCAGCGGGCAGGTCAGCTCATATGTGCCGGGGACCAGCGGCGTGTTGGTGGCCGTCGCGACAACATCCTGGGCTGCGGCCAGCAGATCGGCCAGCGCGACCTCCTCCGCCGGGGTCACAATGCCATGCACCGCAGCGGAAAACGCCGCCACGGGGACCACCAGCGGCAGCGGATCGGGGCCGATATACCGCATAGCTTACCGGCGCTTGCCCTGCGCGGGCGGCGCGCCGGGGGCGGGTTTGGTGTCGGTCTTGGCACCGGTGTCCGGGTCGGCCTTCGTGCCGGGATCGGACGCGGGATCGGCCTTTGCGCTGGTGGCGGGTGTGGTGGTGCCGGTGCCCGACGCGGGATCGACTTTGGCGCTGATAGTGGTGTCCATGTTGGACGCGGGATCGGCAGCGGTCTCCGCAGCCCCTGCCCCGGCCTGCGTTCCCGAGGCGTCCGGAGCGCGGCCCGGGTCCGAGGCGGGCAGCGCAGAAGCCGCCGCCCCCGTCCCTTTCGGCAGCACATTCCCCGCCACCAGCGGCGCCTCCGGATCGCGGGCGATCCCGGCGGCGATCAGTTTTTGGGCGTGATCCTCGGCAAAGCCCGCGATCTCGCCGCGCTGATACATGAGATGCGCGCGGGTGAAGAGCACCGCCTTCATTGCGGCACCCGATCCATGCCGCCGCAGATCAGCAGGGCAGAAAGCTCCGCCGTGTCGCTGCCCCCGGCGCTGAGCTCCGGCGTATAGCCGCAGCGCAGATACCGCCCGCCCGCGCGGAGTTTGACGTTGATCCGCAGGCAGCCGGTCACGGTGCCGCCACCCGCCGGACCCGTGGCGGCGGTGACCGTGTCTGTGGCCATCACCGTGGCGTCGGACAAATCCTCCGCCTCGCCCTCCTCTAGAGTATAGGTGACGGACAGCGTCTCGCCCGCCGCCAGCGTGGCGGTGAAGGGCACGGCCAGCACGCCGGATTGCGGCATGCCATGCGCGGCACGGTCGAGGATTGCGCCGGGCACGGCGGTGCCGTCCCCGGCGCCTCCGGCGGTGGCGGCGGCATTGCCTGCGGCGCGCAGCGGCAGGATCAGCGCGCCAATGTCTCTGGTCTGGATCATGGAACTTGTCCTTATGGATGAAGGGAAACGGCGGGCGCCCGGCCCGGCATAGGTGGGCCCAAGCCGCCGAGGTGACGCTGGGGAACACGGCGGCGGAGGGCATGGCATGCCCTGCCCGGCAAACCCGCCCGGCACCGGCACTGGCGGTGAGCGGTATGGCGGGCGGGCGCCCTGCGATCAGCGCGGCCCAAGCCGCCGCAGCGGGCCTCAGTCGGCCCAGGTGACGTCGGTCAGCACCGCGACGGCGGGCAGGTGGCGCAGGCCCAGATCGTGCTGCAGGATCATGCGCATCAGCGTCTCATCGCGGCTGAAGGCGGATTGCAGCTGGCCGCTGCTGTCGCGATAGGCGGCCTGATCGGACATGGCGATGGTGATGCCCATATGCTCGCCCACCACCACATGCTGCGGATGCACCAGCAGGATCTCGGAGGCATCGCCGGCCCCGCCCAGATTGGACGGGATCTCGGTGGTGACATGCACGGGCTTGCGGCGCAGCTGCCCCGCCTGCATCTCCGGAAAGGCCAGATTGCCGTTGCCGTCGCGCAGATTGGTCAGGAACATCGCGCTGCGCGGCGACATGATCCAATGCGCGCCGGTGTAGGAGACATTGGCATTGGCCAGCGCCAGCTCCATCCGGCCCAGATCGGAGGTGATGGTCTGCAGATCGCCGCCTGCCGTCATGGCGAGGATGTTGCTGGCGGCAGCAGGCGTGCCCACCAGCTGATAGCGCAGGCCCTTGGGGGCAAATTCCGTGCCCGCGCCGCGCAGGAAGTAGCGGTCCTGAATCTGCGCGGCATCCGCAATGGCATCATCGCGCACCATGCGGTCGACCGAGGTGGAGGCGGCGCGCATCAGATCATTGGAGATCGGCACGATGCCATGCATCTTCTTGGCCGAAAGCTTCATCTGGCCATAGCTGTAGCCGGTGACGGGCGCATCGCTGCCCTCATCGCCATAGCCAAAGCTCGCCCCCGCCGCGCGGCGGTTCTGGGTCATGTTGCCATTGGGCATGGGCACGATGCGCGGCCCCATGGCGGTGACCACGCTGGCGGGGCGCAGAAGTTCGATCACTTCGGAGCTGACATCCTCGGGCACCAGAAAGCCGCCCGCCTCCCCCGAGGACATATTTTGCGCGGCAAAAAGCCCGCTCTGCCCGCTCTCCTCGGCGATGATCCGGGCGGTGTGCAGGTTGCCGCCAGCGGCGGCCAGAGTGCGCAGCATGGCGCCAAACTTGAGGCCCTTTTCGCGCGGCTGCGCCGGGGGGCTGGCCTGCGGCGCATCGGGGCCCGCGCCGGGTTCGGGCAGGGCAGCGGCGGCGCGCGAGGCCTCCACCGCTTCGGCGCGTTTCACCTGCCGGTCGGCCTTGTCGAAGGCGGCCCGGGCGGTGTCGAAGGCGGTTTGAGCGGCGGCAAGGGCGGTGTCTTCGGCGCCGTCCTGATCCTCGAGCGTGGTGAGCGCATCGGCGCGGGCCTGCATATCCTCCGCCGCCGCTTTGCGGGCGCGGCGCAGGTCATTGATGTCAGCCATGGGGCTTCTCCTTATATGTGGGGGCAAGCGGAAAGACCCCGCCGGGCATGGCGGGGGGGGGCAGCGCGAATGGCGCCGGGGGTGGTGGTGTTAGAGCGCGGCCAGCGCCTGTGCCGCCAAGGCCTGCGCGCGGGTGGAGCGGCGGGCGGCGCGGGATGGTCGCGGCGCGTAGGCGGCGCCGAGGCGGGACCAGAAGGCGGAGGCATCCTCGAGGTGATCCGCCAGACCGCGCGTCACCGCCTCCTGCCCCCAGAAGATCGCGCCGCCATCGGCGGGATCGTCGCTGACCGAGAGCCGCGCCGCCAGATCGGCGGGGTCGATGCCGCGCCCTGCGGCGACAGCGGCGTGGAAGTCGGCCTCCATCGCGTCGAGCACGCGCAGGGATTCCCGCCGCCCCTCTTCGGTGGCGGGATCGGGGCGTTTCGCCCGGGCCTGCGAAGACGTGAAGATGTAAGCCTGATCCCCCGACATGCCCGGCTGCACCGGCGCCGATGTCATCTG
Source organism: Salipiger marinus (assembly GCF_900100085.1). Classification (GTDB taxonomy): domain Bacteria; phylum Pseudomonadota; class Alphaproteobacteria; order Rhodobacterales; family Rhodobacteraceae; genus Salipiger; species Salipiger marinus. Next base: position 20,763 of record NZ_FNEJ01000022.1, read on the forward strand.
CATACATCCGATGGAGCCCACGACGCTGCCCGGGGTCAGGGTGATGTCGCTGGCCTGCGACGCGATGTAATAGGCCGCCGAGGCCGCCAGCGGATGCACCAGCGCATGCACCGGCTTGACCGCGCGGGCCGCCGCCACCGCCTGCGCTGCCGCTTCTATGCCCAGCACATAACCGCCGGGGGAATCGCAAAGCAGCGCAATGGCCGCCACATCCTCATTGGCGGCCAGCTCCGCCATGGTGGCCTCGAGCCCGTGATAGGTGGTCCAGCCCAGCCAACGCTCCAGCAGATAGGCGTTTGGGGTCAGCAGCCCGCAGAGCGGCACGACAGCAATATTGCGATGGATCGCGTAGCGCTCGCCGGGCTCGAGGCTGAGCGACATGGCGCCCACCGACAGCACATGCGGGGCGGGATCACCCCCGCCCTGCGGCAGCGGCATCTGCAGCAGCGCCGCGCCATGTGACCGTGACAGGGCCAGCGGCACCCCGGCGAAGAGGCTGGCGATGGGGGTGTGGGTCATTCCGGATCTCCTTCGGACTCGGCGGGATCGGTGCGGGTCATGTTCGGCGCGGGGTTGAGCCGCGCCCCTTCCGGCACCGGGGCGGCGCCGAGCTTGGCGCGGGCCTCGTTGGGGCGCAGGAACGGCCCACCCACGGCGCGCGACAGCGCGTCATACTGTTCCTTGACCGTGGGCTGCAGCAGCGCGCCGAAGTCATGGCGCAGGAACAGACCCGCCTCGCGTTCGGCCCGGGTCAGCAGCGCCACGTCGAGCTGCGCCTCCACCAGCGCCGACCAATGCAGCAGGCAGTCGGTCAGGTAATCGATGGCCTGCTGTTCGCCATTGGCCTTCACCCCATATTCCAGCATCTGCAGCTTGCTGGGGGGCATGCGGTAGATGCCTGCGATCATCTCACGGTCGAACTTGCGGCTGGACAGCAGCTCCTGATCGGCGGCGGAGATGTCCAGCGCCTTGACGTCTTCGTCGGGGTTCACCGCGATCCAGCCATCACTTCCGGGATCCTGCATCGCGGCCTTGATGCGGCGGGCATTGCGGGCGCGCTGGTCGTCATCTTCATAGTTCTCGCCCAGCTTGATGACGCCTTTGGTGGTGCCGCCTGCGGCATTGCGCGCCGCCGCGCGCTGCCCGGCCAGCGCGATCCCCACGCTTTCGGCGGCGACCTGCAGCGGGCTGCGCCCGGTCCAACCGTCTTCGGCCATGTAGCGCAGATGCACCATGGACCGGGCGGGCACCCGGCGCTGCACGCCTGCGCCATCCTCGAACTGATAGAACCGCTCCAGCCCGTCGCGCAGCAGGGTGACGCTGGACTGCCGCACGATGTCGAGGCGGGTGAGCTCGCCGCCGCCATCGCGGGGGCCGTAGATATGGCCATTGCCGCGCAGCGCATAGCCATAGACGGCGGCAAAGCGCACCAGCCGCGCGGGCACACCGGGCGCGGCTTCGCCGTTGAGCAGATAGGCGGCGGGGTGGTCGCGGACCCGGGTATCCTGCCCGTCGCTGCCGCGCTGCCAGAGCTTCAGCGGCACCTTGGCGAGATCGCCCGCGATATTGTTGCAGCAGGCAAAGACCGTGCCGTGATGCACCGCCGTCTCCGGCGTGACACGCGGCAGACCGCGCACCGCCGAAGGCCCAAGCGATCCCCAACCGACCGCCAGCAGCCCGGCCTCGCCCGAGGCGGAGGCGCAGGCCGTCACTGGCGGTTCCACCCGGGGCGCGGGCGCCTGCGCGCGGCCTATCTCCAACCCGAACAGCCTCATAGGATCAGCACCTCGCGCGCCTTGCGTTTCTCTTCGCCGACCTCGGCGCGGCCCACCGCCATGATCGCGGCCACCGCCGGATCGATCCGGCCCGTGGCCTTCTTCTTGTTGGGCTTCACGTTCTCTGCCGCGTCCTGATCCAGCACCACATTGCCCACCGCCCAGGCCAGCAGGGGATTGCCGCCATGGCGCAGCCGGGTCTGGATCACCGCGCGCTCAAACCGTTTGGTGGCGGGCGACATGCTGGCATAGCCCTGCCCGAACTCCAGCAGCGGAAACCGCAGCTTGTCCAATTCCGCCGCCACATGCTTCATGCCCCAGCGGTCATAGGCCACCTCCTGCAGATCGAAGCACTCGCGCAGCCACTTCATGCGCTCGATCACCTGATCCTCATCAATCACCCCGCCGCGATGCACCTCGAGCCAGCCGTCATCGCGCCAGGCCACGTAATCGCGCATCTCCGACTGCGCCCGGGCGACAAAGCCCTTGGGCCCTTCGGCGATGAAGCCATAGGCGATCAGGTAAATGACGCCCTCCACCGGCACCGCCACGACGATGGAGGTGAGGTCGGTGGTGCGGCTCAAATCCAGCCCCACCCAGGCCTTGCGGCCATACAGCGCGCGCGGATCGAAGGGCGCGCAGGCCAGCCCCTGATCCCAGACATCGCGCCCGATCCACGACTGCGCGCCTTCGGTCCAGAGGTTGAGATGCAGGCGGCGGAAGTTCGGCATCTTGCCCCGGATCGCCTGCGCCTCATCATGGATGCGGCGGAAGTCGGCCTCGGTGAAGGCGACGCCCAGATTGGGATTGGCCATGGCCCAGGTGGCGGGATCGGAGGGGTCGGCCTCCTCCGGCGGCTCCGCCACGAAGCCAAAGAAGGCGTCATCCTTCACATCGCCGCGCAGCACCCGCTCGGCATAACCCCGGATCTCGCCGCAGAGGCTGGCGCGGTCGGCCCCCGCCGTGGTGATCGCCCAGTCAATCGGCTGTGACCGCGCCAGCATGGAATTGGTGACCACATCCGCGAGCTCGCGATCCGTCCAGCGATGCACCTCATCGCGGGCGGCAAAATGCGGGTTGATGCCATCGGCGCTGTTGCCGTCGCGGCTGAGCGAGGCGATGAATCCATTGGTGCGCGGCGACTGGATTTGCGTCTTGAACACCTGCAGCAGCGCCGACAGCGCGGCAGAGCCCCGGATCATCCGCTTGATCTCGTTGAACAACAGCCCGGCCTGATCGCGGGTGGTGGCGGCGCAATAGCCCTGCGGCGCGCCCTCACCATCAAAAAGCTGCGTAAACAGCATGGGCACGGCGGTGTCGGTGGTCTTGCCGTTCTTCTTGGCCACCTGATGATAGCTCGAGCGGAAGCGCCGCAGCCCGGTCTCGGCATGTTTCCAGCCGAAGATCGATCCATGCCGGAACACCTGCCAGGGCTGCAGCGCCAGCTCTGCCCCGGCCATCGGCCCGGTGGTGTGGCGCAGCAGCTTGGCAAAGCGGATCACCATATCGGCGGCCCGGGTATCAAAGACCAGCCCGCGATCCGCGCCGGTTTCCAGATCCATGAGGTGCCGCTCGCAGGCGAGCCGCACCAGCGGCCCCGCCGCCCTGCCGCCCTCGATCACGTCGAGCGCGTAGCGGCTGACGGGATGGTCAATCGGATCCACGCAGCTGCCGCAGGAGATCGTCAAAAAGATCGCCCTGCCCTCCGGAGCTGAGCCGCGCCTCATCCACCGGCGTCATGCCAAAGAGCGCGCCAAGCTGGCGCAGATTGGCCAGCGCATCCTGCCGCGCCTGCCAGTTTGCGGTCTTTTTCTGCTGCAGCCCGTTGCGGGTCATCACGCTATAGGTGCGGCCCTCCAGCGCGATATTGCTGGAAAGTTCGATGACATCGGCCACCGCCTCGCAATAGGCGGCGAAGATGTCCTCGTAATGCGGCTTGAGGCGGTCGACCTTGACCATCTCGGGCGCGAGCCGGTCCCAGACCGCCCGGGCCGGGTCCGACATCAGGTCCGGAGGTGTGGGCACGGGCTTCGGCATATCGCCCCGCATCGGCACGACATTTTCCACGACAGGCTTGCGTCCGCGCATGTCATCCCTCCCAAGCCATTGCCCGATGGGCTTTTTTTGCCAATTCCGCGCTTGCGGAAAGAAAGGTAGGGGCGTCGGTCAGCAACCCCCGGCCTCGATTTTTGACCCACCCCCGGTGGGCGCTTGCGTCCCGCCGCCGGTGGGGGCGATCCGCCGCCCGGTAGGGGACTGGCCCGGGCCGGGGTTGGATCGATCCGGACAAAGTGACAGAGAGTCAGACCCGCTGCGCCGGTCGAGGTCAGCCCCCGTGCCAGACCTCCCGCGCCGTCTTGCGGCTGTGGCAGCGATGGCAGAGCGGCTGCCAATTGCCGCGATCCCAGAACAGGGCACCGTCGCCCTTGTGCGGCGTGACGTGATCCACATCGGTGGCGGGCTCCACCACGCCAAGCTCGAGGCAATCGACGCAGAGCGGATGCCGCGCGAGAAAGCCCCGCGCCGCCCGCATCCAGCGCGGATCAGCATAAAGCGCCCGCGCCGCCGCAGCCTGCGGTGTCCGCTGCGCCGCCGCCTTCTGCGCCGCCCGCCGGGCATCCTGTTCGGCCTGATGATCGGGGCACCTCGGGAACCCGTCCCGCGCCACCTCTTCACAGCCGGGGGCACCACAAAGCTTGGCCATGCCACCCCCCTCAAACGCATCGCGCCCGGAGGAGTGATCCATCCGGGCGCGGTCTGGAGCTGCTGTGCAACGGTAACCGGCAGAGGTCACAAAGACTTGCCCCTCATGGCCTGAAGCTACCGTTCAGGCAGAGCGCTGCAGACGGCCCCTTCGAGCCCAAAATCGCCAATGCTGCAAGAGGCAAGAACGTCGGCTAACCGAATGAATCGGCCGTCATGCCAACTCCAGTGTCGTCCTTATCGTGGAAAATTCCGTAGTAGCAATCAGATCCAACAATCCGGTCATTGTCCCAGACGGTTGACAAAGTCACTTCACAAATTTTGTCTTCTATAGATGCTCTATAGAAGCGTCTGATGTAATACTCGGGATAGACTTCTTCAAAGTCGCTTGCCTGTGAAATTTTAGAAATGCACTGTTCGAGCTTTTCCTTTATCTCATGATCTCCGTTGAATAGATTCAAGGTATTACCTGACGGAGCGCACCATCTAGCTGGACCCTCGATTGAGCGAAGTATCGAAGCCATATTCTCTATCCTGCGGTGGGCCGAGTTTGGCCAAGAAAAAAAATCGCTGTATCTAAGCTCCCATATCAGAAGGCCACATAATACAATAACCCCAAAGCCTATCGTTAAGCGTTTCAATGGTTTTCCTTCACGCGAGAAATCATATTGCACCATAGACATGGAGGGCAGGATGTAAAATTATTTGCTAAACGCGAATGGCTGCTTCAGCTCGACATCGGTCGTCTCATGCAATGCAAAGAACGGCAGTTTTGTCCGCTGAGCGGTCTCTGACGAGAAGCGCGGCGAAGGTCCGTTCCGAGCCCATTGTGCCGGACTTTTCAGGAACGACCAAAGCGCGTGGGTTTCAACTCTCCATGGAGATTTCTTTGACCTCGTCGCCGGAAAACCGAACCGACAATAGGTAGTCGGTCACGCTGCCCGGGAGGCTGAAATCGAACACATCGACTGTGCCATCGTCCTCAGAGCTCCAAGAATGTACCAAGACCAATGAATCGACGATCTGGGTCGCTTCCGGCGTTGTGCTTCCATAGGTGCTTGAGAAGTATTCCGGTTCAAGTTTGGCCAAGTGATGTTCTAAAAACAAGGTCACGTTATCCTCGCCTTTCGGCTTTCCAATCAGCGATTTGATCGCCTCGCGTGCTGTAGTTTCGTATTCGTCGTTGCTCATCTCAATTGCCGATCTTGCCGTGACAGACACGCGCAACTCTCAAACAAAGCTGGGCTCTGTGCAAGCCTCTTTCTCCGACGTCATCCTCACCGTCCGCTTTGTCCGCACTGCCGTCGCTCGGGCCAGCCGAAGCGAAAGGCCGCTTCTGCAAGGGCAGCTCGGCGAGAGGCAATGCTTCGTCTCTGGCGTGGTGTTGGTGGTGCAGAACCTGTCGGACCCGCGAAAGCCCGGGTTCGGAGTGTAGACGATGCTCCAAAACGCAACGCGCCCGGAGGGGTGATCCATCCGGGCGCGCTTTCTTGCGATGATGCCAAAATGACCATTCTGGCGGCGGCGTCAACCCCTGCCGCGCCAGACCATCCTGCGGCCCCGCAGGCCGTCGCTGACGCAGCGCAGGGCGGAAAGCAGCCCCTCCACATCCCCGGGCGCGACATCATCCAGCACCACATCCAGCGCCTCGCTGCGCGCCGCCTTGTCGGTATAGCCCAGCCAGCCCTCCAGCCGCATCCGGGCGGCGGTGGCATCGCGCTGCTTTTCCTCATCACTCCGCTCATCCACCGGCGGCGTGTCGGCATCGGCCTCCAGCGCCTCCTGCGGCACCAGAAGCTGAAGCCCGCGCGCATGCCGGAACGGCGCGCCGATGGCGGCGTCATAGGCACGCTGCACCCGCCGCATGTGCTGGATCGCATCCCAGAGCTCGGCGCGTTCCTCATGATCCGTCACCCGCGCCGCCATCGCCCGGCCCGCAGAACAGCCAAGCCAGGGCGCGCGCATCTCGCGCAGGCTGGCGCTGCTGACCGCGACCCCGGCCTGACGGCAGCGCACCTCCAGCGCCTGCCGCGCCGGATCGCGGTCCCGGATCTCCCGCCGGGCCCGCCCGTTGCGCTCGCGCCGCTGGACCGGCGCCAGCCCCGGCAGGTCGAGCCCGCCCGTCTGTGCCGCCTTCTTCGCCCGGCGCCGCGCGCCCTTGCTGTAGGTCTTTACCATCTTTCTGCCCCTTCCTGTCTCACCTCCGCCGCCACCTCCGGCAGCAGCGCCATCACCCGCCGCTCCAGCCCGGCATAGCGCCGCAGCCAGTCGGCATCGCCCGCGCGCGGCATGTCGCGCCGCAGGCGGTCGCGGCGCAGCTCCAGCTCGCGCCGCATGTCCTGCGCCCGTTCCCGGATCACCCGCCGTTCGCTGTCATTGAGCGGCGGGCGCTTGCGCTTCTCCAGAAACAGGAACTCCGCCAGCAGCACGCCCTCCGCCAAGGCCTGCGGCCCGCGCGCCGAGCGGAACCAGCTGACGATGGTGGGATGCTCCTCCACCGGGCGCGGCGCCACGGTCTCCGCCAGCGCCGCGATGGTCGCCATGGACGGCCAGGCATCCCGCGCCTTGCCCTCGCCCCGGTAGCGCAGCATGTCGCGCAGCGCGCCAAGCTGCGGATCGGCCATATAGGCCAGCGCATCGGCCAGCTTGACCAGAAAGGCGTCGTGCTGATCCAGCTTCACATTGCCCGGCTTGCGGAAGCCATGCGCCTCCAGCGGATGGATCACCAACCGCCGCACCCGGTCGCGTTTGCTCTCCTCAGTCATCACCAGCCCCCTTTCTCAGCAAACTCCGCCCCTCGCCGGGCGGCTGACCGTCGTTCTGTTCCGGCGCGTCTGGTTTCCTTTCATGTCTTTTCTTCTCTTTTCCTTTACGCAGAACTGTTCCGTTCTGTGGAAACCTGTGGCGGAACAGTTCCGAACTGTTCCGGGAACAAACGCGCCGATTTTTACAATGATTTCAGTGCGCGCGCCCTCCGGTGCCGATCCAGCCCTCGGAGACGGCATGCCGCAGCGCCCGCTGTAGCGAGCTGTCGATCTGCGGACGGCGGCGCTGGCCCCGGTGGTGATCCACCAGCCAGGCATCGATCCGCTCCACCAGCACGCGGTCTTCGCACAGGCCCGCATCCAGCCCGTTCTCGCGCATCAGATCGGCCAGACGCGCCTGGCGCTGCGATACCGCCTTGGCCTCGCTGGAGGCCTTGCGCTGTTCGCGTCGGTCCAGGGCATCGCGGGCCACCTCGATCACCACCGGATGCCCCAGCACCACCTGCGCCTCATAGCGATAGGGCTGCCAATTGTGCAGCGGCCCCACCGGCTGCGCCCGCAGGCCAACCCATTCGTTGTAATCGACCCGCAGCAACCGCGCGAGAATGGCATCATCATCCGGCAGCGAGCCCACCGGCACCTGCTTCCGGCTGAGAAAGAACAGGTTCAGCGCCGCCCCCTGCACCGCCAGCGTGGCGGTCAGATGCAGCCGCGAACTGAACCAGCGGTCATGCCAGAACATGGTGAAAAAATCAGACGTCAGACGCGGATCGCACAGGTCCGGCGGATACTCGGGCAGATCGTCAATCCCGCTGACAGACCGCAGATACTGCGCCATCACAGACCCGCCCGGCGTACGACATGCCCACCCACCGCCGACAGGAGGCGCGCGAGCTTCGCCGCCCCGGCCTCCGCCTGACCGCGCAAGCTGGACAGGGTCTCGCCCTGCGCGTCGAGCGCCTTGCGCATCTCGGCATGGGCCGCCTCGCCCGCTGTGATCGCGGCGCGCAGGTTCTCGAGTTCCTGCCGCAGCGCGTCGGCCTCCTCATTGCGGCCATCGGGCCCGAAGAGTTCCTCCCGCAGCGCGGCAACCCAGCCGGGGCGCAGATCCAGCACAGCGGCCAGCGTCGTGTCGGTCTCGCCCTGCAGATAGCGCCCGGCCTTGGTGTCGTAACTGTCCTGCAGCAGATCGATGATCGCCCGCTTCTGTTCCCGCGTCGGCTGCGGCACCGCCGCCGCCCGGGACTTCGCCTGAACCTCTGCCATAGGCGTGACCTTCCGTTTTGCTTCGCAGCCGGGGCAATGCAGCTTGCCCTTCACAACCGCCCATCCCTGCCCGGTCAGCTTGCGCGTGACCTGACCTTCATTCGGCGCCCATCCCGACCGGCCCGGCTTGCGGGCATAGTCGCAGGTCACCACCTCCTCCCGCCCGCAGCGGTCACAGACCGCGCGGGCACGATTGACACCCTTGCCCGAGATCGCCCGGATCATGCCCGGTCCCCCGGATCGATGACCTGCAACGCGTGCTCCAGGAGCGGCACGGCGCGCGCCCGCCGGTTCCAGTATGCCGACAGAGCGAGGCGCAGCAGGTGATGAGCAGCGTCAAAAGCCACATCATCCGCCTGCCGCCGCGCCTCGATGATCCGCCGTCCAGCCTGCCACACACTGAGCAGCGCATCCTCCGACGGCACCGGCTCAGCGCCGCCCATGACCGTATCGAGATCCAGAATGAGGCGGGTGCACAGGGTCATGCCGCCCCTTTTCAGCGCGAGGGCGGTGGCGCAGGTAACAAAATCCATATGACAGTCGGTCATCGCACCGCCTCCAGCGCCTCGCGGAGGCGGCGCAGGGCCTGTTCGCCCTCCGCCGCCTCCTGAATGGCTGTGGCAAGCTCACCCGCATCCGCCGACTGCGCCGCGCGCAGGGCCGCGCAGATCGCCTCGCCCGCCTCTTTCGACGCCTCGCCCGAGGCCTCAACAAGGCTCGCCGCCGCCGTCCGCTCCCGCGTGTCGAGCCGCCGCGCCAGCATCCGCGTCACCGGGTGGCGCCCGGCGGCATCCTCCAGCGCCATCACCTCCTCAACCGGCCAGCCCAGCTGCCCCGACAGCCGCTTGGACAGCGTCCCCTTGGACACCGTCCCGCCCAGCCGGGCATTGATCGTCTCCGCCGCCGCATCAAGGCACCCGAACGTGCCGTCAATCAGCGCCTGCATCGCCGCGTTCACTGTCCTGCGGACCGTCATAGCAACCCTGTTTCCTTCATCTTTCTGCCCTTCGGATCGAAGAATCCCGCATGGAACGCGACGATCCACCCAAGCCGCGCTACTGCGCGCCCTGCCCATGCGAGCGGGATTTTTCCCGGAGGCTGCGTTGCCGCGCCATCTCTGCCTTGATTTTGTCGATCTGCGCCTGTGTCTGGCGGATGCGCGTGACAAGCCGCCCGTATAGACGCGGGTTTCCGGTTGCCGCACGGCAGACCGTTGCGGGAGAGACCTTCATCTCCCGGGAGTATTCTTCCAGCTCTGTGAGGAAGTCGTGATGCTTGTCCATGCGCAGCAATGTGCCTTTTGGCACATTAATCTGCAAGAGCCAAATGACACGTTGCCGAATGTGCCTCTTGGCCCTTTAAGCTCGCTCATGGCTGACGATTTCCGCAGTGCCTTCCTTTGGCACATAGAAAAACACAAGACGACCACGGCCCAGCTCACTGCTGGCACGGGCGTCTCGCGGGACGTGATCAACAAGCTCAAGGCGCGCGACGGCGCCTCAACCACCGTCGAAAACGGCATGCTCATCGCAGCGTACTATGGGAAGACGGTAAACGAGTTCGTGAACCTCGAGGAATCAACCTCATCTAGTCGCCTGAGCGCTCTTTTCTCTCTGCTTCGGCCAGAAGAGCAGCGACTGCTGGAAGCACAGATTCGCGGCCTGATTGCGTCGCACGACGCTTGACTGCCTCAACTACTGCACCAATGATCTGGTCCTGCTCTTCGTGGGTCAAACACTCGCACTTGCCCGCCAAAGTTTCGGCCCTCTCCATCTACACATCTCCCCACCTCAGGCACTTTGTGCCATAGGGCATACAAATTCGCTATTTGTTCCACAATCAAAAATTAACCTTTATGCCGATTGGCACATTACTCTTGACGTTGTGCCAATTGGCACCGATCCTGCATCCCACCCGCCGAAGACGCAGCTGCTGATCGCGGGGCCTCAACCATGGGAGACACGGATGCACCTTCCCCCCTTCACCTATCACGTTCTGGCGCGGCGCGAGGATGGGCCGCCCCGGGCCTCGCGTCATGATCTCGACCGGGAAAGCGCCTTTGACTGCGCGGTGCGGCTGATCCGCGATGACCATGCGGTGCGCGTCGAGATGATCCAGCGCAACTCCGCCACCGGCGGCGCGCTGCAGATCAGCGATGTCACCGCCCTCATGCTGTGGGAACGCGACCTGCCGCTGGATCTTGATACCGCCGCGCAGCCCGATCCGCTGCCCATCGCCGCGGAGTAACCCCTCATGACAGTTCAACCGCCCAAAGCGGCGCCGGGCCATCCGGCGCCGACCGATCCCCCCATGTCTGAAACCTTGTCCGACGCCGCGCTGCGCCGGGCCATCCAGCGCCAGCTCGAGGGCCGGTATGACAGCCCCCGCCGCGCGCCCGATCCCCGGCGCGAGGCGGAGGCCATGGCGCGTGACCTGCGCCAGATCGCGGTGCTGGACCGCTCCAGCTTTCGCGGGTTGCAGAGCGGCGACGTGCTGCGGCGCTGGCATGGGGGCTCGCGCCTCTGCCGCTGGCTGCGGCGCTGCCTGATCCGGGGGCGCGCATGACCTACAGCGTGCCCAGCTACCCCGAGGCGCGGGCCACTCTGGCCGATGCCATCCATGCCGGAATGGAGGAGCTGATCGCCGCCTGCGCCGTCATTGAAGACCAGAGCGACGATCCCGCCGAGGCCCGCCAGGCGCGGGAGCTGCGCGAGCGGCTGCAGGCGGAAACCCCGCGCCCCCGGCGCCTGCCCGGCTGGCGGAGGCTATGATGGGAAATCTGCTGCCCTTCCCCATCGGCCTGCCCTGCAGCCCGGTGGGCCCCCGCCCGCCGATGAAGGAAACCGCCGCCGACCGCGCCCTGCGCGACACCACTTATGACGCCGCCGCCGAGGAGCTGCGGCAGTTTGTGGAACGGTTCGAACAGCTCGAGGTCGAAAAGCAGACCGTGGCCGATCAGCAGAAGGCGCTGATGGCCGAGGCCAAGGCGCGTGGCTATGTGCCCAAGCTCCTGCGCGTCCTGATCGCCCAACGCAAACGCGACAGGGACGATCTCGCCGAGGAAGAGGCCAAGCTCGCGCTCTACAAGGACGCGCTGGGGATGGGCACATGAGCGCCCGCCCCGGCATCTGCACCATGGACAGGGAGGGCTGAGCATGGCCCGACAGAAAGAGAAACTTGCGGTGACGGAACGGGAGGCGGCGGCAATGCTGTCCCTGCCTTGTGGCGAGTTTGCCCGGCTGGTCAGCACCGGCGCCCTGCCCCGGCCCGTGACAATCGGGCGCAAGCATAAGCGCTGGACGGTCGAGGCGCTGCGCGCGGTGCTGACCGGGGCGCTGATTGAAGAGGATGAATTCGAGCCGTGAAACGCCCTGATCTGCCCTATCTGGAATTCAAGACGGTGAAGGGGCGGCCCTATATCTACTTCCGCAAGGGCAAATTCCGCCGCCGCCTGCCCGACAATCCCGACAGCCAGGAATTCAGCGTCGAATACTGGTCGACGCGTAACGGCCAGCGCAAGGACCGGGTCAGAACCTCATGGGCGGCGCTGATCGAAAGTTATTACGACAGCTCCGCCTATAAGGCACTCGCGGCGGGCACGCGCGCGGATTACCGGCGCCATTGCGACGCGATCCGGGAAAAGAACGGGCCGAAGGATATGCGCACCTTTCGGCGCAAGCATGCCATTGCCGCGCGTGATGCGCTGCAGGAGACTTGGTCCAAGGCGAATATGCGGGTGTCGGTGCTGTCGTCGCTCTGCCGTCATGCGGTGGATCTGGAATGGATCGACCGCAACCCGGTGATTGACGTGCCGAAGCTGACGGGCGGCGGCTATGAGCCATGGCCCGAGGCGCAGTTGCGCGCCTTTGAGGCTGCCTGTGATACACTGGAAGCCAGCACCGCCCGCACCGCCTATGAGCTCGCCCTTGGCACCGGGCAGCGGCTGGGGGATTGCGTGAAGATGCGGTGGGAAGATTTTGACGGCGAATACATGCGCGTGGTGCAGGAAAAAACTGGCGTGCACGTGTGGATTTTCTGCCCCGCCCGCCTGCGCGCCTATCTTGCCGCTCTGCCGAAGCGTGGCGCGCATATCCTTGCCCGCACCGCGACCGAGCCGCTGACCAAGCGGCGGGTGCAGATCAGGATTGAAGCGGTGCGTGACAGCATTGGCGCCATGTATGGCGCGGGGCGGCTGGTGCCGCATGGCTGGCGCTACAATGCGGCGGTGGAACTGGCGGAGGCCGGATGCAGCGATGCGGAGATCCAGTCGGTCACCGGGCGCAAGACGCTGGAGATGGTGCAGAAATACCGGGGCCGCGCCAGCCAGCGCAAACGGTCGAAGCGGGCGCAGGAGGCACGGGAACGGAACGGGAGCAAAGCATGAATCTGCGAAACAAATTGCGAAACTCTTTCGCGGCGCCTGAGCAGCTTGCCCTCTGCTCCAAAAAATTTGTTAGGAATTTCAAAGTGGTGCGGGTGAAGGGACTTGAACCCCCACGCCTTGCGGCGCCAGAACCTAAATCTGGTGCGTCTACCAATTTCGCCACACCCGCACGGATCCCGCGACAGTGCCGCGCGATTGCGGCGGATACCTAGCAAACACGCGCGCCGGTGGCGAGAGCAAATTGCGGCCCCCGTGCGGGATGTTCAGAGCCCCAGCGCGCGGAAGATCTTTGGCAGGTCTTCGGGCAGATCCTCGGCGATCAGCCCGGGGCCGAAGCTGCGCGCCGCCTCCACATGCAGCCATGCGGCCGTTTCGGCGGCCATCATCGCCGGAAAGCCCCGTGCCATCAGCCCGCAGATCATGCCCGCCAGCACATCCCCCGCGCCCGCCGTGGCAAGCCAGGGGGCTGTGCGGTCGTAGACGGCGGCATTGACGCGGCACCAACCGTCCGGCGCGGCGATCACCGTGTCGGGGCCCTTGTAGAGCACCACACAGCCCGCCCGTTTCGCCGCCGCGCGGGTGGCGTCGACCTTGGAAAAGGCAGGGCCGGTCAGCTTCTCGGCGATGTCAGGGAAGAGCCGCGCAAATTCGCCGCCATGCGGGGTCAGGACGCAGGTGTCGTGCACCATTCCGAAGAGCGCCGCAGGGTCGTCGGCGAAGGCGGTCAGCGCGTCGGCGTCGAGCACGACACGAGGCCGATGCTCCGCCCGAAGCGCCACCGGCACCAGCGCCCGCGCCCGCCCGACCCCCAGCCCCGGCCCGAGGCAGAGCGCGTTGAGACGGCGGTCTTCCAGCAGCAGCGCCAGATCTTCCGCATCCTCGACCCGGCGCAGCATCACTGCCGTGATCTGGCTTGCGACCTCCATCTGCGCCGAGCCCGGCACACCCAGCGTCACCAGCCCCGCGCCGATCCGTAGCGCCCCGCGCGCCGCCAGCCGAGCCGCCCCGCTGCGCCCGAAGCCGCCCGACAGGATCACGGCGTGGCCGTGGCCGTATTTATGGCCTCCATGTTTGCCCAAGCCGCGAGCATCGGGGGCCCCGCAGTCCTGCGCCACTTCGGCTTCGGCACGGGGCGATGCGGGCAGCCCGATATCCCGCACCACCAGCCTGCCACATGCGGCGGGACCATCGGCCAGCACATGTCCCAGCTTGCGACTGTGAAAGGTCACGGTCAGGTTCGCCATGACGGAGGCGTCGCACGGAGTTTCCCCGTCCAGCCCAAGATACCGACCACTATCGGCGCAAAGCCCGCTGGGGATGTCCACGGCGACGACATGCGGCGCGGCGCCCCCGCGCGATGCGGCCTGCCACCCGTTCACCTCCATCTGCACCCGCGCAAGAGTCAGGAACGGTCGGGCAAGACCCGTGCCAAACAGCGCATCCACGGCAAGGCGGCAGGTCGGATGTTCCTCGGCATAGCCGTCGATGGCCGCCTCCGTCAGCGGCGACACCTGCCCCAGCGCGCCCCAGCGCTCGTAATTCAGCCGCGCGTCGGGCGGCAGCTTTTCCGCGTCGCCATAGTGGAACACCTCCACCTGCCAGCCGCGCGCGTGCAGCAGGCGTGCCACCACGAAACCGTCGCCGCCATTGTTGCCCGGCCCGCAGAACACCACGGCGCGGTGTGGCCCCTCGGCCAGATCCGGCCATTCCTCCAGCACCGCCTCCACCACGCCGGCGCCCGCCCGCTCCATCAGATCGAGCCCGGTGACCGCCCCGCTGTCGATGGCGGCGCGTTCCAGACTGCGCATTTGTTCGGCAGTCAGAAGCTCGGTCATGCCTGTCTCCTCAGCGATTCACTTCTGCCTGTTTTGCAGACAAGTTGCACAAAATTTATACTCCTGACACAAAACCCCGCAGAACGGCGGCGCCCGGACGGCTTAGGCGATTGTGACGCCGCCCGAGAAGTGGTCTGGCAGGGTCCGACACGGGAACACGAGGAGACTAAGGCCATGAAGAAGGTCGAGGCGATCATCAAGCCCTTCAAGCTCGACGAAGTGAAGGAAGCCCTGCAGGACGCAGGGATTCAGGGTCTTTCCGTGCTTGAGGTCAAGGGATTCGGCCGCCAGAAGGGTCACACCGAGCTTTATCGGGGCGCCGAATATGTCGTCGATTTCCTTCCCAAGGTGAAGATCGAGGTGGTGCTGGACGACGAACAGGTCGACGCCGCCATCGAAGCGATCATTTCCGCCGCCAAGACCGACAAGATCGGCGACGGCAAGATCTTCGTGAGCCCGATCGAACAGGCCATCCGCATCCGCACCGGTGAATCCGGCTCGGACGCGCTGTAACGCCTGACCAAGAAAAATCCGGACCCAAATACAGAAAGGGAAGAAGGGAATGAGCAAGGACGCTGTTCTGAAACTCATGGCGGATGAGGACGTGGCTTACGTCGACATCCGGTTCACCGACCCGCGCGGCAAGCTGCAACACGTGACCGTCATGGCGGATCAGGTCGACGAGGACTTCCTTGAGGAAGGCTTCATGTTCGACGGATCGTCCATTGCGGGCTGGAAGTCGATCGAAGCGTCCGACATGAAGCTCATGCCCGACACCGAGAGCGTCTATATCGACCCGTTCTACGCGGAAAAGACCCTCTGCATCCATTGCTCGGTGGTCGAACCCGATACCGGCGAATCCTATGACCGCGATCCGCGCGGCACCGCTGCCAAGGCCGAAGCCTATCTCGTGTCCTCGGGCATCGGCGACACCGCCTATTTCGGCCCGGAAGCGGAATTTTTCCTGTTCGATGACGTCAAGATCGCCGTCACCCCGAACAAGGTGTCCTATCAGGTCGATGCCGACCACGCCGCATGGAACACCGACACCGATTTCGAGATGGGCAACCTCGGCCACCGTCCGACCTACAAGGGCGGCTATTTCCCGGTGAACCCCGCGGATGACGGTCAGGACATCCGGTCCGAAATGCTGTCGACCATGAAGCGCATCGGCATGAAGGTCGACAAGCACCACCACGAAGTGGCGACCAGCCAGCACGAGCTGGGCCTGATCTTCGGGACGCTGACCAAACAGGCCGACGACCTGCAGAAATACAAGTACGTCATCCACAACGTGGCACAGGCCTATGGCCGCTCCGCCACCTTCATGCCGAAGCCCATCAAGGGCGACAACGGTTCGGGGATGCACGTCAACATGTCGATCTGGAAGGACGGCAAGCCGCTCTTCGCGGGCGACAAGTATGCCGATCTCAGCCAGGAAGCGCTGTATTTCATCGGCGGCATCCTGAAGCACGCCAAGGCGCTCAACGCCTTCACCAACCCGTCCACCAACAGCTACAAGCGTCTGGTGCCGGGCTACGAGGCCCCCGTGCTGCGCGCGTATTCCGCCCGCAACCGCTCGGGCTGCGTCCGGATCCCGTGGACGGAATCCCCCAAGGCCAAGCGCGTCGAAGCCCGCTTCCCCGATCCTTCGGCGAACCCCTATCTGTGCTTTGCAGCCCTGCTGATGGCCGGTCTTGACGGGATCACCAACAAGATCGAGCCGGGCGAGGCGATGGACAAGAACCTCTATGACCTGCCGCCGGAAGAGCTGGCGGAAATCCCGACCGTCTGCGGCAGCCTGCGCGAAGCGCTGACCGAACTGCAGGCCGACATGGACTTCCTGCTGGCCGGCGACGTGTTCACCAAGGACCAGATCGAGGCCTATATCGGTCTGAAGATGGAAGAGCTGGAAAACTACGAAATGACGCCGCACCCGGTGGAATTCGCGATGTATTACAGCTGCTGATCCGTCAGCACCGAGACGACGAAGGGGCGCCCTGCGGGGCGTCCCTTTGCATTTGGGGCATTCGGGCAAAGGTCCGCCGCACCCCCGGCTTTCGCAATGACCCTTTGAGAATGTCCGCCCCTGCACTAGGTTGCCCCGTAACAGTGACCTTTCCGGAGTGACCAGATGCCCCGTGCCCTTTTCAAGGCCCTCGTGACCGCCACGCTGACATGTTCCGCCGGTGCCGCCCTTGCCGCGACCTGCGGCAACGACGCCAGCGGCTTCGACACATGGAAGCGCGAATTTGCCGCCGAGGCGCAGCAGGCAGGGGTTGGCCAGCGCGGCATTGATGCGCTGATGCGCGCGCCCTATTCCACCTCTACCATCCGCGCCGACCGCAACCAGAAGGGCGTAAAATACGCGCTGAATGAATTCATCCGCATCCGGCTGGGATCGGTGGACGGCTTTGCCGCCACCGCCCAGAAGCGGCTCAACGGCAATCCCAACCTCTATCGCGGGCTTGAACAGACCTATGGCGTGCCTGCGGGCATCCTGCTGGCGATCCACGGCATGGAAACCGGTTTTGGCCGCACCATGGGCGACACGCCGGTGGTAAGCTCCATCAGCACGGTGGCCTATGACTGCCGCCGCTCTGACTTCTTCACCCCGCATGCGCTGGCGGCGCTGCAGATGGTGGATCGCGGCATGCTGGCCCCCGACCAGCGCGGCGCCGCCCATGGCGAGCTGGGCCACACGCAGTTCCTGCCCGGCAACGCGCTGCGCTACGGTCAGGACGGCAATGGCGACGGGCGGGTGGATTTCTACAACGAGGCCGACGCGCTGGCCTCCACCGCGAATTTCCTGCGCGCCAAGGGCTGGCAGCCCGGGCAGCCCTTCTCGGAAGGGACCGGCAATTTCCGCGTGCTGAACGAATGGAATGCCGCAACCGTCTACCAGCAGGCCATCGCGCTGGTGGCCGAGCGCATCCGCTGAGCCATGCGGCGGGGGCATCCCGGCAAAGCCGCCGGAAAGCCCCCGCTAGGGACGATTTGCGCCTAAATTCAATCACATTTGCTGGTCATCCTGAACATGATCCAAGTCAGGAGGACGACATATGGCTTCGGGGGACCATCCCTATGCCGGGCTGATCCTGCCGCTTTCGGCAGATCTGGACCCCGCGCCCTATCTTGAAGCCGTGGCAGAGGTGCTGACACGGCTCGACGCTGCCTCCGGGGCACCGGTGCGTCGGTCGCGCAAGCGTCCCGCGCTGATGGCGGACCGTTACGGCATCGCACTGGCGTTCGAGGACCGGCCGCAGCAGGGCGCAGCACTGGTGCTGCGCCTGATCGCCCGCGATGGCGCCCCGCTGGACGAGGAACTGGCGTCGCGGCTGCTGTCGGATGTGGTGCTGGCGACGGTGCGGCTGGGTCCGGCGGAGCAGATCGAATGGTTCTCCCCCGAGACCCTTATCAGCCCCGAGGAATTCATCCGCCTGCGCAGCTATGTCTCCCCCCGCCGCCGCGCCTTTGCCCGACCAGAGCCGGAGGGCCTGCCGCAGCCTGACCGGATCCCCGGCACCGGGATCGCCCCCCCGCGCGAGCCAGTCGAAATCCCGTCCATTCTGGCGGAGGACGCGACCCCGCCCGCGCGCAGGCGTCTGGCCCTGCCGCAGATCCTGCGCGCGCTGGGGCGGATGCGGGTGATGCCGCTGCGGCTGCTGTCACGGGTGCTGTCGGTGGTGGCGCTGGGGCTGGTGGCGCATCAGACCCATCTGCTGAGCGGGCTTATCGGGTCGGTGCTGCACTGAACCCGGCTGCCGCGCGCGGCACCACGAAGGTATGGATCGAAAACACCACCGCGCGGCTGACCGGCAGCCGCACGAGGCATTGCCGTTCTGACCGCAGATAGGGTGCCGCCGCAGGATGGCCCCGGTCACTGTTGTCGCGGCGCGGGCCGGGCTGGAACAGCGCCGGATTGTCATGCCACAGCCGGTTGATCCGCATCAGTGGGCGGCCGGGCTGCACCCCGTCAAACAGCCGCTGAACGCGCCGGGCGATGCTGTCGTCATATTCGGGGATGGGGATGTGGATCGCGGTCAGCGGGCGCCCCATCTTCTGCGCCAGCCGCCAGCCTGCCGGAAAGCACAGCACGGCGGCGGTCAGCACATGTTCGTCGCCCTGCTTTTCCAGCAGGCACAGATCCTCCTGCACCAGATGACCCAGCGTGCCCATGGGATCGGCGCGGTCCAGCGCCACCACCCCGCCATCGGGCCGGGTCACGCGGCCCTCCTCGCGCTCAAATCCCGCTGGCAGATGCTCCAGCACCAGATCCAGCAGCTCCTCTGCGGCGGGGCGGGCCTCTGGCAGCATCTGCAGCACCGCCTCGCGCTGGTCGCGCAGCAGGCGGGTGCGTTCGGCCATCTGCGCCGCATAGGCGTCATCCACCATCAGCCAGTCGGCAGGCGCCAGCGGGCTGATCCCCGGCAGGGGTTTCAGCTGCGACACGTCATAGGGAAGCTGGGTTTGCAGGATCATGCCCAAGGCGTAGCGCGGCACGGGCCGCGTGGGAAGACCCCTCTGCACCGCCGGGCCCTGCTTTGGCGCAGGATGCAAAAAACCGCGGCGCAGACAGGCTGCGCCGCGGCGATGTCAGTCCAGATCCCGGGGATCAGCTGCGGGCGCGGCCCACCAGCTTCCACAGGGCGGGCATCAGCAGCGCCGCCAGCGCCAGCTTCACCGCGTCGCCCACAAGGAACGGCGTCAGACCCCAGTCAAGGATCGGCTTGTCCCAGCCATAAAGCACCCCCAGCCAGATCAGGCCGGGCACATACATGATCACGTTGCCGATCAGCATCGCGCCCGCCATCTTGGGGGCGGAGCGGTCCCAGCCCGCGCGGGCCAGCATGCCAAGCGCCACGGTGGCCAGCACATAGCCCACCAGATAGCCGCCGGTGCCGCCCATCATGTAGCTGATGCCGTTGAGGTCAGCGGTGGAATTCTGGAAGATGTCCATGCCCAGCATGCCAAGGATCATGTAGCCCATGATCGTCGCCAGACCCAGACGCGGGCCATAGGCGGCGCCCACGGTCAGCACGGCAAAGGTGCCAAGGCTCATCGCCACCGGCGAGCCGGGCACCGGCACCTTGATCTTGGCGCAGATGGCCAGCAGCGCGATGCCCGCCACGATCAGCGCGGCCTGTTTCAGCCGAAGGCCCGCGCCTTCGGAAGCGCCGAATGTATCCACCAGAACGGTGCGGTTCTGCACGAGGTTCATCGGGTCGTCCCCCTGTTGTCTTCAATCCCCTCCGTTCTGCCGCAAGCGCCTTCGCATCGCAAGCCCGGTTGCGCGACCACCGGCGGCATAATTTGCAAGGCCGCGCTTTGCAGCTGCAAATGCGCAGGGCCCAGACAAAAGGCCCCGCCAGTGCTGGCGGGGCCCCGGTCTGCCGAACCGCAAAGGCTCAGCTGATGCGCGACAGCAGATCGTTGAGCGAGGCCTTGGCATCGCCATAGAACATCCGCGTGTTGTCCTTGTAGAACAGCGGGTTTTCGATGCCCGAATAGCCGGTGCCCTGACCGCGCTTGGACACGAACACCTGCTTGGCCTTCCACACTTCCAGAACCGGCATCCCCGCGATGGGGCTGTTCGGATCCTCCTGTGCGGCGGGGTTCACGATGTCGTTCGAGCCGATGACGATCACCACATCGGTGGAGGGGAAATCGTCGTTGATCTCGTCCATTTCCAGCACGATGTCATAGGGCACCTTGGCCTCGGCCAGAAGCACGTTCATGTGCCCCGGCAGACGGCCCGCCACGGGGTGGATGGCGAAACGCACCTCCTTGCCCTTGGCGCGCAGGCGCCGGGTCAGTTCGGCGACGTTCTGCTGCGCCTGTGCCACCGCCATGCCATAGCCCGGCACGATGACGACACTGTCGGCTTCTTCCAGGGCAGAGGCCACGCCGTCGACATCGATGGCGACCTGTTCGCCCTCGATCTCTGCCGCAGGGCCCGTGCTGCCGCCAAAGCCGCCAAGGATCACGCTGATGAAGCTGCGGTTCATCGCCTTGCACATGATGTAGCTCAGGATCGCCCCCGAGGAGCCCACCAGCGCGCCCACCACGATCAGCAGGTCATTGCCAAGGCTGAAGCCGATGGCCGCCGCTGCCCAGCCGGAATAGCTGTTCAGCATCGACACCACCACCGGCATGTCGGCGCCGCCGATGCCCATGATCAGGTGATAGCCGATGAACAGTGCGGCCAGCGTCATCAGCGCCAGCGGCAGGAAGCTGCCCGTGCCGAAATACCAGAACAGGCAGATCAGCGACACCGCCGCCGCCCCGGCGTTCAGCATGTGCCCGCCCGGCAGCTTTTCCGCCTTGGAGCTGAGCTTGCCCGCAAGCTTGCCATAGGCGACCACCGACCCGGTGAAGGTCACCGCCCCGATGAAGATGCCAAGGAACAGCTCCACACGCAGGATGTTGACCTCGACATTGGTCTTGTGGGCCAAGAGGCCCGCAAAGCCGTCCAGCGTGGCGCGGGTCGGCTCGTCCATGGCCAGAACGCGGCCCAGTTCGATATGGGCGATCAGCCCGACAAACACCGCCGCCAGACCGACCAGCGAATGCATGGCCGCCACAAGCTGCGGCATTTCGGTCATCTGAACGCGCTTGGCCACGACAAAGCCGATGGCCCCGCCGCCCGCGATCAGCAGCAGCGACAGCAGCCACAGGCCGGAACCGGGGCCGATGAGCGTGGCGAAAACCGCCAGCGCCATGCCCGCGATGCCATACCACACGGCGCGCTTGGCGCTTTCCTGACCGGAAAGCCCGCCCAGCGACAGGATGAAGAGAACCGCCGCGACCACATAGGCCGCCGTCGTGAATCCGAAGTCCATTGTCTCCACCCCCTTACGATTTCTGGAACATGGCGAGCATGCGCCGGGTCACGAGGAAGCCGCCGAAAATGTTGATCCCGGCCATGAAGACCGACAGCGCGGCAAGCAGGATCACCAGCCAGGAACCGGAGCCGATCTGCATCAGCGCCCCCAGAATGATGATCGAGGAGATGGCATTGGTCACCGCCATCAGCGGGGTGTGCAGCGAATGGCTGACATTCCAGATCACCTGGAAGCCAACAAAGACCGCCAGCACGAAGACGATGAAATGCTGCATGAAGCTGGCAGGCGCGACAAGCCCCACCCCCAGCAGCAGCACGGCCCCGACCACCAGCAGCGTGACCTGCGTCTTGGTCTGCGCCTTGAAGGCGGCCACTTCCTGCGCGCGCTTTTCGGCGGGCGTCAGTTCGGGGGTCTTTTCCTTGGGCTTCTGCGCGGCGATCGCCTTGGTCTTGGGCGGCGGCGGCGGGAAGGTGACAGCCTTGCCATGGGCGATGGTGGCGCCCCGGATCACGTCATCTTCCATGTTGTGGTTGACGACGCCATCCTTGGCCGGGGTCAGATCCGTCATCATGTGACGGATGTTGGTGGCATAAAGCGTGGAGGACTGCGCCGCCATCCGGCTCGGGAAATCGGTATAGCCTACAATGGTCACGCCATTGTCGGTCACGATCTTCTCGTCCTTGACGGTCAGCTTGCAGTTGCCGCCGCGCTCCGCCGCCAGATCGACGATGACCGATCCGGGCTTCATGGCCTTGACCATGTCCTCGGTCCAGAGCTCCGGCGCCTCGCGGTTGGGGATCAGCGCCGTGGTGATGACGATGTCCATCTCCGGGGCAAGCTCGCGGAACTTCGCCAGCTGCGCCGCGCGGAATTCCGGGCTCGACGGCGCGGCATAGCCGCCCGTGGCGGCACCATCCTGCTGCTCTTCGGCGAAATCGAGATAGACGAACTGCGCGCCCATGGATTCGACCTGCTCGGCCACTTCGGGCCGCACGTCAAAGGCATAGGTCACGGCGCCAAGGCTGGTCGAGGTGCCGATGGCGGCAAGCCCTGCCACACCGGCGCCCACCACCAGAACCTTGGCCGGCGGCACCTTGCCCGCAGCGGTCACCTGCCCGGTGAAGAAGCGGCCAAAATTGTTGCCGGCCTCGATCACGGCGCGATAGCCCGCGATATTGGCCATGGAGCTCAGCGCGTCCATCTTCTGGGCGCGGCTGATCCGCGGCACCATGTCCATGGCGATGACGCTGGCGCCCTGATCCGCGGCAAGCTGCATGAGCGCCTCGTTGGAGGCGGGCCAGAAGAACGAGATCAGCAGCTTGCTCTCGGTCAGCCGCACCGCTTCCTCGTCGGAGGGCGGGCGCACCTTGGCGATGATGTCGGCCTGTGCCCAAAGCGCCTCGGCGCCCTCGACCACGGTCACACCCGCTGCGGCATAGGCCTCGTCGGCAAAGCCCGCAGCCGCCCCGGCCCCGGCTTCGATCAGGCACTCATGACCCAGCTTCTGCAGCTGCAGCGCCGAGTCGGGTGTCATCGCAACCCGCGCCTCTCCCTCGAAAATTTCCTTGGGCGTCCCTATCTTCACGTATGTCGTCCCCCTTGCCATGCGGAAGGCGTTGGTGTCATGTCCTTCGCCGGTTGCCCAAGGGGTAGCCGCAGCACGGCACATGGGCAACCGGATCAGGATCGTTAAGCACATCCCTGTGTGATTTTAAAGCCATCTTCGCATTTGTTGCGCACCGTCCAGAGCCCTGGAAACAAACTTGCGCCGCAATCGCCGCGCCTCCGCCCCCGCCGATCCAAGGCCCGCCCCGGCAGAATCACGCCCGCCCCTTCCCCGGCCCGCCCTTCATCTTGCCCGGAAAACTCCGGGGGAGGCGCCGCAGGCGCCGGGGGCAGAGCCCCCTCACTTTCCCCCACCCGGGGTGCCGGTCACTCCCATTCCATCTCCTCGAACACCCGGCCCGCATTCTTCGTCGCCAGTTCCTCGAAGGTGTCGAGCCGCGCCCAGCGGGACTGGTCCACATAGAAGGCCCCCGCCAGATCGCCGCCCGCCTCGATATGCGCCCCGATCCGCGCCCGCAGATCCTTGAGATAGTCGGAGGTGTAGCGCGTCACCTGCGCCATGTTGGTGGGATGGCCATGGCCGGGGATCACATAGGTCGCGCCCAGATCGGCAAACGGCCCGTCAAAGGTCTCGATCCAGCAACTGGTGCAGGTTTCGGCAAAGATCGGCGGCATGCGCTCGTGAAAGGCGATGTCGCCCGCGATCACGATCCCCCATTGCGGGATCCAGACCTGCGCATCGCCCGGATCATGGGCGGGGCCCAGATGCAGCACCTCCAGCGTGACCTCGCCCATCTCCACCACATGCCGGTCGGCGAAGGACAGGTTGGGCAGCGCAAGCTCCGTGCCCTCGGCCTTGTCGCGGTTATAGCCGCGCATGGCCTGCAGGATGAAATCGCCATCCTTGGCGAAAACCTCGATGGCGTCCTCATGCGCCAGAATGTCCACGCCCTGCGCCGCCCAGTAGGAATTGCCCAGCATGGCATGGCCCTGCCCGTTCTCGTTGATCACCAGCCGCACCGGCTGGTCGGTCACGGCGCGGATCTCGTCATGCAGCGCCGCAGCCAGCCGGGCCGAGGCGCCGCCATTGATCACCACCACCCCGTCGCCGGTCACCACGAAGCTCAGGTTGTTGTTATGCCCGCTGTTGTCATAGGTGGGCGGCGCCGTAGCGCCGATCGCGCTCCAGACATATGGGATCACCTCCACCGGCTTGGCGTAAAGCTCTGACTGCGGGTACAGATCCGCAATATCCTCATGCGCGCTGGCCGCTCCGGCCAGCAGCAGCAGCCCCAGTATCCCCATGTTCCGCATCGCATCCTCCTGCCAGCAGTCCGGCGTCCACATTCACAGATGCGAATACGTCTGGCAAGCCCCGACGCATGGCTTGCCTCCGGCGCCGTTCCCGGTCACCTTCCGCAGCCAAAGACCAAGCGGAGCTTCACGATGACCGATTTCGGCTGGACGCGGGACCAGTTTCACCTGCCCATGGGGATGATCTATCTGGATGGCAACTCGCTGGGGCCGCTGCCCAAGGCGACCCCCGCCCGGCTGGAGCGGCTCCTGTCCGAGGAATGGGGCGAACAGCTGATCTCGGGCTGGAACGGCTGCGGCTGGATGGAGATGCCGCGCCGTCTGGGCGACCGCATCGGGCGGCTGATCGGGGCCGAGCCGGGGCATGTGGTGGTGGGCGACACGCTGTCCATCAAGGTCTATCAGGCGCTGGCGGCGGCGCTGGCGCTGGTGCCCGGGCGCCATGTGATCCTGTCCGATACCGGCAATTTTCCCTCCGATCTTTATATGGCCGAAGGGCTGATCAAGCTTCTGGGCGCGCCATACGAGCTGCGCCTTGCCGATCCGCTGGCGCTGGAGGAGGCGATCACCGAAGAGGTGGCGGTGCTGCTGGTGACAGAGGTGGATTACCGCACCGGGCGGCGGCATGACATGGCGGCGCTGACCCGCAAGGCGCATCGGATGGGCGCGCGGGTGGTCTGGGATCTGGCCCATTCCGCCGGGGCCCTGCCGGTGGAGGTGGCGGCGGGGGCTGCGGATTTTGCCGTGGGCTGCACCTATAAATACCTCAATGCCGGACCGGGCGCGCCCGCCTTCATCTATGTGGCGCCCCGCCATGCCGATCTGGCCGAACCGGCGCTCTCGGGCTGGCTTGGGCACGAGGCGCCTTTTGCCTTCGATCAAAGCTACCGCCCCGGCGCGGGCATCGAACGCATGCGCGTCGGCACGCCGCCGGTGATGCAGATGGCCGCGCTGGAGGCCGCGCTGGACGTCTGGGATCGGGTGAACATGGCCGATCTGCGCCGCCGGTCGCTGGATCTGACGACGCTGATGATGGATCTGGTGGAGGATCAGTGCCCCGGCCTGAGCCTTGCCACCCCGCGCGAGGAAGAGGCGCGCGGATCGCAGGTCAGCTTCCGGTTCGAGCATGGCTATGCCGCGATGCAGGCGCTGATCGATCAGGGCGTGGTGGGGGATTTCCGCGCCCCTGACATCATGCGCTTCGGCGTCACCCCGCTTTATATCGGCGAGGAGGAGATTCACGAGGCGGTCGAAATCCTCGCCCGCATCCTGCGCGGCGCGACCTGGGATCAGCCGAAATACCAGCAGCGCAAGCGCGTGACCTGAACAAGCCTGTCCTGACACTCTGACAATGTGACGTCAGAGTGTCAGAACGTCAGGGCGCCGGGTCCAGCGGCGTCAGCCCCCGCCCCAGCATCTGCGCCAGAGAGCGGAGCGCCCGGTTCACCTCCGGCGGCGGCAGCGTGGCGATCCCGCGCAGCGCCGCCAGCATCACCTCTGCCGCGTGATCGGGCGGCAGTGCCAGACGCAGCCGCCCGGCCACCGCCTCGGTCCTCAGCCAGTCGGCCAGCACGGCGCAGAGCCGCGCCTGTCCTTCCTGCGCCACATCCGGCGGAACCCCATGGCGGTCCGGCAGGTCCGCGTCCTGCGGCAGGGCCCATCCCGGCTCGGCGCCTGCGTCGCGCAGCGCGGCAAAGGCGGCGGCCAGCCGGTCTTCGACACGGCCCTTCCCCTGCAGGGCCGCGCGCAGCGCCTGTTCTGCGCGCTCGGTCTGCTCCAGACCCAGCGCCCGCAGGATCGCCTCCCTGTTGGCGAAATGCAGATAGAGCGCGGGGCGGGACATGCCCGCCTGCCGCGCGATCACCTCCATGGAACACCGGCGGACCCCGTGGCGGGCCAAGGCGGTGCGGGCGGCGGCAAGGATGACCCGCCGTTTCGGGTCACGCTCCCCGGCGGGAATGCCGCTGGTCATCGGGCCTCCAAGCGCAGCGTTACAGCCTGACAGAGTCTGTCACTCTGTCAGCCTAGCGCCGGACAGGGCTTCCGGGAACTGTCAAAACGTCATGGCCCCGCGCAGGACGCAGCAAGACCGCTGGACACTACAGGTCAGACTGTCAGGCAGAGATGCGCTGCTGCGGCAGGCTCTGGCCTGCGGACCAGGCCCGCACCGCCTCGCCAAACGCCTCGAACAGCGGGCGCGAGACGGGATCGTTGGCCGCATCCCATTCCGGATGCCACTGCACCGACAGCGTGAAGCCCGGCGCGCCCTTGACATAGATCGCCTCCGGCGTGCCATCGGGGGCGTGGCCCTCGATCTCGATCCGGGCACCGGCGCGGTTGATCCCCTGCCCGTGCAGCGTGTTGGTCATCACCTCGGAGGCGCCGAACAGCCGGTGGAACCGCCCGCCCTCCTTCAGCTTGACCTTGTGGCGCAGCGCGAACTTCTCCTCCAGCGTGCCATCCGGGGGCATGCGGTGGTTCATCCGCCCCGGCAGGTCGCGGATTTCGGGATGAAGCGTGCCGCCCATGGCCACGTTCACCTCCTGAAAGCCGCGGCAGATGCCCAGAAACGGCTGACCGCGTTCGACACAGGCCCGCACCAGCGGCAGCACGATGGAATCGCGCGCCCGGTCAAAGGCGCCATGCGCTTCGGTGGCCACCTCGCCATATTCCTCGGGATGCACGTTCGGGCGCCCGCCGGTCAGCAGAAAGCCGTCGCAGACCTGCATCAGCTCCTCGATGCAGACATAGCGGGGATCGGGCGCGATCAGCAGCGGCAGACAGCCCGACACGCAGGACACCGCCTCCGTGTTCATCTCTCCGCCGGTATAGGCGGGATAGGTGTCGTTCAGAAGCTGGTGGTTGCCGATGATGCCGACGACGGGGCGGGTCATGAAGGGCCTCTTCTCGCAGTTCACGACCCTACATAATACAGTGCGCGGCTTTCCGAAAGGTTGCGCGGCCCCGCTTCGGCGCGGGCATGCGCGGGATGCCCTGTTTTGCGGCAGCTCCGGCGCGGAGCCGCTTGCAGCCCCGCGCGCCCCGCTTATGATCGCGGTCAGGACGGCAGACGACCTGCCCGAGATCCGGTCCGGGCAGGGAGTGCACGACCATGACAGCCAGCGATGGCCCGCGCCTGCGGGGGCCGCTGTGATCCTTCTGACCATCTGGCCGCTTTTTGCGCTGATCTGCCTTGGCTTCGGGCTGGCCCGGGCCGGGTTCCCCTCGCGCGAGTTCTGGCCCGCTGCGGAACGGATCAACTATATGGTCCTGTTCCCGGCGCTGCTGTTTTCCAGCCTTGCGACGGCGCCGGTGCGGGATGCGGGCATGCTGCGGCTTGGCGGGGCGGCGGTGGCGACGCTGCTGGTCGCCGCGCTGGCGCTGATGCTGGCACGCCGGGTCTGGCCCAGCCCCGCGCGGCGCTTTGGCCCGGCGCTGCAGGGTGTGGTGCGGTTCAACACCTATCTGGGTTTTGCCGTGGTCACCGCCCTTGCCGGACCGGAGGGGCTGTCGCGCGCGGCGGTCTATCTCGCCATCGCCGTGCCGCTGGTCAACGTGCTGTCGATCCTTGCCCTGACCGAGCGCGGCGGCGCCACCGGGCTGCGGCTTCTGGGGGCGGTGCTGCGCAATCCGCTGATCCTTGCCTGTCTGGGCGGGATCGCGATGGCGTTTTCCGGGCTTGGCCTGCCTTTTGGCAGCGATGCGCTGCTGCGGCTCATGGCGCAGGCGAGCCTGCCGCTGGGTCTGCTCTGTGTCGGGGCGGCGCTGCAGCCCGCCACGCTGCGGCAGGATCTGCGAGCGGTCGCGGCCACAAGCGTGCTGCGGCTGCTGGTCATGCCCGCGCTGGCGCTTGGCGTGGCGCCGCTGTTTGGCCTGAGCGCGGCCGAGACGATGATTCTGGTGATCTTTTCGGCGCTGCCGGTGGCCCCCACCGCCTATGTGCTGACGCGGCAGCTGGGGGGGGACGGGCCGTTCATGGCGGCGATCATCACCGGACAGACCTTTCTGGCGGCGCTGACGCTGCCCTTGGTGCTGTCCGTGCTGGAGCGGATGTAGGGGCGGGCCGAGAAAGCCCGCCCCCCGCAGGCTCAGCCCGCCTTCAGTTCCAGACGGCGGCGGTGCAGCACCGGTTCGGTATAGCCCGAAGGCTGCGCGCGGCCCTCGAACACCAGATCGCAGGCGGCGCGGAAGGCCACGCCGTCAAAGCCCGGCGCCATGGGCGTATAGGCGGCGTCCCCGGCATTCTGCCGGTCCACCACGGCGGCCATGCGTTCCATCACCGCGCGCAGCTCCGCCTCCGACACCACGCCGTGATGCAGCCAGTTCGCCAGATGCTGCGAGGAAATCCGGCAGGTCGCGCGGTCTTCCATCAGGCCGACATCGTGAATATCGGGCACCTTGGAACAGCCGACGCCCTGATCGACCCAGCGCACCACATAGCCAAGGATGCCTTGGGCGTTGTTCTCGATCTCTTCGCGCACCTCGTCTTCGGACCAGTTGGCCCCCGCCGCCACCGGCACGGTCAAAAGGTCGGCCAGCGTGCCACGCGGCCCGCCTGCCGCGATCTCGTCCTGCCGCGCCAGCACGTCCACCGCGTGATAATGCAGCGCGTGCAGCGTGGCGGCGGTGGGCGACGGCACCCAAGCGCAGGTGGCACCCGCCTTGGGATGACCGATCTTCGCCTCCAGCATGGCGGCCATGCGGTCGGGCATGGCCCACATGCCCTTGCCGATCTGGGCGCGGCCCTTCAGCCCGCAGGCAAGGCCGATATCGACGTTGCGATCCTCATAGGCGGCGATCCACGGCGTCGACTTCATGTCGCCCTTGCGCAGCATCGGCCCCGCTTCCATGGCGCTGTGCATCTCGTCGCCGGTGCGGTCCAGAAAGCCGGTATTGATGAAGGCCACCCGGTGCTGTGCGGCGCGGATACATTCGCGCAGATTGGCAGAGGTGCGGCGTTCCTCGTCCATGATGCCCAGCTTGACGGTATAGCGCGGCAGGCCCAGCACCTCTTCGACGAAGGTGAACACCTCGTCGGCAAAGGCCACTTCCTCGGGGCCGTGCATCTTGGGCTTGACCACATAGACCGAGCCTGTGACCGAATTGCGCGGACCCTGCGATTTCGCCAGATCGTGCCGCGCGATCAGCACGGTGACCATGGCATCCATCAGCCCTTCAAAAATCTCGGACCCGTCGCGCAGCAGGATGGCGGGGTTGGTCATCAGATGGCCGACATTGCGCACCAGCATCAGCGCGCGGCCTTTCAGCACCAGGTCAGAGCCGTCGGGCGCGGTATAGGTCCGGTCGCCGTCCAGCACGCGGGTGACAGTCTGACCGTTCTTGTCAAAACTGTCAGACAGATCGCCCTTCATCAGGCCCAGCCAGTTGCCATAGGCCAGCGCCTTGTCCGAACCATCGACGCAGGCCACGGAATCCTCGCAATCCATGATGGCGGAGACGGCGGCTTCCATCCGCACATCGGCCAGCCCCGCCGGATCGCCGGAACCGATATGGTGGCTGCGGTCGATGACCAGTTCCACATGCAGGTTGTTGTTGACCAGCAGCACCGCCTCGGGGGCCTCCGGCGCCCCGCGCCAGCCCGCGAACTGGGCAGGATCCGCCAGCGGCTGGCCGCCCACGCGCAGCGCGCCGCCGTCAATCCCATAGCCCTGCGCCTGCGCATGGCTGCCGTCCGCGACCGGGAAGGTCTCGTCCAGAAACGCCTTGGCGCGGGCGACCACGTCCTGCCCGCGCGCCGCGTCGAACCCGCCCTTGGACGGCAGCGACCCCAGCGCATCGGTGCCGTAAAGCGCATCATAAAGCGAGCCCCAGCGGGCATTCGCCGCGTTCAGCGCGTAGCGGGCATTGGTGATCGGCACCACCAGCTGCGGCCCCGGGGTGCTGGCGAATTCGGGATCGGTCGCGGCAGTCTGGATGGTGAACTCCGGGCCTTCGGGCACCAGATAGCCGATCTCGCGCAGGAAGGCGGTATAGGCTTCGGGGTCGGGCTGGCCGGGATGGGCCTTGTGCCACGCATCAAGCTGCGCCTGCAGATCGGCGCGCCGCGCCAGCAGCGCCGCATTGCGCGGGCCGAACTCATGCGCCAGCCGCGACAGGCCCGCCCAGAAGGTCTCCGCATCCACGCCGCTGCCCGGCAGGGCCTGATCCTCGATCAGGGAGAACAGCGCGGGGTCGATCCTCAGGCCGTGGCGTTCGATACGGTCGCTCATGGGGCATCTCCAGTGTGAGTCGCGTCAGTCCCGGTTTAGGAAACAAGTTTCCGATAGGCAACAAGCGGTGGTCATATCTTCTGACCAGATCGGCCCGCCACGCGCCCCCTGCCCGCCCCGCACGGCGCTTCTTCTTGACAGGTCTGGTGCCGCGATGCAGCGTCCGCAACATTTCGGCACCTGAAAGGACGAAAGACATGGCCAAGGAAACCCGAAGCTTCGCCGTCATCGGGTTGGGCGCGTTCGGCAGCACCGTCGCGTCGGAACTGGCACGGTTCGGCAATCATGTGATCGGGGTGGACCGCGACGAGAAGCGCGTGTCGCAAATGGCCTCGACCCTGCCTGCCACCGTCATTCTGGACACCACCGACGAGGGCGCGCTGCGCGAAGCGGGGATCGACCGTTACGACGTGGTGCTGGTCGCCATCGGGCGCGACATCGAAGCCTCGATCCTCACCACCATGAACATGCGGCTGCTGGGGATCGACACCATCTGGGTGAAGGCCTCCAACCGCACCCATCACCGCATCCTGTCCAAGCTGGGCGCCGACCGGGTGATCCTGCCGGAGCAGGAAATGGGCCGCCACATCTCGCAGATGCTGAACAACCCGGTGGTGCAGGATTACATGACGCTGAGCAACGGGTTCAGCGTGGTCAACGTGGTGCTGCCGGAACGGATCAAGGGCAAGCAGCTCTGCGATCTGGGCATCGGCGACCGGCACGACCTGCGGCTGCTGGGAATGATGCGCGGCACCGAACATGTGCCCTGTTCCGACCGCGACATGGATCTGCGCCCCGAGGACAAGCTGATCCTGCTGGGCAAGCGCGCCGATCTGCGCCGCTTTGGCGACGCGCTCTGATCCCATGGTCTGGCGCACCCTGTCCCGGACGCTCGCGCGGCGCCTGCTGCGCGTGTCCCCGCCGCTGATCCTTGCGGCGCTTTATGCCGGGCTTATCCTGCTGGGGGCGCTGCTGTTCAAGCTGCCCTTTGCCACCACGCAGCCGATCACATGGTCGGATGCGCTGTTCACCGCCACATCGGCGGTCACCGTCACCGGGCTTGCCGTCTTTGACGTGGGCGCGGTGCTGACCCATTTCGGGGAATTCGTGCTGGCGGTGCTGATCCAGCTTGGCGGGCTCGGGCTCATGACCTTTGCCGTGCTGGTGCTGGCAGCACTTGGCCTGCCGGTGGGCATCACCGGGCATATCTACCTGCGCGAGGATCTGAACCAGAATTCCATGCACCAGCTGTCGGCGCTGGTGCGGACCATCCTCAAGGTGGTGCTTTTCTGCGAAGTAACCGGCGCGCTGGTGCTGATGCTCAGCTTCGCCCCGGTTCTGGGCTTCTGGGAGGGGCTGTGGGTCTCTGCCTTCCACTCGATTTCGGCCTTCAACAATGCGGGGTTTTCCACCTTCTCCGACGGGCTGGTGGGCTTTGCCACCGATCCGGTGGTCAATCTGGTGATCCCCGCCTTGTTCATCGTCGGCGGCATCGGCTATGTCGTGCTGCAGGACATTGCCCGGCAGCGCAGCCATCACAGCTGGTCGCTGCATACCAAGATCATGCTGCTGGGCACCGCCATCCTGATTCCGTGGTCGGTGGGCAGCTTTGCCCTGCTGGAATGGACCAATCCCGGCACGCTGGGGATCTTTGACAGTGCCGGGGAAAAGCTGATGGTCAGCTGGTTTCAGGGCGTCACCACCCGCACCGCCGGGTTCAACACCACCGATATCGGCGCGCTGCATGACAGCACGGTGATGCTGTTCATCTCGCTCATGCTGATCGGCGGCGGCCCCACCTCCACCGCCGGGGGGATCAAGGTCACGACCTTTGTGGTGATGATCCTTGCCACCATCGCCTTTTTCCGCCGCCAGACGCAGCTGCATGCCTTTGGCCGCAGCATCGGGCTGGAACAGGTGCTGAAGGTCATGGCGCTGACCTCGATCAGCGTGCTGGTGGTGTTTGTGGGGGTGTTCCTGCTCACCGCCTCGCATGACGGGCATTTTGTCGACGTGGCCTTCGAGGTGGCCAGCGCCTTCGGCACGGTGGGCCTGTCGCGCGGCTATACGACAGAGCTGACCGAATTCGGCCGCGCCATGATCATCGCGATCATGTTTCTGGGCCGGGTCGGGCCGCTGACGCTGGGGTTTTTTCTGGCCACCCGCACCACACCCCGCGTGCGCTACCCCGAAGGGCAGATCCATCTGGGCTGACGAAAAACCGCGCGGTCAGGCCGCGCGGTCCTCGGCCTGCTGGCGCGCCCAAAGCTGGGCATAACGCCCGGCGCGGGCCAGCAGCGCCTCATGGGTGCCCTCCTCGACCACCAGACCTTTTTCCAGCACCACGATGCGGTCGGCATCGGCGATGGTCGACAGCCGGTGCGCGATGGTCAGCACCGTGCGCCCCTCGCCCGCGCGGCGCAGGGCGGTCTGGATCTCCGCCTCGGTCTCGGTATCAAGCGCCGAGGTCGCCTCGTCCAAGAGCAGGATCGGCGGATCCTTGAGCAGCGTGCGCGCGATGCCGACGCGCTGCTTTTCCCCGCCCGACAGTTTCAGCCCGCGTTCGCCCACCTGCGTGTCATAGCCTTCGGGCAGCGAGATGATGAACTCGTGGATCTGGGCCGCACGCGCCGCCGCCTCGATCTGTGCCTGCGTGGCGCCATCGCGGCCATAGGCGATGTTGTAGCGGATGCTGTCGTTGAACAGCACGGTGTCCTGCGGCACCACGCCGATGGCGGCGTGCAGGCTGTCCTGCGTCACCGCGCGCAGATCCTGCCCGTCGATGCGGATGGCGCCGCCCGAGACATCGTAGAAGCGGAACAGCAGCCGCCCGATGGTGGATTTGCCCGAGCCGGACGGCCCGACCAGCGCCACGCTTTCCCCCGCCCCCACCTTCAGGCTGACGCCATGCAGGATGGTGCGCTCGGGGTCATAGCCAAAGCGCACCGCGTCGAATTCGACCGCAGCCCCGCGCACCTGCAGCGCGGGCGCGCCGGGGCGGTCCTTGACCTCGCTTGGCTGGTCCAGAAGATCGAACATCTGGCCCATATCCACCAGCGCCTGCCGGATTTCGCGATAGACCGTGCCAAGGAAATTGAGCGGCATGGTGATCTGGATCATGTAGGCGTTGACCATGACAAAATCGCCCACGGTCAGGCTGCCCTGCTGCACCCCCAGCGCCGCCATGATCATCACCGCGACCAGCCCCGCCGTGATGATGAAGGCCTGCCCGGCATTGAGCGCGGCAAGCGAGGTGGCGGTCTTGACCGCCGCCTGTTCATAACCCGCCATGGCGGCATCATAGCGCGCGGCCTCGCGCGATTCAGCGCCAAAATACTTGACAGTCTCGAAATTCAGCAGGCTGTCCACTGCCTTCTGGTTGGCGTCGGTGTCCTGCGTGTTCATGCGCTGGCGCAGCTTCACCCGCCATTCGGTGACGGCGAAGGTGAACCAGACATACAGCGCGATGGTGACCGCCACCACCGCCAGATACCAGACGTCAAACAGCGTGAACAGGATGGCCGCGATCAGCAGCAGTTCAAGGATCAGCGGCCCGATGGAGAACAGCAGGAAGCGCAGCAGGAAATCCACGCCCTTCACGCCGCGTTCGATGATCCGGCTGAGCCCGCCGGTGCGCCGCGTCAGGTGATAGCGCAGCGACAGGCGGTGGATATGGCCGAAGGTTTCCAGCGCGATGCGGCGCAGCGCGTGCTGGCCGACCCGGGCAAAGACCGCGTCGCGCAGCTGCTGGAAGCCGTTGGAGAAAAACCGCGCCAGACCGTAAGCGACGGTCAGCCCCACCGCCCCCAGCGCCAGATCCGGCACCTCGCCGCCCAGCGTGTCCACCGCCGCCTTGTAGAGCAGCGGCGTGCCCACGGCGATCAGCTTGGCGACCAGCAGCAGCAGCAGGGCCGCCACCACCCGGCGCTGCGCCCAAGGTGCGCCCTTGGGCCAGAGATAGGGCGCGGTGCGGATCAGCACCCGGCGGGCGGAGCGGCGTTCGGACTGCGCGGAGGCATCCTGCGCGGGGTCGGCGGGAGAAGCGGGAGGCATGGCGGATCCTTTGGGTCTGCTGGCGTTCTAGCCCGCAGGCGCGGTCAGGGCCAGCCCGCCAGCCCGGTTCGTTTCGGGCGGGCGGATGGGTCGCAGGGGGGCGCTGCCCCCCGCGCGCGCGGCGCGCTCCCCCCGGAGTTTACGGGCAAGATGAAGGGGCGGGTCAGTCCGGGATGTCGAAGACCTGACCGGGATAGATGAGGTCGGGGTTGCGGATCTGGCTGCGATTGGCCTCGAACACCTTCACATAGTCGATGCCCTGCCCGTAGCGGGTGCGCGCGATGGCCCAGAGCGTGTGGCCGGGCTGCACGGTGACGGCGCGCACCGCCACGGCGGGATCGGCGGCGGCGGCCAGCACCTCGGCGGATTCGCGGCGGAACGGGCTTTCGGCGCGGGCGGTGACCTCGCCCGCGTCGTCGATCTGGTCGACGCGCAGCGTATAGGTGCCGGTGGCGACATCGGGCAGGGCCGCCTGCCAGCGGCCATCGGCGGCAATGCGCGTGGTGATGAGCGGGCGGTTGTCGAGATAGACCCGGACCGAGGCCGCGCCTCGGCCCCGCCCGGCCAGCGCCACGGCGCCCTGCTCGTCATAGCTGATGGTGTCGATGGCGATCTGGTCCTGCGCCAGCGGGGTCTGCGGCTGCATCACCTCGATCCCCGCTTCGGAGGAGAGCAGCGCCACCGGCGCCGGGGCCTCTGGCGCTGGCACCACCGCCGCCGCGGCGGCATCGGGGCTGGAGGGGCCGGGCGCCGCCGCGATCCGCGGCTCGGGCGCATCGGGGGCTGCGGGGGGATCGCTGCGCGCTTGGGCCGGGGTGCTGCTGGCCTCGGCTGGCGCGGGACTGTCCGGCGCGGGTGCGTCGGCGGACGGTTCTGCCGCGGCCATGGCGGCGGGCGGCGGGGCGGCGGGCGGGGTCAGGATCACCTCCTGTTCCGACAGCAGTTCCCGGCCCTGATGGCGCAGCCGCAGCCTCAGCACCCGCGGCGCGCCGTCGAGCGGCAGATCGAGAAAGGCGGTGAAGCGGCCATCCCGGTCGCTCTGCACCTCGGGTTCCGGGATGCCGTCGACCAGCACCGCCACGGCGGCACCCGGTTCGGCCCGGCCCGCCACCAGCGTCTGGCCGGTGGGATCGGCGCGCACCAGATCGAAGCTGGGCGGATTTGGCAGCGGCAGCGGCGCGTCGGGGTCGGGGCGCGCTTCGGGCCCTGTGGCGGCAAGCACCTCTGACACCGCGCCGGGGCGTTCCGGCGCGCTGACCGGGGC
This sequence comes from Salipiger marinus, assembly GCF_900100085.1. Lineage (GTDB taxonomy): Bacteria > Pseudomonadota > Alphaproteobacteria > Rhodobacterales > Rhodobacteraceae > Salipiger > Salipiger marinus. Next base: position 56,763 of record NZ_FNEJ01000022.1, read on the forward strand.
CGGGGCGGAGGCCTGCGGGCCTGCGGCGGTGACGGCGGGCTGCGCCACCTCCGTGCCCGCCTGTGGTTCCGGCAGCGCGGGCGCAGGCGCGGCATCGGGCGCGTCCTGCGCCACCGTGGCCGCCGGTTCGGGCGGCGGCGCGGCGGGGGCGGGATCGGCTGTCGTGACCTCTGCCGGGGGCGACGGCGCCTCCGGCGCGGGGGTCGGCGCGGCGGAGGATGCCACGGCGGGATCGGCGGGATCCTCGGGCTTGGGCAGCGGCGCGAGGAACCCCGCCAGATAGAGGACGCCCACCGCAACTGCGATGCCCAGCCCTGCGCCTGCCAAGCTCTTCCTGTTCATGCCATCCCCTGATCCGGCCCGCGCGGACGATGTGCCCGCAGCGTGGTTGTGCACCTATAACAATCCCGTTATCAGCGGTCAAAACAGCAATTTTCCGGATCTGCAGCATGCTCTCCAAATCTGTCTGTGTCTATTGCGGTTCGCGCTTCGGTCGGGACCCGGCGCATAAGGAAACGGCACAGGCGCTTGGCCGCGCGCTGGCGGCAGAGGGCTGGCGGCTGGTCTATGGCGCGGGCGATGTCGGGCTGATGGGCGAGGTGGCGCGCGCGGCGCAGGGGGCGGGCGGCGACACCTTCGGCGTCATCCCCGCGCATCTGCTGGCGCTGGAGGTGGGCAAGCGCGACCTGACCCGCTTCGTGGTCACCGAGACCATGCACGAGCGCAAGAAGGTCATGCTGATGAATGCCGATGCGGTGGTGATGCTGCCCGGCGGCGCGGGCAGTCTCGACGAGTTTTTCGAGGCGCTGACATGGCGCCAGCTTGGCCTGCATGACAAGCCCATCGTGCTGCTGGATGCGGACGGGTTCTGGGATCCGCTGCGCGCGCTGCTGGCGCATGTGACCGGACAGGGCTTTGCCGAGCCGTCGCTGCTGGGCTATGTTCAGAGTGCGGCTTCGGCGGAAGAGGCCATGGCGCTTCTGCGCCGCGCCCTGTCCTGACGCAGCGCCGAGACGCTATAAAGCGCCAGCGCCGCCCAGATCAGCGCGAAGCTGACGGCGCGGGCAGGGCCGAAGGGTTCGCCAAGGATCAGCACGGCGCCCAGAGCCTGCAGCGTCGGGTTGAGATATTGCAGAAGCCCCAGCGTTGACAGGTCCACCCGCCGCGCCGCCTCGGCAAAAAGCATCAGCGGCAGCGCGCTGAGGATCCCCGAGCCTGCCAGCAGCGCCGAGCGGGTCCAGTCCTGCCCGAACGCCCCCTGCCCCGAGATCTGTGCGGCGGCGATCCACAGAACCGCGAGCGGCAGCAGCACCAGCACCTCGGCAAAGACCGAAACCGCCCCGGGCGCCACGATGCGTTTCTTGGCCAGACCGTAAAGGCTGAAGGTCAGGGCCAAGGCCAGCGCCATCCAGGGCGGGCTGCCCAGGCCCACGGCCAGCACCAGCACCGCAGCCGCTGCCAGCGCCACGGCCAGCCATTGCAGCAGCGCCAGCCTTTCGCGGTAGATCACCACCCCCAGCAGCACCGCGCAGATCGGGAAGATGTAATATCCGAGCGCACTTTCGGTCACCCAGCCGCGCTGCACCGCGATCAGGTACAGCAGCCAGTTGGCGCCGATGGCGAGGGCGGCAAACACCGTCTCGCGCCGTCTGGCGGGATGGGTCAGCAGGGCGCGGGTCAGATGCAGCCGCCCCTGCGCGCCCAGCACCAGTGCAAAGACCAGCGCCGACCACAGGGTGCGGTGCGCCAGCAGTTCCATCGCCGGAACATCGGAGAGTTCGCTGTAATAAAGCGGCGCCAGCCCCCAGAGGGTGCAGGCGACGATCATGGCCAGAACGCCGAGGCGGGCGGGCGACATGGCGGTCCTCCGGCGGACAGAGCAGGAGGGCCCCGTCTTCGCCCGAAGGCTTACCGCCCGGCGGACCGGGCGGCAAGATGGGCCGGGCTCAGGCCTCGTCCAGCGCCTCGTGCAGCAGGCGTTCGATCTTGTCGATCGGGTGGTTGGTCAGGGTCTTGTCGATTTCCGCGACCACCTTGTCCTGCACCTCCTTGTGGAGCTTGCTGCGCAGCTCGCCCAGCGTGGCGGGCGGCGCCACCAGAACGATGCGGTCAAACGCGCCCTTATGCGCCTGTTTATAGAGGATATCGGCCAGATCATCGGCGAAACGATCCTTGGCCAGCTGATGCCAGTCGGTATCGTCGAGCGCGGATTTCTGGCCCGGCCCGTTATCGGCCACGCGCCCGGGACGGTTGGCGGACTGCTCGCGGTCCGAGGGGTTTTCCTGCTGTTCGATGCGCACGACGTTGAGATCGGGGTTTTCCGCATCAAGGTCGTTGCGCAGGAACAGGGCCTTTTCCCCGTCCGCCACCAGAACCCATGTGCCTTGCGTGAGCACGCTCATCACACTTTCTCCTTGTCGCCGCTGCCGTTCTGATCCTGTGCGAGCGGGCGCGTCCTGCCCGCCGAGGTCTCGTCATGGCGCTTTTCCTCGTCGCGGGTGCCGACCTTGCGGGCCATCTCGCCGCCCTTGCGGCCCTGCTGCTGGCTGGCGCCGGGGGCATCCGGCGTGCCGTCGAGGATTTCCTGAGTTTCGCTGCGGCCGTCCTGCGATCTTGCTCTGTCGGGCATGAGAACCTCCATTTGCTTCTGGGTCTCAACGCATGGCGGGCGCGGCTGTTCCCCGGACGTGGACAAGGGGGCTCTGCCCCCGTCCGCGCCAAGGCGCGGCCTCCCCCGGGATATTTCCGGTCAGAAGACGCCGCGCGGCGGCTCAGCCGGGCGGTGCTGTCAGGATGTCGGCGAAGGCCTGCCGGGCTGGTGCGGCGGTGCCGTCATTCTGGCCGGGCAGGCCACAGCTGGACGGGGTCGCGTCTGCGGCATGTTCGGACAGGGCCTGCCGCCGGAACGCCCGGGCGCAGGCGCTGTCGATGTGGTAAAGTGCGGCCTGCCGCTGCTGCGGGCTCAGCGACCAAGGACAGTCCTTGCTCGCCGCTTTGGCCGCGCGCAGCAGGGCTGCGATGTCGCGGGTTTCGGCGACTGGAGTACCACTGCTGTAGCGTCTGGCGAGCGTGGCCTTGAGGGGTGCGCAGGCGTCCGCACCGCCCGCGCCCTGCGCCACGGCATCGGCAAAGAGGATGGTGCCATCGCGCCATGTGGCGGCGGCCCGGCGGGCGACGGGAAAGTTCTCCCGGACGCGGGTGGCGAGGGTCAGCATCGCGGGCATGTCGAGGGAGGCGAGATCCCCGGCGCTGCTGTCCAGATCAAGATTAACGATCACGTCCTTGGCCAGAAAGTAGAAATCCGACTGCACCTCGTAGCTGGCGGTTTCGAAGCTGTAGCCATTGGGCAGGCCCGGCGTCGGGGATCGCGCGGCGCAGGTCGTGCCCGGCTCGCAGGCGTCAGCCGCGCGATAAAGATCGGCAAGGCTGCGCCATGTGGCGTTGACGCGTCCGATTGTGGCTCTGGCCTGCTGGGCATCCGCCGCCGTGTCCAGCGCCAGCGGCGCCAGAACCATGAAGCTCATCAGGTAGCGGTCAGCATGCTGCTGGCGGGTGACGGCGGGAAACATGTGGGTGTCCATCTGGACGCCGACAAAACCGCCGGTGCTGCCCAGATCCTGACGGACCATCTCACAGCCGGGCGCGCCCAGAAGCAGGGCGCAAAGCGCAAAATATCTCATGTCAAATCTCTCCGGTTCAATGCGGAGAGGGTAACCCGGACCGGTTGACTGGGCCAAGAAAAAATCCCCCGCAGTGGCTGCGGGGGAGTTCTGTGCTGTCCGGAGACGGAGATCAGAGGCGCGAGGCCACGTTTTCCCAGTTCACCAGATTGTCGAGGAAGTTCGCCAGATAGGCGGGGCGCTTGTTGCGGAAGTCGATGTAGTAGGAATGCTCCCACACGTCGCAGCCCAGCAGCGCGGTCTGGCCGAAGCAGAGCGGGTTCACGCCGTTTTCGGTCTTGGTGATCTTCAGGCCGCCATCGGCGCCCTTCACCAGCCATGCCCAGCCCGAGCCGAACTGGCCCGCACCGGCGGCGGCAAAATCTTCCTTGAACTTGTCGATGGAGCCGAAGCTGTCCTTCAGCGCCGCTTCCAGTTCGGACGGGATCGAGTTGTCGCCCGGGCCCATCATTTCCCAGAACTGGCTGTGGTTCCAGTGCTGCGAGGCGTTGTTGAAGATGCCGTTCTGGGCCACCGCGTCGGGCTGGTAGGTGCCCTTGACGATGTCCTCAAGGCTCTTGCCTGCCCATTCGGTGCCGTCGACCAGCTTGTTCAGCGTGGTGACATAGGTGTTGTGGTGCAGGTCGTGGTGATATTCCAGCGTCTCCTGCGACATGCCTTTGGACGCGAGCGCATCATGGGCATAGGGGAGATCGGGAAGTTCGAAGGACATATGCGTTTCCTTTCGCCTGTCGGTGAGTTCCGTCTCATTCCTAGGCCACGGGGCCGCAAGGTCAAGCGCCGTTCCCCCGGGACGGGTGCGATGACCGCCGCCTTACTCGGCTTCGAGCGGCGACCACTGGCAGCGCCCGGAGGCGATGAAGCGGTTGTCATAGCCGCCGGGCGAGGCAGAGATCTGCACCGAGCCGTCGCGCAGCTGGATCGTGGCGCGGTATAGCATCCGCCGCGCCTGATTTCCCGCCGCATCGCGCACCGGAAAATCCCAGGCATAGGTCACGCGGCGGCTGTTGAGCACGGCAACGCGCCCCGCCACCGGCTGGCCGCTGTTATAGGCAAGCCCCACCGAATCCGAGATGATCACCAGAGCCTGCGCCGGATCATGGCCGATGAACACGACCTCGGGCACCCAGTTCTGGCTGCGCGGCACCTTGAGCTGGCACAGGATGCCCAAAGGCGCCTCTCCGGGCCGGGGGCTGCCGGTCTGCTGTGCTGCGGCGCCCCCTGCCGTGGTGACGCACAGCAGCAGCGCCGCAAGCGCGGCCTTGGTTCTGGTCATGGTCGCGCCCTTTTCTGCTCGTGCCCGCCTGAGGCCAAGGCTAGGCGGGCCCGCGCGGCGGCGCAATGCGCATCCGCTCAGAAATAGGCAAGTTCCGCGCCGGGGGCCGCCGCCCCCGACAGCAGCCGGAAGGTGTAATCCGCCACCGACCGGAAGCACAGCACCTGCATGTCACCTTCGGCCACATGCACCACCGCCGCCGCCACCTGTGCCAGCCGGGTGCGGCGCAGGTGGCCCACCGGAAAGGCGCCGGGCGCCATGTCGGCGGGTGTCAGCCGCGCCATCACCTCGCGCAGATGCGGGCCGGTCAGGCGGAACCGGGCGCGGGCATCGGACACGTCCAGCACCAGCGCATGCACCGCCGCCGCATCAAGCCGCGCCTGCAGGGCGCGCGCCGCTTCTGCCGCCTCGGCGCGGGGCAGCAGCAGCAGCAGCTCGTCGGGCGACATCCACAGCAGCCCGCGCTCCGGCGTGCCGGAGATCTGCCAGATGCCGGGCATCGCGCAGCCCGCCTGTGCCGTCACCGCCTCGGCAAAGGTGGTGTCGGCCAGATCGCCCCGGATCGACACCTGCCCGCCGGGGGCCAGTTCCTCGACCAGCACCGCGCCTTCGAACCGGGCGCCCTGCAGCGGCAGGGCGGGAAAGGGACCATCAGACATCGTTCTTCTTCCCTTCGGGATCGTAAAAGACCGGGCTCACGATGCGGGCCTTGACGGTGGTGGCGGCCTCGTCGGCGGCGTCGTAATCCTCGGTGGTGAAGACCAGTTCCTCGCCCATGCGGTCGGGACCGTGGCGGACCAGACCCATCGCGATGCCCCGGCCCAGCGTGGGCGAGCGGTAGGACGAGGTGACCCGGCCTTGGGTGTTGCGCTGGCCATTGGCGTTCTTGCCCGGCGCCAGCGCCAGCGCGCCGGTGGGCAGCACCGATCCGTCCAGCGTTTCCAGCCCGACCAGCTGCCAGCGTTCGGGGCTGGCCATGAAGCTGCGCTCCTGCGCGCGCTTGCCCAGATAATCGGCCTTCTTCTTCGAGATCGCCCAGCCCAGCCCCAGATCCTGCGGGATCACCGTGCCGTCGGTTTCATCGCCGATCATGATGAAGCCCTTTTCGGCGCGCAGCACGTGCAGCGCCTCGGTGCCATAGTGGGTGGGCTGCCATTGGGCGCCCTCTTTCAGCAGCCGGTCCCAGAAGGCGCGGCCCAGATTGGCGGGCAGCGCCACTTCATAGGACAGCTCGCCCGAGAAGGAGATGCGGAACACCCGCACCGGGAAGCCGCCCAGCGTGCCTTCGGCCCATGTCATGAAGGGCAGCGCCTCGCGCGAGACATCCATGCCGCCCAGCTTTTCCAGAAGCGCGCGCGCCTTGGGGCCGACCACGGCGATCTGCGCAAATTCTTCGGTGACATTGGCGGTATAGACCTGCCAGTCCCACCATTCGCATTGCAGCCAGTCTTCCATATGCGCATGGATCCGGTCGGCGCCGCCGGTGGTGGTGTGGCAGAGCCACGTGTCCTCGGCCAGACGCGCCACCACGCCATCGTCGATCAGGAAGCCGTTTTCCGAACACATCAGCCCGTAGCGGCATTTGCCCACCGGCAGCGTGCTCATCATGTTGGTGTAGAGCATGTCGAGGAAGCGGCCCGCATCCGGGCCCTTGACCACGATCTTGCCCAGCGTCGAGGCGTCGAGCAGCCCAAGGCTGGTGCGGGCGGCGGTCACTTCACGGGCGACGGCGGCGTGCCGGTCCTCGCCGGTGCGGCGGTAGCAATAGGGGCGGCGCCACTGGCCCACCGGTTCCCAGTCGGCGCCATTGGCCTCGTGCCAGCTGTGCAGCGGGGTGCGGCGCAGCGGCTGGAAGATCTCGCCGCGCGCCTCGCCCGCGATGGCGCCCATGGAGATGGGCGTATAGGGCGGGCGGAAGGTGGTGGTGCCCACCTGCGGGATCGCCTGTCCCAGCGTGTCCGACAGCACGGCCAGACCGTTGATGTTGCTGAGCTTGCCCTGATCCGTCGCCATGCCGAGCGTGGTGTAGCGCTTGGCATGTTCCACGCTTTCATAGCCTTCGCGGGCGGCCAGCTGCACATCCGACAGCTTCACGTCGTTCTGGTAATCAAGGAAGGCCTTCATCCGCAGGTCGGGCGTGGCCTTGCGCGGCATGATCCAGATCGGATCGAGCGGCGCCTCGGGGGTATCCTCGCCCTGCGGCACGGAGATGTCGGCGGCGGTGAAGCCGCAGGCGGCGGCGGCATTTTTCCCAGCGGTGGCGGCATCCTGCAGCAGGGTGCTCAGGTGCAGCTCGCCATTGGCGGCACCCGCCGCATGGACCATGGCCGCCCCATCGGCGCCCGTGGCGGGGCGGGCGGGATCGGGACGGAAGAACGCCCCCGCCGCATCCCATGTCAGCTTGCCGCCGCAATGCGACCACAGATGCACGACCGGCGACCAGCCGCCCGCCATGGCGACCGCGTCGCAGGCGATCTCTTCCAGCACGGCGCCGGTGCCCTCGGCGAGACAGGTCGCCACACCGGTGACGCGCTTGCCGCCCAGCACCTTGGCCACGGCACGGCCCGGCTCGATCCGCAGACCGGCCTCGCGCGCCTCGGCGGCGAGCGCCCCGCCGCCCATGGGCCGGGCATCAAGGATCGCGGGCACGTCGAGCCCGGCGCGGTGCAGCGCCAGCGCGGTGCGGTAGCCGTCATCGTTGTTGGTGACGATCACGGTGCGCTGGCCGGGGGCCACGCCGTAATTCACCACGTAATCGCGCATGGCAGAGGCCAGCATGACGCCGGGCAGGTCATTGCCCGCAAAGCTGAGCGGGCGTTCGATGGCGCCGGTGGCGGTGACGATCTGGCGGGCGCGGATGCGCCACAGCCGGTGGCGCGGGCCGGGCTGGCCCGGCGCGTGATCGGTCAGCCGTTCATAGCCCAGCACATAGCCGTGGTCATGCACCCCGGCCCCCATCAGCCGCGCCACGCGGCGCAGGTTGGGCAGTGCGTCCAGTTCCGCCAGCGTGCGGTGAACCCATGCCTCGGGCGCCTCGCCCTCGATGGTCCCGCCATCAACCGGGGCGCGCCCGCCCCAATGCGGGCTCTGTTCGATCAGCAGCACCTCGGCGCCGGTGGCAGCGGCGGATTTGGCCGCCATCAGCCCCGCAACACCGCCGCCGATCACCAGCACGTCGGTGAAGACGTGGAAATGTTCATAGCTGTCGGCATCGCGGCTTTCGGGATGGGGCGCGCGGCCAAGTCCTGCGGCGCGGCGGATCACCGGCTCGTAGACATGTTTCCAGAAGGCGCGCGGCCAGAGGAAGGTCTTGTAGTAGAAACCCGCCGGCAGGAACCGCGACAGCGCCACGTTCACCGCACCAATGTCGCGGTCAAGACTGGGCCAGCGGTTCTGGCTTTCCGCCACCAGCCCGTCGAAAAGCTCGGTGGTGGTGGCGCGCTGGTTCGGCTCGAACCGCGGCCCCTGTCCCAGCCCGACCAGCGCGTTCGGCTCCTCGGCGCCCGAGGCCACGATGCCGCGCGGGCGGTGGTATTTGAAGCTGCGGCCCACGAGCAGGCGGTCATTGGCCAGCAGGGCCGAGGCCAGCGTGTCGCCGGGATGACCGGTCAGGGTGGTGCCGTCGAAGCTGAAGCGGATCTCGCGCGATCTGTCGGTAAAGCGGCCGCCGGTGGAAAGGCGCAGGCTCATGTCTTGACCCTCGGGAATGTGGATGCGCCGGAGCCTCCGGCGGGAGTTTTCTGGGCAAGATGAAACATCATGACGCGCCCTGCCCCCAGTCGGGATGGCGCTGCCGGATGCGGTCGATGATCTGGGGCGGCGGGGCGGAGGTCTGGGCACGGTAGGTGCCATAGACTTCCATGGTCACGGAATCGCGGGCCGCGAGGAACCACTTGCCGCAGCCATAGGCATGGCGCCAGCGTTCCAGCACCAAGCCGCGCGGGTTGTCCCGGTTGAAAAGGTAGTTCTCGAGCGCGGCATCGGGGGCGCCGGGCCCCTCGCGGCGCAGATGCGCCTCGCCGCCGGGCGCAAGTTCGATTTCCGCAGCCTGAAGACCGCAGCAGGGACAGGTGAGGATCAGCATGGCGCCGCTCCCTTGGTTGAAGGGCGCGGGGCGCCGGAACAGGAAAGGAAAGGCCGCGGCGCCGCGGCCTCAGCCGCCGCCCAGCAGGCCCTCGACGGCGCGGGCGGCGTTCTGCGCGGCGCGCGCGGGACCGGAGAGGTCGCGCTGCCCGTCGCCGGTGCTGTCATCAAGCGTGACGCCGGATCCCGATCCGGCCTCCAGCAGGGACCAGATGAGGACGGCAATGACCACGATCGCCACGCCTGCGCCGAAGGCCAGCAGGCTCTGGACGCCGCTGCCAAGCAGGGAGCGGCGCCGCGGCGGGCGGCGGGTCCGGTGCGGATCGGGGCGGGCGGGATCAGGCATGCGGCATCCTCTGTTCCGGAACGGTGCGGACCAGAAACCTGCGAAAGGCGGCAGAGGTTCCCTGCTTTTGCGCCCTGTGCGTCAAACCTGCCCGGAAACCCGGCAGACCCCCCTGCGGCCTGCCTGAATTTGCGGCGCAGGCCCGGGTCACGCCGGGTCACCCCGGCCAATCCATAACCGGTTATTAACCACGAGGCGTCCAGATACGGGTCGGGTTTTCCCAGTCCCCAGAGCAAGGCGTTTGTATGAGCCGACAGATCATCCTGACCTTCACCAGCCATCGCGGGCGCCGTTTTCCGGTGGAGCTGTTCACCCCGGACACGCCCTTTGCCGAGGAAGGCGCGGTCTATCTGTATCTGCGCCTGCCCGCGGGCCGCGCCGTGCAGGCGCAGATCCTGCATGTGGGCGCCACAGCGGCACTTGGCCGCCAGATCGCGCAGGACCGGCAGAGCGGGCTTCTGGCGCGGGTGGCGGCGCTGGGGTTCGACACGGTGGGCGCCGTGGCGCTGGCCCGCCCGTCGGAACGCGCGCAGATCGCGCAGGAATTCATCCAGAGCTGGCACCCGCCCTGCAACGACGGCCACGGCGCGCTGGCCGGGCTGATGGGCCTGCCCGCGCCGCTGCCCCGCCTGCCGGGACCGCGCGCCTGACTTAGGCCCGGAAAAATGGCGGGCTGCGGTCAATGCGCCACCCCTGCCGCCACGGATTCGTCGATGAAGCGGCCCTCGCGGAACCGGTCGAGCCCGAATTCCGCGCAGAGCGGCGAGGCGCCCTTGGCCATCAGTTCGGCAAAGCCCCAGCCGGATCCGGGGATCGCCTTGAACCCGCCGGTGCCCCAGCCGCAGTTGAAGAAACAGCCCTCCAGCGGGGTCTTTGACAGGATGGGCGAGCGGTCGCCGGTGACGTCGACGATGCCGCCCCACTGCCGCAGCATCTTCAGCCGCGAGATCATCGGGAAGGTCTCGATCAGCGCGCGCACCGTCTCCTCGATATGGTGGAAGCTGCCGCGCTGCGTGTAGTTCACAAAGCCGTCGGTGCCGCCGCCGATCACCATCTCGCCCTTGTCGGACTGGCTCATGTAGCCATGCACGGTGTTGGCCATCACCACCACATCCATGCAGGGCTTGATCGGTTCAGAGACCAGCGCCTGCAGCGCCACGCTTTCGATGGGCAGACGGAAGCCCGCCATTTCGGCCAGAACGCCGGAATGGCCCGCCACCACCACGCCCAGCCTGTCGCAGCCGATCTCGCCGCGCGTGGTGGCGATGCCGCGCACCCGCCCACCTTCGGAGCGGATCGCCGTCACCTCGGTGTTCTGCAGGATGTCCATGCCCATGTCGGAACAGGCCCGCGCATAGCCCCAGGCCACCGCGTCATGCCGCGCCGTGCCGCCGCGCGCCTGCCAGAGCGCGCCCAGCACCGGATAGCGCGGCCCGTCCACGTTCATGATCGGGCAAAGCCGCTTGATCTCGCGCGGGCCGATCATCTCGGTCTCGACGCCCTGCAGGCGGTTGGCATGCACCGTGCGCTGGTAGCCGCGCAGTTCATGTTCGGTCTGGGCCAGCATCATCAGCCCGCGCGGGCTGAACATCACGTTGTAATTCAGATCCTGACTCAGCGTCTCATAGAGGCTGCGCGCCTTCTCGTAGATCGCGGCAGAGGGATCCTGCAGATAGTTCGACCGGATGATCGTGGTGTTGCGCCCCGTGTTGCCGCCGCCGAGCCAGCCCTTTTCCACGATGGCGACATTGGTGATGCCGAAATTCTTGCCCAGGTAATAGGCGGTGGCGAGCCCGTGGCCGCCGCCGCCCACGATCACCACGTCGTAACGCGGCTTGGGCTCGGGCTTGCGCCAGGCGCGGGTCCATCCGCTGTGGTACCGGGCCGCTTCACGGGCGATGGCAAAGGCCGAATATCGTGTCATGGTCCTCGAATCCGCGTCTGACGTGCTGCACTCTCCTACGACTGCACCACGCGGGCCCCGCATCCGCAACCGTCACAATTCCGCACAGTTGCGACATGCGTCAGATGGCCCGGCTTCCGGCTCTTTTGTCCAGCCGCCCGGGGCTGTACAGGAAGGCACAGACAAGGGAGGTCATGCGATGCTGTTCTGGATCCTCTGTGGCGCTGCGGCGCTGGTGGTTGCCGCTGCTCTGGCGGCGGCCCTGCTGCGCGGGCGGCCCGAGCCTGCCTCCGCCGAAAGCCATGATCTGAGGGTCTATCGCGACCAGCTGGCCGAAATCGACCGCGACCGCACCCGCGGCACCATCGGCCCCGAAGAGGCCGAGCGGCTGCGCGCCGAAGTGTCGCGCCGCATCCTCGCCACCGACAGCCGCCGCCCCTCCGCCACCGCCGCCCGGACCGGCGGCCCATCAGGCTGGATCGCGGCAGGGGTCATGACGCTGGTGCTGGTGGGGGCCGCGCTGGCGCTTTACCGCAGCCTTGGCGCGCCGGGCTATCCCGATCAGGCGCTGGCGCAGCGCATCGCCATGGCGCGCGAGCTGCGCGAGACCCGCCCCAGCCAGTCCGAGGCCGAGGCCGCGCTGCCCGCCGCGCCCCCCGCCGAGGCGCCGCCCGAATATCTCGCGCTGGTGGAGCGGCTGCGCGGTGCCGTGGCCGACCGCCCCGGCGAGGTGCAGGGCCATGTGCTGCTGGCCCGTTCCGAAGCGGCGCTTGGCAATTACCGCGCCGCCGCCGAGGCGCAGCAGCGGGTGATCGACCTGAAGGGCGACAGCGCCTCCCCGGAGGATTACGCCGATCTGGCCGACATGCTGGTGCTGGCGGCGGGCGGCTATGTCTCGCCCGAGGCCGAGGCGGTGCTGGACGAAACCCTGCGCCGCGATCCCGGCAATGGCGTCGCGCGCTATTACGGCGGGCTGATGATGGCCCAGACCGGGCGGCCCGACGCCGCCTTCCGGCTCTGGGACGCGCTGCTGCGCGACAGCGCCCCTGACGACCCTTGGGTGCCTGCGGTGATGGATCAGATCCCCGAAATGGCGGCACGCGCCGGGGTCAGCAATTACCAGCCCCCCGTCACCGCCCCGCTGCCCGGCCCCAGCGCCGAAGATATGGACGCCGCCGCCGGGATGTCGGAGGAAGACCGTCAGCTCATGGTCGAAGGCATGGTCAGCCAGCTCTCCGACCGGCTGGCGGCGCAGGGCGGCACGCCGCAGGAATGGGCGCGGCTGCTGTCGGCGCTGGGGGTCTTGGGCGACACAGACCGCGCCCGCGCCATCTGGGCCGAGGCGCAGGCCGTCTTCGCCACCCGCCCCGAAGCGCTGGCCACCGTGCGCGCGGGCGCCGAAGCGGCGGGGGTGGCGGAATGACCATGGCATCCATCGGCTGCAAATATCCCGGGGGGGGCGCGCGGAACGCGCGCGGGGGGCAGCGCCCCCCCGCCTCCCGTGCCGCCGGAGCCCGGCCATGATCCACGAGGACATCACCGAATTTGCGACAGCCCTGCCGCCTTTCACCGGCATCGCGGGGCTCGATCTGGGCACCAAGACCATTGGCGTCGCGCTGTCGGACCGGCTGCTGACCGTGGCCACGCCGCTGGAAACCATCCGCCGCAAGAAATTCACCCTTGATGCCGAGGCGCTGCTGGCCCTCCTGCGCGGGCGCGAGGCGGGCGGCATCGTGCTGGGTCTGCCGCGCAACATGGATGGCAGCGAAGGTCCGCGCTGCCAGTCCACCCGAGCTTTCGCCCGCAATTTCGCGCAGATCTGGCCCGGCCCGATCACCTACTGGGACGAACGCCTGTCCACCGTCGCCGCCGAACGCGCCCTGCTGGAGGCGGATACCTCGCGCCGCCGCCGCGCCGAACTCATCGACCATGTGGCGGCCTCGTTCATCCTGCAGGGCGCGCTCGACCGGCTGCGCCATCTGCGCGATCACGCATGACCGACACACCGCCGCAAAGCCCCTGCGTCAAGCTCTGCTCCATCGACGCAGGCTCTGGCCTGTGCCGGGGCTGCCTGCGCAGCCTTGACGAGATCGCGGCATGGGGCAGGCTCGATCCGCGGGCGCAGCGCGCGATCCTCGCCGACCTGCCGCACCGCAGCGCCCGGCTTTCGGGCTCCTCGCAGGACGCCCCGCCGCTTTCCCGCCGCTGACCCGGCGCCATCGCGCGGCACGGCCCGGGCAGCCGGGCCGACCCGTCGCAGGGGCTCTGACCACGGCGCCTCGCACATAAAAATCGCGCCTCCCTGCGGAAGGCGCGACATAAGGCCAGACCCGTCAGGCGCCCGGGATCAGAACAGCGATTTGCGCAGCATGTTGACGGCCACGATCAGGATGAACACCGCAAAAGCGCGGCGCAGGGTCTTGTCCTGAATGGAATGGGCCAGCTTTGCACCCATGGGCGCGGTGATCAGCGTCATCGAGATGGCGATCAGGAAGGCGCCCAGATTGACCGCGCCGAAGGTCAGCGGCGGGCGCACCTCCTCGGGGATCTCCACCAGCAGGAAGGCCGCGACCGAGGGCACCGCGATCAGCAGGCCGAAGCCCGCCGCCGTGGCCACGGCGCGATGGATCGGCACCGCGCAGAGCGTCATCAGCGGCACGCCGAAACTGCCGCCGCCAATGCCCATCAGCACCGACAGGAAGCCCACCACCGGCGACAGCGACAGCCGTTTCCAGCCGGTGGGCATCGCGTCCGCCAGCCGCCATTCGCGCTTGCCGAAGGCGAAATAGAGCCCGATGCACACCGCCAGAACCCCGAACAGCGCCTGCAGGAAGGTGGTGGTCAGCCGCGAGGCCGCAGCCACCCCGATCAGCGCCCCCACCGCGATTCCGGGCGCCCATGTCCTGAGGATGCTCCAGTCCACAGCACCCTTCTTGTTGTGCGACATGACCGACCGCGCCGAGGTGACGATGATCGTGGCCAGCGAGGTGGCAAGGCAGATCTGCATCAGCCACGGGCTGCCATAGCCCAGCGTCTCGAAGGTGAAGAGGAAGGCGGGCACCAGCACGATGCCCCCTCCCACGCCCAGAAGTCCGGCCAATATGCCCGCAAAGGCGCTGGTGACCATCAAAAGCCCCAGCAGGGGCAGCAGGGTTGCGACATCGAACATGGGGCGGGCTCCTCTTTGCCTTTTGCGCTTAGCCCCGCCCGCGCGCGGGCGCAAGGCTCAGGCGGCAGGCTCCAGCTGCGCCAGCGCCGCCTCCACCACCTCGGGGCCCGCGCCGGGGCGGTGCGCCTGTTCCGACAGCAGCCGCCGCCAGCCCCGCGCGCCGGGACGCCCGGCAAAGAGCCCCAGCATGTGGCGGGTGATCTGGTTGAGCTTTCCGCCCGAAGCCAGATGCCGTTCGGTATAGGGCAGCATGGCGCGGGCCACGTCCTCGGGCGCGGGGGCCGCGCGGGCCTCGCCGAAGATCCGGGCATCGGCCTCCGCCAGAATGTCCCAAGGCTGGTGATAGGCGGCGCGGCCCACCATCACCCCGGACAGGCCCTGCGCCAGCAGCGTCTCCGCCTCGGCAAGGCTCTGCACCCCGCCATTGATCGAAATCTGCAGATCCGGAAAGGCCTGCGCCATCTCCAGCACCAGCGCGTAATCAAGCGGCGGAATGTCGCGGTTTTCCTTGGGGCTGAGCCCCTGCAGCCAAGCCTTGCGCGCATGGATGATGACCCGCTGGCAGCCCGCCTGCGCCACCTGCTCCAGAAACGCGGGCAGCACCTCGCGCGGCTCCTGATCGTCCACCCCGATGCGGCATTTCACCGTGACCTCCGCCGTCACCGCCGCGCGCATCGCCGCGACGCAGTCGGCCACGAGGCCGGGATGTTTCATCAGCACCGCGCCGAAAGTGCCCGACTGCACCCGGTCGGAGGGGCAGCCGCAGTTGAGGTTGATTTCGGGATAGCCCGCCGCCTGCCCCAGCCGCGCCGCCTGCGCCAGTTCCTGCGGATCGGAGCCGCCAAGCTGCAGCGCGACCGGCTGCTCTGCGGCATCGTGATCCAGCAGATGCACCGCCCCCCCGCGCACCAGCGCGGGCGCCGTCACCATCTCGGTATACAGCAGCGCCCGATGCGACAGCAGCCGGTGCAGATACCGGCAGTGTCGGTCCGTCCAGTCCATCATGGGCGCGACGGACAGACGGGAAGCCGTTGATATCTCCTTTTTTCTTTTTTTCTCAGCCACTTCGGCGCACCTTCAGCTCGTCTCGTTTCCGCTCATTATGGACCAAATCAGTCGATTTTGACACTGGATTTGGTCCTGTGGACCAAATACAGTTCCATGGACCAAATGGGGAGACCATCATGGGCTCGATCACCACGCGCAAACGCAAGGATGGACATAACAGCTACAGGGCACGTGTACGAGTGATGCGCGAGGGCACCGTCTATCATGAGACGAAGACTTTTGACAGACGTCCAGCTGCGACCGCCTGGATAAAGAAACGCGAGAAAGAGCTAGCAAGACCTGGTGCGCTGGAAGAGTTGAACGCATCCGATCCCCCGCTGTCCAAAGCGATCGAGCGCTATACCGAGGAAGCCGTGAAGGACATCGGCCGCACGAAAGCGCAGGTCCTCAGGACCATCACCACCTACCCGATCGCCGATCTGCCCTGCTCCACCATCAAGGCGAAGGATATCATCGAGTTCCTTCAGTCACTGCCTGGACAACCGCAAACCGTCGGGAACTACGCGAGCCATCTCGCCTCCATTTTCGCCATAGCCCGACCGATGTGGGACTTTCGACTGGATGACCGGGAGATGAGAGACGCGATCACCGTCGCGCGCCGCATGGGGATCATCTCCCGTTCTGCGCAGCGGAACCGCAGGCCCACCCTTGATGAACTCGACCGGCTGCTGGCCCACTTCATTGATCGGCGCCAGAGAACGCCTCAAGCCATGCCCATGCACAAGGTGATCGTTTTCGCTCTCTTCTCGACGCGCCGACAGGCAGAGATCACCCGGCTCACCTGGGATGACTTTCAGAAGGAGCACAAGCGCATCCTGGTCCGCGACATGAAGCATCCCGGCGAAAAACTCGGAAACGATACCTGGGTCGATCTGCCTGAGGAGGCCATTCGGGTCATCGACAGTATGCGCAAGAGCAAGGCTGAGATCTTCCCCTACTCCCCGGACGCGATCACGACCAACTTCACACGCGCTTGCAAGCTACTCGGGATCGAGGATCTGCACTTCCACGATCTGCGCCACGAAGGCATTTCCCGGTTGTTCGAGATGGGTTGGAACATCCCCCATGTCGCGGCGGTCAGCGGACACAGGTCTTGGGTTAGCCTGAAACGCTATACGCACATCCGAGAAACAGGCGACAAATATGCAAACTGGCCGGGAATGCAGGTCGCAATCGACAGAGCCTGAGCTCAGCCCGCCTTGCCGAAGGTTCCCCAGCCTGAAACTTTGAAGGAAGCTCAAATAGGCCACACTCCAAGCGATCTGCCTTCAAATTATCGAAGTATCGTTGGTTGCGGGGGCAGGATCTGATCACAACTTGCGCCCCGAGCAAGTAAAGATGGTTGCGGGAGGGCGCACCCATCATAACTTGCCACTGGACGGTCGGCCCATGGGGCCAGATGATGTTAGAGATGTATCTAAGAAAATTGCGATGGTTGTGGGGATTTCCCGCGGTCTGGAATTGCTATTTCGAGCGGTAGCTTAGCCTTGGCGGAAACGCGACAGCACTCTTGAGCGCTGCCCTCCGAAGGTGGAGGTTTAAATCCCGATAACGCGTCACTACTTCGTTGGTCTTTCAAACAACGTAAGAAACTACCGGCCCCGTTCGCGGGGCCGGTAGCCAAATTAGGCTGTCAGAGCAGAATTCCCACCGTCGTTCTTCCAGCGCCGCCAGGCGGGAAAGGCCAGCGCGAGCACGCCGAGGGCCACATGGGCAAGCGCGATACTGAGCGTGAAGCCGGCTACGAGAGCCCATGGGCTGATCGCAGCCCAGACACCCGCAACCATACGCGCCCAGTCAAGCCCTTCATGCGGTCGCCAAAGCGCAATTGCGGCAAGCACTGCGATCAGTCCTCCTGTCAGTAGGGCGCTCCAGAAGGCAATATCGGTCATCGTGACGACGAAGGGCAACCCAGCGAGGGCTAGGCCCGCGAGAAGGCTGATGCCGTCGCCAAGCTTGTCATAGTTCGTGGTCCAGGTCTTGCTCATGGTGTTACCTCCTTTCTCTTCACCAGGGATTCAATGCGGCCGAGCCAGCCGCTTGGGCGCCGGCGCAGGCAGGAAGGGCAACAGCTCCTCCTGCGAAATCGCACCGGTCGCGATCTCTTCCAAGGCAAGCTCTTCGGTTGCTTGCCGTTTAGGTTCGACCCGCGGTTCTGCCCCGGCCCTCAGCGCCCGGCTGCGGGCGCTCGCGGCGAGGACCAGTGCGAAACGATCGGGCACCGCCTGCTGGGCATCAATTGCAACGAAGGGATTCATGCCGCCCTCCCTTCCTCAACGGATGGATACAATCCGTCGGCGGCCACCGCCGCTTCAAGCGCCAACAGCGCTCGTTCAACCTCGGCAAACTGCGATGCACGCTGGTTTTCCGGCATGCCTTCGGTGCTGGCGACATCCTGAAGATACTCCGTGTAGGCCCAGTTCATCAGGATAGAACGGCGAGCCTCCAACGACAGGCTGGCGTCCGAAGCAACTTCAATGGGAGAACGCCCATCATCGCCGCCTTTCGGATCGCCCCGCCGTTTTGCGCCGGCCATCGCGTCACGATAGGTTTGCCGCATCTCGGACAGTCCGAGCCGAGAGAGCGTGGCATCGGACCACAGCCCGGCCTGCCTGTCCCGTGCCCGGGCGGCACGGCGCGCGGCTTCGCCTGCCGGCAGATGCACCTCGTAAGCCACCCCCAGACGCTTTGCATGGCGAATAGCGGCTTCCAGCGTCGGAAAGCTAAGGTCTATCTGCTGGATCGTGTCGTCGCCACCCGTCCAGCCCATCAAAGGCTCGAGCCAAGGACCGGTCCGGCGTGGAAAGCTCATCTTCCAGCCCTTCGTACGCGTGCGCCCCGAGGTCATCGCCGATTTCGACGGTTTCCATATCCGGGCGACCGCATCGTCCGGCAGAGAAGAGTCCCAGTCTGGTCGCGAACCGGCCTGACTCAGAATGGGTGATACATGTGATTGTCCTGTGAAATCTCCGCTGATCACGTTCATCTCTTAGCCTCCAGATTGCAGGAAGGGCGTCCGGCCGCCACCCGAGCGGCCGGAACGTCCCGTTCTGGGTCCAAGCTGGTTCAGGCCGCGACCGGTTCCGGCTCTGGAGCTGTCTCGAGCTGCCTGGTCTCGAGACCCTCGGTCGCCTCAGCCGACGCGATCTCGATCCGACGCGGTTTGAGTTCCTCGGGGATCTCGCGCTTGAGCTCGACGGTCAGCAAGCCGTTCGACAGCGTGGCCGCTTCGACCCGGACGTGATCGGCCAGTTCGAACCGACGTTCAAACGACCGGCCGGCGATGCCACGATAGAGATAGCTGACACCGCCGTCACCTTCGGGCGTCTCCTTGCGGCCCGACACGATCAGCATGTTCTTGTCTTGGGTCAGGGTCAGATCGTCTTCGGCAAAGCCCGCCACCGCCATGTCGATGCGATAGTCGTCCTCGCCGGTCTTGACGATGTCATAAGGCGGCCAGTTGTCGAGCGTCTCCACTCGACGGGCTGTCTCGAGCGCGTCGAGCATACGGTCGAAGCCAACGCTCGAACGGAACAGAGGTGCAAAATCAAGTGTCGTTGCCATAGCCATATCCTCCTTTGAGCAACATGGGTACAGACATCGGGAGCACCGCAGGAGCGATGTCCCGCTTTATGGCCGATCCCCATCTGGGCGATCTGCATAAAGTGATTTGGAACAGCACCTTACGGTTTCAAGAGGATGCTCGGAAACTTTTTTCTACGAACAGCTCTCCTATATTTCTCTTGCTTCCTTGTAGCATTCGAAAGGAGGAGATCATGACCGAAAACGACGTGAAAAGCATCCTGGGTCCCGGCACGGACCCCACGCTTCTGTCTGATATTCTGCGCACCGGCGCCGACGCCTCCGAACTTGCCTGTGCCAAGGCCTGGGTCGAGGCGGACGAGGCGCAGGTCGATGCCCATAGCCCCTTCCCATCGGGCCGGGTCGCCCGGCTGGTCGAATTGCTCGAAGCCGATCAGGAAGAAGATGATCTGCAGTAGCAGAAATCGGGCTGGCGCAGACGATGGCGCCAGCCCGTCCCTTCAGGTGGTCACAATAACCCGAACCGGTCCGTCGCGACGCAGAACATCGGCAACCACGTGGGTGCCAGACCGGCGCAGAGCCACATCGACGGATCCACCATCAAGGCGGAGATTGCGCAGCACGACCTCTCCCAGAAACTCCGGAAGGATCGGTTGCTCGAAGATCACCTGCCGCGCCTCGGCGTCGAAGCGCAGCCCGAGACAGGCCTGAAGCAGCAAAAGCGGCGCTCCCGCCGCCCAGGCCTGCGGCGTACAGGCCACCGGATAGAAGGTGGGGCCTTGCGTCTCGCGGCGCGGGAAGCCGCAGAACAACTCCGGCAACCGTCGCAGGTCGATATAGGTGGCCGCAGAGA
Organism: Salipiger marinus; assembly: GCF_900100085.1. Taxonomy (GTDB): domain Bacteria; phylum Pseudomonadota; class Alphaproteobacteria; order Rhodobacterales; family Rhodobacteraceae; genus Salipiger; species Salipiger marinus. The sequence goes on from NZ_FNEJ01000022.1 coordinate 76,684, forward strand.
AGATGCCCTCGAAAATCCGTGCGGCCTCTTCACGGAACCCGTAGCGCGCCAACCCCGCCCCGATCAGCGCATTGTCATGGGGCCAGACCGACCCGTTGTGATAGCTCATCGGATTGTACCGTGCCTGACCCGCGGCAATGGTCCGCACTCCCCATCCGCAGAAAGACGACGGCCCCATCAGGGCTCGAACGACCGTTTCGGCGCGCTCCTCCGGGACGATTCCCGTCCAGAGCAGATGGCCCGCGTTCGAACTGCGTACTCGGCAGGGCCGTTTGTCACCATCGAGGGCGAGCACATAGGTTCCAAGCTCATCGTCCCAGAACGCCGCGTCAAAACGGGACTTCAATTCCGAGGCCTTTTGCGCCTGTTCCTCCGCGATCCCGTCATGACCGAGTTCCCGTGCGATCTCGGACGCAGCCAGCCGGGCAGCATAGACGTAGCCCTGTACCTCGCATAGCGCGATCGGCCCCTTGGCCAGCGTCCCATCGGCGTGAAACACCGCATCATGACTGTCCTTCCACCCCTGGTTGGCGAGCCCCTTGTCGCTGCGCCTCCCGTATTCCACGAAACCGTCGCCGTCCCGATCGCCATAGGTCTCGATCCAGTCGAGCGCCGCACAGACATGCGGCCAGAGTGTTTCCAGCACCACCCGATTGCCGGTGCGTTCGAAATACGCCCCGGCGAGCATCACGAACAGCGGTGTCGAATCCACGCTGCCGTAATAGCGCCGGAACGGAACTTCGCCGGTTTCCGCCATTTCGCCATAACGCACTTCATGAAGGATCTTGCCTGGCTCGGCATCGGTATCCGGATCGAATTCCGTCGCCTGGTTGGCCGCAAGATGCAGTAAAACGCCCCGCGCGACCGCCGGGTCGAGCCAGAGCATTTCCCAGGCGGTGATCAGAGCATCGCGCCCGAACACGGTGCTGAACCAGGGCACGCCCGCATAGGGATAGGGCCCCTCCTCCGTATCGGTCATGAGCATGTAGAGGTCCGAGACCGAACGGCGCATGGTCTCGTTGAATATCTCGTTGGAGCTTTGCACCGTGGCTGCGCGGGAAGAAGAACGTCTGAGTGCGCGGCGCGCGTCCCGCAACGAGCGGAAAAACAGGCGCGACGGAGGATCCTCAGCCCCATTCACGTCGCAGCCGATCTCGATAAAGAGCGAACGCGTTTCGCCGGGGGCGAGGCTCAGACGATAGACGGCTTTCCCCGGCTCAAGCTGCGCAGGCGCAGGATCAAAACGCAGAGCGGTGCTACGTGGATTGTGGTCGAGCCCCCGGTACGACAAGAGCACGTGCGAGCCATCCACCTCCGGCAAGAGCGACGTTCCCCGGCGGGCCCGCACCCGGCCACGGACCTCAAAAATATCCGCAAAATCGGCCTCAAAGGCGATTTCCAAGGTAATCTCATGTGGGGCCTCGTCGAAATTGCGTACCGCCAGCCGCTCATAACACGTGCCCTGCCAGAGAAACCGCGTCCGGCGCATGTGGATGCGATCATGCGCAATCAGACAGCGACCGGTTTCGTCATAAAGATCGGGATTCGTCAGATCGCAGGTCAGCGTGGCGTTATCGTCGCGCAATGTGGACGAGAGCAGCATGGGCCGCTCTCCCCCGATGGTCAGATAGTAATGCGAGAGATACCTGGTGTCGCGATGGAACAGGCCCTCGGGGCTGCCTGGCCCCGAGAGCACATCGCCATTGTGATCGAACACGGCGAAGGTATCGCCGTGCTTCAGGGTTCGTGGCCGCCGCTCCTGCAAGGAGGCTGCCGCCGGGATGAAGAATTGCGCCGGCGGCGCGACCAGTTGCGACGCACGCAAGGCCGTCTGTTGCAGCGCCTCGGTCATCTTACTCTCCTTCGCACTCATTCCGCTGCATGCAGGACATGGGCCCCATGGCCGCCGAGCATATGCGGGAGCGGCATCGTAACAGCCTCGACGCCCGGCAGCCCGCGATAGATTTCGACATAGTCGCGCGCCATGCGATCTGCGGTGAAGCGTTCTTCGAACGTCTCGCGCACGATTCCTCTGCTGATACGGTCCAGCTTGCTGACGGCCGCGACAGCGTCCTCCAGCGAGTGCACGACATAGCCGGTCAGCCCTGGCTCCACGATCTCGGGCACTGAGCCATTCGCCCATGCGATTACAGGCGTGCCGCAGGCCATGGCCTCGATCATCACCAAGCCGAAAGGTTCGGGCCAGTCGACCGGGAAGAGCAGCGCCCGCGCGTTCCCGAGAAATTCGGCCTTTTGCTTCTCGTTGATCTCTCCGATGAACTCGACATTGTCGTGGGCGTCGACCATAGGCGCGATGATCTCTTCCCAATACTTGCGATCCGCATCGCCTATCTTGGCGGCGATTTTCAGTGGCATCCCCGCCCGCGCCGCAATTTCGATGGCGCGGTCCGGGCGTTTCTCCGGCGAAATCCGTCCGAGGAAAGCAAGATAGTCGCCGTTCGGGCGTTCGGTGAAGGGCAGCAGAGTCTTGGGAAGACCGTGATAAACTGTTCCTGCCCAGTTCACGAAGGGCAGCGGACGGCGCTGGTCGTCCGAGATCGAAACGAGCGGATAGTTCGGGAAGGTCGCATAGAAGGGACGAAGATCAGGCCCGTCGAGCCGGCCGTGCATGGTCGTCACCATGCGATCGGCGAATGCGCGCGCCATGGGATAGTGCAGGAAGTCGATGTGAAAATGCAGCACGTCGAATTCATCGGCCCGCAAGCGGACTTCCTCCAGCATGGCGACATGCCAAGGCAGCGAGTTCTTCACGTTCGGATCGAGCCGGAGCGCTTCCTTGCTGCACGGAACCAGGTGGGCCTTGGTCCGGCTGTCGCCGCTGGCGAACAGCGTGACTTCATGGCCCTGCCTGACCAGTTCTTCGGTGAGATAGGAGACGATCCTTTCTGTTCCCCCATAGAGACGCGGCGGGCAACTTTCTTCCAGCGGTGCGATCTGTGCGATCTTCATCGGCAAAACCTCCTCTTCTGAGCGAAGCCTCAACAATGGATGCGAGAAGGTCGTCTACGATCACCCCGCCTGGGCATGACCGCCGGATGTGGCATCTCGAATTCGGACAGTCGTGATACAAGATCACTGCCATCCGCCGGACCATGGTTCCGGAACGCGAGATGGCCTTGCCCGGCAAAACCTCCTGCGCAAAACAGCGATGTCAGATAGCAGGGAACCCCTGCGAAAAGTTCAGTTAGAAATCGACTTTGGAGTTTCAACCCCCTCCCGCGCGCAAAAAATATGGCGCGAAGCAGGCAGGTGCTGAGTGTGCGTTGGCCGCATTCACGCTGCGCGACGAACCACAACCGCTCCAATCAGCATGCTCAGCCCCAACGCAAGGAACAGAGGGTCGGCGATCTTGGCTTGCAACAGGCCGGAGGCAGTCGTGACAGAGATGAGCATCAAGCTGAATTCGCCGCCATGGGCCAGGATGGCGCCCGCGCGAAGCGCAGTCTCGAGCTGTTCTCCGAACATGCGGGTCAGGGCAACAACAAGCGCGAGTTTCACCACCATGAGCACAAAAAGCCATGCCAACACCATTGGCCATGTCGACCAAAGCGCACCTATATGGAGTTGAGCTCCGATACCGATGAAGAACACCCCGACGAACAGATCCCGGAACGGCCTGATTTCCCGTTCAACGAATTGGCGGGCGTCGCCCTCAGCGATCATCATGCCGGCAGCGAAGGCACCGAGCGCCGGCGAAAGACCCGCAACCTGCGCAATAATGGCCGCGAGCAAGGCAACGGTCAGGGCCAGAAGCTGTGCGAGTTCAGCCTCGCCCTGGGTTGCGACCCATCCGGCAAGCCGCTGAAGCATTGACCGGGCGATGAAGAGCGCCCCGACGAGCACGCCCATGCCCTCGACCATCTTCAGGACGTCGTGCCCGCTTTCCACGACTCCTGCCGCGGCGATGACATCGTGAAAGGCCAGAAAGCCGACGGCCGCCAGATCCTGAAACAGCAGAACAGCGATCGCGACCCGTCCCTGGGGCGTCCCGAGCGCATCGCCGCCCGCCAGGACCTTAAGGCAAAGCGCGGTCGACGACATCGCGACCGCGCCAGCGATCAGAACCGCCGCCGCCGGCGCGATCTCGGTAAAGACGAGCAGCCCTGCGGTGACCGACCCTCCGGTTACGAGCACCTGTGTCAGACCGAGTCCGAAGATCAGCCGCCGGAGCGACACGAGCTTGTCGAGGGAGAATTCCAGACCAAGCGCAAAGAGAAGCAGGATCACCCCGACCTCACCTATAAGCGTCAGTGTGGCACCCTCGGCGATGAGCCCCAGACCGGACGGCCCGATCACAATGCCGGACAGCAGGAAACCGACCAGTGCGGGGATGCCAAGCCATGCGCAGATCGCGACATGGCAAAAAGCCATCATGGCGAGCAACGCGGCGGCCTCCAACAGCCCCTGGTCGGCGTGCATCAACGTCGCCCGCTTCCATAGACAGTTGCCCCGATCCACGCCGGTGGGTCGGACGCGGGGAAGGATTCAGCACTCGCTTCACAGACCGGGTCTGCAGCCGTCGCGAGTTCCGCTGATAGATCACGAACGCTGGCCGCGTCGATGCCTCGGTGAAGCCGGTGCCGGGAACTCGGTCGGTGGCCGGTCTCGATGCGGTGGGCGCCAGGAGCATCGGCTCCCTTGCTGGTTGGCGCTGTCTCCCACCAGAAGCGGCGCGGTGGCACGGATCGACGTTTGTCCGGCTCGTGGCGCACGATATACTGCCAGTCGTTTCGTTCCGCGAAGGCGATGGCGCTGTCGAGATCAGGGAAAGTCAGGCGGATCGGACGATAGGGATCTTTGGTTGCGGTCCAGCCCATAAGAGGCTCGATGACCGGCGCCCGGGCCGTCTCAAACTCGAGTATCCAATGCTGCCGCCTGATTGGAGCGGAGGTGTGAGACGAGCGAGCTGGCCTGTAGATCAACGCTGTCGGCACGTCTGGAGATGTCAGGTCAGTTCCGGGGATCTTCGGTCGAAACGGTGGGCGGTTGTGTCCTTTCAGCATGATTTACCTCTCTTCGGATTGCGGCACCGGCGGCGTCACCGCCGGTGCGCGGGCCATCATTCAGAGGCGGGCTCAGCCTCTTCGCTATCGGCTTTGCCCGGCACTTCGGGGGTCTCGGTTTCTCCTGCGCTCTCCAGCTTTTGGAACGTGATCTTCTGATCATCCGCGGTCCAGGCGACGCGCACCTTGTCGCCGTCCTCGATCCGACCGGAAAGCATCTCGCGGGCGAGCTCAGTCTCCAGTTCCGAACGGATTAGCCGTCGCAACTCGCGGGCGCCGAACTCTGGCCGGAAACCCACTGCTCCGAAATGCTCCGCAACGCTTCCGTCATAGTCGAGCTCGACCCCCTGGGTCAGCGCCGTGCGGGCGACACGGGCCAGCTGCAGCTCGACGATCTGCCGGATTTCCGACTGGTTCAGAGAATGGAAGACGATGATTTCGTCGATCCGGTTGATGAACTCGGGCCGGAAATGGGCACGCAACACGTCCATCAGTTCGGCCTTCTGCCCTGCCTCGTCGAACTCCTTGGTTCCGCGCTTGCGAAGGTTGCGCTGGATGATATCGGAGCCGAGGTTCGACGTGGCGATAATGATGGTGTTGGTGAAATCCACCACGCGGCCCTTGCCGTCGGTCAGGCGGCCATCGTCGAAGACCTGCAGCAGGATGTTATAGACATCTGCATGCGCCTTCTCGATCTCGTCGAGCAGCACGACAGAATAGGGCCGGCGCCGGACCCGTTCCGTCAGCTGGCCGCCTTCGTCGTAACCGACATAGCCCGGCGGGGCGCCAACCAGCCGCGCGACCGCGTGACGTTCGCCATATTCGGACATGTCGATGCGGATCATCGCATCCTGATCACCGAAGATCGTCTCCGCCAGAGTCTTGGCCAGCTCGGTCTTGCCGACGCCGGTCGGGCCGAGGAACAGGAAGGTCGCGGTCGGGCCGGAGCCCTCGCGCAGCCCGGCGCGCGCCAGTCGCACGGCATCGGCAACGGCATGGATGGCCTCTTCCTGGCCGATTACCCGCTCATGCAACTTGTCCTCGAGTTTCAGCAGCTTTTCGCGCTCTTCTGTCGTCAGTTCGCTCACCGGCACGCCGGTCAGTTTCGAGACGATCTGCGCCACGTGGTCGGCGCGCACTTCAGCCGTCGCAGAGGCCCGGTCGCGCTTCCAGGTTTCCATCAACTCGTCAAGCTCGACCTGTTTGGCTTCAAGCTCTTTCTTGAGTTCAGCAGCACGGTCGAACTGCTTCCTCCCCGCAGCGTAGTCCTGCTCGCGCCGGATCTGGGCGACCTCAGCCTCGAGCTCCTGGACATCGACGGGACGCGCGGTAGCGCTGATCTTCACGCGCGCGGCAGCCTGGTCGATCAGGTCGATGGCCTTATCGGGCATGAAGCGGCCGGTGACGTAGCGGTCGGAAAGCTCGGCCGCCGCGACGATGGCCTCGTCGGTGATCGTCACCTTGTGGTGGCTTTCCAGCGTGTCGCGCAGTCCGCGCAGGATCATGATCGTCTGCGCCACCGTCGGCTCATCGACATAGACCGGCTGGAAGCGGCGCTCCAGCGCGGCGTCCTTCTCGATGTATTTCTGGTACTCGTTCAGGGTGGTCGCGCCGATCAGGTTCAGCTCGCCGCGGGCCAGCGCCGGCTTGAACGTATTGGCGATGTCGAGCCCGCCTTCGCCGCCGCCCTGTCCGGCTCCGACGATGGTGTGGATCTCGTCGATGAACAGGATCATGTCGGCCTTGTTGGCCTCGATCTCCTTGAGGATCTTCTGGACCCGCTCCTCGAACTCACCGCGATATTTCGATCCGGCCACCATCGAATTGATGTTGAGTTCGACCAGCCGTTTGTCGCGCAGCGCCTCGGGCACCTCGCCCGCGACGATGCGCTGCGCCAGCCCCTCGATGATCGCGGTCTTGCCGACACCCGGTTCGCCGATCAGCACCGGGTTGTTCTTCTTGCGCCGCGCCAGAACCTCGATCGTCGTCTCGATTTCACGCGCCCGGCCGATCACCGGGTCGAGCCTGCCCTCGCGCGCCAGCTTGGTCAAATCGCGGCTGTATTCATCCAGATCAGGCGTGCTCGACGGGGTTTCGACGCGGCCTTCCTCGGCCCCCTGACCGACGACCTTTGTCACCTGCTGGCGTAGCGCCTGCGGCGTCAGGCCCAGCCGGTTCAAGATGCTCGACGCCACGCCCTCGCCCTCTTCGGCGAGACCGATCAGAAGGTGTTCGGGGCCGACATAGGAATGGCCCAGCTCGTTCGAGGCGATGAAGGCGCGGTTCAGCGCATCCTTCACCCGCGGGCTGACGCCGATCTCACGGTCCTCCCCCGTTGCGTCGCCCTTCTTCGCTTCGCTCTCGATCTGGCGGCGCAGATCGTCGGCGTCGATCTTGACCTGCCCCAGCACCGTGCGGACAACATCCGAGCCGGTAAGCGCCAGCAGAAGGTGTTCCGTATCAACCTCGGTCCGGCCGAATTCATGCGCCTTCTGGCCCGCCTCCTGCAAAAGCCGGTTGGCCTGTTCGCTCAGGCGGTCAGCGATATTGATGCCGCCGCGCCGCGCGGTGCGCCCCGCCTGTCGGATAGGGACGGGTTGCCCCTGATCTTCGCCAAGCCGATCGAAAAGGCCACCGGCATCGCCAAAGAATTCATCGAAGAGCGAGCGCCCTCCGAAAAGCGATTCCAGTGGCGATGCGCTACGCCCTTGCCGTCGGGCGATCCTGCGGTAGTCCTCGTCGCAAAGCTCCATCACCTTGCGTTCACCGTTGACAGAGACCTGCGCACGAAAGCTGGCAGGTCGGGATTTGCAGATATCACAGATGCCGTTTGCCATTTTTCACCTCCGTCATGCTCCCAGCCGGAACGTCCGGACTGGGTCTCTGTGTTCAGGCCGCCTCGACCTCCTGAGTGCGGACCTTTTCTGCGATGGCCCGAAGGTCGGGCTCGTCCAGCGTCTCGCGGTAGAGCAGATCGCGGGACGTTTCCTCCAGCAGCGCCCGGTTCGCGTCGAGAAGCGCGACCGTACGCGCGAAGATGTCGTCGATGATCGCCTTGACAGCGGTATCCATCCGCTCGGCCGTTGCCTCGCTGTGGCGGCGGTTGAGCCAGGCGGATTGATCCCCCGTGCCAAGGAAGCCGGGCCGCTCGGTGTCATAGCTGACATGGCCCAGATCGGGGTCCATGCCGTAGCGCGCGACCATGGCCCTGGCGATGTCGGTTGCCTTCACCAGGTCGTCGGCGGCACCGGTCGAAAGGTGATCGTATATGAGCTTCTCGGCCGCACGCCCGCCCAGAAGAACGGCGATCTTGTTCTCCAGTTCCTCGCGGGTCATCAGGAAGCGGTCCTCGGTCGGGCGCTGGATCGTATAGCCGAGCGCACCGATCCCGCGCGGGATGATCGAGACTTTGTGCACCGGATCGACCCCCGGCAGCGCCATCGCGACCAGCGCGTGCCCCATTTCGTGATGCGCCACGATTTCCCGCTCGCGCGCGTTCAGAACACGGTTGCGCTTCTCCAGCCCGGCGACGATACGCTCTACTGCGTTGTTGAAGTCTTCCATGGTCACCGCATCGGCCTTTCGGCGGGTTGCCAATAGCGCCGCCTCATTGACCAGATTTGCCAGGTCCGCTCCGGAAAAGCCCGGGGTCAGCCCGGCGACCTTCTCCGCATCCACGTCCGGTGCGAGCGTCACCTTCTTCATGTGTACCCCGAGGATCTGGATGCGGCCCTTCTTGTCGGGCTTGTCCACCAGCACCTGCCGGTCGAAGCGCCCGGCCCTGAGCAGCGCCGGGTCGAGGATTTCCGGCCGGTTGGTGGCCGCCAGCAGCACGATCCCCGACGACGGGTCGAACCCGTCCAGCTCAGTGAGAAGCTGGTTCAGCGTCTGTTCGCGCTCGTCATGCCCGCCGGCCATCTGACCGGAGGCGCGGGCGCGGCCGAGCGCGTCGAGCTCGTCGATGAAGATGATCGCCGGTGCGTTCTTGCGGGCCTGCTCGAACAGGTCGCGCACCCGGGCCGCACCGACGCCCACGAACATCTCGACGAATTCCGAGCCCGAGATCGAGAAGAAGGTCACGCCCGCCTCGCCCGCCACGGCCCGCGCCAGAAGCGTCTTGCCGGTACCCGGCGGGCCGACCAGCAGGATGCCTTTCGGGATCCGGGCGCCGAGCTTGCCGTAATCCTCAGGCGTCTTCAGGAAATCGACCACTTCCTCCAGCTCGGCCTTGGCCTCGTCGACCCCGGCCACATCGGCAAAGCTGACGCCCGTTTCCTTCTCCATGTAGACCTTGGCCTTGCTCTTGCCGACCTGCAGGAAACCGCCAAAACCCTGACGCTCGGCGAACTTGCGAAAGACGAACATCCAGAGACCGAAGAAGACCACTGCAGGCACCACCCAGGAGAGAAGCACCCCGATCCAGGTGTTTTGCGGAACGCCGGTGATCTCGACATCCGCGTCGTCCAGCCGTTCAAGAATTGCGGGATCGACGATCGTGGTGACGAAGCCAGAGCGGCCGTCGATGGGAGTCTCGAAGGTGCCGGTGATCGTATCGGACCCGACCGAAACCGAAGCGATGTCGCCGTCGGCGAGATACTGTTCGAATTGGCTGTAGCTGATCGGCGCGATGCTGCGGTAGCTGGCGATCAGATCCTGAATAAAGATCACCGCAAAAAATGCGACGATCCAGTACCAGATGTTAAATTCGGTTCTCTTTTCCATCCCCTTCTCTCCTCGGCGCCAACCCGTAGAGATGTTGCTGATTTGTCACATCCGGCCAGATTGGTATTGCTTGAGCCGAGTTCAAGAGGGATCCGACATGAAGATCGAAGCTGGCAACGATGCCCAAAATTCTTACATCCCGTGGCGTGCCACTTCCCGTTAGCCGCGAGTGAAATTTATTGCGATCATGACTGCGACGCCGCGCCACCAATTCCTGAACCTGCTCCAATCCATACTGCTTTTGGCGGGTATGGCGGTTATCGCCTGGTTCATCGTTTCGGCGATTGCGGGACAGGGCTTGGCGATTGCGATCGTCATCGGATCCTTGCTGGGATTGCTGCTGTCACCCGGCATCCCGAAACGCCTTTTGCTGAACGCCTACGGCGCACGCAGGCTCAGCGGGCGGGAATTTCCAGAGGGCATGGCGATACTGGCCGAACTCGCACGCCGCGCCGGGCTGCCGCGTGTACCGGAACTCTACTATGTACCGAGCCAGATGCCGAACGCCTTCGCTATGGGCTCTCCGGATGAAAGCGCCGTCTGCGTCAGTGATGGTCTTCTGCGATTGATGAACCAGCGCGAACTGGCCGGGGTCCTGGCGCATGAGGTCGCTCACATCGCCAACCGCGATCTCTGGATCATGGGTCTGGCCGACGCGATGTCGCGCGCAGTGTCGCTCGCGTCCTGGGTTGGGCAACTCATCCTGCTGCTGAACCTGCCGCTCATCCTGGCCGGCGCGGCTTATGTGCCCTGGCAGGTACCGCTTGTCCTGATCTTTTCACCCACGATCATGGCCCTTCTTCAGCTCGCGCTGTCGCGGGCCCGGGAATACGATGCCGACAGGGGTGGCGCCGAGCTGACCGGCGATCCCGATGGCCTCGCTTCGGCCCTCCTCAAGCTGGAACGTCGCGTCGGGCGCGTCTGGGAAGACATGTTCCTGCCCGGACGCCGCATCCCCGAACCCTCGCTCCTGCGCACGCACCCGCCCACCGCCGATCGAGTCCGGCGGCTGCGCGCACTTTCCGGACCCCGCCGACCGGTCCCACCGTCCGTTCCCCTGAACGCACCGCGGGCTGTGCGCGTTTCCACGCCGCGTTACGGGCCTGGGGGCGTCTATCGATGAGAACATTTTTTGCGTCGAGGTCTTGAAGTTGCAAATAGGCAACACTTTATCCGCAGCGGAACGCCCAGTTGGGGTTTCACGGATACGCGACAGGTTCGGCTGATTCAGCGGACCGCCTGGCGTTCGCCCGAGGGGAGCGCATGGCAGACGCGAATGCTCTAGACCGCCGCCAAAATGGCGAACCTTGAAGCATGTCCGTTCTCCGCGGGCGTTCAGTGGCGTGGTGACAAATCCACGCCGTCAACTGAAACGACGGAGGCGAAACATGCTCTATCCCACCTACACACGTCGCAGCGATCCGTTTGCGCTGATGCGCTCGATGCTGCGCGATTTTGACGGGACCTCTCCTAGCCGCGTAACCCAGCCCGTTTTCCCCGCCGTAAACGTCTGGCAGGGCGACGAGGCGGTCGCGATCACTGCAGAACTCCCTGGCGTGGATCCGGCCGACATCGACATTTCCGTGAAGGAGAATGTCCTGACGCTCTCTGGCGAGCGCAAGGCGCCCGAAATTCCGGAAGGCGCCCGCTGGCACCGCAACGAACGCGGCTTTGGCAAGTTCGCTCGTTCGGTTCGGCTACCCTTCGTGGCCGCGGAGGACAAGGTCGAGGCGCGGATGACCAACGGTGTGCTCCGCATCGTGATCGGCCGCCCCGAAGAGGACAAGCCGCGGAGAATCGAGATCAAGGCTGCGTAAGAGGAGGACCAATATATGACCAACGATGTAACACATACTGCCGACAAGACCCCGGCCGAGACACCGGAAACCACCACCGGCCGTCGTATCTATAGGCCGCTGACCGACATCGTCGAAACGGCTGACGGGGTGACACTGACACTCGAGATGCCGGGCGTCGCCGCCGAAGACGTGGATATCACGCTCGAAAAGCGCGTGTTGACGATCAGAGGTAAGGTCCATGCCACGCAGCCCGAGAAGCTGCAACTGGCCTATGCCGAATACGGCGAGGGCGATTTCGAGCGAGCCTTTACCATGTCCGACGATTTCGACCCCGACAAGATCGGCGCGCAGGTCTCTAATGGTGTGCTGACCCTGACGCTGCCGCGCGCAGCGGAAGCCCAACCCAAAAAGATCACGGTAACGGCGTCGTAAGCCGGGCACGTCGCACCAAAAAAGAAGAAAGGAGAACTCACATGCAGATCAAGGACCTGATCCCCTGGGCGCGGAAGGATCATGCGCCCGACCCGAAAAGTGATGACCAGAACCCCATCGCCACCCTTCAACGCGACATGAACCGTGTGTTCGAAGGCTTCTGGAACCGCGTCGGCGATTTCGACTGGCCCTGGGGAGGCGGCGAGGCGAAATCCGACGTGGTCGAGACCGAAGATCACGTGGAGGTATCGATCGAACTGCCCGGGATGGAAATGAAGGACATCGAGGTCACCGTGACCGATGACATCCTGACCATCAAGGGCGAGAAGAAGATCGAGCGGCAGGAGGAGAAGAAGGGCTATTATCTCTCCGAACGCAGCTATGGCGCGATCTATCGCACGATCCCGCTACCGCCGGGAGTCGACGGTGAGAAGGCCGATGCCAGCTTCAAGAACGGCGTGCTGACGATCAAGCTGCCGCAGACCCCGGAGGCGCAGGCCAAGGTCAAGCGCATCGAGGTGAAAAACGCCTGATACCAATGTCGTGCCGACAGTACCGTGCTGTCGGCACGACGATCTACACTTCTCCTGTCTTGGACGCTTAAATCCAATCGGGAGAGAGCCATGCAGGTCGGGTTGGAACTTCAGGCGGTTGCCCGGGACAGGTCTTCCGCAAAAGTACTTCCGAGTAGTTCACATAGCTAAAATGGACGAACGATCTCGTCACAAGCACAGCACCAGAACCCTGCACGATTGAGTGCGAGACTCACCTATGGGGGCATCGAGCGGATGACACACGATGAAAAGGAGAGCACGTGACATTGAGTTTCGGCACCTGCGGTGCTTCGTTAATGCAGCCGATCATGGCAGTTTCCGAAAGGCTGGAAGCACGATGGGTGTCCAGCAGTCATCAATCAGTCGATGCATCTGCGATCTCGAGGATCGCCTCGGAACATCCTTGTTCCACCGTCATCGAAGCGGTGTGACCCTAAACCGCGCCGGGCAACAATTTCTACCTCGCGCACGTCAGATAATTCGCGGGCTTGATGAGAGCTTGCACGCGATGGCGGCACTTGGCAGATCGGAAAACGGCAGTATAAGAGTCGGCATTTATTCATCGATTGCCTCGGGCTTTCTGGCCGAATTGCTGTGCTCCTTCGGGGATCAGCACAATCATGTGCAGATCGAATTGATCGATGGAAACCCGGAAGAACACGTCGCTGCCATCCGTCGGCTCAAACTCGACGTCGCTTTCCTAACTGGAACCCGGACCTGGCAAGAATGTGACAGCGCATTAATGTGGTCAGAAGGTGTTTTCGTTGTCCTGCCTGAACGTCATGAGTTAGCCATCCGGACAGCAGTCGACTGGCGCGAGCTTAGCGGCGAGGCTTTCATGGTCAGCAAAACAGCGCCGGGCCAAGAGATCTATCACTATCTGGTGAGGAAGCTGGCAGACCTCAGTTGGCACCCTGACATACATGTGCAATCCGTAAGTCGAGATAACCTGCTGTCATTGGTTGCCATTGGGCGAGGTTTGACCGTGGTCAGCGAGGCGATGACGGTGACGAACCACCCGGGAGTGGTCTTTCGACCGATCAAGGGCGAGCGCCTTCCATTTTCTGCAATCTGGTCGCCGAATAACGACAACCCCGCGTTCAGGCGTCTTCTGAGCATGGCGAGGACAAAAGCAGGGTCGGAAAGAAGCGCGGCTATCAGTGAGCATCTCTGTGGATTTGAGCCGCACGCCTCGCCTTCGCAAACCCGCGATCTGTCGCAATAAACCTCTGGAGCATCGGTACAATCAGCCGGACTGCGTCGGCAACAGGTTGCCCCGTCTCCCGCCCCAGCACCTCGGCATAGGCGACCAGATCGCGATGAACAGATGCTGGCAATTCCACTGTCACCTTCACCGGCTTGTCGTCGGGCAGAGGTCCAAGCTTGAGTTTCGACATGATCAACCTCCTGCGGGTTCGAATACCAGATCGCGGGTGACGATGATCCTGACCGGGAACCCCGGGCGGATGGTCAGCGTCGGCGCGACCTGCAGCTGACGCTGGACGATCTGCTGGCCGGCCTGGTTAATCGTGTCCACAGCGCCATCGCGGATCGCCTGGACCAGGCGGTCCTCGTCATCGGTGGCGAGGTCCGCACCAATCGCGAGCAGCGTGGACAGACCCGCCGCGCGCATCAGATCCCACCAGTGATAGTCAACGCCATCCTCGAGGCCGGCATAGCCGCTCGCATCCGCCCCCGGCAGACGTTCGAGAACAATGGATCGACCGCCGGGAAGGATCAGGCGGTTCCAGACCAGCAGCACGCGGCGTTGGCCGAACGTCACGCCGTCATCGTATTGGCCGATGATGCGGGTTCCTTGTGGGATCAGCAGCAGCGACCCGGTCGGGCTGTCATAGACATTCTCGGTGACCTGCGCGGTGATCTGCCCCGGGAGATCGGAGCGAATGCCGGTGATGAGCGCGGCCGGGATCACCGCTCCCGCCTGAAGGATGTTCGGCGAGGCTGGCGGCTGAATGCGATCCGATGCGACGGTCTGCCGGTCCACCGGACCGTTGAGGAAAGCCGTATGCCGGCTCCCCTCAGGTTGCCCGGAGCCCCCCAGGCCCGGAAGGTTCACTCCGCCCCCGGCCGTCGTTGCCCTGCCAGACGCCGTCTGGAAGAAGACACCGCTCAGACGCGCGGTTTCCTCCTCTGCCCTGCGGCGCTCAGCCTCCGGATCGACGGTCGGGCTCGCAATCGGCGGAGGGCTCACGGGCAAACCCCGCTCCTGCGCGTCAAGGATCGGCCGCCCGAGGTCGCCGGGCAGTGCGGGTCCCAGAACCGGTCCGGTATAGTCGGACGGCAACCCTTCCAGGCCGTCCGCGGCCGGTCGGTTGTCGATGGAATAGAGTTCCCCACCTCCCGGCCCAGCCTCACGGGTCTGGAGCGCATAGATCAGCGCACCCCCGATGCCGAACAGCGCGACCGCTCCGACACCGGCCAGAACCTTACGCGACAGCCGGGTCACACGGGGCGGATCGGGGCGCAGACGCATCGGTGCTGCAAGATCGGTGTCAGTCATGATGCCCCTCCCCTTCGCGCATCCCCCTCCGTCCGCGCATCCGCCTCGCGCTCCTCCATGCGCACGATCCGGACGACCTGCTGGCGGTCTCCTGCGCCCAGCCGAAGCTCGGCGGCGCCGAAGAGGCGATCCACGATCAGAACGTTCCGGTGAATACGGCTGTTCACGATCTGCGGCTCTCCGTCCGAACCGAGCACGAAGAGCGGCGGCATCTCGCCCTGGGCGATGCCAGGAGGGAAGACGACATAAACACGACGGCCATCGTCGAAGACAGAAACCGGACGCCAGGGCGGGCTTTCCCCCTGGATCTGCAAGCCGTAGCGATGATTGCGGGCAGAGGGCGCCGGAATGGTCGGCGCGGTTGCCACAGCCTGTCGACCGCCAGGCGGCGCTGCCGGATAGGCCCAGGCGACCGACGGCATGTAGAGCGCCTCGCGGGCACGCAGCTCGATCGTGTACACCCGCCGGTCAGTGCTGATCACCAGGTTGGTCGAGATGTCGTCCCGCGTCGGTTTGACGAGGATGTGGACGCGGGCAGTGGATCCGGACCCGCTCTCCGTGTCGCCGATGATCCAGCGCGTGGTATCCCCTGCGGCGATCGGACCCGCGCCGGTCAGACGTTCGCCCGGCTCGAGTGCGATGTTGGTGATCTGACCGGGAGCGGCATAGACCTGATAGAGGGCACCTTCCGACCAGGGATAGATCTGGATCGCATTGTAATAGCCCTCGCGGCGCGGTTCGACCCGGGCGGCGGCATTGGCGTTTTCGATACGTCCGGTCGGTGTGCCCGCCGCCGCTCCGCCATGCGCCACTGTCCAGACCGGCGGCGTATGCAAGGGACGAGGGTGTTCCTCGTCATCCGAGGCGGGCGGAGTGGGCAGCGGCGGCACGGACTCGTCGTAACTGAATTCCGGCACCCGGTTGCTGGCGCACCCCGCCAGCACGGATGCGGATAGCAGCAAGGCCACCAAGGTGGGCTTATTGAAGCCGGGAGTGTTGGATGTCACTGAGAACTGACCCAGCGGCGATAGGAAATGTCACTGAGAACTGACCCATGTGGAACCCTCCCCCTGACGGGATTTGTCGGGGGTCATTGGAGTGATCGACATGGATATTTTGAGCGTCATTCGACGTTGGGCACTTCGGGATAAGTTGCCCATCCGTGAGATTTCGCGGCGGACTGGTCTGTCGCGCAATACTATCAGGCGTTACCTGCGTGCCGGGATCGTCGAGCCCAAGTTCAACGTGCCGTCGCGGCCGAGCAAGCTCGACGCATACGCGGAGAAGTTGTCGGGCTGGTTGCTGGCCGAACAGCGCAAGT
>NZ_FNEJ01000040.1 GCF_900100085.1 Salipiger marinus
CTCGCGAACAAGATGGCGCGCATCGTTTGGGCCTTGATGGCCCGTGGCGGCGTCTACAGAGCTCCGGTCGCGGCGGCATAAGTCGTTCGCGTTCGGGGAACGTCGGAGCGTTAGAGGGCAAGGAGCGGTATGGCGCAATCGTCGTGAGACGGGATCGGGGCATCCAGGGTGCAACAGAGTGCCACCGAGCACGCGGCTTTGATCTGGACCTGATCCTCGACCACCATACGGGCCCGCGGCATCCAAGGTCGCATCATAAGGCCGGATACATGTCAGCACCTGATGACGCGCCAGACGAAGCTCCGAAAAACCCTCTTGCGCATGGGGCGGTTATACATGTTGCGGGATTGTGTGCAACGGGTTCAGGCTGTCAAGCGGCAGCGTGGATCTATCAGTCGCGATCTTTCCCGGCCTTCACCAGTTGCATGATTCCCATCACCAGCCAGCAGCTCAGCGTCACGATCAGGATGCCGAAGCAGGCGGCGAGCCAGTGGCTCAGGGCGCCGCGCCACTGGACGGCGGGCTGCAGTGCCTCCATCAGCCCGGCGAAAACGGCGGCCAAGGGCCAGAGCGCGTGCAGCCAGCCCGGGCGCAGCAGGGCGGCGGGCAGCATCAGCAGGCCATAGGCCAGCACATGGTCAAGCAGCGCGACCAGCCGGGTGCCGCTGTGAAAGCCCCATTGCGGGGTCAGCTCCAGAACGACGATCGCCACCATCAGCAGCGCCGTCAGGAAAGCGGTCAGGAGAGGGGCGCGGGGCATTGCGCCTCCTGTGGCCATGTCGGTTACTAGGCGGCGTGCAGGGCGCGCCCGCCCTGCCTCCGTTCTGGCACGAGGCGGCACCCGCAGGCGGGGGTCAAGCCCGCAGCGTAAAACTTCCATGACAACCCCGCCTTTGCGCGAGGGTTATCTTGTGAGGAGAGGAACATCCGCCTGCTGGAGCCGACGCTGGCGCTTGGTTACGCGCCGGGCCTGCCAAACGGTCTTTGGCGCCCGAAGGCCCGCGCCGGGCGTCAGATGCTGCGCGCGGCGCGGCAGGGACGCCTGTGCTGCAGAACGGTCAGGCGCTGCCAGGCCTGCCGAGCCGCCACCCTCGCCATTGCGGTGCTGTTCTAGGATGGCGGCACCTTCGACTTGTCGTGCCGGGCGCATCAAGCTGCGCCCGGTGTGATGGAAGAAAGGCAGGCGTTTGCCCGGTGGCCTGAACAGGGCCCCGCCGCCTTTGCCTCAGAGGATCACGACCAAGGCGTGACGAGGTATTTCTCGCCCGTCTTCATGCCGCGATAGTCGGTCACGGCCTCCTTGGTCAGCATTTCATCCAGATTGACGCGCGTCTTGTAGGGGCTGGCGAAGGTGGTGGTGAGATTGTCACGCACGCGCTTGCGCATACGGTCGACCGTTTCGCGTCCTGCGGATTGAAGGAAGGGAAACAGCAGCCATCCCGACAGGGTCCAGCCAAAGCCGTAACTTGGCGTCAGGATCGTGGGGCCCGTGTCCAGACGCCCATAGATGAACATGCGTTTCGGCTGGTTCGAGCCATAGCGCGAATATTCGGTCATTCTGCTGACCGCGACCTGTTCCATGGCCTTGAAGGCCGTGTCGACCGACTGGCCGCCGCCAATCGGATCAAAGCCGTAAAAGGCGCCGGTGTCTTCGATGGCAGAGCACAGCTGCTGCATGAAACCGTCTTCCGAAGAATTGACGACATGCGTGGATCCCAGCCCTGCGAGCAGGTCGGCCTGGCTGGTCTTCCGCACGATATTGACCAGACCGATGCCATCTTCCTTGCAGATGCGGGTCAGCATCTGGCCCAGATTGGAGGCCCCGACCGTGTGCAGCATCGCGTCCTGCCTGTCGGCTCTGGCCGTCTCGACAAAGCCGAGGGCAGTCATGGGATTGACGAAGGCGCTTGCGCCATCCTCGGCTGTGTGATCGCCCAAGGCGAGGCACATGGACGCATCGGCGATGCAGTACTGGCTGTAGGCATTGCCCGGAACACAGGAGACGCGTTGCCCGACCAGCGCCTTGGCCGCGTCACTGTCGCCCGCCGCGATCACCGTGCCCGCGCCTTCGTTCCCGGCGGGCAGCTTGAGGCCGTGGCGGGCTTTCGAGCCTGCATTGAATGGCTCGGGCACGGTCGCGACGAACTTGCCCGGGGTGTAGCTCGCGTTTTCCAGATCGGCGGCGCCGACCAGAATGGCCAGATCCGAGGGGTTGATCGGCGCCGCTTCCATTTTCACGAGCACCTGATTTCCGGTCGGGTCGGGAAAAGTCACGTCCTCGATCGCGACGGTCAGGGTGCCGTCCGCGTCCAGAGTCGTGAACAGTTGCTTGCCGGTGGTTGCCATTGCGGAATCTCCACGTTCCAGTTTCGCGATGCAAGACGACCGGACTGGCCGCCGGAATGACCCGGAGCCCAGCCTTGGCCCGACTTGCTGTCGCGCTGTCAGATAGCGCTGGCGCTGGCCAAGACGAACGGAAAGCGCCAGCGCCAGCGGCCTTTATTGGTTCGCTCGCGCGGTGCCCCGATGTCATCGCGCAGGGGCCCGGGCGCAGGCAGCTGATCCGCCCGGAATGCCCCTTCAGTCGTTTCATCTTGTGGCCTGAGACCCCGTTGGGGTCAGCCGATGGAGAGGGCGCGTCGCATAAAACAGCGCCTGTCCTCTCCCCGGGAGGAGGCCTGAGCCTGGACGCGATCCCAAAGATCAGCCCCCACAGCGCGAGTAGACCGCGCCGTGCCCGATGCCCTATCCCGCTGGCGCCACCCGTCAGCATGAGACAGGCGGCAGATTTCAGAACCCGCCGGTCGAAGGTCGGGGAGAAAAGCACCTCGCCTTGGCGGTCCATGGCGAGGCGCTGGGGGCCGCATTGTCACGGGTCAGCTGTCTGCAAAGATGGGCCAGACGCGGGCAAGGACCACGTCAAACTGCTCGCCATGCTTTTGCTTCAAAGCCGTATAAGAGGGTGCCGCCTGTGCGGCGGCAGCACTTTGCTGGGCGGAAAGATAAAACCAGGCGGCCTTTTCGACCTCCGAGGCCATATCAGCGGGAATGGCGCGTGGACGTGCGGGGCGCTGTTGTTTTGCGGGTGCGCGTCCGTGACGGGATCTTGCGCGGCAGTCTTCGTATGCGGCCATCCACGGCTTCCTTGGTCTGGCGTCTTCTGAAGGGTGATTTAATTAGACATGCGTCAGCAGTGCCAAAACCAAGACGCCAACTGTTGCGCTCAATGCGCCAAGGATCCAGATCCAGCGACGGTTATAAAGCGGCGTCGGCTGATAGCAGGACCCGCAATAGGCCGAGCCAAATCTGAGCTGGTGTTCGCAGTAATGACAGCTGAAATAGCGTTTTGTGCCATCAGATGTGTGAATGCGATCGCCGTTTCGTTCCAGCAACTTAAAACTCCAGTGCCTGAGCCGGATGGCTTGTATTTCTAGGTCGGAGAAAAGGCATGACTGCAGAAAATCCAGCGAGTGGAACACTCGGAACGGCCCAAACTCTTTTGTGATTTGGAAAACCTTACTGACCATTCTAACAGGACTTGGCCACTCTGCGCCGGTCCTGTCGGGATACCGGAAAAACACAGTCCCGGTTGGTCTGTTAGCCGTTGTATAAGCAGGGCTTTGGCAAAACAAGAAAAAGTTATCTACCCTTATGAGGAACGACATATCCATAAGGATAGGTCGGCCTCCGCACAGCCGTGCGGGCGGTTCAGAATGTAACTATTCTTGGAATCTTTCGCCGTGCGGGTTTTCAAGTTTTAAGCTGTTTTTTAGATGACTCTTGTCCGCAGCAATTCTGTCAGCCGCAGAATCCTGCGGTGACATTCATGACCCGCCCCTGTCCTTGAACCCCCCGCTTCTGCTTGGCCGGGCCGGGCTGTCTTCACCAGAGGCTTCCGCCGTTTCCAATCGCTGGAGGATCGGGCAGCTGGGGCGTTCGTTGCCAGCGCAGGCATTGGCCAGATCCTCCAGCGTATCGGCCATGTCCTGCATGCGTTCGATCTTGTCGCGCAGATCCCGGACCCGGGCCTGTGCCAGCGCTTTTACATCGGCGCTGCGCCTGTCCTTGTTGCGCCACAGGTCGAGCAGGCCGGTGATCTCGCGAATCGAAAAGCCCAGATCTCGGGCGCGGGCGATGAAGCGCAGCATGTGCACCTCGCTGGTCCCATAGCTGCGATAGCCGGACGCGGTCCGGGCGGCGGGCGGGATCAGGCCGATCTGTTCGTAATAGCGGATCATCTTGGCCGATACGCC
Source organism: Salipiger marinus (assembly GCF_900100085.1). Lineage (GTDB taxonomy): Bacteria > Pseudomonadota > Alphaproteobacteria > Rhodobacterales > Rhodobacteraceae > Salipiger > Salipiger marinus. The sequence goes on from NZ_FNEJ01000040.1 coordinate 4,254, forward strand.
CGAGCGGGTCGCGGCATCTCCGATGTTCATGGCAGGGCTCCATCTTGCAGACAGCCGGGATCTGGGGCTTCCCATCATGGGAAGGTCAAGAGCCCGATCATAGATCCGTGGTGCCGTTGACCTTACAACACTGGGAAGGACTATCTCTGTCAGACTGCAATAGAGGAGCGTAATCGCCATGATGAGATTTGTCCCCGTTCTGCTGGCCGGCCTTGCCGTCGCGGTGCCGAGCTTTGCCCAAGAGGCGGCAGACCATTCCGGCCATGGGGGCATGGCGCAGACGGATCATGCGACCCATGGCGACAGCGCCATGTCGGATGACGGCCCGTCGACCACCGCCTATCGCGCCGCCATGGCGCAGATGCATACCGACATGGATGTGGCCTATAGCGGCGATGCCGATATCGACTTCATGCGCGGCATGATCCCGCATCATCAGGGCGCGATCGACATGGCGCGCATCGTGCTGGAGCATGGCACCGATCCGGAGGTCCGGGCGCTGGCCGAGGAGGTCATCGCCGCTCAGGAAGCCGAGATCGCGATGATGCGGGCGTGGCTCGCCGAGCGGGAAGAGTAGGGCAGGATTTGCGACGGGATCCCGGGTCACCAAAGCTGCGTGATCCGGGATGCCATCGGTTCGGCGGGAAATACTGTCCGTCCTGCGCCTGACGCCAACGGTCTGGCCGGTCCCGCCACCTTCAGCCAAAAGAGTTAACGCCGGGCATGAAGCCGGAGTTCCGGTGGCGCGGCGGGCGTGCAAAAACAGGCGCTTATCTGCCGCAGCGGCGGGTCGGGATCGGCAAAGATCGGCCCTTCTGGCACGGGATCGCTGGGCGGCCCTGTCCTCTGCCGGAAAGACCCTAGGTGGGTTTGGCAGGAGGACCGAAACCATGAAAAAGTATCTTTACATCACCGCCATCACGCTGCCCTTTGCCGCCGGTTCGGCTTGGGCACAGGACACCACCACCCCGCCCGCCGATCCGGCGCCGACGGAGCAGATGGACAGCGAAAGCCCTGACAGCGCGACGGGCATGTCCACCGATCAGGCTCCGGCAGAGGACATGACGGAAGACATGGAGGCCGAAGGCGAGATGGACGCCGAGGGCGACATGGACACCGAGGGCACCGACATGACCGGGGACGCCCCGGCCACCGGCGATATGGCCAGCGATGCCCCCGCAGACGCCGTGCCGTCGGAAGGCGGCGCGGAGAATGCGGATGCGGTCGTGTCGCAGCAGGACAGCGCCGAGATGCTGGGCGACTGGCTGCTGAGCACCGGCGTGACCTCGCCCGAGGGTGAGACCATCGGCAGCATCAAGGATTTCATCATCACCGAGGAGGGCCAGATCACCGGCGTCATCCTTGGGGTGGGCGGCTTCCTTGGCATTGGCGAAAAGGACATCGCGGTCGATTACAGCCAGCTGGACATCCAGTATGACGGCGACGCGATCGAGCTTGCGATGACCCGGGAACAGGCGGAAGAAGCGCCTGAATACCAGTATCGCGAAAAGGAAACGCCGCCTTCGGCGCAGCCCGCCGGGGAGGCCATGGGCACGGGCGGCACGGGCTCCGGAATGGGCACTGGCACCGGCACCGGCATGACCGGCGGCGCCCCCGCGACCGAGTGACCGGCCCGACCGGCTGAGGATATCACGCTCCCTGACGCGCCCGGCGAGGATCCCCTCTGCCGGGCGCGTTCATGTCTGTCATGGCCTCAGGACGCTATCGCCCGCAGCACCGCATCGGTGCCGGGCAGGACAAAGCTTCCGTCCTGCTGCGCCACAACGGCGCGGCCATTGCCCAGAACGTAACGCGGCCGGGTTCCGTCGCCCTGTTCGATCACCGTGATACGTTCGCCATTCGTCGCGCAGCATTCCACCACGCGGGTCGTGATCCAGACGTCCTGCATTGCGCTCTCCTTGTGTCGTGCCTCACTGCTCGACCGGTCGCAGGGCTGCCTGAAGCAAGGGTAGCAGAGAAGATCGAGTCGCCCCAGCGGTGCCTGCATCGGTCGGCGGGGCAGGCGGCTTGGCGCGCAGGATGGCGCCTAGCGCTGGCTCTGGCGCTGGTTGGCGGCATAGGCGGCGCCCCCGGCGATCCGGACGAGCGTGATCTCCAGCGGGGAGAGGATGCCGGACCAGCCCCGGTCGGACTGGATGTCGGAGCTGGTGGACCTGCGCATCCGGTTGCCGCCCAGCATATGCAGCGGGCGGCTGCCCCAGTCCGCCACCTGCCGGGGGTCGGGGTCAAGTCCGAGCCTGTCCATGATCCGCGCGATCAGCGGACCGGGCGTGGCGCAGAGATCCTCATGCGCCAGCGTGACGGCGGCGGTGGCGCGGCGCGTCTCTGCCCGGCAGGCGCGGCTGCGCGAGATGTATTTGGCAAGCTCGCCATAGACCGACCGCTCTTTCCGCTTGGCCGATGCGGCCTGCGCCAGCGGGGATTTGAAGATATGCACGGGCACCACCTCGATCCCGGCCAGCGGGCGCAGCAGCTGCGACCATTCCGGATCGCGGGAGGCATCGACAATCACCGCAGCACCGCTGGCGGCGGCGATGGCGGCGATCAGCTGGCCTGCGGCCTGCCGCGCCGGGACAGCGGCGGTGCGGCGCCCCGACAGGGCAGTGGCGAGCTCCGCCGGATCCAGCGCGTCCTTGCGGAGATGGTCGAGCACCGGCAGCCAGAACGCGCAGCTGTCCGGATCGCCGCCGCAGGAGCAGCGCTTCCTGTGCTGCACGAAGCTGGCGAAGTTCTTGAGCCCGCCGATGGCGACCGCATCGGGATGTGTGCCCAGCATCCGCGCCAGCAGCGTCGTGCCGCTATGCTCAAGCCCAAGGATGGGGGCGACACGGGTCCTGAGCGCGGGCTGGCGGGCGGCGACGGGCGATCCGAGCGACGCGGGCACGCACGCGCTTTGGTCTGCCTGTCCGGTCGACAGGGGCGCCGTGGGGGTATGGAGGGTCATCGTCATCCTGCGCGCTGAACGGCGTCCGGCCTGAGGATGGGTCGGGCAGCGGCACCTTATGCGCCGGCGGTTCGCCGTCAAGCTGATCCGCGTCAGCCGGGTGGCAATGCCAGCGCGGGGCCGGGATCCGGATGGGCGGCAGCGACAATCCTATCCGAAGGGATAGGCGTCCCCTCCCTTTGGGCACTCGTTTCGGCTGCGCCTCGTGTCTAGCACTCTCCTAAGGATTGCTGAACGAAGACTCACCACCGGGCCTGCCGATGACCGTCGTAGTCGTGAAACTGATCTGTCTTGCGCTCGTCTTCGCGGCGGCGGAGGGGCTGCGCTGTCATTATGTCCGTCTGGACGGAGACGGCAGCGCCTGACGGGCTTGCCGCTCAGCCCGCCTTGGGGGCTGGGTCTGTGGCAGAGGGCGGATCAAAATCCGTGGTGGGCAGGGGCGTGACGCGCTGGCCGTCCTGTTCCAGAATGACCGAAAACGAGCCGTCCGACTCCAGAATGACCGAAGCCACCGCATCGCGGTTCTGGCTGCCATGGGTGCGGATCACGGAATCAAGCTCGCTGCGGGTGACCCGCGCCTGCCGCAGCGCGGCGGGCAGCGGTGTGCCCCGGCGCATCAGCAGGCTGGGTTCCGACCGGACCAGCTGGGCGAACCCCTTCGAGCGGACAGAGAGGAAGGCCACCGCGTATTGCAGCCCGATCAGCAGGCCAAGCGCCACCAGACCTTCGGCCAGAGCGATGCTTTCGTTCAGCAGGATCGCCGACAGGGTGGAGCCCAAGGCCACCGTCACCACCAGATCAAAGGCGTTGAGCTTGGCCAGCGTGCGTTTGCCGGAGGCGCGCAGCGCCGCGACCAGCGCGGCATAGGCCAGCGTGCCCACGATCACCGTGCGCAGCAGTCCGCTCCAGTCCTGATAGATCATCTCGCTCCAGTCCATGCGGTGCCTTTCCTACCGGGGCCTGTCCACGGGGCAGGAACAGGCGCGGCGGGGCAAGGTTCCCGTGCGGGCCGGGCTCAGTTCATCAGGCTGCTGCCGCTTTCCTTGAGGATGAGCCGCATCCGCCGCAGCAGCCAGTCGGCCCGGCAGTCGCGCGGGCCCAGATCATGCCCGGCCTGCACATGCTGGATGGCATCGACCAGCAGCCGTTCCACCAGCCGGTCGGCCACGGCCTGTTCGCCATAGATCAGCCGCGCCGCCAGCCGCAGCTTGGGCAGCAGCACCTCGATGTCGGGCTCGCGGTCGGAGGGAAAGGCGGTCAGCGTGACGATGGCGGCATCGGTCAGGGTCTGCACCGGCTTGCGGATCAGCGGCACATGCCAGAACCGCTGCGGCATCGGTGTCTCGCCGGTGGCGCCGGAATAGAAGATGAAGGGCACGCCGCGATCCAGCAGCAGATCGGCGAGCGGGAACACCTGATGGTCGCCCAGATCAATGTCCAGAACCGCCGCATCGGCCTGTGGCGCCAGCCGCAGACCTTTTTCAAGCGTGGTGGCAGGGCCCAGAACACTGGCACCCGTCCCACTTACGAATCGTCCGATATCCAGAGCCTGCAGATAGTCGTCTTCGACGACGAGGACACGTCGGGACAGGGGGGGCATCATGATCCTTCACGCTTGCCCGACCCTGCGCCGCAGGGCGGGCAGGTGTCGGGCGGAACCCATCTTATGTGGTCCAACGCGTTTTCGGGTGTCTGGTTCCCGAAAAATGCCCTGAAATGAGGGAAAAATCCGGCCTGTCTACTCGCTGCGCCGGGCCAGCAGATCCTGCAGGTTGCGGGCCAGCGCCTGCAGCCGCTCGGGCGGTTCTTCTTTCTGGATCGCATTCAGCAATTGCGACAGCGGCAGCTCTAAATCCCGCTGGTCGTCCTCGCGAATGGGTCTCTGGTCCTGAGCCATGGGTCACTCTTCTGATTGTCGCGCCAGAGGGAGGTACCCCAAGCGTGTAGTCCGGTGTAGCAGGTTTTTTGTGCCGCTTCACGTCCTGCCGCAGCAAAGCCTGCCCGCTGTTGCGCCAACGCTTACACGCGCAGCGGAAACCGCAGCTTTATCTGCAGCCCTTCGGGGGCGAAGGTGGTGTCGATCTCGCCATCCATCTGCGCGGTGACCTGACCGTCGATCAGCTTGAAGCCGAATCCGTTTTCCACGGGGGGCCGCACCTGCGGGCCGCCGCTTTCCTGCCAGTGCAGCAGCACCTGCTGCGCCTCCTGCCGCCACATGATCTGCACCAGACCGGCGTCATTGGACAGCGCACCATATTTGGCAGCGTTGGTGGCCAGTTCGTGCAGCACCATCCCCAGCGCCAGCGCGTCGCGCGGCGGCAGCCGCAGATCCGGGCCTTCGGTTCTGATGCGCTCGCGGCCAAACACATCGGCCTCGGTCTGGACAAGATCGCGCAGCGCCACGGCAGACCAGTGCGACTGCGCCAGAAGCGCATAGGCCCGCGCCATGCCATGCAGCCGCGCGATCAGCTTGTCGGCAAATTCCTCGGGCGAGGGCGCCATCTTGCGGGTGTTGTTCACCACGCTGATCACCACCGACAGCATGTTCTTGACCCGGTGGTTGAGTTCGGAAATCAGCACCTGCTGCTGAAGCTCGGCGCGGGCCAGCGTGGTGATGTCGAGGATCGTCACCACGACCCCCTCCGCCTCGTCGGCATGGGTGCGGTAGGGGATGAGCCGCAGCAGGAAATGCCGGTCCTCGGCATCGGGGGGCAGGCGCTGTTCCAGCGGCTGGCCGGTATCGCAGACCTGCCGGACCAGTGCCTGCAGATCCGGATGATCCAGCGGGCCGGAAAGATCGGTCAGCGGACGGCCCAGATCGCTGTCGCGCAGCCTGAACACCTTGGAGGCGGCGGGGGTGAAGCTGCGGATCACAAGGTTGCCGTCCAGAAACACCGTGGCGATTTCGGTGGCGGCATAAAGATTGCGCAGATCGGTATGGGTGCGGTCCAGATCCTCGATGCTGCTGGCCAGCTCACTGTTGATCGTCGACAGCTCTTCGTTGAGCGACTGCATCTCCTCCTTGGAGGCTTCAAGTTCCTCGTTGGTGGACTGCGCCTCCTGATTGACCGAGATGAGTTCTTCGTTGGAGGATTTCAGCTCCTCCAGCGCGGTCTCGTATTCCTCGACGGTGGATTGCAGCCGTTCGCGCAGATCGCGCACTTCCTGCTCCAGCGCCGCCTCCTGATCCGATCCGCCGCTGCCAGTGCCGGGGCGGGCCTGCACCGGCTGTCGCGTGGCCGAGGGCAGGAACAGCACCAGATACAGCGCCTCGCCCTGACCGGGGCCGTCCAGCGGTTCGACCTTCAGCGTGATGACGCGACCGGTTTCGCCATCCGCGTCGGGCAGCAGCACCTGCCGGTCGACAGGGGCCGCGGTTTCCATGGCGCGGCGCAGCAGGGCACGCAGTTCGGCGCGCAGTTCGCGCCGCGCCAGTTCGAACAGCTGCCGGTTGGGCGCGCCGCGCGGCATCTGTAGATAGCTGCCCGTGCCGTTGGAGAAATACAGGATCTCGCCACTATGGGTGGTGACCACATGCGCGGGCACATGGCGGTCCAGCACCTGCGCCTCCACCCGCTGGCGCAGGTTCTGGCGCAGCGGCACGCCGGGCCTGCGGTCGGCCAGCGCCGGGCGCGGCGCATTGGGCTGTTCCAGCGTCATGGGCAGGCGCCGGGGCAGGGGCCCATGGTCGCGGCTCTGGAAGATGCGGTGCGTCTTGTCCACCGGCGCGAACAGGTCGCTGTGGCGGCTGACGCTTTCCGACGTGCCCAGAAACAGGTAGCCGCCCGGTTTCAGCGCGTAGTGAAAGGTGGGGATCACCTGATTTTGCAGCACCGGCCCCAGATAGATCAGCAGGTTGCGGCAGGAGACCAGATCCATGCGCGAAAATGGCGGATCGGAAATGACGTTATGCGGCGAGAAGATGCACAGGTCGCGCACCTCCTTGCAGATGGTATAGCTGCTGCCCTGCTTGGTGAAAAAGGCGCGGCGCAGCGCGTCGTCCATATCCGTCAGCAGCGGTTCGGGATATTGCCCGGCACGGGCCACGGCCAGCGCATCCTCGTCGATGTCCGTGGCAAAGATCTGCACCCGCGGCGGGCCCTCCAGCCCGGCCATGTGGTCGCGCATCAGGATGCCCAGCGAATAGACCTCCTCGCCGGTGGCACAGCCCGGCACCCAAAGCCGGATCGTCTCCTCGGCGCCGCGTCCTTCGAACAGTTTGGGGATCACCTGCGTGCGCAGCACCGCAAAGGCATCGGGATCGCGGAAGAAATTGGTGACGTTGATCAGCAGGTCGCGGAACAGCGACATGACCTCGGCGGGATCCTCGCGCAGCTGCGCGATATAGTCATCCACCGCCTGAAGCTGCAGCACCTTCATCCGCCGCCCGACCCGCCGCATGAAGGTGCGGGGCTTGTAGCCGGAAAAATCATGGCCGGAATGGCTGTGCAGCAGGGTGGAGATGGTGGCCTGCACCCGCTCCGCCTCGGCGCCCTGCAGATGCTCGGCATCGCCTTCGGCCAGCACGTCGAGCAGGTTGATGCCATCCCGGATCTGCAGCAGCCGCTCCGGCATCCGGTGGGCGGGTTCGGCAAAGTCGATCAGGCCGCTTGCGATCACGCTGTCCGGGTCCGGCTTGCCGCCGGGGATGGTGGCATCCTCCGGCAGCTGCGCCATGGTGATGCCGCCATGTTCCTTCACCACCTTGGCGCCCAGCAGGCCATCCACGGTGCGGTCCGACAGCACGACCGCCACGGCATTTTCGCCCTGATCGCGGCCCAGCGAGGACAGGAACGTGTCGATCGGCTTGCGGTCGCGCCCGTTGGGAAGATCACGACGCAGCTGCAGGCGGCCCTGCCGAAGCGCCGCCACCGCGCCTTCGGGCAGGACATAGACCGTTTCGGCGCGCAGCCTCAGCCCGTCCTCGGCCAGACGCACCGGCAGGCGGGTGGCCCGCCCCAGCAGCTCGGCCAGCGGGCCCTGCTGGTCGGCCCCCGCCGGGGTCACCACCACAAAGGCCATGCCCTGCGCGTCCCGCAGCGCGCCAAAAAACCCTTCCAGGGCCGAAATCCCGGCAGCAGTGGCGCCAATGCCCACGACGAGAGGAGTGTTGGAGGTCATCCGGCGATCCTTCCAGCAGGCAGGACAAGGTTCAAGCCCAGTTGCACCGCATCCCAAGGGCGCTGTCCACGGCTTATGAGGTCTGCAGCGGCAGGCGGCAAGGTCGCGCCAACCCGTGGTGAGGCGAGGGTGTTCCTATCCCTATGGATAGGATCAAATCCGAGCGGATAGTTTCAAAACCGTTGAACCCCGCCGTCAGGAGAGCTACACCGCAGCCCATCGGGTGATTAGCTCAGTTGGTAGAGCGCTTCGTTTACACCGAAGATGTCGGGAGTTCGAGTCTCTCATCACCCACCAGCTAACTACAAGTGATTTAAGCATTTATTCTTTATTTTGTGCAACGTTGCGAAGTGCGTCGAAGTTCTGTGAACTCACAAGATCCTTTTCAGGCTCCCGAAGTCAAGAATATCGACCGCATCCTGCATGTGCTGGGGTAGGTATCTCGCATACGTCGAAAAGGTCACGGTTGTGTTCGAATGGCCCAACACCTGGCTTACTTTCTCCAGCGGCACCCCCTCCGAAAGCATTGTTACCGCCGCAGTATGACGCAGGTCATGGATCCGGACATGGCCGATTCCGGCCCTTGCTGCCGCCGCCTTGAAGCCGGTTCGGATCGAGCCAACGGGCTTTCCTGCATATTCGATGACGTGATCTGACAGCGCCGCCTCATGCGCTGCAAGCAGCGCCGGACGCGTAGTCCGGTTCATCGGCAGGAAGGCCCGGCCCTTGCGCGTGGTGGCATCGTCCAGCCGCAGGTTGATGGTGCCCGCGTCGAAATCGACCCGATCCCATGTCAGATCCAGCACCGCCCCCAGTCGTGCCGCCGTGCCCAGTAGCAAGGCCACCGCCAGCCGCACATGCGGCTCCACCGCACCATCGATCAGCGCTCGCGCTTCGCCCCGGTTCAGGATGCGTTTGTCGGTCTGAGGCTTCGATGGGCGCCAAACCTTGGGTGCCCGCTCGATCGCGCGGATATCTTCGGCGAAGCGCATGGTCGATTGCAGGTGCCCGAGCTCAGTCCAGACGCTGCCTTGGCTAATTCCCGCGGCCATCCGGTTCCGTGCATATTCCTCGCATAGCTCCTTGCTGACCTGGTCCGGCGTATATGAGCCGAAGTGCTTCAGAACCGCTTTGCCGGTGTAGCGCATGGTGGTGGCAGTGGGCTTGTCGCCCAGATCGTTGCGATAGGCTTCCCAAAGCTGAGCCACCGTCGCGCCGACAGGTGCACTGGCAAGCGTCACTTGCCGGTAGACCCTCAGTCCTTCAGCTGCCGCCTCCGCTCTGGTGCGTGCCGCAAGACCATGACGGGTTCGTTTTCCTGTCTGGGGGTCGCGCCAATAGACGCAGAACCCGCCTCGCAGGCGTCCGATGCTGATTTCTGGCATTCGTGTTCCTCCACTGCCTCAAACGGAATGCGGATCATGCGACCGACTCGGAAGCCGCGTAAATCCCCGCGCTTGACCATCTGGCGGATGGTCTCCGCTGAACACTGCCAGCGTTGGGCCAGCATTTCGGGCGTCATGGGGCGCTGCTGGGCCATGATGTCAGTTCTCCTTGTTCGCAATTCGCAACAGCACGTCTGCGTGGCAGGGCCCCGGCGGACACCAGCACGCGAGGTCGTGCCCGCGCAGTTCGTGCAGGCTGCGCCGGATCACCACCAGCTTCGCGGCCATGCCGGCGCGTGTCTGCCCCTGCGGAATCCCCCAGTCCTCGCCGCGCAGCCATTCAGCGAATGCATCAGCAGCATCGCGGCGGCCGTCGCTATATCCGGCCTCAGCGGCGGCACGGAAATCGAAGGGGTTTCCCCACTTCGTTGGCCGCGCCACGATCACCGCATCGGGGTTCTCCGCGCGCCACGGGCGGGCTCTGCTCATCTGGATGCGGCGCGGGGTCATGCAATCCACTCCCGGTCGCGCTCCCGCGCCCGTCGCCGCGCGGATGCAACCCACAGGAAAACAGGGTGGCAGATGGCGAGGATGACAAGCGCGACTGCGACCCCAAGACCGGGGTCCAAACCGAGAAGGGCGAATAGAACTGCGCCGCCGACCGGCGCGCACATAAGCAGAGCGCAGAAGGCCAAGAAGGGCAGGTTGCGGCGGATGTCCTGCAGCATGATGCGGAGGACGATCATGCGTCACCTCCCTCTGCCTGATCGTCCAACCGATAGACCGTCTGCCCCTTGATGCGGTCATGGGTCACGCGGATCCCGGTAGCCCTGATCTGCGCCAGCGCGCTAGACCACATGCCGCGGCGGATTTCGGCGCGGTCGCATAGTTCAGCCCGGGTGCCGAGACCATCCCGCATGGCGTCGAGGATTTTGGCCTGCGCCGATCCGACGCGCAGGCCGTCTGCCGTCATGGGAGGAGGCGCGGGCGGGGATGGCGGCAGAACGCGACGATGACCCTCTGCTGCTGCCATGGCGCTCCAGCGGGTTGCGAACTCGTCCTCCTCCAGCTTTTTGCCGGTGGGCGGTGTCGCAGGCTGGACGCGCCGCAGAAGGGGCTGCGCGCTGGTGTGGGTGCGGCGTGTCTGGATCATGCGTCACCACCTTCCTGCGCGCCGTGCTGGCGTAGAGAAGTGGCCGGGTCGGACACTGCGGCCACCGTCGCTGCGATCACAATCGCCACGGGTAGGGCCACACCGTGTCGCAGCAGATGAGCGACAGCGCGGCGCTGGCTGCGCGGGACGGCCTTCCGGAATGCTGCGGTGGGCGCGCAGGTGGTTATTTCTGACCTTGTTCCTGCGACTCCGTCCCTTCCAAGGGGTCTAGAAGAATGCGTGCGTCGACTCCGAAATGTGCACAGATGCGACGGAGCTGCGCTTCGCGCGGCCACGTGTTCTCGTTCAGATACCGGCTGAGCTGCGTCCTGTTGATGTTCATTGCGATCGCCGCTTGGCTGATATTTCCGCCGTGATGCACCTCGATCAAATGCTTCAAATTCTGCTCGAAGGTGGTCATTCCGGGTCTCCTTGTTCGGCTGACGAGGTGAGGGCGCGCAGAGCGTCTCGTGACCCTGATTTCCCATCTTCAGCGGCAACTTAACATCTGTGATCATCGGTCCTGCGGTGAGTGGCGGCATCTTGCCGGAGATCGCCTCGCGCAAGCGGGAGTTCTCAGCTTCGAGGGCAGTTACGCGCTCGCGCCAATAGCGGTCCGCACTGTCGTAGATATCGCCGTCGATGTAGCGATGATCCGCATGTTCCGGGATCTGCGAGGGATATGCCCTGATGCAGGGATCATGCTCATCAAGCTCAGTTGCCCAGATCTCGCGCGGCCAAGAGGTGTCAGGCTCGACCGCCTTGGGGCTGGTGTCAGGGGTGTTCATGTGTCGCTCCGGGGCAGGTGGATCGAACTGGGCAGGCGCGAGCGGAAATGCTCGATCAGTTCATTCTCGGATGGCCCGATGACGCAGCCGCCATAAGCGTTGCCGATCGCCATGCCGATTAAGGCCGACTTATGGGTCGCCAAGAACCCATAGGGAGGCACATCATCGATCTCATTCGGGTGGCCGTTGATCTTGACGGTCCATTCGTCTGTCTCTCCAGTCCAAGGACCAGGAAGCCTGTTGATTTTGTCCGCGCCTTGGGCAACTGCCCATTCGGAGATGGTGGCAAAGAGCAGGCTGATCTGTGGTTCATCAGCCATCGCGCATTCCTTCGTGATTAAATGAATTGGCTCGCCACCCAGCGCACCGCCGCCGGGGTTCCGTAGCCGATGATCCAGACCCACAGCGCGAGGCCGCCGATCAGGCAGATCAGGCGCAGCCAGAGGGGCCAGCCGGTGGGCGGGGGGTGGTGGGTCATGTCCAGACCCCCGCATCGATCGAGGAAGACAGAAGGTCGCCGCGCAAGCGCTCTTGGGCCGCGCGGAAATGATCGGGGTTCTTCTCGATCGATATTGCCGATCGCCCGAGGCGGGCCGCGACAATGGCCGTGGTTCCGGATCCTCCAAATGGATCCAGCACCACGCCACCCGGCGGGCAGCAGTTGACGATCAGCGGCTCTATGATCGCCTCGGGCTTCTGCGCCTTGTGGATCGCCGCGCCGTGCTGCGACCGGGCATAGATCACGCTGCGCATGATGCGCGGCCCGCCCTCTTCGGATTCGAACGTGCTGGCGCCTGTCTTGCCAAGGTGCGCAGGCGAAAGGGTCCGGGTGACCGTGCGCTTGCGGGCGTCCATGGTGACCACCCGGCCCTTGTAGACCGCAGACCATTCGCCGCGGTAGAACTGCGCGGCCTGCTCATGCACACGGCGGAAGCGGTCGGTGCGCATGCTGCTGCCGTTGTGCTTCTCCCAGATGATGTCCTGCGCGAGGCGCCAATCCGCAAACTCGTCACGGCGATCGAGGAACATGCGCAGGGTGCCGAAAACCCACATGGACCCGCCCGGCTTCAAGATGCGCGCCACTGCGCCGGGCCAGCCGTCCACCCATCTGTCCCATTCCAGCGATGTCTGCTGGTAGGGCGGATCGGTGACGATCGCGTCGACACAGGCGTCGGGCAGGGTGGCGATGACATCAAGGCAGTCGCCAAGGCGCATGTCGATGGTCATGTTGACACCTCAACTCCGCTCTGCGGTCCCATCGGGAGGATTCTCACCCTTGCTAGTTGAGCAAGTAGTTTTTCTTCACATAGCTGTAGGATTCTTCTGGCTCGAATCAGCCAACAGAAGCAGTGTCGCCTGCATTGATGGAGAGACCTTTTGTCGCAGCGGTACTGTTGATCTGTTGTTTGGTATGAGTAGCTCCTTTGCACAGTTCGCTCGACTTGATATTTTTGTGTGCGTGCAACGGCCCCGGTTTGAGCGCATGTGCCCTCAACCGGGGTTTTTTGTTGACATGGTGTCGAAACTCTAAAGCCAGTCGTGCTGCTCGCGGTGAACGACAGGGCGCGAAAGTTGTTCTGTTTCACGGCACGAGAACTTCGAACCTGTCCATCGATGCTGGTCATAGGAACCCCCGCGCGAAAGCCTTGATGCTCTCGATCTGAGCAGCCGTGACGCAATGGCCGGAGCCGAGCTTCTGCGCCGCGTCCAAAAGCTCGGCGGCGGCGTATCGCGTGGCCTCCTGCTGGGTCGCGGCGAACTTGCCCCACTTCGGCCCTACCTTGTAACCGCCGCCGCATGTGCCGGTTGCCCACATCCAGCGGCCATCCTCGTGCTGGTGCAGTTCGATCTCGGCCAGCGCCCACGCCAAGCGCGGATGCGGCAGGCGCAGCACGATGTCCGGTTCGCCCTGGATCACCGGGCCGTTCGGATCGACCGGCTCAAGGCGCGGCCGCTGCGGGGCGAAGAGGTCAAGCTGGTGCATCACAGCGCCTCCTTCTCCAGTTCCCGCGTGGCCCGACGCAGGTTGCGCACCTGCCGGTCAGCCTCGGCCGCGATTGCGACATAGACCAGCTGCAGGCGGGGAACGCGGGAGGTCCGCGCCTTGTGCCGCGCGCCATCGCGCAGGTCACTGAAGCTGTCGATCTTCTCCATGATGGTGCGGTTCATCCCAACCTCTCCCGCAGGCCCTTGTTGACCTTCTGCAGCAGCAGCTCCGTGCCGCGCCCCTGCGTCTGCCCGCCTGTCAGCTTCACCAGCTGGGCGGCTTCCTCTTTGAGGGTGTCGAAATCGGTTTCCTCGAGGATCGTGGCGAGCCGGTCGAGGTCGCGCCCGGCGGCGATCATCTTGGCCACCACCGGCACCGTGACGCCGATCGCGAAGGCCGTCAGAAGGTTCTTCTGGTGAGGCTGTGCGTCGATCATCATTTCCAGCGCGGTGAAGACGATGCCCTGTTCATGGCGGTTCAGCATCTTCTCCAGCAGCGACACGGCCCGTGTCTCGCGCGGGCCAATGGACGCGCCAGCAGGGACATCGGTGGAAATGTTCAGCTGATCCAGCATCTGCTGGACCGCCTTGGCGGTGGCATCGCCCGAGGCGACGCGCGCCCGGAAGCTGTCGATCGAGGCGACGCTGGTCCGCACCGTGTTGATCGCCACGAAATCCGACGCCTGACCGGCCTGCGTGTTGCGGGTGATGACCGCCGGAACGATCGTGATGCGCAGAGCCCGCGCCGCAACCATGCGGTGCTGTCCGTCGACCACATACAGCCGCCCGTCATCGCCTTCGGACAGGGTGAGCGCGCCAAAGCGTGACCAGTCGAATTCGCTGATGATCTTCGTGATGCGAAACATGCCGCCCCGGCTGATCCGACGCTGATAGGCCTGATCGATCACGATGTCTTCCAGAGGGACAAACCGCAGGTCGAGCCCGTCCTCTGCCTTCGGCACCGTCGGCAAGGATTTGACCTTGCCTCGGGCGGTGTCAGCCATGTCTTCCTGCATGGTGCCCTCCTTGGGGGTTCAGTTGCTGGGTGGCGGATGGATCAGCTTGCCGATCCGCCGCAGATGGCGCTCCAGTTCGGACAGCCGCTCGGCGTCGGGCTTTGCTTTCCGCACCCGCTCGTAGAACTGGAACGTGGCGCGTTCGACGGCGCGGCGGCGCTTGCTCACGCTGGTGAGGATGGGCGCGGTGCGATACAGCGGGCTGTTCATGGCTGGCACTCCAGCACAGCGCGCAGATCGCGGGCCTGCGCCGCCTCTGCGGGTTCGTCGGTCTGATCCTCGATCACCACGCAGGCGGTGAGGACATCGCCGGGCGCATGGTGAGCGGCATCCGCCAGCGTGGCCCGGGCCTCGCGCAGGGTCGGGACGGCGGTTTCGTGAGTGGTGGCTGCCGTCCTGCTGCCCTTGCCTGCCGTCTGCGCGAGGTAATTCCCGACGCACTCGGTCATCGTTGACCCGGTCACGCGGATGCCGCCGACAATGAGCTCGTGATAGTATGGGGTAGCTGGCGCCTCCTCCGGCACCAACCACAAGCCGCCCGTCGCCTCGAACAGTGCGCGCATGGCCTCGGTCTGTTGGTCCGCCGGGATGGAGACCAGCGCCATGGCGATCTCCGCGTGAAGATCGATATCCTCGGGGCCCGTCATTTGAAGTGGCCTTGCGGTATCGGGAACCGGATATTCTCCACCTGGTTAACGCGCTGGCCCGACAGTCCGCCCGGGGACAGCATCGCGCCGCCCGGCGTGCTCATGTCGAAGGTCGAAAACACGGCGTCAAATTCTGATGGGCGGCGGCCATCGGGAAGGCGGACCGTCACGAACTGGGCGACGGCCCCCTGATACTCGACGCCGTTGCGTTGCAGCAGAATCGTGCTCCCACGCAGGTAGGCGTGAAGCTTCTGCGCGGTCACGCCTGCCTCGTAATCCGACTCGCACAGGACAAGCGCGCTTTATCGCGCCGACAGTGACCCGATCGGGACGTTCCTTGGCGATGCCTGCGTTGTCACCGGCGACCCCGATGATTTCCTGCTGGCGCGGGAACTGATCCAAGGTTTCAACCTGTGGCTCGACATGCGTGGCGAGGGCATGTGGGGCGATCGCACCGTGTCGCTGAAGTTCAAGCATCTGGCGGACCGTTATCGAGACAGCCGGTCGGGCAAGACATACAGCCCCGGCAAGCGTGATGCGACGGGATACCGGGGGCTGAAGTTTCTCGCTGACTTCCGGCGATCCTTCGATAATGCGCCGCGCGATGCCAAGGGACGCCCCGTGGCGTCCAAGGTCGGAGGAGAAGGGGGCACGATGTGGCAACCCTGAACCCCGGCGCGTGGAAGCGCGTGACGCCCAGCCTTGGCCTGACCCGTGCCGAGCTTGACGCCTTTGTCGATCAGGCGCGGGAGGATGGGTTCATCCCGAAAGAGCAAACCTTCCTCAGCAAGCAGGGCTGCATCAACGCTCTGAGGCTGGCGCGCGAGGCGGCCTATGCCGCCCATCATGCGGCGGAAGCGGCGCGGCGGCGCCCGGTGTCGCAGCCGCGCCGCAACGGTGCGCTGTGCGAGATCCCTGCGGCCGAGGTGAATGCCTGGCTGGCCTCGCTGCCGCCCGAAAGGCTCGATCCATGAGCCCGCGGGGTGCATCCCGGCCCGTCACGGCGCCCCGCACCCCGCACCCCCACACATTCCTTCGGAAATCTGACCGGTCCGACCGGCTTGAAGCGCGGATGCCACGGCCCGACGCCCTGACATGGGGTCCGGGGGAAACTGCGCCTGTTCAATGGCTTGCGCGGCATCGACGGCCCGAACGGCCCGAACGGCCCGAGATGCGGGGCCACACATGCGCGCGCGGAAATAGGGGGTCCGGGGGAGATGACCAGCCTCATGCGTTAGTTGGCATTTCACGCCGTTCGGGCCGTTCAGGCCGTGATCCACCCGGCATCTTCATTCATTCCAATGGCTTACCTTATGTGGTGTCTCCCGTCTTTCGGGCCGTCCTCTTTGCCTTTCAAGCCGGTCAAGCCGTCCTCTTAACAATCGAAAATCAACATCCTGTCTCTGAACAGAAAAGCAGGGCTAAATATTGAGTGGGATCATGATGAACAGGGCAGAAAACAGAACGAAACCCGCCATGCTGCGCCCCGGGCGCGGCGCCAAGCGCCCGGTCAGCATCTGGGAACTGCTGGTCTGGGCCTTTCAGGTGGAACGGGTGAAGCTGGATTTTGATGGGCAGAACCTTTCCCGCATGGCCGGGGAGCGTCGGGGGGTCGGCATGGAATATATCCTGATGCAGCGGCGCAATCTTGGCTGTGCGGTGGATGGCGGCGGCACATCGGACTCGCATCCCGATGCGGATATGGTTGCCGATGCCGTCGCGGCGCTGCCCGAGTGGTGCGGCGGCACACGGATGGCGCTGTCCATCGCCGAGGCCGCCCGCGCCGGGATCATGCCGGACTGGGGCTCGGTCGAGGCGCCGCGCTGCCAGCCGATGGCGTGGAAAAACCATTGGCGCGGGCCTTTTGCGGAAAAGACCCTGTGGACCGGGCAGGGGCGCTGGCCCGCAAATCAGCTAGGCCGCGATGATGGCTATGTCTGTCTTGTCACCTATTCCGGCACCGCCGCTCATGTCGCCGGGATGCGCCGGGCCTGGCTGGCCTGGTGGGGGGCGCTGCTGGAACTGCGCGTCACCTTCCAGACCATGGGTCTGACCGCTTTTTCCGTGTCCAATGACATGCCGCCGCAAGCGCCGTGGAAAGAAAACCCGTTGACACGGATGTAGGATTGTTGACATCTAGCCAGTGAAACGTTGTGCGCCCGGAGAGGAGACCCCTCTGCCGGGCGTTTTCATGTCAGGGGCATGAGGCACAGAAAGCTTGATGAAAGGTTAATTCCGGGTGAAGCTCACAGAGCCAGTCGGAAAGCTTAGGTCATGTTGACAAAAGGCGCAGCCAAAGTCGGATGGAGGTGATGTCGATGAAGCCCAAGAAGCTCTCAGCGGTTTTGTCGTAGCGTGTGGCGACACGGCGTGCGTTTTTCAACTTGTTGAAGCACCGCTCGACAAGGTTGCGCAAGGAATAGAGAGAATGATCCACACCCACGCGCATCCTGCGTGATTTGCGCATGGGAATTTGGGTGAGCACCTCCCGCGCCTCCATCTTTTTCCGAATGCGGTCAGCATCATAGCCTCTGTCAGCCAGCAGGACGCTCGGCTCTGGCAGGTTGTTGACCATGACCAGGTCGAACCCCAGGTAATCGGATGTCTGCCCCGGAGTGATT
>NZ_FNEJ01000083.1 GCF_900100085.1 Salipiger marinus
CATCAGCTGACCGGCCAGCTCGATCAGGTCAATGCGGTGGTGCAGCGCCATGCTCCGGACTGGACCGGCAGCGCCTGGGAGACCGGGCTGTCGCGCAATCCCGCCAGCGCCTATGTCGCGGCGCTGACCGGGCCGGGCAATCCCTGGCCGGTCGCGGCGGGCGGTCTGGACTGGGCGGCGCTGGCGGACTGGCATGCGTTCTGCGCCGCGAAGGGGCTGAAGTATGACCGGGTGCATGAGGGTGGCGAGAGCCTCGGTGAGGCGCTGCGGGCCATCGCGCAGGCCGGGCGCGCCAGCCCGCGCCATGACGGGCGGCGCTGGTCGGTGGTGGTGGATCGTCCGCAGGCGCTGGTGGTCGATCACCTCTCGCCGCGCAACACCCGCGACTTCCGCTGGAGCCGCGCCTATACCGATCTGCCCGACGCGCTGCGGGTGAGCTTTGCCGACGAGAGCAATGGCTGGGACATCGGCGAGATGGTGATCCCGCGCCCGGGGCTGGCGGGGGAGCCGCAGCTGACCGAGGAGCTGGTCCTGCCCGGCAAGACTGACCCGGCGGAGATCTGGCGCGAGGGGCGGCGGCGGTTTTACGAGGCGATGCACCGGCCCGACACATTTACCTGCGTCATGGATGGGGCCGCCCGGGTGGCGACGCGCGGCGATCTGGTCATGGCGAGCTGGGACGTGCTGGCGCGCACGCAGATCTCCGCCCGGGTGCGGCAGGCGCTGGACCGGTTTCTGGTCATCGACGAGGAACTGCCGCAAGAGGGCATTGAAGAGGGGGGTGAAGGCCCCGCTGACTGGGGCCTGCGCTGGCGGGTTTATGACGGTCCCGAGGATACGGTGGGCCGGTCGGTGGTGGCCAAGGTCACCGGGCAGGGCCACAGCCTGATGGTGGCGGGGGAGGAACCTCTGCCCGAGCCCGGCAGCCTGGTGTTTCTCGGCCCGCTGGCGCAGGTCAGCGAGCCCATGGTGGTGGTGGATGTGGAGCCGGGCGAGGGGTTTTCCGCCCGGCTGACCCTGGTGGCGGAGGCTGCGATCATCGACGATCTCACCGAGGCCGAGGAGGTGCCCGCCTGGGACAGCATCGTCGGCGAGGTGATCCCGCAGCTGAGTGCCCCGCCGCAGATGCCGGTCTGGCGCGGGCTGGAAAGTGGGCCGGACGAGGAGAGCGGCGAGATCCTGCTGCGGGTGCTGCTGGGGGCCTCGGCGGGCGAGCTGCGGCTCTTGTCGGGCTTCGTGCTGGAGCATCGCCTCACCGGCGCGCCGGGCTGGACCGCGCTGCAGATCGCCGCCGCCGAGGGCGGGGCCGAGATCGCGGGTTATACGCTGGGGCAGGAGGTGCAGCTGCGCGCCAAAGCCCTCGCCTTTGATGGCGACGAGAGCCCCTATAACACCACGCTCACGCATGTGATCGGCGCCAGTGCCGCGCCGGTGCCTGCAGCACTCGACCCCGAGGGCATCGTGGTCAGCGGCGGGCTCGGCCATGCCACGCTGGCTCTGGCGGTCAGCGATCCCGCCACCGTCACGGTGCAGCTTTACCGCACGGCGGCGGGGGAGGCCTTTGATCCGGAGACGGACGCGCTGGGGGAGCCGCGCCCGGTCACCCCCGGCGCCACGGTCACGCTGGTCGATGGCGATGCCACCCGGGCCAGCCTGCTCGCCGATGGCGGCTTTGACGAGGTCGGCGTCTGGACGGCGGGCAGCGGCTGGACCGTGGGCGGCGGGCAGGCCAGCCATACGTCCGGCAGCGCGGGCGTGATCAGCCAGGAGCTGACCCTGAGCCCGGGCAGCACCTATCGCGTGGCCTTCCAGATCGGCACGCATGTCGCGGGCACGCTCACACCCGAGCTGGCGGGCGGCCCCCTGCAGCAGGGCGCGGCGGTCAGCGGCACCGGCTGGCACGTCGCCGAGCTGGTGGCCGCCTCCGGCAACACCCACTTCCGCCTCGCCGCCTCGGCTGACTTCGACGGCGCGGTGACCGCAGCGCTCCTTTATATACGCACCCCCGCCTGCGCCCCCGCAGGCCCGGTCGAATACCGCCTCGCGCCG